>NZ_JBWKWI010000001.1:0-703532 GCF_059422145.1 Stenotrophomonas sp. GW821-FHT01H02A
GAAAACCCCGCTGCTCACGCAGCGGGGTTTTCTTTTATTGCAGGCACCTGGTTTTTGCAGGTATCTGTTTCTCGGAAGAGACCTCTGCTGAGCTGGCGCATTGCGCTGCTCCAACCGTCTCCCTGGTGAAATTAGCGCTGTGGCACCACCCGATCCCATCCCGAACTCGGAAGTGAAACGCAGCTGCGCCGATGGTAGTGTGGCCTAAGCCATGCGAGAGTAGGTCATCGCCAGGGTTTACACCCCAAAA
This sequence comes from Stenotrophomonas sp. GW821-FHT01H02A, assembly GCF_059422145.1. Taxonomy (NCBI): domain Bacteria; kingdom Pseudomonadati; phylum Pseudomonadota; class Gammaproteobacteria; order Lysobacterales; family Lysobacteraceae; genus Stenotrophomonas; species Stenotrophomonas sp. GW821-FHT01H02A. Next base: position 251 of record NZ_JBWKWI010000001.1, read on the forward strand.
CCCCGCTGCTCACGCAGCGGGGTTTTTTTTCTTCTCTCAACGGACGGAGAGCCTCTGATCTAGAGTCCCTAAGCAGACGCGCATGGTCGTGCGCGTACGGCGGCTACGTCCGGTTGGGCGGGTGTAGTTTGGGTAGTTCTGCGTTTTGGGAATGGGGGCGTCTCCGCTTGCATCTTCCGCGAGCGTAAGGGCCCCGTAGCGACCGGCAGGCCCCTCGGCAAATGTCCCCCGGGCGCCGCCTGACGGCGACGCCCTCCTCCTTGATTTTGCCCAGGCGCCTACCGGCCGCTACGAGGCTTCGCGTGCTGTGTGCGAACTGACCAGATCAATCCCACCGCCCGGCCAACCCAGTCGCCGCAGCGCTCGGAAAGCTGCCGCACTTCATGTTCGCCACGCGGAGAGGAAAAGACCCAAAAAAAACAGCGCCCCGAAAGGCGCCGTTTTCATGAAACAGAGATCACATCACCGCAACCAACCGCTCAGTGCGCAGACTCCGCGGCCGGTGCCTCAGCGCCCTTGCCCTTCATCATCGCATCGCGGGCCGCCTTGAACGGATTGCCTTCGTACCAGTTCGGCCAACGATCGCCGCCGGCCAGTTCCTTGCCAACCCCGTACAGCAGCTGCAGGTCCTCGACCGTGCCATCCAGCTTCCAGGTGGCCGGATCGTACTCATCCTTCGGGCCGTGGTAGCGATTGCTGCCGTAGTCTTCAGCGGCCTTGCGACCAGCCTCCACCCCACCCTCGCGCAGATCCTCACCCCCGTCGGCATACAGCGCCGGCACGCCTGCCTTGGCGAAGTTGAAGTGATCCGAACGGAAGTAGAAGCCGCTCTGCACCGCGGTCTCGCCGTGGAGGGTACGGCCCTGGTTCGCCGCCAGCGGCTTGAGGATGTCTTCCAGCTCGGAACTGCCGAAGCCGGTCACGGTCATGTCCTTGGCACGCCCGGCCACCGACATCGCATCGATGTTGATCACGCCGGCGATCTTGTCCAGCGGGAACGTCGGGTGGCTGACGTAGTACTTCGAGCCCAGCAGGCCGGATTCTTCCAGCGTCACCGCCAGGAACACCACGGACCGCTCCGGTGCCGGCTGCTGGTGCGCCATCGCGTCGGCCACTTCCAGGATGCCGGCCACGCCGGTCGCGTTGTCGACGGCACCGTTGTAGATGTTGTCGCCCTGCTCACCCTCGTGCTTGCCCAGGTGATCCCAGTGCGCCATGTACAGCACCGCCTCATCGGCACGCTTGCTGCCCGGCAGGACGCCGACCACGTTGCGCGACTTCTTCTCGGCGATGGTGCTCTTCAGGTCGAAGGACACCTTGGCCTTCAGCGGGACCGGCTTGAAGCCGCGCTTGCTGGCGTCCTTGTAGGCCTTGTCCAGGTCCAGGCCGGCCTCGGCGAACAGCTTGCGCGCGGCCTCGGCGCTCAACCAGCCCTGTGCGGGCAGGCGCGCTTCCGGGTCATCCTTGGCCGGCAGGTCGTACTGCGGGCCGGCCCACGAGTTCTTGACCACGTCCCACCCGTAGGACGCACCGGCGGTGTCGTGCACGATCAGCGCGGCAGCAGCGCCCTTGCGCGCGGCTTCTTCGAATTTGTACGTCCAGCGCCCGTAATAGGTCATGCGCTTGCCGTCGAACAGCTTCTCGTCATTGACGTGGAAGCCGGGGTCGTTGACGAACATCACGACCGTCTTGCCCTTCCAGTCCTGGCCGGCATAGTCGTTCCACTTCTGCTCCGGTGCGTCCACGCCGTAGCCGACGAACACCAGATCGCTGTCCTGGACCTTCACTTCCGGCTGGCCGCTGCGGGTGCCGATCACCATGTCGGTGCCGAACGCCAGCTCGCGGGTCTTGCCCGCCTGGTCCAGCTTGAGCACGGTCGACTCGTCGGCGGTGGTCTCGGTCATCGCCACGTCCTGGAACCAGCTGTCGCCGTTGCCCGGCTGCAGGCCGATGCGCTGCATCTGGTCGCGGATGTAATTGACGGTCAGCTCTTCGCCTTTGCTGCCGGGCGAGCGGCCTTCGAACTCATCCGAGGCCAGGGTCTTGACCAGCTCGGCGAAGTCGCCGGCGTTGATCTCGGGCGAGAACGCGTGGCCCGGTGCGGTCGGCGCCGCGTCGGTGGCGGGCGCCGTGGTGGGCGCGGTGGATTCGCCCTTGCACGCGGTCAGCGCAGCGGCAGCGGCAAGGCACAACAGAAGTTTGCGGGGCATCATCGGTTCCTGGAACGGGAAAGGCGGGTGCGCGCGGCACCAGCAGCCACAATATCAATCCTGCGGCGCGGTGTCGGTATCGAAGGGCACGGCCACGGCGCCGCTGACGGGGCCGATGCGGGCAGTGCGGTGCACATACAGGGTCACCTCACGCTCGAACTGCAGCGAGCCATTGACCGACGCATTCGGCCCGATGATCACGCGCGGCTTGCGCCCCGGGGTCAGCGACAGATTGAAATTCGGCTTCTTGACCTCGATCCCGCCCTCGACCTGCGAGCCCACGCCAACGGTGATGTCGCCGTTGACGGTTTCGATGCTGCGCGCCACCCGCGTTTCGACCAGCCCGATGCTGCCGTTGACCGTTTCCAGGCCACCGTCGATCTGGGTACCGCGATCCAGGAAGATGCCGCCGTTGACCGTGTCCACGCCGCCACTGGCGATCACTTCGCGCCCGACCCGGACGCTGCCATTGACCGTGGAAATACCACCGGTGCGCGCGCGATCGGCCACGCGGATGCCGCCGTTGACGGTTTCGATGCGACCGGTGACGGCGCTTTCGGCAACCTTGATGCCGCCGTTGACCGTCTCCAGATTGCCGTAGCTCTGGCCGGCCTCGGCTGAGATGCTGCCGTTGACCTTGCTGATGTTGTCGCTCGCCAAGGCCGGCGCACAGGGCAGCGCCAGGGCCAGCAGCAGCGGAAGCAGGGAGCGTTTCATGGGAACCTCGATGGTGGAGCGCGGCTGGCAGGCCGCCTGCAGGAATGTCACCATGCATCGTTGCAATCCGCATCTGCCTGAAGTCACTGGAAAGCCCTTGCGCCACAACGCCTTTTCCTCACGCCGGGATAACAATCCGACCGATGGACGCGGTCGCACGCAGTGGCTGACTCCGGCGTTGCGTGCGCTGCTGCTGGCGGTGGCCGTGCTCGGCGCCAGTCCGCTGGCCGCACAATCCTCCAAGGAAGCCGAGCGCAAGCTGCAGAAGCTGCGCAGCGAGCTCAAGGGCGTGGCCCAGGAACGGCGGAATCTGGAAGGCCAGCGCGGACAGGCATCGCGCCAGCTGCGCGAAGCCGATGAGAAAGTGGCCCGCACCGGACGCGTGCTGGCGCAGACCGAAACCGCACTGCAGCGCGAAACCCGCGCCATGGCCGACCTCCAGGCCAAGCGCGATGCGCTGCAGGCCGGGCTGGAGCAGCAACGGGCGGAGCTGGCCTCGCTGCTGCGCGCGGCCTACCGCATCGGCAACAATGCACCGCTGAAGCTGCTGCTGTCGCAGGACCGGGTCGCCGATGCGAACCGCAGCCTGGCCTACCACCGCTACCTGCAGCGCGAGCGCGCGCAGCGGATCCAGTCGCTGACGGCCGATCTCACCGAACTGCAGCGCGTGGAGACGGAGATCGTCGAGCGGCGCAAGGCACTGGAAGGCACCCGCCAGCAGCAGAAGCAGCAGGTCGCCACGCTGGCCGATGACCGCCGCGAGCGGGCTGCCACGGTGGCCACGCTTGATGAGCGCTACAAGGACCGCAGCGAACGCGAGAAGGCGCTGGGCCAGGACGCCAAAGCGCTGGAAACCCTGCTGGCCAACCTGCGTGCCGCGGCTGCGCGTGCCGAAGCCGAACGCCGCGCCGCCGCGCGTCGCGCTGCCGCGGAAAAGGCGGCCGCCGAGAAGGCCGAACGCGCTGCTGCCGCGAGTGGTACGCGCCCGCCGCCGCGTGCGACCAAGACGCCGCCTGCGGTCGCGTCCGCGCCGGCCCCGAAGGTGGGTGGCCTGGGCTGGCCGTTGTCCGGCAATCTGCTCGCCCGCTATGGCGGCAAGCTGCCCGATGGCCGCACCAGCAGTGGCGTGCTGATCGGCGCACCGGCCGGCAGTACGATCACTGCCGTCGCCGATGGCACCGTGGTGTTCTCCGACTGGATGACCGGCTACGGCATGATCCTGATCGTCGACCACGGCAACGGCTACATGAGCCTGTACGCCCACAACGACACCCTGCTGCGCGATGCCGGCGCCACGGTGAAGAAGGGCGAAGCCGTGGCCAAGGTCGGCAACTCGGGTGGGCAGGGCGTGACCGCGCTGTACTTCGAGCTGCGCCGCAACGGCCAGCCGGTCGACCCGGGCAGCTGGCTGCAGCGGCGATAAACCGCGCCCAACACCGGCGCTCCGCCAGGCGCGGGATTCAACGGGAATTTATCGTCGCTTCGCGCATAATCGGGCGACGCACCCTGGTGCGTGGATCAACCGTCCCCTGCTCATCCTGGAGTGCTTCATGCGCGTAGCCCGTTCCGCCACCTTGCTGCTGGCCCTGTTGCCCGCGGTGTCCTGGGCGCAGCAGACCGCCGAAGCGCCGGCACGCGGGGCCGATGCGGCCACGACGGAAGAGGCGGTGACCTCACGGGTTCCGCTGGAAGAGATCCGCCGCTACGTGGCGGTCTACAACGCAGTACGCGCCGCCTACGTCGACCCGGTCGACGACAAGAAGCTGATGCAGTCCGCGATCCGCGGCCTGCTGCTGGACCTGGATCCGCACAGCACCTATTTCGACAAGGAAGACGCCGAGGCCTTCGATGAGCAGGCCAACGGTGCCTACGACGGCATCGGCGTGGAGCTGCAGCAGCAGCCCGACAACAGCAGCCTGAAAGTGATCTCGCCGATCGACGACACCCCGGCTGCACGCGCGGGCATCCTCGCCGGCGATCTGATCATCGCCATCGACGGCAAGCCGATCAGCGCGATCGAGGCCACCGAACCGCTGCGTGGCGCGGCCGGCACCAAGGTCGTGCTGACCCTGGTACGCGACGGCAAGCCCAAGCCGTTCGATGTCACCGTCACCCGCGAGACCATCCGCGTGACCAGCGTGCGCAGCAAGATGCTCGAGCCCGGTTATGGCTACATCCGCCTGAGCACCTTCCAGGCCGACACCGGCGCCGACTTCCAGAAGCATGTCGCCCAGCTGCAGCAGCAGGCCGGTGGCAAGCTCAAGGGGCTGGTGCTGGATCTGCGCAGCAACCCGGGCGGCCTGCTCACGGCAGCCGTGCAGGTCGCCGATGATCTGCTCGAGAAGGGCAACATCGTCAGCACCCGTGGCCGCATCTCGATCAGTGATGCGCGTTTCGATGCCACCCCGGGCGATCTGCTCAAGGGCGCCCCGGTCGTGGTGCTGGCCGACGCCGGCTCGGCCAGCGCGTCCGAAGTGCTGGCCGGTGCCCTGCGCGACAACGGCCGCGCGCGCGTGGTCGGCAGCCGCACCTTCGGCAAGGGCTCGGTACAGACCGTGCTGCCGCTGGACAACGGCGATTCGGTCAAGCTCACCACCGCGCGGTATTTCACCCCGAGCGGCAAGTCCATCCAGGCCACCGGCATCATCCCGGACGTCCTGCTGCAGCCGGAAAAGCGTGCCGGTGATGATGACCTCCCGGCCAGCCTGACCGACTACAGCGAAGCCACGCTGCCCGGCCACCTGCGCGGTGACGAAGAAGGCACCGAAGGTTACAAGGCTGGTGACGTGCTGCCCGGCGATGGCCCGATCAACGAGGCGCTGGCGGAGTTGAAGCAGCCCGGCTCGGTGCTGGCCAGGCAGAAGGCGGACGCGGCGAAGAAGCCGGCGCCCAAGCCGGCAGCGGCAGCGATCAAGCCGACCGAGGCAACGCCGGCCGGCGCTAAGCCGTCAGAGACGAAGCCGGCTGAAACAAAGCCGACCGAAACAAAGCCCACCGGGCAGCCTGCGGCTGCGCCGGCCACGCCCGCGCCGGCCAAACCCGAGGCACCCGCCTCGACAGTGCCGATCAAGCCCTGACCGGCAGTGCCGGCCGCCGGCCGGTGCTGCATGACCCCACCGTGCGTGGCGCCGGCCAGCGGCCGGCACTACCACCAGGCGACGGCTGTTCTCTAGAACCCGTGCCGCTTGCGCAGCCGCCGCGCGATCGCCGCACGCACATACACACCGTAGCCCAGGCCGAACACGAAGCCGGCGATGTGCGCCCACCAGGCGACCATGCCGAAGGTCGGGCCGATGTAGGCGAACACCACCTGCAGCGCTGCCCATACCCCGATCAGCAGATAGGCCGGGGCGCGCACGAATTCCAGGAACAGGCCCAGTGGAATCACCACGCCCAGCCGCGCGCCCGGGAACAGCGCCAGGTAGGCACCGATCAGCGCCGACACCGCGCCGCTGGCACCGATGATGATCTGGTCCGGGCTGCCCATGGTGTAGATCGCGGTCAGGTTGGAGATCGCCCCGCCGACCAGGAACAGCAGCATCAGCCGCCATGGCCCCAGCACGCGCTCGGCCGGCAGCCCGAAGATCAACAGGAACACCAGGTTGCCCAGCAGATGCGACCAGTCCGCATGCAGGAACAGCGCGGTGAACAGCCGCAGCACGCTGCCATCCTGCAGGGTCGCCCACCAGTCCAGGGGATGGGTCAGGCCGGTCGACAATGCACCCCAGTCCATCCACAGGCTGCGCCGGGCGTCGTCCGGCCGCGAGATCGACCACAGGAAGGCGACCCATAGCGCAGCGAACAGCAGGGGGGTGGCCCAGCGGTAGGCGGCTTTCTTGCGGGAGGGGGTCGACACGAACATGCGGCACTAGCCTAGCGCGGAGCCCAGCCTGACGGGGATATGTCGCGTTCAGCATGAATAGCCACCGACACGAGCCACGTTATTGTTTCATTAACCGCTCTCGGTATACTCGCATACGGCGTCGTATGTCGGGAGGGGAATCCGGCGCGTTGTCCTGACCCGTCAAGGGAAGGGAAAACGCAGGCGCGCGTAGCCAAAACATGACCGCTATCCGGAGAGAACCAACAATGCATACCGCTTCCATGCTTGCCCGCGTCACCGCCCTGGCTGTCGGCATTGCCGGCGTCCTGGCCGTCGGCCATGTCCACGCCGCCGCCTTCCAGCTCAAGGAAAACAGCGCCAAGGGCCTCGGCCGCGCCTTCGCCGGTTCCGGCAGCGCCGCCGGCGATGCCTCCATCATGGCCGTCAACCCGGCCGGCATGCGCCAGCTCGAAGGCATGCAGGTCCAGGGCGACCTGAGCGCCATCAGCTTCTCGGCCAAGTTCAACGGCACCGGCCGCAAGCCGACCGGCCAGCCGCAGACCGGCGGTAACGGCGGCGACGCCGGCATGATCGCGCCGGTCCCGGCCGCGTACTTCCACATGCCGATCGGCGAAAAGGCGCACTTCGGCGTCTCGCTGACCGCACCCTTCGGCTTCAAGACCGATTACGACAATGGCTGGGTCGGCCGCTACAGCGGTCTGAAGACCGACATGAAGGCCATCGACCTGGGCTTCGCCGCCTCCTATGACGTCAACCCGTACGTGTCCTTCGGCGCGTCCGTGTTCGTCGAGCACCTGACCATCGAGCTGAGCAACCAGATCGACTTCGGCACCGCGCTGGCCCAGTCCCGCGTGCCGGGCTTCGCCCCGGGCAGTGCCGATGGCAAGCTGACTGTCGAAGGCGACAACAATGCCGTGGGCTGGACCGTCGGTGGCTTGTTCAGCCCCGATGAGAACACCCACATCGGCATCAGCTACCGTTCCAAGGTCGAGCACAAGATCACCGGCGGCGACGCCACCTTCGACGTGCCGTCCAACGCCGCTGCCGTGCTGGCCGTGGCCCAGCCGGGTCGCTTCGTGAGCACCTCGGGCAAGGCCACCCTGACCCTGCCGGCCTCGGCCACCCTGAGCGTCACGCACAACGTCAACGACCGCTGGACCGTGATGGGTGATGTGACCCGCACCGCCTGGTCGACCGCGTTCGACCAGGTCACCATCGACTTCGCTTCGGCGCAGCCCGATTCGGTGCTCGAGTTCGGCTACCGCGACACGACCTTCGTCTCGCTGGGTACCGACTACAAGCTGAGCGACACCGTGACCCTGCGTGGCGGTATCGCGCTGGACCAGACCCCGACCACCAACGCACACCGCGATGTGCGCGTGCCGGATACCAGCCGCAAGTGGCTGTCGCTGGGCGTGGGCTGGACCCCGTCGGCGAACACCGAATACAACTTCGGTTACACCCACCTGTTCACCAAGGATCCGGACGTGATCATCGGTGGCACCACCAACAACCAGGGCAACTCGCTCAACGGCAAGTACAAGGTCCGTGGCGACGTGCTGGCCGCATCGTTCAACTACAAGTTCTGATCGACGCAGCGCTGATCGGTTGAACGCAGCAGCAGAAAACCCCGCGAAAGCGGGGTTTTTTGTTGCCTGCCGCCACCGCGCGCAGGGTCAGCGCAACTGCCGCGGGGTCGCGTTGAGGCGCTTGCGCATCAGCCGGCGCAATGCAGTGGGATCGCGATAGCCCACGCGTTCGGCCACGGTTTCCACCGAGTAACGGCTGTTCTCCAGCAGTGCGCGCGCCTGGTTCAACTGCACGCTGCGGATCAGGTGCAGCGGCCCTTGCCCGGTCGCCCTGCTCACCTGCCGCGACAAGGTGCGGGTGGACATCCCGGCGTGCACGGCGAGCGCGCCGACACTGACCGTGGCCGGCAACGTGGCTTCGATATGCGCGGTGAGCGAGGCAATCAGTGCACTGCCCTGCGCCATCATCGCCGGGACCATGAAGGGGGATTGCAGCTGCCGGCGATCCAGCAGCAATGCCCGCGCCACCGCATCGGGCAGGACCGGCCCGAAGCGCTGCCGCAGCAGGTACAGCATCAGATCGGTATGCCCGAGCGCTGCCCCCGCGGTGATCACCGGGGTGTCGTCGATCACCATGCGGTCCGGATCGACCTGGCAGTCAGGAGCCTGTCGCTGCAGTGCGCCGGCCAGCCACCAGGTGGTGGTCACGCTGCGCCCGGCCAGCAGTCCCGCGTCGTGCAGCAGGAACACGGACGCACACGAGGCTGCGACACACCCGCCCGCCGCCACGTGCGCGCGCAGCGCCCGCCGTACGCCCGGGATGTCCGGTTCGCGCAGGCGCTGCGCGATGGCCTCCGGATCCTCCACGCCCAGCCCGGGCACGATCCAGCAGGACTGCGGGTTGGCGGCGCGCGGCAGCGGTTGGGCACGCAGCTGCAGATGCGTGCCCAGCCGGACAGCGCCCCGGGCGGGGCTGCAGACCTGCCAGCGCGGTACTGGCAGGCCCAGTCGCGGCGCCAGCGTGGCGGCCGTGGTGAGGATGTCCAGGGTCAGCGCAACGCTGGAGGCGAATGCGCCCGGCAGGACGATGACGGTGAAATCATGCATTGGCTGATTGTGCACGAAAGATGTCGGATCGGCCGATGTTGCCGCGTGTGGCGTTCGGCTCCAATGGAGACCCCGCCTGCGGCGCGCGAGGCGCACCCGCGAACGGCGCAGCCATTGCACCGCAACCGCGCAGCGCGTCGGCCTGATCGTCGGCTGTCCCTGCCGAAGAGGAGAACGCCATGCCCCCATTGTCCGGTTCCTGCCACTGCGGCAAGGTGCGCTTCGAGGTTGAGGCCACGTCCGCGCCTGTGTTCGAGTGCACCTGTTCGCTGTGTCACCGCCGCGGTGCAGTGTGGCAGCTGGTGGACGCCACGCAGTTCCGCCTGCTCGAGGGCGAGGCGGATCTGTCGACGTATCGCTTCGGCACGCGGACGGCGGCGCACTTCTTCTGCCGTCACTGCGGCGCGGGACCCTTCAGTCATCCGCGCATCGCGCCGGATAAATGGGTGGTCAACCTGCGTTGCGTGGAGGGCGTGGATCTGTCCACGCAGGTGATCCAGTGTTTCGACGGACGGCACTGGGAGCAGGCCGTCGCGGCGCTGAGGGGGACGCGAGGTTCAAGGTAACGAGCAGGCCACCATCACGACGTACAATCCCCGCCCGGATGGCGCCCCTGCCGTCCCGTGCTTACTGACAAGGATCTGTATATGTCGTCTCTGCTGCTGCGCTCCTCGCTTGCTCTCGGTCTGGTCAGCCTCGCGCTGCCGGCCCTGGCGGCACCGGATTTTGCGGCCTGCTTTACCCTGACCCCGGGCGTGTCATGGTCCAACAGTGATGAAACGCTGACCACGGAAAAGGCCACCTTCGCCGGCCAGGATGCGATCAAGGTGAGCAGCGCCGGCGGTGGCGTTGGCACGGCCAGCTACTACGATGCCAGCGGGCGCCAGCTCCTCGGCCAGGAGCGCCTCGGCATTTCCGCCTGGGGTGGCGACGGCTCCAGGCCGGTGATGACCGACATCTTCAAGCCTGCGCCGACGTTCCCGCAGAGCGCCAAGCCCGGCGATCGGTTCGAGGTCAACGGCAAGGGCGAGCGCACGAACCATGTCGAAGAGACGGTCGAGCCGATCGACTACGACGGCTTCTCCGATTACACCTTCGTCGGCTTCGAAGATCTGGAGACGGACATCGGCTACCAGCCCCGGACCTTCAAGGACACCTGCCACGTCACGGCGACCTTTGAAGACAACCGTATCGAGGCCTGGTACGCCGCCGGCTTCGGCCGCATCAAGTTCGAGCGCTACCTGGGCAACGAACTGCTGATGCGCGATGAGATCGAGTCCATCGAAGAGTGATGCCCACAAAAAACCCCGCTTTCGCGGGGGTTTTTCGTTCAACGCACGCGCGCTGGAATCAGTCGCCCAGCGTCAGCAGCGAGGCATTGCCGCCGGCCGCCGTGGTGTTCACGGTGACGGTCTTTTCGGTGGCGAAGCGCAGCAGGTAGTGCGGGCCGCCGGCCTTCGGGCCGGTACCGGACAGGCCCTGGCCGCCGAACGGCTGCACGCCGACCACCGCACCGATCTGGTTGCGGTTGACGTACACGTTGCCGACGTTGATGCGCGAGGAAATGCGGTCGACGGTTTCGTCGATGCGCGAATGCACGCCCAGGGTCAGGCCGTAGCCGGTGGCGTTGATCTGGTCGATCACCGCATCAAGCTGATCGCCCTTCCAGCGGATCACGTGCAGCACCGGCCCGAAGATTTCCTTGTGCAGCTGGTCCAGGTTCTTCAGCTCGTAAGCGCGCGGGGCGAAGAAGGTGCCGTGTGCCGCTTCGTCGCTGAGCGTGGCAGCGGCGATCAGGCGTGCTTCCTTCTCCATGCGCACGGCATGGTCCTTGAGGATCTGCAGCGCATCGGCATCGATCACCGGGCCGACGTCGGTGGAGAGCAGACCCGGGTCACCGACCTTCAGCTCGGCCATCGCGCCGGACAGCATGGTCATCACCTTGTCGGCGATGTCGTCCTGCACGAACAGCACGCGCGCGGCCGAGCAGCGCTGGCCGGCGGAGGTGAAGGCCGACCCGATCGCGTCCTTGACCAGCTGCTCCGGCAGCGCCGAGGAGTCGGCGATGAAGGCGTTCTGGCCGCCGGTTTCGGCGATCAGCACACCGATCGCGGCGTCGCGTGCGGCCATTGCACGGTTGATCGCACGGGCGGTGTCGGTCGAGCCGGTGAAGGCCACGCCGGCCACGCGCGGGTCGGCGGTCAGCGCGGCGCCAACGGTCGCACCGTCGCCCGGCAGGAACTGCAGCACGCCTTCCGGCACGCCGGCGTCGAGCAGCAGCTTCACCGCGTAGTAACCGATCAGATTGGTCTGCTCGGCCGGCTTGGCGATCACGCTGTTGCCGGCCGCCAGTGCGGCGCTGACCTGGCCCAGGAAGATCGCCAGCGGGAAGTTCCACGGGCTGATGCAGACGAACACGCCGCGGCCATGCAGCTGCAGTTCGTTGGATTCGCCGGTCGGGCTCGGCAGCTTCTCGGCATGGCCGAACTGCTCGCGTGCCTGCTTGGCGTAGTAGCGCAGGAAGTCGACCGCTTCGCGCACTTCGGCGATGCCGTCGGGCAGGCTCTTGCCGGCTTCCTTGACGCACAGCGCCATGAACTCCGGCAGGCGTGCTTCCAGCTGGTCGGCAGCGTGCTCGAGGATGGCGGCGCGGCTGGCGGCCGGGGTGCGGTTCCAGGCCGGCTGCGCGGCTACGGCATTGGCCAGGGCCTTTTCCACGGTGGCGCTGTCGGCCGGCTGCCACTGGCCGACGACCTGGCGGGTGTCGGACGGGTTGGTCACGTTCAACAGCGCAGCGGTCGGGTTGGCACCCGGCACCAGCGGCGCGGCATGCCACGGCTTCACGGCCGCGTTGAGCTGCTCGGCCAGAGCGCGCAGATCGTTGTCGTTGGCGAGATTGACGCCCATGGAGTTCTTCCTGTCATGGTTCTGGCTGCGCAGCAGATCGACCGGCAGCGGGATTTTCGGATGCGGGATGGATGCGAACGAGGAGACCACTTCAACCGGATCGCGGATCAGGTCGTCGATGGCCACGTTCTCATCGGTGATGCGGTTGACGAAGCTGGAGTTGGCGCCGTTCTCGAGCAGGCGACGCACCAGGTACGGCAGCAGGTCTTCATGCGAACCGACCGGCGCGTACACGCGGCACGGTACGTTCAGGCGGTCGGCCGGTACCACTTCGGCATACAGGTCATCGCCCATGCCGTGCAGCTTCTGGTGCTCGTACTGGCCGCCCTTGGCGATCGCCTGCACGGCCGCGATGGTGTGCGCGTTGTGCGTGGCGAACATCGGGTAGATCGCATCGCTGTGCGTGAACAGCCGCTTGGCGCAGGCCAGGTAGGACACGTCGGTGTTCTGCTTGCGGGTGAACACCGGGTAGGCCGGCAGACCGTCGATCTGCGCGCGCTTGATCTCCGCATCCCAGTAAGCGCCCTTGACCAGGCGCACCTGCAGGCGACGACCGATGCGGCGGGCCAGATCGGCCAGGTAGTCGATCGTGTACGGGGTACGCTTCTGGTACGACTGCACGACCACGCCGAAGCCTTCCCAGCCGGCGAGCGAGGCATCGCTGACCACCGTCTCGATGATGTCCAGCGACAGTTCCAGGCGGTCGGTTTCTTCGGCGTCGACGGTGCAGCCGATGCCATAGGACTTGGCCAGCTGCGCCAGTTCCAGCACGCCCGGGACCAGGTCGGCCATCACGCGTGCGCGCTTGGCATGCTCGTAGCGCGGGTACAGCGCGGAGAGCTTGATCGAGATGCCCGGGGCCGAATTGACATCGCCGTCCGGGCGGCCGCCGCGGGCCTTGTGGTCACCGCCGATCGAGTGGATCGCGCGACGGTAGTCTTCCAGGTAACGCTTGGCGTCCTTCATGGTCAGCGCGCCTTCGCCGAGCATGTCGAACGAATAGCGGTAGCTGGCGTTGTCGCCCTTGTGCGAGCGCGGCAACGCTTCGTCGATGGTGCGGCCCATGACGAACTGGTGGCCCATGATCTTCATCGCCTGGCGCACGGCCAGGCGGATCACCGGCTCACCCACGCGGCCGATCAGGCGCTTGAACGCGCCCGGCACATCGGCGCGGGTGGCATCGTTGATCTGGACCAGGCGGCCGGTCAGCATCAGGCCCCAGGTGGAGGCGTTGACCAGCACCGAGTCGCTGCCGCCCATGTGCTTTTTCCAGTCGGCATCGCCGAGCTTGTCGCGGATCAGCTTGTCGGCGGTCTCCTGGTCCGGAATGCGCAGCAGCGCTTCGGCCACGCACATCAGCAGCACGCCTTCCTCGCTGCCCAGATCGTACTGGCGCATGAAGGCCTCGATCGCGCCCTGGTCCTGGGCACGCACGCGCACGCGCTTGACCAGGTCGGCAGCGGTGGCCTGCACCCTGGCCTGCTCGGCGGCGGGCAGGCGTGCCTGCTCCAGCAGCTCGCGCACGTGGGTGGCCTCGTCCTTCAACCAGGTATCGGTGATCGCCTGGCGGAACGTGTTGGGAACAGCCGGCAGCTCGGGGGACAGCAGCGGCGGGCGGGCGGCGCCGGACGATGCCGGGGCAGGGGGAAGGACAGAAGATGCAGTCATGCCGGTCGGCTCGTGGAGAACTTGACCATTTTAATCGTTTTTTGGGCGAGTCAAGCGCTTTTCGTGGCCCTCGGTATCAAGCGCATAGCCTTTCATACAGGGGGATTCGGCGGAATCGACCCGGCTTCTATTTATTGTGCTGATTTCGTCAAAACGGCCGACGCGCGTGATGCTGTATTGCAACATTCCTGAAACTGTGAATGGACCCTTGCTACTCGCTGGAGAGCAGGGCTACCATCGAGACGTTTCCCGCGGCAGGAAAAACGCGGTTGCGACATGATCGAGGTGCTCATCGCTCCGGACGGATCAGGGACGCAACTGCGGCTGCGTCCCCCACGGGCGCTCGATGCCCGGCAGTTCGTCCTGTTGTTTGCGGTATTGGCGGGGGTGATGTGGCTGGCGGCCGGCCTGGGCTGGTTCACCGGCAACGTGTTCGCCCCCGTGTTTGCTCTGCTGTACAGCGCGTTGCTGGCAGCGGCGCTGCGCACGGTGTGGCGCAGTGGAGAACGGCAGGAAGAGATCCGGGTAGTGCCGGCGTGCGTGGAAGTGATTCCCGCACCCGGGCATTCGCCGGTGTTCAGCGCCCACCCGCACTGGGTGAGGCTGATCGCCGACGAACGCAGAGTCCGGCTGGCATCCAGCGGTAGGCAGGTGGACGTGGGGAGTTTCCTCGCACCGGCCGAACGCCAGGTACTGGCTCAGAAACTAGAAGGCTTGCTCGCGGCCAATGACGGCCGCAACCGACGACGCTAAGGGTCTAGGCAATGAAGCAATGCAGAAAGTGGGGCAGGACGTTCGGGAAATCAGTGTTGAGCGGGGCCGCGCTGCTGGCGCCGGCCATGGCGTGGGCCCAGGCGGCCGACCCCAAACCGTGGCAATTGAACATGGGCAAGGGGGTGACCCAGAGCTCGCGGTTGGCGTGGGAGTCCAACCTGTTCTCGCTGTGGGTCTGTACCGTGATCGGGGTGCTGGTGTTCGGCGCGCTGTTCTACGCGATCTTCAAGTTCCGCAAATCCAAGGGCGCCGTCGCCGCCACCTTCAGCCACAACACCAAGGCCGAGGTCATCTGGACGGTGATCCCGGTGATCATCCTGGTGGTGATGGCCTGGCCGGCCACGGCCAATCTGATCAAGTTCTACGACACCCGCGATTCGGAAATGACCGTCAAGGTCACCGGCTACCAGTGGATGTGGAAGTACGAATACCTCGGCGAGAACGTCAGCTTCACCAGCCGCCTGGACCGTGAGTCCGACCGTGTCCGCCAGAGTGGCGTGGTGCCGACCCGCGACAGCCATCCGCATTACCTGCTGGATGTCGACAACCGCCTGGTGCTGCCGGTCGATACCAAGGTGCGCTTCGTGATCACCTCCGACGACGTCATCCACGCGTGGTGGGTGCCGGCGCTGGGCTGGAAGCAGGATGCGATTCCCGGCTTCATCAACGAGGCCTGGACCAACATCGAGCAGCCCGGCGTGTACCGCGGTCAGTGCGCCGAACTGTGTGGCAAGGATCACGGCTTCATGCCGATCGTGGTCGAGGCGGTCTCCAAGGAGGACTACCAGAAATGGCTGGCCTCCAAGAAGCCTGCGCCGGCCCCTGTACCGGAGGCGGCCCCGGCCCCTGCGCCGACTGCGCCGGCCGAAGCGGCTCCGGCACCGGCCAGCGAACCTGCCGCTGCAGCAACAGACAGCAACGCCTGAAATCGAGCCGCGCCCGCCAGCCGGCGGATGCGGGTACCACCGGATACAGTGAGGTGTAGTTGCGATGGCGCATTCCGCAGTTGACCACGACGGGCATCACGGGCATCAGCAGGGGTTCTTCGAGCGTTGGTTCTTCTCGACCAACCACAAGGACATCGGCACGCTCTACCTGCTTTTCAGCTTCATCATGTTCATCATCGGCGCGGCGATGAGCGTGATCATCCGCGCTGAACTGGCGCAACCGGGCCTGCAGTTCGTCAAGCCCGAGTTCTTCAACCAGATGACCACCGTGCATGCGCTGGTGATGATCTTCGGTGGCGTGATGCCGGCCTTCGTCGGCCTGGCCAACTGGATGATCCCGCTGCAGATCGGCGCGCCGGACATGGCGCTGCCGCGCATGAACAACTGGTCGTTCTGGCTGCTGCCGGTGGCCTTCAGCCTGCTGCTGCTGACCCTGTTCCTGCCCGGCGGCGCACCGGCCGGTGGCTGGACGTTGTATCCGCCGCTGTCGCTGCAGGGCGGCTACAACGTCGCCTTCAGCGTGTTCGCCATCCACGTGGCCGGCATCAGCTCGATCATGGGCGCGATCAACATCATCGCCACCGTGCTCAACATGCGCGCCCCCGGCATCGATCTGCTGAAGATGCCGATCTTCTGCTGGGCCTGGCTGATCACCGCCTTCCTGCTGATCGCGGTGATGCCGGTGCTCGCCGGCGCGGTGACGATGCTGCTCACCGACAAGTTCTTCGGCACCAGCTTCTTCAATGCCGCCGGTGGCGGTGACCCGGTGATGTACCAGCACATCTTCTGGTTCTTCGGGCACCCGGAGGTCTACATCATGATCCTGCCGGCGTTCGGCGTGGTCAGCGAGATCATCCCCACCTTCAGCCGCAAGCCGCTGTTCGGTTACCAGGCCATGGTCTACGCGATCGCCGCGATCGCCTTCCTGTCCTTCATCGTCTGGGCCCACCACATGTTCACCGTGGGCATGCCGCTGGGTGGCGAAATCTACTTCATGTTCGCCACGATGCTCATCTCCATCCCGACCGGGGTGAAGGTGTTCAACTGGGTCAGCACCATGTGGCGCGGCTCGCTCACGTTCGAAGCGCCGATGCTGTGGGCAGTGGCCTTCGTGATCCTGTTCACCATCGGCGGCTTCTCCGGCCTGATGCTGGCCATCGTGGTGGCCGACTTCCAGTACCACGACACCTACTTCGTGGTCGCGCACTTCCACTACGTGCTGGTCACTGGCGCGGTGTTCGGGCTGATCGCCGCGGTGTACTACTGGTGGCCCAAGTGGACCGGCCGCATGTACAGCGAGACCTGGGCCAAGGTGCACTTCTGGTGGTCGATCGTGTTCGTGAACCTGCTGTTCTTCCCGCAGCACTTCCTCGGCCTGGCCGGCATGCCGCGGCGTATCCCGGATTACAGCGTGGCTTTCGCCGACTGGAACCTGATCAGCTCGATCGGCGCCTTCGGCATGTTCGCCACGCCCTTCATGATGGCCGCGATCCTGTGGCACTCGCTGCGCCACGGCGCGAAGGCCGCCGACCGCTGCTGGGAAGGCGCGCGTGGCCTGGAGTGGACGATTCCCTCGCCCGCACCGGCGCATACCTTCACCACGCCGCCGACCATCCGTCCGGGTGATCTGGCCCATGACGACATCACCCATTGAGGCCGCTCATGACCAGTACGCTCCGCACACCCGATGAGCAGGCCCTGCAGCGCCGCCGCGCGCATCGCACCGCGTGGGCGGTCGGCATCGTCGCGGTGATGGTCTATGCCGGCTTCATCCTCAGCGGGGTGATCGGGCGATGAACGATCCGCGCCCGGTCCCGCCCGCACGTCATGCGGGCCTGCCCCGCCTGATCGGGGTGGCCCTGGCGGTATTCGTGCTGACCTTCTCGCTGGTGCCGCTGTACCGCATCGCCTGCGAAAAGGTGTTCGGCGTGCGCCTGGAGCGCGGCCCCGGCGCTGCGGCGGGCACTGCCGCCGCCACCGGCAAGCGCACGGTGCGGGTGGAGTTCGATGGCGGCGTGAATTCCAAGCTGCCGTGGGCCTTCCATCCCGAGCAGCTGACGATGGACGTGGTGCCCGGTGAGCTCAACGAAGCGCTGTACTACGCCCGCAATGACAGCGACCGCGCGCTGGTCGGCAGTGCAGTGCCATCGGTGGCCCCGGCCAAGGCCTCCGGCTACTTCAGCAAGACCGAGTGTTTCTGCTTCACCGCGCAGACCCTGCAGGCCGGTGAGAAACGCGACATGCCGGTGCGCTTCATCGTCGATCCCGACCTGCCGGCCAACATCACCACGATCACCCTGTCCTACACCTTCTACAAGAACGACGCCTTGTCCGCGCAGCTGGCCCCGGCCAACCTGCCGAGCGGCGCGCGTGCAGCTCCCTGATCCGGACCGGACCCAAGACCATGGCCCAGCAAAGCCCCGATGCGAACGTGTACTTCGTGCCCACGCACAGCAAATGGCCGTTCATCGGTTCCATTGCGATGATGGTGACCATGGTCGGCGTGGCCAGCTGGCTCAATGATTCCAGCTGGGGCAAGTGGACCTTCTACGCGGGCATCGCGATGCTGGTGCTGACCCTGTTCTGGTGGTTCAGCGACGTAGTGCGCGAATCGCAGGCCGGCAGCTACAACCGCCAGGTGGATGGCTCGTTCCGGATGGGGATGGTGTGGTTCATCTTCTCCGAAGTGATGTTCTTCGGCGCGTTCTTCGGTGCGTTGTTCTACACCCGCAACCTGGGCCTGCCGTGGCTGGGCGGTGCGGGCGACGGGGTGATGACCAACGAGCTGCTGTGGGATGGCTACTCGGCGGCGTGGCCGACCAATGGCCCTGGCGCGATAGGCGGGCACTTCCAGACCATTCCGGCCTGGGGCCTGCCGCTGATCAACACGCTGATCCTGCTGACCTCCGGCGTCACCCTGACCATCGCGCACCACGCGCTGAAGGCCGGCCAGCGCCGCCAGCTGCTGGTCTGGCTGGGCATCACCGTGCTGCTCGGCCTGGGCTTCCTCACCCTGCAGGCGGAGGAGTACATCCATGCCTACAAGGAACTCAACCTCACGCTCGGCTCGGGCATCTACGGCTCGACCTTCTTCATGCTCACCGGCTTCCACGGCGTGCATGTGCTGCTCGGCACGATCATGCTGGCGGTGATGTGGCTGCGCTCCTCGAAGGGACATTTCACCCGCGACAACCATTTCGGTTTTGAAGCCGCCGCCTGGTACTGGCACTTCGTCGATGTGGTGTGGCTGATGCTGTTCCTGTTCGTCTACGTGCTGTAGCGTCGGCGCGACGTCCTGCCGCATCGACGCCGATGCGGCCTCAGCCGCCGATGCCGTGGGGCTTGATCCAACCGCTGTAGATGCCGATGACCACCAGCACGATCAGCGCCACCGACACCGCGATGCGGCGGGTGAGGGCATTGACGGTGCGCTTGGTCTGGCCGCGATCGACCAGCAGGTAATACAGCCCGGCGCCCAGATTCCAGACGATGACGAACAGAAACGCGATTACCAGCAGGGTCTTCAACGAATCATTCATGCGCGGCTCGATGGCGTGGCGGGTATGCCTATATCACCGCGTTTTGCCGGCGTTGTCATGATGCGCAAGCACACACGCCTGATCGGCTGGATCGCCGCGGTGCTGGTCATCCTCGCCTTCTGCCAGCTTGGCCGCTGGCAGCTGCAGCGCATGCATGAGAAAGAAGCGCTGCTGGCCCAGCAGGTGCCGGCGCGTGCGCAGTCACTGACCCTGCGCCAGGCGCTGGCGGCACCGCCGATGCTGCGCTGGGTGGAGGACCGTGGCCGCTTCCTGTCCGGCACGCTCCTGCTCGACAACCAGACCCGTGATGGCCGCGCCGGGATCAAGGTCTATCAGCCCTTCCAGAGCGATGACGGGGCACGGGTGCTGGTCGACCTGGGCTGGCTGCCGATGCCGCCGGATCGTGTGATCCCGCCGGTCACGCCGCGTACCGGCCACGCGGCTCTCGGCGGCCTGCTGGCGCCGCCGCCGGCCACCGGGCTGGCACTGGGGCCGGCGCTGTCGCCTGCGCCACAGCCGGGCGTGTGGCTGGCCAGCCGGATGCCACCGGACGAGATGGCGCGCGCCCTGTCGCTGCCGCCGGGCAGCCTGCAGGTGCGCGTGCTGCGGCTGGACCCGGCGCTGCCAGGCGGGTACGCCCGGGATCTGGAGCTGCTGCCCAATACCCTGCCGCCCAGTCGCCATCTGGGCTATGCCGTGCAATGGTTCGGGCTGGCGTTGACCGTCCTGGTGGTCGCGCTGGTCCTGGACGTCCGACGCCATCGCCGCCGGCGTGGCACTCCCCGGCGCTGACCGGCTCAACATGAGAAAATGCCACCCATGAATGCCACTTCCCCGGCACGGCTGCCGTCCCGTTCAAGCGGCCGCTGGACCCTGATCGCCCTGTTCGGCGTGTTCTTCGGCGCCATGGCGTTGGCGGGCGTGCTGCGCTTCTCCGGCTGGCAGCCGACCTCGCACCGCAATACCGGGCAGCTGCTGCAGCCGCCGGCCGACCTGCGCGCGCTGCCGCCGACCCTGGCCGACGGTCGGCCATACCCGTGGAATCCCAACGAACGGACCTGGCGGATCCTGGTGGCCCCGTCTGCCAGCTGTACCCGCGAGTGCGTCACTTTGTCGCAGGGATTGGGCAAGGTGTGGCAGCTGTTCGGCCATAACGCGGATAATGTCGAGATCCTGTGGCTGGGCACGCCGCCGGCCGAGGTCCAGGGCATGCCCGCACTGCGCGCGCTGCGCGCCCAACCGGACCTGCGTGCCGCTTTGCCCGCCGTGGATGACGCCGCCGGCACGCCTGTGTATGTGATCGATCCCAACGGTTTCGTGATCATGCGGTACGCGCCGGGATTCGATATGGCCGGTCTGCGCAAAGACCTGGCCACGCTGCTGAAACTGAAGTGAGTTCTGTTCGATGAGCCTCTCCGCACGCCCGGTGCTGCACCGCAATTTCCACCGTCTGGCGTGGTTTGCACTGATCATGACGGCCAGCACGATCATGTTCGGCTCATTCGTGCGCCTGTCCGATGCCGGGCTGAGCTGTCCGGATTGGCCGACCTGCTATGGCCGTGTGACCTGGCCGCAGCACGCTGAAGAGGTCATCGGCCACGAGGCGGCCAAGATCCGCCCGCTGGAAACCCACAAGGCGTGGCGCGAGCAGGTCCACCGTTTCCTGGCCGGCGCACTTGGCATTGAAATCCTCACCCTGGCCCTGCTGGCCACGCGTCGCCGGCGCTGGGGCAGCACCGCGGTGATCACCGCCTGTGTACTGGTGGCGACCGGCATACCCCTCTACATGATGGGCATGCACGTCCCTGCGAGCATCATCGCCCTCATCGGCGAGGCGATCCTGCTGATCGCCGCGCTGCGCTGGAGCAATATCGACCTGGCCCGCGCCGCGCTGCTGACGCTGGCGGTGGTGATCTTCCAGGCGCTGCTCGGCATGTGGACGGTCACCTGGCTGCTCAAGCCGATCGTGGTGATGGGCCACCTGCTCGGCGGCATGTTGATGTTCGGTCTGCTGGTGTGGATGGCGTGGCGCGCCACGCACATGCCGATCACCCTGGCCGAAGCGCCCAAGCTGAAATGGCTGATCCGTGCCGGCGTGGCCGTGCTGGTCGCGCAGATCGCCCTCGGCGGCTGGGTCAGCGCCAACTACGCCGCACTCGCCTGCGGTGGCGGCAGCGCCTCGCTGGACAACTTCCCGCGCTGCGTCAGCCAGTGGTGGCCGCCGCATGACTTCAAGGAAGGCTTCACCCTGTGGCGTGGCATCGGCGTGGATTATGAGGGGGGCGTGCTCGATGGCGCTTCGCGCATCGCGATCCAGATGGCGCATCGCTTGATGGCGATCGTGGTCGCGGTGTACCTGCTGTGGCTCTCGGTGCGCCTGTTCCGCCTGCCGAGCATGCGCGGCTGGGCGAGCGCACTGGGTCTGCTGGTGGTGCTGCAGATCACCCTGGGCATCCTCAACGTGAAGCTCGCGGTGCCGCTGGAAGTGGCCGTCGCGCACAGCGGTGGCGCCGTGGCGCTGTTGTTCGTGCTGGTGACGTTGCTGGCGCGCCTGCGCGCGCCGGATGCGGACGGTAGCAAGGCCAGCGCTGCCTCCTCTGCCGTGCAGGCGGGCTGACGGCATGGCCAGTTACCGTCAGTACTGGGACCTGACCAAGCCCAAGGTCGTCGCCCTGATCGTGTTCACCGCGCTGGTGGGCATGTTCCTGGCCATCCCCGGCCTGCCGACCGCGCAGCAGGCGCTGGACGGCGCGCTCGGCTTCCTCGGCATCTGGCTGGCCGCCTCCGCGGCGGCGGCGATCAACCAGTTGCTGGATGCGCGCATCGATGCACAGATGGCGCGCACCTCCTGGCGCCCGCTGGTGGTGGGCAAGGTCAAGCCATGGCAGGTGCTGGTGTTCGCCGGCGTGCTGATCGTGCTGTCGATGACCATCCTGGTGGTCTGGGTCAACGTGATCACCGCCGTGCTGACCTTCGCCTCGCTGATCGGATATGCGGTGATCTACACCGTGTACCTCAAGCGCGCGACCTCGCAGAACATCGTCATCGGCGGCCTCGCCGGCGCTACGCCGCCGATGCTCGGCTGGGCCGCGATCACCGGCATGCAGGGCCCGTGGGACTGGGCCTACGCGTCGCTGCTGGTGCTGATCATCTTCATCTGGACCCCGCCGCACTTCTGGGCCCTGGCGATCTTCCGCCGCGAGGATTACGCCAAGGCGGAAATCCCGATGCTGCCGGTGACCCACGGCGTGGCGTACACCCGCAAGTCGATCCTTGTCTACTCGATCGCCCTGGCCATCGTCAGCATCCTGCCGGTCGTGTTCGGCATGAGCGGCATGTTCTACCTGGGCGGCGCGATCGTGCTCAACACGGTCTTCCTCTGGTACGCCTGGCGCATGCTGAACCCGCCGGACGAGCTGTTCTCGATGAAGATGTTCGGCTACTCCATCGTCTACCTGATGGCGCTGTTCGCCTTCCTGATGGTGGACCACTGGATGCTGCCCTGGTTGCGGTAACCGGCTTGAATCGGTGATTCGCCACCGCCATTGCTTCTGTACCGAACAGGGAGTGACGGTATGAAGCGATGGCGTTGGATGGCAGGGTGGGTGATCGGGATGGCACTTGGTGCGGCGAATGCGGCACCGGCAGCGCCAGCAGAGGACACGGCTGCGCAGATCATGCGGTATGCGGGCGATGCGCGCATGATCGTACTGGGCGAGTACCACGGCACTGCTGAAACACCGCGGCTCGTGGCTGATCTGGTGGAGCGCTACAGCCGCGAAGGGACGACGGTGCGGCTGGCACTGGAGATGCCGATGAGCGAGAACGTCGCGCTGGCGCGTTATCTGCGCTCCAACGGTGATCCGGACGCACGTGAAGCACTGCGGACCTCCCCGTTCTGGCTCGTCACGGACGACCAGCACGACGGGCGGCGTAGCCGCGACATGCTCGGCCTGATTGAATCCATTCGATCGCTGCGCGCACAGGAGCGGGATGTGGGCGTCGCCGGTTATGACGTAGAGACCGGGTCGTCCACGAACAACGAAGCGCGTGATGCCGCCATGGCCACGCACCTGCGCCAGCAGTTCAATGCGCTGCCTCCCGGTACCCGGATGCTGGTGTTGACCGGCAACGTGCATGCGATGCGCGCTCCGCTGGCAGATGCGCCGCCGGAGATGCAGCAGCGAACGATGGCGTCATACCTGCTGGATCTGTCGCTCTACAGCGTGCGCCTGGAGGCGTTGCGCGGACAGTTCTGGGCCTGCCTGCAGCCTTGCCGCGCGCTGGAGCTGATCGAGCGCGCGCCACGCGTTGCCCAAGCCAGCAGTGACGGGAATCGACCGTACGATCTGTGGGTGTTCCTGCCCGAACTCAGCGTGGGCACGCTGACTGACCGCTAGCGGCCCTGGAAGGGCCCTGCGCAGGCCGTGGTGGCGCCGCTTCAATCCTGCCGGATGAGCGGCGTCGGTTCCACCGGATCACGCGCATAGCGCTGCGCGATCATCGCGCAGACGATCAACTGGATCTGGTGGTAGATCATGATCGGCAGCACGATCGCACCGAGACTGCCGCCGGCGAACAGCACCTTGGCGATCGGCACGCCGGTGGCCAGGCTCTTCTTGGAGCCGCAGAACAGGATGGTGATTTCATCCTCGCGGTTGAAGCCCAGCCGGCGCGCGATGAAGCGGATCAGCGGCATCGCGATGCTGAGCAGCACCGCTGCCACCACGGCCACGCTCAGCAGCGAGAGCAGCGGCGTCTTGCTCCACAGCCCCTCGCTGACCGCTTCGCCGAAGGCGGAGTAGACCACCAGCAGGATCGTGCCCTGGTCGGTGTAGCGCAGCAGCGCGCGTTGCTTTTCGACCCAGCGGGCGATCCACGGGCGCAGCAGATGGCCGGCCACGAACGGCACCAGCAGCTGCAGCATGATGCTGACGATGGCCTGGCCGGGGTTGTGCATGCCGCCTTCGGTGCCGGCCAGCAGGGCCAGCAGCAGCGGGGTCAGGAATACGCCGAGGATGCTCGACAGCGAGGCGCTGCACACTGCCGCCGGGACGTTGCCGCGGGCGATCGAGGTGAACGCGATCGAGGACTGGACGGTGGACGGCAGCGCGCACAGGAACAGCACGCCGATGTACAGCTCGGGGGTGAGCAGCCAGCCATCCAGTGGTTTGAACGCCAGCCCCAGCAGCGGGAACATCACGAAGGTGCAGGCCAGGATGGTCAGGTGCAGGCGCCAGTGCAGCAGGCCGGCGACGATCGACTCACGCGGCAGGCGCGCGCCGTGCAGGAAGAACAGCGCCGCGATGGCGACGTCGGTCACATCGTCGAGCACCATCGCGGCGGCGCCGTGCATCGGCAGGAAGGACGCCAGCAGCACGGTGCAGAGCAGGGCGAGGGTGAAGTTGTCCGGTCGCAGGCGCGACCACCAGCGGGTCATGGTGGGCAGGCTCCTGTAGAGCAGGGAAGTAAGCGGGGGCAGAAAGTCACGGTCAACGCGCGGCGTCCTGCTCCAGCAGGACACGCGTCGGTGCTTCCAGCGAGGTCATGCCGGCCGCGCGGCCGAACTGCAGCGCCTGGTCCACCGAGGCGCCGTCGCGTGCCTGCAGCAGCGCCAGCAGTGCGCCGACGCGATTGCCGGAGGCACAGTGCAGCAGCACCGGGCCCTCGCTCTGCGCCAGTGCGGTACGCAGGGCCTGGGCATTGGCCTCGGTCAGGCCGGCGGCTCCTGCGACCGGGATGCGCACATAGCGCAGGCCCAGGCGTTCGGCAGCGGCGGTTTCGTCGAAGCCACGGTCTTCGTCAGGCTGGCGCAGGTCGATCAGGGTAGTGACCCCGGCCGCGGCGGCCTGCTGCAGCTGGGCGGCGCTGGGCTGGCCGGCGCTGTACAGCTGCGGCCGTGGCTGTGCGAACGGGAGTTCCGCCGCCCAGGTGGGCAGGCACAGCGCGATCAGCACGGCGATGACGCCAACGCGGAACCGGCAGGCGATCAGTGCAGCGGGATTCACGGGGTGGGAGGCCACGGCTGCTCCGTCGGTCAGAAGCGGATGGTGCTGCGCGCCTTGAGCAGTTCGCGCAGCTCGTACTTGTCAGTATCGTCCAGACCCTGCTGGCTCTGCTTTGCCTGAAGCTCATCGAGACGTTGCATCAGCAGCTGTTTCTCCAGCTGGGCCACTGCGTCATGCAGTTCCTGGGTCCACATCGCCTCGTCGCCGGGCAGGGTCTGCGCGGCCAGCTTGTGCAGCGATTCCTGCTCCTCGCGGCCTTCGAAGTGCTCCAGCAGCGCGCCGGTACTGATGTCCGGGCGCTGCTCGACCAGGGTCAGCAGTTCGGTCAGCAGTTCGATGCCGGGCAGGCGCAGGCCGGTAAAGTGGTGGCCTTCCAGGGTCATCGCCAGCGACGGCTGCTGCAGCAAAATCGCGATGGCCGCACGCACCAGGCTGCGGCGCTGTGCCGGTGCGACCGCGCGCTGTGGCGGACGCGAGGGCGGTGCGGATGCGCTGGGCTTGGCGCCCAGCCCGGTCAGCGCGGTCAGCTGCTGCTTCATCAGGTCGCCGAAGGCGCCATCGGGAATCTGCGCCAGCATCGGCTTGGCCCGTTCGGCCAGGCGGGCCTTGCCGTCGAGCGTGCCCATGTTGACCTCACGGGTGAGCTCGTCGAAGAAGAACTGCGACAGCGGGGTGGCCTGCTGCAGGCGCGCATCGAAGCCCTCGCGGCCTTCCTTGCGCACGATGGTGTCCGGGTCTTCGCCATCGGGCAGGAACAGGAAGAACGCCTGGCGGCCGTCCTTCATGCGCGGCAGCACCGACTCCAGTGCACGCCAGCCGGCGCGGCGACCGGCGGCATCGCCATCGAAGCAGAAGAACACGTCCGGCGCGTTGCGGAACAGCAGCTCGGCGTGGTCCGGCGTGGTTGCGGTGCCCAGCGTGGCCACCGCCTGGGTGACGCCGAACTGGAACAGCGAGACCACGTCCATGTAGCCCTCGACCACGATCAGCCGCTCGATCTTCTGGTTGGCCTGGCGCACCTGCCACAGGCCGTACAGCTCGCGGCCCTTGTGGAACAGCGCGGTCTCGGGCGAGTTGAGGTACTTCGGGCCGTCGTCCTTCTCCATGACCCGGCCGCCGTAGGCGATCACGCGGCCACGGCGGTCGAAGATCGGGAACATGACCCGGTCGCGGAACTTGTCGTAGACGTGGCCGCGGTCGTTCTTGGAGAACAGGCCGGCGCGGTCGAGCAGCTTCATCCGCCGCTCGTCCTTGCCCAGCGCATCCTTCAGCGCGCTGTAGCCGTCCGGCGCATAGCCGATGGCGAAGCGTTCGCGGTTCTCTTCATCGACACCGCGCTGGTCGAGGTAGGCGCGCGCCTTGTCACTGCCTTTCAGCGCGGTCTGGAA
This sequence comes from Stenotrophomonas sp. GW821-FHT01H02A, assembly GCF_059422145.1. NCBI lineage: Bacteria > Pseudomonadati > Pseudomonadota > Gammaproteobacteria > Lysobacterales > Lysobacteraceae > Stenotrophomonas > Stenotrophomonas sp. GW821-FHT01H02A. The sequence continues at coordinate 26,889 of NZ_JBWKWI010000001.1, forward strand.
GAAGCGCGTGGCCGCATCCAGTGCCGAGTACAGATCGCGGCTGTCGTCCTGCTGCTGCGCGGTGCGCGGCTGGGTATCGCGCGGTACTTCCATGCCTACGCGCTTGGCCAGCTCATCGACCGCGTCGAGGAACTCGAGGCGGTCGTAATTCATCAGGAAGCTGATCGCCGTGCCATGTGCGCCGCAACCGAAGCAGTGATAGAACTGCTTGGTCGGCGAGACCGTGAACGAGGCCGAGCGCTCGTCATGGAACGGGCAACGGGCTGCGTATTCCTTGCCCTGGCGCTTCAACGGCACGCGGCTGCCCACCACCTCGACAATGTCGGAGCGGGCCAGCAGGTCGTCGATGAATGCGTCGGGGATACGGGCCATGGGCAGCAGGCGGGGGCATGGCCGGTCACGGCCACGCGCGGAAGCGGGGGTACCGCTAGTCTACTAGCTGGCGGCGGTTTCGCCCGGTTTCGGTGGCTCGACACCGGCCTGGGCCAGGTAGGCATGGGCGCGCAGGCGCTCATCGATCACCGAGGTCATCAACGCGCCGACGAAGAACACCACCGTGGCGTAGTAGATCCACACCAGCGAGATCACCAGGGCGCCCATCGAACCATACGCGCTGCCCGGTGCGACCGTGGCGATGTACAGGCCGATGCCATAGCGGCCCAGCGCGAACAGCGCCGAGGTGATCGCGCCGCCGATGAAGGCCTGGCGCCACGCCACGCGGCGGTCGGGCAGGTAGTGATAGAGGAAGGCGAAGCCCACCGTGTAGAGCGCCAGGCTGGTGAGGTAGCCGATTGCCGGCAGCACCGAGGGCAGGTGCGCGAAGACCACCTGCAGCAGGGTGGTGGCGGTCATCGACAGGATCAGCAGGAAGCCCAGCGCGAGCACCACGCCGAACGAGAACACGCGCTTGCGCAGCCAGGCCACCAGGCCGTCCAGGCGCTCGCCGCTGGTGTTGAAGATCAGGTTCAGGGCGTTCTGCAGCTGGGCGAACACCGCCGTGGCGCCAATGAACAGCAGCAGGGTGCTCCATACGCCGGCCAGTGTGCCGATGTCCGGCTGGTTGTTGGCGTTGCTCAACACGGTTTCCGCCACCGAAGCGGCGCTGGTCCCGGCCACGTCATTGATCTGGCCCAGCAGCGCCTGCTGCGCCGGCGGATACAGCGAGGCCGTCAGCCACAGCAGCAGGACCAGCAGCGGGGCCATCGACAGCAGGGCGTAGAAGGCCAGTGCGGCGGCCTGGGTCATCACGTCCGCGTCGATGAAGCGGCGTACCAGGACGGCGGGAAAGCTCTTCTCCAGCCGCGCCATGTGCTTGCGGACCTTGGACAGGGAGGGGCTCGGCGGGTGCATTGACGGCGTCGGGTCGGGAGCGAGGCCCCTGTTCTAGCAAATGGACGGGATGCGCCGGGTGAAGCGGTCCGATCAAGGCCTGATCGGGACGGATTATCGCGCTATCCTTTTGCCCGGTTTTCCACCTTCACAGCAGAAAGGACGCTTCATGAAAGGAATGGTCTACACGACGATGGTGCTGTTGGCGGCTGCGGGTCCCGCGATGGCATCCCCGGCCTGCGAAAAGGCGTTCAAGACGGTTGGGGATCCGCGCAACGGCGCCCTGTACATGGCCGATCTCACCGTGCCGGGGTTGAAGGTACAGAGCGCGTTGGATCAGCTACGCAAGATCGGTGGCGATGACGAGTTCGAGGTGGGTGGCCAGCTGGTGAACGGTGACAGCGGCGACCAGTACCTGGTCCAGCGCAAAGGGCTGCGGACGCCCCTGGTTCTGGTCGCCACGGCCGACCGCACCGGCCGCGTCACCCTGGCCACCAAGCTGGCCCGCGGCCAGACGATCGAGCCGCAGGTGGCCAAGCAGTCGATGTGCGAGATGCTCGGCAAGCTGAAGGGTGGCAGCCAGGGCGATACGCTCGCCGCGGCGGCGCGCGCGCAGTACCCGATGCCGGCCGTCGAGGCGGTGGCCGCACCGGACCTGTCCAAGAAGATGGGCAAGGAAGTGAAAGATACGATGGCGCTCTACAACAGCGCCGGTGCCTTCAAGGACCTGATGCTGGGCACCACCACCAACAAGGAAGACAAGGGCGACCGCTCGGCCACCTTCCTGCCGGTGTACGCCAAATACGTGGGGCGGCGCTATCAGATCGATGGCCAGATCTACACGGTCAACCGCAATACGTACTCGACCCGTCCTGGTGAGATCGGCTCGATCAACTACCTGGTGACGCCGACCCGCGGCCTGCTGCGCGTCCGCCAGAGCGACAGCTACAACAACAACAACTACACGATCCGCTGCGAATTCGCGTCTGACCAGGCGGCCAACTTCACCATGCTGCGCGAGCGCGACTGGGCCAAGCTGGAAGGCGAGATCAGTGCGGTGGAGGAGAGCTCGATGACGCTGCGCAATTGCCGCCAGGCCTCGTAACAGCAGCGATGACGAACAAAAAAGGCCCGCGCAATGCGGGCCTTTTCTTTACGGCGCGTCGGCGCGATCAGCCAGCCAACTGCTGCTTGACCAGCTTGGACACCAGGCCCATGTCGGCCTGGCCCGCCAGGCGCGGCTTGAGCGCGCCCATCAGCTTGCCGATGTCGGCCGGGGTGGTCGCACCGGTTTCGGCGATGGCGGCCTGGATGGCGGCCACGATCTCGGCTTCGCCCAGCTTGGCCGGCAGGTACTGGTCGATGACCACGATCTCATCGCGTTCGATCACGGCCAGGTCTTCGCGACCGGCGGCTTCGAACTGGGTGACCGAGTCCTTGCGCTGCTTGACCATTTTTTCCAGCACGGCGAGCACGGCGGCGTCGTCCAGCTCGATGCGCTCGTCGACTTCGCGCTGCTTGATCGCGGCGTTCATCAGGCGGATCACGCCCAGGCGGTGCTTCTCGCCGGCCTTCATGGCGGCCTTCATGTCATCGGTGAGCTGCTGCTTCAGGCTCATGGGAACACCTCGTGTCGGTGAAAAAGGAAAGCGGGGCGCCGAAGCGCTGGAACGCAAAAAGCCGGTAACGCTCGCGCGTTCCGGCTTCGGCTCCGTCACGACAGGCCAAGGCCCGCCGTATCGAAGTTGCGTCCGATCAGTACAGGCGCTGACGCTTGGTGACGTCGCGCGACGAGCGGCGCAGCTGACGCTTCACAGCAGCGGCAGCCTTACGCTTACGCTCCTGGGTCGGCTTTTCGTAGAACTCGCGCTTGCGGGTTTCGGCCAGCACGCCGGCCTTTTCGCAGGTGCGCTTGAAGCGACGGAGCGCAAACTCGAAGGGCTCGTTCTCGCGGACTTTAACGCTGGGCATGGAATCTCCGGGACACAGTAGAACCGGGTCACGCCCGGTGAGAGCCGCACATTATAGCGGCGACAAAAGAAGTTGCAACCCACCCCGGCGAACTTCTTGGCCACGGGTGGTGTCGAGACAGGCCGGCGTACGTCTGCCGGGGCCTGAAGAGGTCCATAATACCCGTTATGCGAGTCCTTGGTATCGAATCTTCCTGCGATGAGACCGGCGTGGCGGTGTATGACACCTCCCTGTCCGGTGTCGACGCCCTGCGCGCCCACGCGGTCTACAGCCAGATCGCCCTTCACGCCGAGTACGGCGGGGTGGTGCCCGAGCTGGCCAGCCGCGACCATGTGCGCAAGCTGCTGCCGCTGATCCGCCAGACCCTGGCCGAGGCCAATATGACGGTCGCCGACATCGACGGGGTGGCCTATACGGCCGGCCCCGGTCTGGTCGGCGCGCTGCTGGTCGGGGCGGGCGTGGCCCGCTCGCTGGCCTGGGCGCTGGAGGTGCCGGCGGTCGGTGTCCACCATATGGAAGGGCATCTGCTGGCCCCGCTGATGGAAGACGACCCGCCGGAGCCGCCGTTCGTGGCCCTGCTGGTGTCCGGCGGGCATACCCAGCTGGTGGCGGTGGACCGGATCGGCCAGTACCGCCTGCTCGGCGAGACGCTGGACGATGCCGCGGGCGAGGCCTTCGACAAGACCGCCAAGCTGATGGGGCTCCCGTACCCCGGTGGCCCGCAGCTGGCCGCCCTGGCCGAGCGCGGCACCCCGGGCCGGTTCAAGTTCACCCGCCCGATGACCGACCGCCCCGGGCTGGATTTCAGCTTCTCCGGGCTGAAGACCCAGGTGCTGCTGGCCTGGCGCGACAGCGATCAGAGCGAGCAGACCCGCGCCGATATCGCGCGGGGCTTCGAAGATGCCGTGGTCGATACCCTGGCGATCAAGTGCGAGCGCGCGCTGGATGCGGCGGGCACCGATGTGATCGTGGTGGCCGGCGGCGTAGGGGCGAACAAGCGTCTGCGCGCCAAGCTGCAACAGATGGCCGCTCGTCGTGGTGGCCGCGCCTGCTTCCCTCGCCCGGCGTTGTGCACTGACAACGGCGCGATGATCGCCTTCGCCGGCGCCCTGCGCCTGGAGGCGGGCCAGCACAACCCGCCGCAGGTGCAGGTGACGCCGCGCTGGGACATGGCGACGCTGCCGGCGGTGTGAGGCGCGCCCCACCGCCCGGTTCCCGGCACATTCCGGACAGCCCCGTTACCATGGTCGCCATCTTCCACGTGGCATGGCTATGGACAAGGTATTCATCGAAGGGCTCGAGATCGATGCCCTGATCGGAATCTACGACTGGGAACGGCGGATCCGCCAGACCCTGCGTTTCGATCTGGAAATGGGCTTCGACAACCGCCGTCCGGCGGCCAGCGACGACATCGCCGATACCCTCAATTACAAAGCCGTGAGCAAGCGCATCGAGCAATTCGTGCGTGACTCGGACTATGGCCTGGTCGAAACCCTGGCCGAGCGCATCGCCGAGATCGTGCTGCGCGAATTCAACGTGCAATGGCTGCGCCTGAAGCTCAGAAAGCCCGGCGCGGTGCGCGGCGCACGCGCGGTGGGCGTGATCATCGAACGCAGCGCGCAGGACCTGGCAACGCCCTGATACCCCTGAGTAGGAGATCGATACACGATGATGGATGCGGTAGTGGCAACCCGATGGCTGGACAGTGTCCAGCGCACCCTGGAACCCTGGCCCTGGGCCTACACCCTGCTGGTGCTGGCAGCGCTGGCCCTGGCCGCCTGGCTGGCCAACTTCGTCACCAAGAAGATCCTGCTGCGCGGCCTGCGCAAGCTGGTCAGCCGCCTGCCGGGCCATAGCGCCGGCAATGAGGGCGGCAACAACCTGCGGGTGATCTCGCGGCTGTCCAACGTGGTGCCGAGCATGGTCATCGCCGCCGGCATCCGGATCGTGCCGGACCTGCCGCCGGAACTGGTGGGGTTCGTGATCGGGGCCTGCCGGGCCTGGGCGGTGCTGACCGTGGCGCTGGCCGTCTCGCATGCGCTGGATGCCGCCAACGATCTGTACGAGCGGCGCCCGGATGCGCGCAACAAGCCGATCAAGGGCTACCTGCAGGTCGTGAAGATCATTGTCTTCGTGATCGCCGGTCTCTCGATCGTGGCGACCCTGCTGGGCGTCAAGCTCGGCCCGCTGGTCACCGGCCTGGGCGCAGCCACTGCGGTATTGATGCTGATCTTCCAGGACACGATCCTGTCGCTGGTGGCCAGCGTGCAGATCAGCGGTGATGGCCGGGTGCGGCTGGGCGATTGGATCGAGATGCCGAGCCAGAACGCCGATGGCGATGTGATCGACATCGCGCTGCACACCATCACCGTGCAGAACTTCGACAAGACCATCACCACCATCCCGACCAAGAAGCTGGTGACCGAGTCGTTCAAGAACTGGCGCGGCATGCAGGAGGCCGGTGGGCGCCGGATCAAGCGCTCGCTGTACCTGGACCAGCACAGTGTCGGCTTCGTCGATGCGCCGATGCTGGCCGAGCTGGAGCAGTTCGCGGTGCTGGGCGATTACCTGCGCGGCAAGCAGGCCGAGCTGCAGCAGTACAACGCCGACCTCCGGGCCAAGGGCGTGGCCGCCGTCAACGCGCGCCGGGTCACCAACCTGGGCACTTTCCGGGCCTACGTGGAGCGCTATCTGCAGCACCATCCGGGCATCCATACGGAGATGACCCTGCTGGTACGGCAGCTGCAGCCGACCACCCAGGGCCTGCCGCTGGAGATCTACTGCTTCACCCGCAGCACGGCGTGGGGCGAGTACGAGGGCGTGCAGTCGGACGTATTCGATCACCTGCTGGCGATCCTGCCGGTCTTCGGGCTGCGGGTTTTCCAGGAATCCAGCGACGCCATGTTGATGGCGGGGCAGCAGCGCCTGGCCGCTGCGGAGTAAGCTCCTGTGCCTCCGCCGCCGCCCATGCGGTGGCGGGGCTCTTTCCCGCGGGGAAGAAAAATGAACGCAAAAGTCATTCACAACGGCCTCGGGAACGCTAGAATCCCGGGCTTGTAAACGTTTTCATAAGGACAGCCGGTGGCCGCCGATCGTATCGAAACCCTCATTGCCCAGATGACCGTCGAAGAAAAAGTCGGCCAGCTGGGTGTGTTCGCCGACATGGTCCGCCCGTTCGCGCCGGATGTGAATCCGGAAGCCAACGTCAGCAACGCCGACCAGGTGCTGCAGCAGGTGCGCGAGGGCAAGGTGGGCTCGCTGTTCAATGGCGTGGGCGTGGAAGCCGGCCGCCGCATCCAGCAGGTCGCGCTGGAAGAAAGCCGCCTGAAGATCCCGGTGATCCTGGCCGCGGATGTGATCCATGGCATGCGCACCGTGTTCCCGATCCCACTGGGCGAGGCCGCCAGCTTCGAGCCGGACCTGGCCGAGCGCACCGCCCGCGCCACGGCGGTGGAAGCGACCGCGGCCGGCCTGCACTGGACCTATGCCCCGGCCGTGGATATCGCCCGCGATCAGCGCTGGGGCCGTGGCGCCGAAGGCGCCGGTGAAGACGTGGTGCTGGGCTGTGCGTTCGCCGCCGCCCGCGTACGCGGCTTCCAAGGCCCTGACCTGCGTGCCGCCGACGCGCTGCTGGCCACCCCGAAGCACTTCGCCGCCTACGGTGCGGTGATGGCCGGCATGGAATACAACATGGTCGACATCTCGCCGCAGACCCTGCGCGACGTGCACCTGCCGCCGTTCAAGGCGGCCTTCGAAGCCGGCGCGCTGACCGTGATGTCCTCCTTCAACGACATCAACGGCGTGCCGGCCAGCGCCAACGCCGAGCTGCTGACCGACATCCTGCGCGGGGAGTGGAAGTTCCCGGGCGTGGTGATCTCCGACTACACCGCTGATATGGAGCTGGTCGCGCACGGCTATGCCGCCGATGACCGCGACGCCACCGCCAAGGCCTTCACCGCCGGCCTGGACCTGAGCATGCAGAGCGGCTTCTATGCCGAACACCTGCCGGGCCTGATCGAGAGCGGCGACGTGCCGATGGCCACGCTGGACGAATCGGTGCGCCGCATCCTCCGTCTGAAGGAGGCGATCGGGCTGTTCGACGACCCTTACCGTTCGCTGGATCTGGCGCGCGAAGCAGACACCTCGCATATCGCCGCGCACGACGAACTCTCGCGCGATGCCGCGCGTCGTTCGATCGTGCTGCTCAAGAACGCCGAGTCGGTGCTGCCGCTGAAGAAGACTGGCCAGAAGATCGCGCTGATCGGGCCGTTCGTACAGGATCGCGACAACATCGAAGGCTGCTGGACGTTGTTCGGCGACAAGTCGCGTTACGTCACGCTGGAAGCCGGCGTACGCGCCGCCATCAGCGACGCATCGCTGTTGGAGGTCGTGCCGGGCTGTGATCTGGAAGCGGCCGTGCAGGATGGCATCGAGCAGGCCGTAGCCGCCGCGCTGCGTGCCGACGTGGTGGTATTGGCCCTGGGCGAACCGCAGCGTTACAGCGGTGAAGCCCAGTCGCGCGTGGAGATCACCCTGCCACCGGCACAGCAGGCGCTGGCCGAAGCCGTGGCGATGACCGGCAAGCCGCTGGTGGTGCTGCTGCGCAATGGTCGCGCGCTGGCCCTGCAGGGCGCGGTGCGCAACGCGCATGCCGTGGCGATCACCTGGTACCTGGGCACCCAGACCGGACACGCCGTGGCCGATGTGCTGTTCGGCGACTACAACCCGTCCGGCCGCCTGCCGGTGAGCTTCCCGCAGGTGTCCGGCCAGCAGCCGTACTTCTACAACCACCCGCGTACCGGTCGCCCGGAACTGCCGACCATGTCCGAGTTCAAGGCGCGCTGGCGCGAGATCCCGAACGAGCCGGCGTACGCGTTCGGCCACGGCATGGGCTACACCACCTTCGCCTACGGCGTGCCGCAGCTGAGCAGCGCGCAGCTGGGCTGGGACGACACCCTGACCATCACCACCACCCTGACCAACACCGGTGCGGTAGCGGGCGAGGAAGTGGTGCAGCTGTATATCCACGATCGCGTGGCCAGCCGCGTGCGGCCTGTGCGCGAGCTGAAGGGCTTCGACAAGATCGCGCTGCAGCCGGGCCAGAGCACCGAGGTGAGCTTCACCCTGGACCGCCATGCACTGGGCTTCACCGGTCGCGACGGCGTGTTCCGCGCCGAGCCGGGCCAGTTCGAACTGTGGGTGTGCGCCTCGTCGGTCAGCGGCGAGCCGGTGATCTTCGAGCTGCTGGCCGCCTGAGTCGGCATCGCGTCACCCGGTCGTGCTGGCCGCTGGCCGGCACGACCGTATCCATCATCGGCGGCTGACGTTCCGGCGGGTACGCTGGCTCCCTCGTTGAACCGATGGAGCCACCGCATGCACCTGTCCCGTACTCCTTTGTTGCTGGCCCTGGCCAGCCCGTTGTGGCTGGCTGCCTGCAGCCCGTCGGCACCGCCGCCCGCCGATACCGCCGCCGCGGATCCCGCCCAGGGGCCGGCTACCGCCATTCCCGAAGGCCGTCCGACGCCGGGTGATACCGTGCCGTCCTCCGGTCTCTCGCCCGATGCGGTCACTGCCGGCAGCCCCGCGCCCGCCGCCGCCGCACCCGCACCCGCACCTGCGTCCGCTGGAACCCCGGCACCCACCACCGACACGGCTACGCAGGCTGCGCCCGCTGCGCCCGCCAACGGCGATGTCCGCCAGCGCATCGATCAGGTCCTCGGGGATGCGGCCCAGTACGAAGCCGTCTTCAACGCCTTCCAGAAGGCGGTCAATGGTGGTGATCGCGCCGCCGTGGTTGAGGAAGTCCGCTTCCCGTTGAACATCGCCAATGGCGCCAGGATCACCGGCCCCGGCGAGTTCCAGCGCAACTACGAGCGCATCCTGACCCCGGCCGTGCGCAAGGCCATCGCCGCCCAGAAATTCGACGACGTCATGGTCAACCAGCAGGGCGTGATGATCGGCGAAGGCCAGGTCTGGCTCAACGGTACCTGTCTGGATCAGGCCTGCAGCCGCACCGAGGTCAAGGTCGTGACCATCCAGTAAGCACCGTGGGCAGGCAGGCTGCCGGCGATCCGCCGGCAGCCTGCAAGGCTCAGGCCTTCGGCGTGAGCTTGAGCAACTTGCCGTTGCTGCCGTCTTCCAGCAGCCAGATCGCGCCATCCGGGCCCTGCTCGATCTCGCGGATGCGCTCGCCCATGTCGAAGCGCTCGGCCTCGCGGGCGTTGTCGCTGTCGAAGGCCACGCGCACCAGCGCCTTGGACGATAGGCCGCCGATGAAACCGCTGCCATCCCACTTGGGGAACTGCTTGCCGTTGTAGATGATGAAGCCCGCCGGCGAGATCACCGGGGTCCAGGTCACCTTGGGCGCGGCGAACTCCGGGCGGGTCGAATGGTCGGGAATCTCACGGCCGTCGTAGTGATTGCCGTTGGAGACGATCGGGTAGCCGTAGTTGGCCCCGCGCTCGATCAGGTTCAGCTCGTCGCCGCCGGCCGGGCCCATTTCGTGCACCCACAGCTTGCCGCGCGCATCGAAGGCGATGCCCAGCGCATTGCGGTGGCCGAGCGACCACACCTGCGCGGCCACGCCGCCCTGCGAAGCGAACGGATTGTCGGCCGGGACGCTGCCGTCATCGTTGAGGCGGATCAGCTTGCCGAGGTTGCCGCCCATGTCCTGGGCCGGATCGAACTTCTGGCGCTCGCTGGAGGTGATCCACAACTTGCCGTCCGGGCCGAACGCGAGGCGATGGCCGTAATGCCCGTTGCCGCTGACCTTCGGGGTCTGGCGCCAGATCACCTTGAGGTCCTCCAGCGTGCCGCTGCCGTCGGCAGCCAGCGCCAGGCGCGCCCGGGCCACGGCGGCGCCGCGGGTATCGCCGTCGCCCTGCTCGGCGTAGCTGAGATAGATCAGCTGGTTCTTGGCGAAGTCCGGGTGCGGCAGCACATCCCCCAGGCCGCCTTGGCCAGCGTAGGCCACGTCGGGCACGCCGGTGATGGCAGCGCTCTTGCGGGTCTGCACATTGAAGTGCTTCAGCGCGCCCTTCTTCTCGGTGACCAGCAGGCTGCCGTCGGGCAGGAAGCTCATTGCCCAGGGCTCGTTGAAGCGTGCGAATTCGGTGGTGGCGAACGGCCACTGTGCCTTTTCCACGACCGGGGCGGCGGCGTTGTCGGCGGCGACACACGCGGTGGTGAACAGGGCGGGGGTGAGGCTGATGGCGAGGGTAAGCAAGAGCTTGCGGGTCATGGAAGTCTCCGTCGGGAGGCGATGGCCAACCCCTGTTGTACACCATGCCCATCAACGCCGCGTGGACCAGAGGTCCTGCCCCGATACAACAACGGCGACCCGAGGGCCGCCGCTGGAGGTAGGCCGGACAGGGCGCGTCAGGTGCCGCGCGGTACGCCCTTGTCCAAGTGTGCCTGGCGCAGCGCAGTGGATTCATCCCAGCCACGGCGCACCGCATTGCGGGCCTGCTCCCAGCTCAGCCTGCTCTGGCCATGTTCCTGCGCCCAGCGGGTCTGCAGCTCGGCTTCCACTTCCTCGTACGCGCGGATCATGTCGTCGGCGCGGGTGCGATGGCCGAGCTGATAGGCCGGCTCGTAATCGTCGAAGAACTGGTTGTTGTCGTAATACGGCTCGCTTGGAAAGCGCTCACGCCAGTAATCCGATACGGCCTGGCGCGGGACACCGTCTTCCGGCACCCGGCCGGGAATCTGATAGTCAGTGCTCATGTGTTGGCTCCGGTTGGGTGAGACATCACCGTACCCAAAACCGGGTTAACGTCATGGACCCGCGAGGTGAATGACACATCAAGTGCCATTCACCTGCGCGCCTGCTCAGCCGTCGTGATCGCGGCGCGGGAATTTATAGATGACCGCGCCTACCGCGAAGGCGATGCCTGCCGCCGCGATGTTCTGCCAGCTCGCACTGGCGAACAAGGCCAGGCACAGCACCAGCGCGAGAATCGGAATCAGCGGGCCACCCGGCAGTTTCAGCGCGCCGGGACGATCGCGAAAACGTCTCGCCAGCACCAGTACCGCGGCGGCCGTGCCGATGTAGGCGAACAGGCGCGTGGTCATCGACAGCAGCGCCAGCTGCACGAACGAACCGGACAACGCCAGCGCCAGGGCGATCAGGCCCTGCGCGATGATCGCCGCCGCCGGTGTGCGGAAGCGCGGGTGCACCTGCGCCAGGATCTTCGGCCCGTAGCCATCGCGCGCCAACGCGAACAGGAAGCGCGGGCCCATCATCATCGTGTTGCTGTTGGTGCCCAGGATGGAGATCGTCGCGCCCACGGTGAGGATCAGGGCGAGGGTGAGCCCGCCGAAGCTGGCGGCGGCATCGGCCAGCGGCGTCGGCGAACTGGCCAGCCCGGCCAGCGTGCCCTGTGCGATGAACTGCACCGCGCCGTAGATCACGGTGACGGTGATGATCATGGTGATCAGCGCGAACGGAATATCACGGCGTGGGTTCTTGTACTCGCCGGCGGCGGCCGGGATGTTCTCGAAGCCGGCGTAGGCATACAGCAGCAGCAGCGCTGCTTCGCCCATGCGCTGCAGATCGTGCGGGTCCGGGCGTACGCCGGAGAAGGCCAGGTCGGTATCGACGTAGAACACGCCGATCGCCACGAACAGCACCAGCGGCAGCAGCTTGCCGATCACCAGGATCACCCCGGTGCGCGCGGCCGAGCGCACCCCGGCCACGTTCACCGCGGTGAGGAAGCCCAGCGACGCCACGATGATCGCGATGCGGCCGATATCATGCCCGGCCCACGGCCAGAACCGCGCGACCGCATCGGCGAGTGCATTGCTGAGCGCGGCCGCCGAGCTGATCCGGGTCAGCCAGATCATCCAGCCGATCTCGAACCCGGCAAACCGGCCGAACGCCTCGCGCGCATACAGATAGCTGCCGCCGGGCGCGTCGAAGTAGCTGGCGGCCTGCGCGTAGCAGAGCACCAGCAGGGCGACCACGATGCCGGCGGCGACCACGCCCCACAGGCTGAAGGGGCCGAGCAGGGCGACGGTGGCGGCCGGCAGCAGGTAGATGCCACTGCCGATCACATCGTTGATCGAGAGGCCGACGATCTGCCAACGGCTGACCGCGCGTTCGAGTTGCGGATCGGGCGGTGCGGTGCTCAATGCACGCTCCCGGCCAGCACGGGCAGCTGCCACTCGGCCTGCAGGCGCTGGTACTCCGCGCGCGGCAGCAGCACGAAGCGCGGCCGCGCGCTGTCGTTCAACCACGCCAACAGCGTGGTCATGTGCGCAGGCTCCATCGCGGTGCAGCCGGCGGTCGCCTCACCGGGCGTGCGCCACAGGTGGGCGAAGATGCAGCTGCCACGGCCGGGCGTCGCTTTCGGGTTGTGCTCGATGACGAAGCCCTCGCGGTAGCGCACATCCCCCTTGTTGTGCAGGTCCAGCCGCATCGGCTCGGTCGAGCCTTCCACTGCTTCAGCCCCGACCACCTCCGCGTCGACGATGCGGTTGTAGTACGGCGAATCCGGCACGTCCATGCAGTAGCTGCTGTCGCGCATCGGCTGGTAGGGCAGGCCGCTGGTAAGGCCGGGCGCATAGCCGAAGGCCGGCCCGATCGCGAAGATGCCGGCGGGGCTGCGGCCATCGCCTTCCTGCTTCTGCGGCGTCCCGGATTGCGGCGGGTGCAGCCCTTCGCCCCACGCGCTGCCACTGCGGCCCACGGCCACGTCGAAGGCGGCGCCCTGCGGCTGCCAGCCCTTCGCGGTGCGCTCGAAGGCCTGCAGCTTGCCGTGGGTGGCATCCCAGCCCTCGGTGGTGACCACGACCAGCTGGGTGCTGCCCTCCAGCGGGTCGGCGAACACGGGCGCGGTGACAACCAGCAACACGGCGGCAGTGACGGAACGGAACAGCGACATCATCGTGGCGGACTCCAGGATCAGCTGTCGATCAGGTGTTCGATCCGTTCCAGGTTCACCCCGAGCTGGCGGTGGCGGTCCGGGTTGGCATGGCACAGCAGGACGAAGACGAAATCCAGCAGCGCCTGCAGGGAAGAACGGTACAGCAGTTGCGCCACGTGCGGTGCCGGGTCATGCGCGCACAGCACCAGGCTGGCATCGGCATGGGCACGCAGCGGGTTGGCGCTGTGCCGGGTGATGGATACCACCTTGCCGCCCATGTCCTGGAACTGGCGCGACAGCTGGAACAGCTGCGGCAGCTTGCCGAACTCGGAGAACACCAGCATCGCGTCCCCGGGCCGCGCGGCCGAGAGGTTGGCCATCATCAGGATCGGATCGGCGTGGTGCACGGTGAGCATGCCGAGCAGCGACAGGCGCATGGCGAATTCGCGTGCGTACAGGCCGTCATCGCCCAGACCGTAGACGAATACCTTGGGCGCGCCGTCGATCAGCTGCACGATGGCCTCGATGTCGGCCTGCGGATTGGCCAGCCAGGTTTCCTCTTCGGCGGCGGCCTTGCTCGCACGCAGGCGCTCGGCGATCTGGGTGAAGCCGCCGGCGACCTCGGGCGTGGGCGGCCGGCTGTGCGGGTCGCTGCCGGCACGGGCGACGGCTTCGCCGATGGAGTACTTGAGGTCGGGATAGCCCTTGAAGCCCAGCTTCTGGCTGAACTTGACCACGCTGGACTGGCTGATGCCCAAGGCGCTGGCCAGCTGCTGGGAGGAGTAGTCGCGCAGGAGGTGGGCGTTGTCGAGGATGAAGTCGGCGATGCGGCGTTCGATCGCCGACATGTGGTCACGCTCGGAGCGGATTTTCACCAGAGGGGGCATGGGTGGGGCATCAGGTCCGGAAAGGAGAGAATACGCAACCTGCCGGGTGGAGCCGACCGTGGGTCGGCTGCGCAAGGCTGAATCGCGCAAAGAGCAGCCACCCATGGGGTGGCTCTACCGCAAGAGGGTGCAGACGGTCACCACCGACGCGGCGTGATCATTTCCAGCCCACGTACCTCGGTGATGCCCAGCCCGGGCGCATCGCTGATGGTGATCTCCGATTCGTTGAAGTTGACCCCGCCGGTGACCGGGTTGAACTGCCCCAGCGACGGCCCGTCCAGGTCCACCTTGGTGATCACATCGCTCTTGGCCACCGCCAGGTGCACGGCCGCCGCCACGCTGATGCTCGACTCGATCATGCAGCCGATCATGCACGGTACCCCGTAGATGGCGGCGATGTCGGCAATGCGGATCGCGTTGGACAGCCCGCCGGTCTTCATCAGCTTGATGTTGATGATGTCCGCGGCGCGTTGCTGGATCAGGTCGACCACCTGGCCGGGGTTGAACACGCTCTCATCGGCCATCACCGGCGTGTTGACCCGGTCAGTGACGTACTTCAGCCCGCTGATGTCGGCGGCCTTCACCGGCTGCTCCAGCAGTTCCAGCACGACACCCGCTTCTTCCAGTGTGCGCATCGCGTGCACCGCCTGCTTGGCGGTCCAGCCCTGGTTGGCGTCCAGGCGCAGCAGCGCACGGCCCTGCACGGCGGCGTGGATCGCCTTGACCCGCTCGATATCCAGGCCGATGTCCTTGCCGACCTTGATCTTCAACGACTCGAACCCGCGTTCGATCGCCGAGAGCGAGTCGGCCACCATCTTGTCGATGTAGTCCACGCTGATGGTGATGTCGGTGGTGATCACCGGGTCGCCACCGCCCAGCATCTGGTACAGCGGTGCTTTGTGCAGCTGCGCCCACAGGTCGTATACCGCGATCTCCACCGCGGCCTTGGCGCTGGTGTTGCGCTCCATCGAGCCATGGATGAGACCGCAGAGCCGGTTGAGGTTGGCCACGTCCTCGCCGATCAGGCGGGGTTTGATGAAGCCGTCGATGGCTTCGATGATCGAGCCATGGGTGTCGCCGGTGATCACCGCCGTGGCCGGCGCTTCACCGTAGCCGGTATGGCCGCTGTCGGTGCGGATCAGCACGACCACGTCTTCGACGGTATCCACGGTGCGCAGCGCGGTCTTGAACGGGGTCTTCAACGGCACGCGCAGCATGCCGAGTTCGATGTCGGTGATCTTCATTCAGGAGTCTGGGCTCGGAGGCGCTGGATGTTGGTGATGCGGTCGATGTAGCTCACGGTGTCGCTGGCCATCATCGGCTCCAGCGGAGTGACCGACACGCCGTTGAGGTGGGCCTGCACGCGGGTGCCGTCGGGGCCGGACCAGCTGCCGCCGGCGGTGTCATGGATTACCCAGGTGCGGCCATCCACATGGCCGATCGCCACCATGACGTGGCCGGGGATGTAGACCAGGTCGCCCACCTGCAGCTGATTCACCGCCGTGGTGCGGCGGGCCTTGCCGTCCTTGCCGGTGAAGGCGATGCGGTCCAGCGCCGGACTGACTGCCTGCGCGCTGGTGTTGCGCGGCATCAGCACGCCCACGCTGCGGTAGATCTCCGACACGAAGCCGCTGCAGTCGCGGGTGTCGTAGTCGTGGCCCCAGCCGTAGCGCTCACCGAGGAACTTGAAGGCCTGGGTAAGCAGGGTGCGCGGGGTCAGCGGCAGGTAGTCGGCCGCGCTGTCCTGTGAGCGCGGCAGCAGCGCCGGTACCAGCGCCAAGCGACCATCGTCATTGCGCACCGGCAGCTGCAGCACGTAACCGGCGTGTGCCTGCTGGCCGTTCACCGGCGTGCCCGGCGGCCAGTCGGCCAGCACCGGCAGGCGCACGCCCATGTCCAGCTGCAGGCGGGATACGCGGGGTTCTTCCGGCGTGTAGGCGGTGAAGGCGGTGGCGCCGGTGATCACCCGGTACGGCCCGTGCTGGCCGTAGCCGAGCACCGTGGCTGCATCGCCGATGCCGACAAAGCGCTTCTCGATCCACGCCGCATAGCGCTCGCTGGCGACGAACAGCCACTGGCCATCGGCGCTTTCATGCAGCACCGCCACCGCGTCGCCGGGGAACAGCGCCGATTCCTGGAAGCGGTCGATGTCGGTGTCGCCCTGGCTGGTGAATACCCGCAGCGACGTGGGGAAGGCGCGCAGTGCGGCGCGATGGGTGACCAGGCCGTACTGCAGCGCGCGCTGCGCCGGAATGGCGGCCAGCGCCAGGTTGTCCAGGCTGGCGGTGCGCTGTGCGGCAGCGATCAGCTGGCCATCCACGCCGTACAGCGTTTTCTCCGGCCATGTCGACAACGCCTGCACCGCGGCCAGTACCTGCGCACGCGGCAGCTGTGCGGGCAGCGCGCGCAGGTCGTGGATGGAGGCATCGTCGGCGCGCATGCGCGCGTTCTGCGCGTCGATCTGGGCCCGGTCCAGGATCAGCGCATCGGCGTGGGGCAGGCGCGCAGCCCAGTACTGCGGCGTGAGGTAGGCCTCATGCAGGCCCACGACATACGGCAGCGGCGCGCCCGGATCGGGCTGGCCGGGCGCGCTGCCATCGGCGGCCCACGCGGGCGCGCTGGTCACGGCCAGCAACAGCGCCAGCATGCGTTTCGCGGTGGCGGGCCAGAGGGCAGGGCGGAAACGGGTCATGGCGGCACTGTCCTCGGTGGGCGGGCAGGTAGGTGCGGCGCGGGTCATGCTCTGGATGGCTTCATGGGGCACGTCCTCCAGCGCCGGCGGGTGTCATGGAATACTTATTCCTTTCTAATTGGAATGCAAGAATAAATTATTGACCGACGTCACGGCCCGTGTTACACAGCCCTTACCACCCGCGCTGGGGAAGTGTCGCTGTGGATCGTGCCGTTCGCAAACCTGCTGTTCGCAAACCGCGAGTGCCTGTCGCCGCCAGCCTGCTGGTGGCGGCACTGCTGTCGGTGCCGTCGGCCCAGGCCGGTCGTGCCGCCACCGGCACGGTAGAGGACGCAGCCGAGCGCGCGCGCGTCGCCGATCTCATCGATGCCGGGTACTTCGCCCGCGCCGAGCAGCGCATCGCCACGCACGGCAGAACGCCGCCAGCAGCCTACGACGAACACACGCTGGCCTTCCAGCGCGAGCGCATGCGGCGGATCCGGCTGGACTTCAGCCTGGACACCGCCGCGGCCAAAGACGCCGTGCGGCGTTCGATTCCCGATCTGCGCGATGACGAATTCGAGCGCTGGGACCGGCAGGGGCTGCTGGAGCACTTGGACATCGACGGCACCCGGTTCTACTTCAAGCGTGCGCCATCGAACCTGTTCCGGCTGAGCGATGAGGCGCGTGCGCGCCGCCGTGCCGACGCGCCACTGCCCAGCGACGGTCCGTTCGAACACCTCACGCCGTACCACGCCAGGGTGGTGGAGGCGGCCACGGCATCGGGGGAATCGTCGGTGCTGCCGCAGCGGGTGGAGGTAACCCAGTCGCTCACGGTGAAGGCCGACGCGGTGCCCGCCGGCACCACGCTGCGCGCCTGGATTCCGTACCCGCGCGCCATCGCCGGCCAGCAGGAACAGATCCAGTGGCGCGGCAGCACGCCCGGTCAGGCGCGCATTGCGCCGGCCAGCGCGCTGCAACGCACTGCTTACCTCGAAGGCACCGCCGTGGCCGGGCAGCCCACCCGTTTTGAAATCCGCTACGCGCTCACCGTGCATGCCCGGCACACCCGCATCGACCCGGCCGTGGTGCGAGACACGCCCGCCGACCCGGCGCTGGCCCCGTACCTGGCCGAACAACCGCCGCACGTGCGCTTCACCCCGGCCCTGCGGCTGTTCTCCGACCAGGTGCTGCAGGGCGAAACCCGCCCCTACGAGGTAGCCCGCCGGCTGTTCGATGCGGTCGACCGCATTCCGTGGGCCGGTGCGCGCGAATACTCCACCCTGACCAACATCAGCGACTACGCGCTGCACGCCGGCCACGCCGACTGCGGCCAGCAGACGTTGCTGCTGGTCACCCTGCTGCGCATGAACGGCATTCCCGCGCGCTGGCAGTCGGGCATGGTCTACGCCGATGACGCGGTGGGCTACAACAATCTTCACGACTGGGGTGCGCTGTACTTGGCCCCGTATGGCTGGGTGCCGATGGATGTCACCACCGGGCGCCTGGACAGCCCGCAGCCGGCGCTGCGCGATTTCTACTTCGGTGGGCTCGATGCCTACCGCATCGCCTTCAACGATGCCTTCAGCCAGCCGCTGGTCCCGGCCAAGCGCTTCCCGCGCTCGGACACGGTGGATTCGCAGCGCGGCGAGGTCGAGTGGGACGGCGGCAACCTGTACTTCGATCAATGGAACTACGACTTCCAGTCGCACATCGTGCCACTGGCGGTGAAGCGGTAAACGGCACCACCCACGATTCCATATCTGCAGGAGAGAGCAGGGAATGAACACGAACAGGTTGAAGCGGGCGGCGCTGTGCGTCGCGTTGGGGGCGTGCCTTGGCAGCCTGGCACCGGCGGCGATGGCACAGGACGGGGCAGTGGTCGGCAAGCTGATCACCGATTCCGGGCAACGCCTGGAGAATGCCACGGTCACCGTACGCAACCCGTCCACGGGCTTCGTCCGCTCGGTGCGGGCCGACGCCAATGGCAGCTACCGCATCCCGCTGTTGCCGGTGGGAACCTATGAGCTGGAAGTAACGGTCGCCGGCGGCGCCCCTGCGAAGGTTGGCCAGATCAACGTCGGCCTCGGCAGTGCCACCACGGTGAACGTGCCGGTCAGCGGCGTCAATACGCTGGGCACGGTGCAGGTGCGCGCCCCCCAGGTGGTGTCGATGGTGGACGTGAAGTCAACCGAATCGGCCACCAACATCACCCGCGAGGAGCTCTCGCGCCTGCCGGTGGACCGTGACATCACCGCCGTGGCGCTGCTCGCGCCCGGTGCGGTCAAGGGCAAGGGGTCGCTGGGTCGGCAGGGAATTTCCTTCGGCGGCTCGTCGGTCGCCGAGAACACCGTCTACATCAATGGCCTGAACGTCACCGACTTCTACAACCGGGTCGGCTTCTCTTCGGTGCCGTTCGGCTTCTACCAGGAGTTCCAGGTCAAGACCGGCGGCTACTCGGTGGAGTTCGGGCGCAGCACCGGCGGCGTGATCAATGCGGTGACCCGTTCGGGCAGCAATGATTTCAAGGCCGGTGCCGAACTGGTGCTGGAGCCGCGCGCCTGGCAATCGCAGGCGCGCGACCGCTACGACCGCGACGGCAGCCGCTACATCACCGCCAGCCGCGATGATTATTCGCGCAGTGCCCTGAACGTGTTCGCGTCCGGCGCGCTGGTGCAGGACAAGCTGTTCTTCTTCGGCATGTACGAAGCACGCGACTACAAGCCCAACTCCACCAACGACGCCGGAACCGTGCTCAACCGAGGCACGGCCGACGATCCGTTCTGGGGCGGCAAGCTGGACTGGCAGATCACCGACAACCAGATGCTGTCGCTGTTCGGCTTCTCGGACAAGAGCGATACCGTCACCGACGTCTACACCTACGACTACGACACCGGGCTCGCGGTGGGTGACCGCACCAACCAGGTCTACAACACCGTAGGCGGCACGAACTGGTCCGGTACGTACAGCTGGCAGGTCAACAACGACCTCACCATGAAGCTGATGTACGGCGAGAACAAGCGCAACCGGTCGCAGAGCAGCCTCATGGACGAGAACTGCAACCGCGTGTTCGACAACCGCACCGCCAGCCAGGGGGTGCCCACCGAACTGCAGGGCGACCGCAGCTGCACCAGCAGCTCGCAGCTGGAATCCGCGCTGGACACCCGCAAGGCCGCGCGCGCCGACTTTGAATGGTCACTCGGCAACCATCTGCTGCGTTTCGGCCTGGACCGCGAAGAGAATACGTCCGACTACGAGCGTGCCTATCCCGGCCCCGGTGGGCTGCGCTACGACATCTACTACCGCACCCCGGGCAGCTCGCTCAACGGAGGCGTGGTTCCGGCCAGCGGACTGGTGGCACGCACCCGCCGCTACGAAGTGGCCGGTTCGTTCGAAACGATCAACTCGGCGTACTACATCGAAGACAACTGGCAGGTCACGCCGAACGTCCTGCTCAACATCGGCGCGCGCGTGGAAGGCTTCGACAACAAGGGCGGTGACGGCGACAGCTACATCAAGATCGACGACATGATCGCTCCGCGCCTGGGCTTCTCCTGGGACGTGCGTGGCGACGGCACCACCAAGGTGTTCGGCAATCTGGGCCGCTACTTCCTGCCCGTGGCCAACGTGATCAACATCAAGCAGGCCGGCGGCTTCCTCGATGAGCGCACCTGGTACGAGTTCCTGGGCTACAGCGGCGCCAGCAACAACGTGCCCAACCTCGGGGGCCAGATTGGACCGGTCGACAATTCGCAGGGCGACGGCAGCGTCCCCGATCTGCGCGCCGAGGTGAACCGCGATATGGATCCGGTCTACCAGGATGAAGCGATCCTCGGTTTCCAGCACATGCTCAGTGCATCGTGGTCGGTCGGTGCCAGCGTCACCTATCGCCGTCTCAACAACGCGATCGACGACATGAACATCACCGCCACCGGGCAGTGCGGGGCGATCGATGGCGTGTGGATCATGGGCAATCCCGGCCGCACCAACACCGTGTGGGGCGACAGCGATTGCGATGGCAGCAACGATGCCTGGATCGACATCGACACCTCGCGCGAGGGCTGGGCGCTGTATGACGACGATGGCAACTACGTGGGGCAGCGCGGTTGGGTCAAGCCCAAGCGTGACTACAAGGCGCTGGAACTGCAGGTCGACCGGGCCTGGGACGGCGTCTGGGGCTTCAACGCTTCCTATACGCTCGCCTACGGTCGCGGCAACGCCGAGGGGCCGGTCAACTCCGATACCGACTTCGCCGACTCGGGGCGCACCGAGAACTTCGACAACCCGTGGGTGAACTACCGCGGCTACGGCTATCTGGCCAATGATCGCCGGCATCAGTTCAAGTTCCGTGGCAGCTACGCAGTGACCGAGAACCTGACCGTCGCGGCGACGCTGGGCATCCAGTCGGGCAGCCCGATCACCCGCTTCGGCGCCGGCAACCCGTTCGACGACACCGACTTCCACAGCTATTACGTCTGCGTTTCGAACTGCCAGGCATCGGTGCCCTCGGAGCGGGTGTTCGTGCACTCTCCGCGTGGCGGTGATGGTCGTACCCCGTGGACGTACGATCTGGACATGAGCGTGGCGTACAAGATCCCGGTCCCGCTGGATATCAATGTGAAGCTGGCCGTCTACAACGTGCTCAACCAGCAGCGGATCGTCTCGGTGGACCAGGACTATGAGCCGCAGGACAGCATCGGCACGCCGAACCCGCTGTACGGGTATGGCACCGGCTTCCAGTCGCCCCGCTATGCACAGCTGACGGTGACCTGGAACTATTGATGGCATGACGGCCATGAAACAGTGGGCGTGGACAGCGGTGCTGGCAGGGCTCGGGATGGCGGCCAGCACCGCTGCGGCGACGCCGCCACCGTTCGACCGGATGTTCGAGCAGACCCGGGCGCAGGCAGCGCTCCCGGGTCTGGCGATGGCCGTGGTGGAGGATGGACGGGTCGTGTACGAACGCACCGCCGGCGAACGGATCACCGGGAGCGGGCAAACCATCGATCCGGACACGTTGTTCAAGATCGCCTCAAACAGCAAGGCGATGACCGCCGCGCTGCTCGCCCGGCTGGTCGACCGCGGTCTCCTGCGCTGGGACGACCCGGTCATCAAGTACCTGCCCCGGTTCCGCATGCACGACCCGTGGGTGACGCAGCAGATGCAGGTGCGTGATCTGCTGATCCACAACAGCGGCCTGGGCCTGGGCGCGGGCGATCTGATGCTGTGGCCCGAGCCGAACCGCTTCACGCGTGAGGACATCATCGCCGGGCTGGCCCATCTCAAGCCGGTCACCAGCTTCCGCAGTGGCTATGCCTACGACAACCTGATGTATGTAGTCGCGGGTGAGGTCGCTGCTGCCGCCGGCGGCAAGCCCTACGATCAACTGCTGCGCGAGGAGGTCTTCCTGCCGCTGGGCATGGACCGCTGCCAGGCCGGGGCATGGTCGGTCACCGCGGTCGGCAATGTCGCCCAGCCGCACCTGCGGGAAGATGGCCGCAACGTGCTGCGCGGTGCCGATGGTGACATCAGTGCCGATCTGACCTCGATGGCCGCCGGCGGCATCCGCTGCAGCCTGCGCGACATGACCCGCTGGATGCAGGTGCTGCTCGATCCGGCGCTGGTGCCCGGCTGGCTGGGCACGGTGCAGCGCCGCGCGCTGTGGACCGCGCACATGCCGATGCCGCTGGCGGAGCGGCAGCGGCGCTGGGACAACGCACACGTCGCCGCCTACGGCTATGGCTGGCGCCTGTCGGACCTGGATGGGCAGTGGAAGGTGGCCCACACCGGCACGCTGTCCGGCATGTATTCCTCGCTGGCGATGTTGCCGGACCGCAAGGTCGGCGTGGTGATCCTGATCAACAGCGACGCCGAAGACGCACGCACCGCGCTGATGCAGGCGGCGTTGAAGCACTACACCGCGCCGGATGACGGTGCCGATGTGGAGCACTATCTGAACCTGCTCGCGCAGGAGCGCGCCGAGCGCCGTGAGGCCGGGCAGGTGCGCCCGGATACCCGCGCGCGTCGTCCGGCCCCGCTTCGCACGACGGCGGCCGCGCAGGGCCGCTACCGCGACCCGTGGCTGGGCGAGGCCCTGCTCTGCCCGCAGCAGGGGACGCTGCGCTTCAGCGTGGCGAAGTCGCCGAGGCTGCGTGGCCAGGTCATGCAGCTCGGGGAGCGCTGGCTGGTGCAGTGGGATACCCTCGGGGCCGATGCCGAGCCGTGGTTGCAGCTGCAGCCCGGTGCGCCGCCCACGTTGACCTTGGCCGCGATCGATCCGGAGATCGACTTCAGTTATGACTACCAGGACCTGCACTTCACCCGCATCGGCGATTGTCCGTAGCACGCTGCTGCTGGCGACCCTGGTCGGCAGTGCCCATTCGGCACCGGCGGTCACGGTCTCGCCGGCGCGCGATGTGGCCGAGGCCGGGCTGGTCGATATACGCACACTGGCACCGGCGATCGAGCAGGACATCCGCTACGCCGGCGTGGACAACTTCACCGGCCGGCGCGTGCCCGGCTATGACGCGCCCAAGTGCTATCTGCTCGCCCCGGCAGCCACCGCGCTGGCGCAGGTGGAGGCGGACCTGCGCGCCGAGGGGTTCGCGCTGCGCCTCTACGACTGCTACCGACCGGCCCACGCGGTGAAGGCCTTCGTCGCCTGGGCGCATGACCCGCAGGAGCAGTCGCGCAAGGCCCTCCAATACCCGGACATCGACAAGCCGGCCCTGCTCGGGGGCTACATCGCCGAGACCTCCGGCCACAGCCGGGCCGCCACCGTCGACCTGACCCTGCTCGATTGCCGCACGGGTCCCTGCACGCCGATGGACATGGGCACCGACTTCGACTTCTTCGGTCCGCGTGCACACACCGATGCGCCGGAGGTCAGTGAGATGCAGCGCCGCCACCGCCAGCAGCTGCGCCAGGCCATGGCACGGCGTGGCTTCGCCAACTACCCGATGGAGTGGTGGCATTTCACCCTGCAGCCCGAGCCGGCGCCGACCACCGCCTACGACGTGCCGGTCCGTTGAGGCGCACCGCTACACTGTGCGCTCACCGCCTGATCGGACCACGATGAACCTGCCGCTGCACTTTGGATTGCTGGGAACGCTGGAGGCGGGGCTGATCGCACTGCTGGTCGGGCTGCTGGTGTACGCGCTGTGGCATCGGCTGTGCCGATGGGCGGGCTGGACCGCTGGGCACGCGATCGGCTGGGCCTGCGTGATCGCGGTCGTTGCGTCGGCCGGCATCGATGCGTGGAACCTGTTCTACATGGGCATGATGCGGCTGGAGTCGCCGCTATATGCGCGATTGTTCCTGGCCAGCATCCACGATCCGAACGAACTGGGCTCGCGCGTCGTACTTGAAGTGGCCGGCGCAATCGGCGGTGTTGCACTGGGGTGGCTGTTGTTCAGTTCCCGCTCAGCCGAAAAAAACAGCAACAGCGCGTGAGATTGCGTTCGCATCCGGTTAAATCCGATGCCGTTGAATGACTGTATTACCCACTGCTCACCTGCGCCTAACCACTGCGGTAATGCACGCGTTCGGGCAGGTGGTTAAGACCGCGTGCGCAGCGCGATCAAGGGGCAATATCGATTCACAAACGGGGTGGCAGTGTGGGGCCGTGCGGAAACAACAGGCCGCGCAACAACTACCCAAGGAGACCACCCCAATGACTACTCGCATCCGCAAGCCCCTGATCGCCCTGATCGTCGCCGCAGGCAGTGTGCTGGCCATTCCGGCGATGGCCCAGTCGGCGCAGCACAGTGCCGCGCAGGCCCAGAATCAGGCCGCCCAGGCACAGCAGGCGGCGGCGCAGGCCGGTGACGCAGCCGATACCGCTGCCAATGCCGCAGCCCAGGCCTCCGCGCAGGCCAACGGGGGCGGTGGCCAGACCTGGGCCAGCGTCGATACCGACGGCAACGGCACCATCAGCAAGGCCGAGGCACAGGTGAACGCGGGCCTTGCCCAGGTCTTCGACCAGGCCGACACCAACAAGGACGGCGAGCTCTCGCCGGATGAGTACAAGGCGTACGTGGCCGCCCAGCAGGGCAAGGCCGCCGATACGGGCGCCCAGCAGAGCAAGTAAGGACCGGGGACACCGGTAGCGCAGTGAGGGGGAAAGGGCGGCTTCGGCCGCCCTTTCTTTTTGGACCGGCGGTTGGGTCGGCTTGGCCGCTGTTGGTATCCTTGCCCGATGATGACTTCCCTGCCCACGCCGCAAGGCGCTATCGGCCTGGTTGGTTTTGACGGTGATGACACGCTGTGGAAGAGCGAGGATTACTACCGCAAGGCCGAGCAGGATTACCTGGACATCCTGTCGCGCTATGTCGACGTGCACGACACCCGGACCGCGCGCCACCTGCTGGAAGTGCAGCAGCGCAACCTCGGCGTGTTCGGCTACGGCGTGAAGGGCATGACCCTGTCGATGGTGGAAGCGGCCATCGAGATCACCAACCAGACCATCAGCGCCCGTGACCTGCAGCAGATGCTCGACATCGGGCATGACACCCTGCGCCACCCGGTCGAGCTGATCGATGGGGTGCGTGAGTCGGTCACCGAGATCGCCCGCGACTACCCGGTCGTACTGATCACCAAGGGCGACCTGTTCCACCAGGAAGCCAAGATCAAGCTGGCCAACCTGCGCGACCTGTTCCCGCGTATCGAGATCGTCTCCGAGAAAGACCCGGAAACCTACGCCCGCGTGCTGGAGGAGTTCGATCTGCCGATCGAGCGCTTCGTGATGGTCGGCAATTCGCTGCGCTCGGACATCGAGCCGGTGATCACTCTCGGCGGCTGGGGCATCCACACCCCGTACGCGGTGACCTGGGCGCACGAGACCCAGCACGGCGTCGCCGACGACGAGCCGCGCATGGTCGATGCACCGACCGCCTTCGAGTGGCCGCAGGCGTTGCGCACCATCGAAGCCAAGGCGGCGCAGGCCGGATGATGCGCGCCGGGCTGCTCGCACTGCTGCTGATGCTGCCCTGGGCGGCGGCGGCCGAGCAGACCCCGGAGAAGTCCGCTGCCTACGTGGTGGACACCGGAGATGCCTGGGTGGACACCCAGCTCCAGGACATCAACCACTACGCCGAGCGGTATCCGGACAGCTTCCTGGACGAGGTCTCGCGCTATGCGGGGGTCTCGCGCGGCTACATCGCCGCGCTGATGCACACCCACGACTGGCAGGCCGGCGACATCTATTTCGCCTGTTTCTGGGCGCACGTGATCGAACGTTCCTGCCGCGACACCGTGCAGCAATGGTCGCGCACCGTGCCGGACGAGGGCGAGGCCAAGCGCTGGGAAGCGGTGGTCGCCGAGCTCCCGGTCAAGCCGACCAACCTGCACTGGCGCGCCCTGCGCCATGCCATCGTCGCCAGCCACGACCACTGGGACCGCCCGGTGAAGCTTGACGCCACGCTGCAGCGCCAGCTTGGCAACCGCGAGCAGCGCCAGCGTGCGGCGAGCAGTCCCACGCCGCCCGCGCGCTGAGTTGCCGCGCATGCACCCACCGGGCAGCTCTACCCGGCGGTCCCTTTGTTGCTGTGCAGATCGCGGTAACCCCCCAGCTCGGCGACAATGCAGCGCTTGCTGCACCTTCCCCCGTGATCCGTTGCCGAGTACGTAATGAGCGCCGACTGTTTCGTTTCACCCGACGATATCCGCAGCCTGTTCGCCCAGGCGATGTCCACCATGTACCGCACCGAGGTGCCGCTGTACGGCACGCTGGTGGACC
The DNA here is from genome assembly GCF_059422145.1 of Stenotrophomonas sp. GW821-FHT01H02A. Classification (NCBI taxonomy): domain Bacteria; kingdom Pseudomonadati; phylum Pseudomonadota; class Gammaproteobacteria; order Lysobacterales; family Lysobacteraceae; genus Stenotrophomonas; species Stenotrophomonas sp. GW821-FHT01H02A. The sequence continues at coordinate 53,349 of NZ_JBWKWI010000001.1, forward strand.
TGGTGGCCGAGATCAACGACGCCGTGCTGACCGCCAATCCGGCGCTGGCCGAGCAGCTGGACCGCACCGACGAACGCGCCCGGCTCGACCAGGAACGCCACGGCGCGATCCGGGTCGGCACCGCCGAAGAGCTGGCCACGCTGGGCCGCCTGTTCGCGCTGATGGGCATGTACCCGGTGGGCTACTACGATCTTTCGGTGGCCGGCGTGCCGGTGCATTCCACCGCATTCCGTCCGCGCACCGCGCAGGCGCTGGCGCGCAATCCGTTCCGGGTGTTCACCTCGCTGCTGCGGCTGGAGCTGATCGAGAACGCCGCGCTGCGCGAGCAGTCGGCCGCCATCCTCGCCCAGCGCCGGATCTTCACCGATACCGCGCTGGCCCTGATCGAGCAGGCCGAGCGCGACGGCGGGCTCGATGAAGCCGATGCGCGTCGCTTCGTCATCGAGGCGCTGGAGACCTTCCGCTGGCATGGCGATGCCACCGTCTCGCTGGCTACCTATCACGCGTTGCATGACGCGCACCGGCTGATCGCCGACGTGGTCAGCTTCCGCGGCCCGCACATCAACCACCTCACCCCGCGCACGCTGGATATCGACGCCGCCCAGGCCGGCATGCTCGCACGCGGCATCGACGCCAAGGCCGTGATCGAGGGCCCGCCACCACGCCGCTGCCCGATCCTGCTGCGCCAGACCAGCTTCAAGGCGCTGCAGGAAACCGTCAATTTCCCCTCGGGGGACGCCGGCGATGCCGGTACGCATACCGCGCGTTTTGGCGAGATCGAACAGCGTGGCCTCGCGCTGACGCCGAAGGGCCGCGCGCTGTATGACCAGTTGCTTGCACAGGCGCGTGACAGCGGCGGTGCCGGGAGCACCGGCCAGGATTACCCGACCCGCCTGGCGGCGGCATTCAGCGCCTTCCCGGATGACCACGACACCCTGCGCCGCGAAGGCCTGGGCTACTACCGGTACGCCCTGACCGAGGCTGCCCGCGCCACCCCGGCCGCCGTCGGCGAGCTGCCGACCGAAGCGCTGATCGCTGCCGGCCTGGCCAGTGCCGACCCGATCGTCTACGAGGATTTCCTGCCGGTCAGCGCCGCGGGCATCTTCCAGTCCAACCTGGGCGGCGACGAACAGCGCGCCTACGCCGCACATGCCAACCGCGATGCCTTCGAGCAGGCGCTGGGCATGAAGGTGGAGGACGAGTTCGCGATCTACGCGCGGCTGCAGGCCGAGTCGCTGGCGAGCCTGCGGGGCGCCTGACGGAAGGTGCCGGCCAGCGGCCGGCACTACCCGGAAAGAGAAAGAGAACGTCCCGGTCCGCACACGACCCGGAAACAGAACGCCCCGGCAGGTACCGACCGTTGGTCGGTACCTTGCACCATCACGCCTTCATCGTGCCGGTATCCAGCCAACGCTGGTGCCACGACAGCGCTTCGGGCAGCAGATGCGGGGTGTGCTTGCCGTAACTCTCGCGGCTGGCGCGGTCGAAGTAATCGTTCAATTGGTCGCGGAAATCCGGGTGCGCGCAGTTGTCGATCACCACCCGTGCCCGCTTGCGCGGCGTCAACCCGCGCAGATCGGCCAGGCCCTGTTCGGTGACGATCACCGAGACATCGTGCTCGGTGTGATCCACGTGGCTGACCATCGGCACGATCGCCGAGATGCTGCCGTTCTTCGCCGTCGAGGGGCTCAGGAACGCGGACAGGAACCCGTTGCGCGCGAAGTCGCCCGAGCCGCCGATGCCGTTCATGATCCGGCTGCCCATCACGTGGGTCGAGTTGACGTTGCCGTACAGGTCGGCCTCGATCATCCCGTTCATGCCGATGCAGCCCAGGCGGCGCACCAGCTCCGGGTGGTTCGAGATCTCCTGCGTGCGCATGATGATGCGCTCGCGGTAGAAATCGATGTGCTCCTTGAAGGTCTCGTTCGCCTGCGGGCTCAACGCGAAACCCGTGCACGAGGCGTAGCTCAGCACGCCATCGCGCAGCAGGTCGAGCATGCCGTCCTGGATCACCTCGGTGAACGCGCTCAGGTCGCGGAAGCCACTCCTGGCCAGCCCGGCCAGCACCGCGTTCGGGATGTTGCCCACGCCGCTCTGCAGCGGCAGCAGGTTGGCCGGCAGGCGGCCCTTGGCCACCTCGTGCTTGAGGAACTCGATCAGGTACTGCGCGATCTGCTCACTGGTGGTGTCGATCGGGCTGAACGGGCTGTTGCGGTCCGGGCCGTTGGTGCGTACCACCGCCACGATCTTGTCCGGGTCGCAGCGCAGCGCGGTCTCACCGATGCGGTCGTTGGCATGTACCAGCGGGATCGGCTTGCGGTGCGGCGGCAGCGCGGTGCCGTAGTAGATGTCATGCATGCCATCCACGCCGGCCGGCTGCCAGTCGTTGACCTCGACGATCACCTTCTTGGCCAGGTCCAGCCAGGTCTTGTTGTTGCCGACCGAGGTGGAGGGCACCAATGAGCCATCTTCGCGGATCGCCGAGACCTCGATCACCGCCGTGTCGATCTCGCCGTAAAAACCGAACCACACGTGCTGGGCGACATGGCTGAGGTGGATGTCGATGTAATCCAGCTTGCCCTCGTTGATGCGGTTGCGCGCATCCGGGTCGCTCTGGAACGGCATGCGCATCGCGATGCCATCGGCCTTGGCCAGCGCGCCATCCAGCTCCGGCGCGGTCGAGGCGCCGGTCATCAGGCTGATCTGGAAGGGCAGGCCCTGCGCGTGCACGGCCTCGATGCGCTGCGCCAGCGCCACCGGTACCGCCTTGGGGTAGCCTGAACCGGTAAAGCCGCTCATGGCGACGGTTTCACCCGGCTGGATCAGGGCGGCGGCAGCCTCGGCGGAGACAACGCGGTCACGCAGACGCGCGTTTGCAATGCGATCGACAGACATGACGACAACGTTTTTGGGGGGATCCCCATTATCGGCGATCCATGCAACGGCAGGGGTTCTACCTTGGTGGGATGGCGTTTTCACATCGCCGCCTCCCTGTTCAGGTTTTAGACCTACTTCTGTACCCGCAAGTATTGTTTTGCAGTGCAGCGTGCAAGTTCTCCGCCGACCCTAGAAGATCGACCTGCATCCCGACGTGGGGGAGGGAGCAGAGCCCGCTGGCAGTTCGCTGCAAGCGGGCTTTTTTATTCCCGCTGTTCGGGAACGGCGCGCCGCTCCGCTTGATGCTTGGCCGTGTGCCCGTCGATTCCCGCGTTACCGGGAGGGCGTCTGGCCGGGGACCACCACGCCGCGATGCCACATAATCCCCCCATGCCGATTTCCGACCTCGCCGCGCCCGCGCGCGTCCCCGACGCCCTTGTTCCCCTGGTTGATCGCGCCCTGGCGCGCCTGGCCCTGTCGCTGACCGATGCCGGCCACTGGCCACCGCCGGCCCCTGTACTCGACACCCTGCGCGCGCTGGCCGTCACCAGCGATTTCGCCATCGACACGCTGTGCCGCCAGCCGGCGCTGTTGTCGCAGCTCACCCAGGACGGCTGCCCGGCGCTGCCGCTGCCCGAACTGGATCCGCTGCAGCCCAGCGAATGGCCACAGCGCCTGCGTCGCTACCGTACTGCCGCCTCCAGCCGGTTGATCTGGCGCGACCTGACCGGGCTGGACGACGTCCCCGCCACGCTGGCCGGCGCGACCCGCCTCGCCGAGGAGTGCCTGCAGCTGGCGCTGTCCGCCCTTGAACAGGAATTCACCGGCCGCCACGGCGTGGTGCGTGCCGCCGATGGCAGCGCGCAACGACTGGTGGTGTTCGGCCTGGGCAAGCTCGGTGGCGGCGAACTCAATTTCAGCTCCGACGTGGATCTGGTCTACGCCTACCCGCAGGGCGGCGAATCCGATGGCGCGCGCCCGCTCGCCGCCGAGGAATACTTCGCACGCCTCGGCCAACGCCTCGCGCGGCTGCTGGATGACACCACCGTGGATGGCTTCAGCCACCGCGTCGACCTGCGCCTGCGCCCGTTCGGCAACGCCGGCCGCGTCGCGCTGTCGTTCGCTGGCATGGACCAGTACTTCCAGCGCGAAGGCCGCGACTGGGAGCGCTATGCCTGGCTGAAGGCGCGTGCCGTGGCCGGTGATGTCTCCGCCGGCGAAGCCTGGCTGCAGACACTGCGTCCGTTCGTCTACCGCCGCTATCTGGATTTCACCGCGCTCGATGGCCTGCGCGAAATGAAGGCCGCGATCACCGCGGAGGTTTCGCGACGCGAGATGCACGACGACATCAAGCGCGGCCCCGGCGGCATTCGCGAAATCGAATTCCTCGCACAGGCACTGCAGCTGATCCGTGGCGGTCGCGAAGCGCCGCTGCGCGAGCGTCGCCTGCTGCACGCGCTGCCGGCACTGGTCGCCTCCGGCCAGATGGCCGAACAGGACGGCGCCGACCTGCTGCATGCCTACGGTTTCCTGCGTCGTCTGGAGAACCGGCTGCAGATGCTGCGTGACGCACAGACCCACGCGCTGCCCACCGACGCGACCGACCGCCTGCGCATCGCCAGCGGCCTGGGCTATGAGGACTGGGAGGCGCTGGTCGCCGCGCTCGATGTGCAGCGCGAGCGGGTCAGCACCGAGTTCGCCGCGCTGCTCGCGCCACGCCGTGGCCAGGCCGCGCCGGATGCACTGGCCAGCTACTGGCGTGGCCTGCCCGACAACGGCAGCGCCGAGGTGCTGGCCGAGGCCGGCTTCTTCGATGCCGGCAGTGCCGATCAATCGCTGCGCGACTTCGCGCAGAGCTCCGGGGTGAAGTCGTTGTCGGATGCTGCGCGTGCGCGCCTGGACCGCGTACTGCCGGCATTGCTGCACGCCGCCACCCGTTCGCCACAGCCGGATGCCGCGCTCAAGCGCGTGCTCGGCCTGCTGCAGGCGATCCTGCGCCGTACCAGCTATCTGGCCCTGCTCGACGAACAACCCAGTGCTCTGGCGCGCCTGGTCGATGTGCTTGCCCGCAGCGCCCTGCTCGCCGAGCGGCTGGCGGCCTATCCTCTGCTGCTCGACGAACTGCTGGACGTGCGCGTTTCCGGGCCGATGCCGGATGCGGCAGGCATGCAGGCCGAGTGCGATATCGCGCTGACCCTCGATGATCCCGAAGCCGCGCTGCGCCTGCTCAACGAGACACGGTTGGCGCTGAGCTTCCGCATGGCGATGGCCACGCTGGATGGCCGTCAGCGAGCGGTCGACACCACCCGGCAACTGGCCGAGCTTGCCCAGGCCGTCGTGGTCACCGTGCTCGCGCTGGTGCAGGCCGACATGCAGCGCCAGCACGGCGGTATTTCCGGGGGACGCTTCGCGATCATCGGTTACGGCAGCCTGGGGGGACTGGAGCTGGGCTTCGGCTCGGACCTGGATCTGGTCTTCCTGCACGACCACCCGGCCGGACAGGACAGCAGCGACGGCCCGCGTCCGCTCGATCCCGGCCGTTGGTACGCGCGCCTGGCGCAGAAGGTGATGGCGATGCTCGGTGCGGTCACCGCCGCCGGCCGCCTGTACGACATCGACGTGCGCCTGCGCCCGGACGGTGGCAAGGGTGCGCTGGTCTCCTCATTGGCCAGCTACACCGAATACCAGCGCGAACGCGCCTGGACCTGGGAGCACCAGGCCCTGGTGCGTGCCCGCGCGATCGCTGGCGATCCCTCGCTGCTGGCCGATTTCGAACGGGTGCGCGCGGCGACCCTCGCACGCCCGCGCGACAACGCGGTGCTTTACGCCGACGTGCTGAAGATGCGTGCGCGCATGCGCGCCGAACTGGACCGCAGCGACGCGGCGCGGCTCGACCTCAAGCAGGGCCCGGGCGGCATCGTGGATCTGGAGTTCCTGCTGCAGACCGGCGTGCTCGACAGCGCCGGGTCGCATCCGCAGGTGGTGGAACCACGTGATACCCCCAGCCTGATCGATGCGCTGGCCGACATCGCGTGGCTGCCCGGCGGGACACGCGATGGCCTGCACCAGGCGCATGCCGCGCTGTTGGATGTCGGCCTGGCCTGCACGCTGGATCGCCGCCCGCGCCTGGCCCCACCCACGGCGGCGCTGGAAGCCGCGCGCGCGATGATCATCGCGGCGAGCGATGCAGCGGGGTTGCCCTTCCAGCTGCCGATCGACGCCGCGGGTTGACGCCCGGCTAGCCGGCACAACGCACCGCGTGCGTGGTGCACGATCAAGACGTACCGCTCGCGTGGTGCACGGTCAACGGGTAGCGCCACGCCATGCGTGGCGGGTGTCACACCGCGCGCGGCGCCATCTTCCACAGCAGCGCGCGGAACGGCGCCAGCAGGAACACGCCGATCGTCAGCTTCACCGCCAGGTCGCCCAGCGCCCAGCTCACCCACGGCAGGCTGGAGCCGGCAAACGCGATGCTCCAGAAAATCGTCGTATCCAGCGTCGCGCTGCAGGTCGTCGCCACCATCGGTGCACGCCACCAGTGCCCACGGCGCAGCCGGTCGAATACGGTGATGTCCAGCAGCTGCGCGGCAATGAAGGCCAGGCACGAAGCCACGGCGATCCGCGGCGTGGCGATCCAGATCGACAGCAGCACCGCCAGCGCGAATCCCGCCCATGCCACCCGCCGTGCGGCGGCCGGACCAAAGCGGCGGTTGATCAGATTGCTGACCAGGAAGGCGACCGGGTAGCTGAAGGCACCCCAGGTGAGCCAATCGTTGATCGGGTACTGCACCAGCACGTTCGAGCCGAGCACCACCGTGCCCATGGCCAGCACCGCCAGCAGCAGCGAGCGCGGGGTCAACGGGGCAAACGCAATGGCAGGACGCGCGGACATGGCGAGCCGGAAGACGAGGGGAAGGGGCGGATTATCCGGGCTTGGCCGGCCCAGGGCCAGCCCGGCCGGTTCAGTCAGAAGCGTTCGCTCAGGGTGGTCGCGGCCGCATCGGTGGTGGGCAGGAACGCCAGCGCGGCACCTGCGGCATCGGCCACCATCCAGCCCGCGCCGGCCGCGGTGGGGGTGAAATCGAGCACATCACCCACCTTCACGCCGGCCGCCGGGTTGTCCGCGCGCGCCGGCCAGGCAATCACGGCCAGGTCGTCCGGTGCCTGCGGGTTCTGCAGCACCATCTGGACGCCGCCGTCGGGGCTGCGCTCCACGTTCTCCACGGTGAGCGGCGGCAGCGGCCCGGCCTTGCGCCGTTCTTGCTTGGCCGCGCGGCTGCGTCGGGCCGAGGCATCGCTGGCCTTGCTCACGCCGGCCGATACCAGCCACACCGGTGCGGTCACCACCACCACGCTCACCACCGAGGCCATGATCGCGCTGCTGGCGACCGGGTGATTGCTGCCCACCACCTGCGCCGGTGCCGGCATGCCGACGGCGCACAACGCAATGGCCAGAAGCGGCGAAACCACAGTGCGCGGCATTCGTGTCATCGGAGGTCCTTCTGCTGTCTCGATAGTGGCCGGCAGTATGCCTGCTGGCGTGCCGCCCGCCGCCAATTGCAACTATTGCCAAATCAATCGCGCGATCTTTCCATTACGGTTCGAGGTCTCCTCTCCTCGGCGTACACGTTCATGCCCGCACATGGCTGCACTGAAGACCAACGCGACTGCAATGTTTCCCGCCGCAACCTCCTGCGCGGGGTCGGGCTTACGGGCGCCACCGCGTGCGTAGCGATGACCGGACTGGGTCTGGCCCTGCCGGGTGACGCCTTTGCCGTGGCGCTGGGCAAGGACGAACGCGATGGGCTCAGCCCCCAGCAGGTGTTGGACCGGTTGATGGAAGGCAACGAGCGCTTCCGCACCAACCGGCCGCTTCGCCACGACTACCTCGCACAGAAGGCGGCCACCGGCGAAAGCCAGCACCCTGCCGCCATCATCCTCAGCTGCATCGACTCGCGTGCACCGGCCGAGATCCTGATGGATACCGGCATCGGCGAAGTGTTCAACACCCGGCTCGCCGGCAACGTGATCAACCCCGATGTGTTGGGCAGCATGGAGTTCGCCTGTGCCGTGGCGGGCTCCAAGCTGGTCCTGGTGATGGGCCACAGCAATTGCGGCGCGATCAAGGGCGCGATCGCGGGTGCGCAGCTGGGCAACTTGACCGGTCTGGTCGACCGCATGAAGCCCGCCGTCGAGGCCACCGTGAGTGAGGGCCGCCGGGACGACAAGAATCCTGCCTTCGTCGATGACGTAGCGCGTACGCATGTGCGCATGACCGTGCAGAGCATCCGCCAGCAGAGCAGTGTCCTGGCCGGGCTCGAGCGGACCGGCGCGATCGCCCTGCAGGGCGCGATGTACCACTTGAAAGGTGGACGCATCGAACTGCTGGACGCCTGATCCGGCGCCCGCGGCGCTGCCACGCGATAGGGTTTGGCCGTCGCAGCGCCAGCCCGGGCCGGTTTGCTTACCAGCGTTCGCTCAGGTTGCTGGCGGCGGCGTCGACGGTCGGCAGGAAGGCCAGGGTCGCGCCGTCGGCGGCCGTTACGGTCCACCCACCGCCGGCCTCGGTCGGTTCGAAGTGCAGCATATCGCCCACCTTGAGCGTCGCGGCAGGGTTGTCGGCGCGTGCCGGCCAGTCGATCAGCGCGGTCGCCTCGGGCGCATCAGGCCGCTGCAGGGCAACGTGGAAGCCCCCGTCGGGCTGGCGATCGATCTGCTGCACTGCCATCGGCGGCAGGGGCGCGGCCTTGCCGTCGCCACGCGGAGAGCGGGTCGAACCTTCGCGGACGGTCTGCGAACCCTTGGCTACCAACAGCACCGGTGAGGCTGCAATGAACGAGACGGTGTAGACGCTGATCACCGCGCTCACGCCCGAGGCCTGATTGCCGTTGAGATTGCCGGCCGACGCAGGGAGCACGGTGAGCGCACACACCGCGAGCAGGCCCGCGCAGAGAAGGGATTTCGTCATGACGGAGGTCCTGGAGGGGGAGGGGGATGACGCGCTCATGGCTTCGGCGCCGCGGCGCCTTCCACCGGCACGTGTGCCACGGCGAGCTCCTGTTGCAGCGCGTGGCGCTGCGCGAGGAAATTGAACACGGATTCGACGGTGACCACCGAGTAGTTGCCCGAGATGCGCTCGCTGGCGGGATGGTCGGTGACGGCGGCATTGGGCACGAAGAAGCGCGCACCCAGTCGCTTCGCCACGCCGATATGCAGGGTGCTGGGGCGATAGTCGCGCGCCTTCAGCCAATCCTGTGCCTGGGCGCGCTTGATCAGCAGGGTGCCGTCATCGTTCTGCGCCAGGGCAGCGGCCAGCACTTCCAGCACCCACTGATTGGAGTTCTGGTACTCATCGCGGAACGGGTAGGCGACCACGCTGTAGCGCGGCTCATGCAGTGCGCGTGCCTGGATGGCCGGTGGCGTCAGCAGCTTCTTCAACGCATCGCGCACCGCGGGGGTCGGCACGCCGATGCGCAGGTCGGTGTGGCTGCCGCTTTCGCCGATGAAGGTGCCCAGCCCCTCGCGGAACAACTCGGACTGGGGCGACTTGCAGTGGTTGAGCAGGTGCACCGCGCGCCAGTGACCGTCGTCGTCGCGCAGCAGGAAGGCGAGATGGCTGTGCCGCAGCCCGTATCTGCTCAGGTCCTGGCCACCGCGCGCGATGATCACCACGTCCACGCCGTCCAGCGCATCCAGGGTTTCCCCCGCGGTCAGCGCGACATCGAACATCGCCGCCAGCGATTGTGGCGTGGGGTACCGCTCCACGCACTGCGGCTCGGCCTGCGCGGTCAGCGCGGTGCCCAGCAATACAGCACACAGCAGGGCGGGGAGCAGGCGCTTGACCAGCGCAGCGCGGGGTACGTCCATGTCACACGGTCTCCGGCGGCACCGGCCGCGGCCGCATCATAACGCCGTACCGGGGCTCAGGCCTGGATCCCCAACCGTGCACGCACGTCCTCGGCAATCCGCGTGGTCTCGCGCAGCGGCTCGATACGGCCCTCCTTCTGCCAGTCCAGCCAGCGTGCCTGCAGGCGGCCGCGTTCGCGCAGCGCGTTCTGGAAGTGCGCGAGTCGCCCCTGCGCCTGGTCGGCCAGGGCCACCGCCACCGGCATGCGCGTGGCGCAGGCTTCGGAGAGCAGGTTCACCGAGTCCGGCGAGACCACGACGCGATTGGCCCAGCCAAGCAGGCCGGCATACGGATTGACGCCATCTCCGCCGTCGCCCCAGATCACGTTCGGCACATCGGCAAACGCACTGCGCAGCGCACCGACCAAAGCCGGCGGTGTACGTCGGGAGGTGGTGGCCAGCAGGCTGCCCCCTTCGGCGCGCAGCTGCGCGGCGAGTTGCTGGAACACCTGCACCATGTCCGGCTCATGCCAGGGCGCGTGCGGCGTCGGCCCGCCGACCAGCAACGCGGTGCGTGGGCCGGGCAACGCGCTGAACGCCGCGAACGCGGCACGACCGCAGGCCAGCCAGTCATCGTTGACCGGATTGAGGCTGCCCAGCAGGGTGAGTACGTTGCCGCCGCGCAGGCGGTCGTGCTCGGGTACTACCAGCAGGTCCCAATGGCGTGGGCCCAGGCGCGGGTCGAGGATCTGCACGACCCGGGTGCCACGGCGGCGCAGTTCGCGCAGCGCACCGGCGGCCTGGCGGCCGCAGCCGATGGCCAGCTCCGGCGCTTCTGCGGCCAGTGCGGCGAAGGCCTCGCCGTAGCCGTTGGCGGCACCCGGCAACCAGCGCGGGGCCAGCCAGCGCCACGGCGCACGCGGGGTGAGCACCAGCGGACGATGCGCCCCCAGCTTCAATGCCGTGGCCAGGGCCACCGCCTGCCGCACATTGCCGGCACGGCCGTCAGTGATCGTCCAGGGCGGACTCCATCGTTTCACGTATGGCATTAATTCGTTTCAGTCAGGCTGGGTGTTGCAACTGTCGCGACACTCTACACTGCCAGCCTTCGCCGATCGCGCTGTCGCCCTGCCACGGTAGCCGATGCGCGAACGATTCCCCTTATTTCCGGAGGCTTCATGTCCCACGTCCTTGACGATGCTGCGCTCGATCAGTTGTTCCGTACCGCCCGCACCCAGAACGCCTTCCTTGATAAGCCGGTCGACGACAGCCAGCTGAAGGCGCTGTACGAGCTGCTGAAGTGGGGCCCGACCGCCGCCAACGGCAGCCCGGCGCGCTTCGTGTTCGTGACGTCCCCCGAAGCCAAGGCCAAGCTCGCCCCGGCGCTGTCGGAGGGCAACCACGACAAGACCCTGGCCGCCCCGGTCACGGTGATCGTCGCCTTCGACGAAGACTTCCACGAGAAGCTGCCGTTCCTGTTCCCGCACACCGATGCCAAGGCCTGGTTCGACGGCCCGCGTGAAGCCCGCACCGAAGGCGCGTTCCGCAACGGCAGTCTGCAGGGCGCCTACCTGATCCTGGCCGCCCGCGCGCTGGGTCTGGATGCCGGCCCGATGTCCGGCTTCGACAACGCCAAGGTCGACGAAGCCTTCTTCAAGGGCACCGCGATCAAGTCGAATTTCCTCGTCAACCTGGGGTACGGTGACGCCTCGGGCCTGTTCCCGCGGCTGCCTCGCCTGTCCTTCGACGAAGCCGCCCGCATCGCATAAGCGTTACCGCCGGAGCGTGGCCCGTCCGTGCGGATGGGCTGCATGAGATTTTTCCTATTCCCTTCGATTCGAGAGAGACCTGACATGACCGTGACCCGCAAACTGCTGCTGCCGCTCGCCCTGACCCTGGCCATCGCCGCCTGCTCCAAGCCGGCCGACGAAGCCGCTGCACCGGCTGCCGACGCGCCGGCCGCCACCGAAACCGCCGCCCCGGCCGCGGACGCTGCAGCTGCCGCCCCGGCGGCCGAAGCGATCCAGATCGCCTCGGGCACCTACAAGCTCGACCCGTCCCACACCGACGTGCTGGTGCAGTGGAGCCACTTCGGCTTCTCGCACCCGACCGCGCACTTCGGCGCCGCCGAAGGCACCCTGGTGTATGACGCCGCCGACGTGACCAAGTCCACCGTGGAAGTGAAGCTGCCGCTGAGCGGCCTGAACAGCTTCACCGCCAAGTTCGACGAGCACCTGAAGAGCGCCGATTTCTTCGACGCCGCCAAGTTCCCGGCCGCCACCTTCAAGAGCACCAAGGTTGAAGCCAACGGCACCAACAAGCTGACCGTGACCGGCGACCTGACCATCAAGGACATCACCAAGCCGGTGACTCTGGATGTGACCGTCAACGGCGGCGGCGAGCACCCGATGGCCAAGGTGCCGGCGGCGGGCTTCGATGCCACCACCACCATCAAGCGCAGCGATTTCGGCGTCGGCGCGTACGCCCCGAACGTCAGCGATGAAGTGAACATCCGCATCACCACCGAGGCCACTGGCGAAAAGCCGGCTGCCTGAGTCTCTCCTCACTCGTCGTGAGAAGGCAGAAAGCCCGCCAATTGGCGGGCTTTCTTTTGGTGCGGCCAGCGGCCGGCACTACCGTTCCTGGTGCGGCTGCACGAGGAGGATGATCAGCCCGCCGCCACCTGCGCGATCACCTTGCCCAGCCACAGCGTGGTGAAATCGGTCGGCGTGCGGCGCGCTGGGGCGGTCACGCCGCTCTCGCGCAGGAACGCATGGGTCGCCTGCGCGAACGCCTGGCGGGCCAGCAACGCAGCCTGCTTCACCGAGGCCTGCTGCTTGCGCAACTGCACGATCTGCAGGCTCGGCTTACCCGGCATCGCGTACTTCTGGTAACGGCGCAGCTCGTCGGCGACCAGGTCGATATCGATGTTCGCCTGCACCAGCGCCGCCTGCGCGCGGGCCAGCGGCACCAGGGTGGTGCGCAGCGGGGCGATGTTCCCGCCCACGGAGGGCGCCAGCGCCGCCAGGGCGGCATCCAGCGCGGGATCGGCGCGCTCGGCGCGGTCGATCAGATCGGTCAGTGCCGAAAGAGAAGGGGCTTGCATGAAAGGCACCGGCACAAAACGCGATTGTCGCATCCGCGGCCGGTGCCCGTCGCGGGCTCAGTCGTCGTGGTGCTCGCTGCCGTGCGCCTTCCAGTAGCCGGTCGAGCGGATCCAGTCCTTGGGCACGCCCAGGTGACCCTCGATGTACTTGCGCATCATCCGGGCCCGGCGCGATTCGGCCGCGATCCAGTAGAAGGTGTCGCCGTCCGGTTCCTCGAAATCGGTCAGCACGTCTTCCAGCAGGGTGCTGGTGGCGGCGTCGAAGCCGTTGCGCTCCAGCCACGAGATGCGGATGCGGTCGTCCTCCGGCAGCTCCTGGCGGTCGCCGGATTCGGGGATCTCGATGTAGACATCGGCGTTGGCACCTTCCGGCAGCGTCTCCAGCCAGCGGCCGATCGCCGGCAGCGCGGTCTCATCGCCGATCAGCACGTAGGTGTCGAAGTCATCGGCGGTCATGTGCGAGCCACGTGGGCCGCCCACGGCGATCGCATCGCCCGGCTGCGCGTTGGCGGCCCAGGTCGAGGCCAGGCCGTCGCCGTGCATCACGAAGTCCAGCGCCAGCTCGTTGCTCTCCAGATCCCACCAGCGCGGGGTGTAATCGCGCGAGGGGGAGGGCGTCTGGCCTTCCGGGTAGCGCGGGCCTTCCGGGGTCATCGTCGGGACCACGAACTGGCCCTCGGCGTTGGGGAAGAACAGCTTGACGTGGTCATCCGGCGAGGGCGAATCGAAGCCTTCCAGCGCTTCGCCACCGACGATCACCCGGCGCATGCACGGGCTGATCTCTTCGGTGCGCAGCACCTGCAGCGGACGGAACTTCACGGTATGACGGAGCAGTCGGTTTTCATGCAGAGCCATGGGAATACCTGGATCAGTGCCGCAGCGCGGCGTTGAGAGAGAAGGACCTGGCGGGCGGAGGCTGGCTGGGTCTGAAGAAGAAGGGGGTCAGCGGCCCTGCGCACGGATCCGCGCGGCCGCCTCGCGCAGCGCCTCGGCCACGGCAGCGGCGTTGTCGTCCTGCCAGCGGCCGTGGCACAGGCCCAGCGCGTGCTTGAGCTCGCGCAGCGCATCGCGCACGGACGGCGGCAGGTTGGCCTTGGTGATCGTGCGCGCGCTGTCGCGTACCCGGTGCACCGCTGCATCGACCTCGTCGCGTTGTGCCTCCAGCTCGGCCTGGCCCAGCGCGCTGAGGGCGTAGCGCTTGCGCCCACCGTCCTCGACCGCGCCGACCCAGCCGGCGGCCTCGAACTGCGCCAGCACCGGGTAGATCGAGCCGGCGCTGGGGGTGTAGACCCGCACGAACATGTCGCTGATCAGCTGGATCAGCTCGTAGCCGTGGCGCGGCTGGTCAGCGAGCAGCGACAGCACCAGCAGGCGCAGGTCGCCACGGCTGAGCGGCCGGGCGGTCAGCGGGCGGGCAGGTCGGTCGAGGTCGCGCGGAGAGGTCATTTCGATATATCGAATGCAGTGGCGGAACGATATATCGAAAACTCCGGTTCGGCCAGCAACCGCGCGCGCATGGCAGGGATGCGTTCAGGTCAATCCGGCGTGTGACGGTGCGTGCTCGTGGTGGAACACTGCGCTCGGTGCTGCGCCTCCAGCACGCCTGATGATCCACGCCGACGCGCGCTCAAACGGCGTCGCATCGCGCACGATCCGCGCCAATCGCCCGCGCCGCAGTGCCTGCGCTGTCCATCGGTGTCCTGCTGACGCGTCGGTGTCATCGCCACCGGGCACGCTGAAATGCAGCGTGGAACCTTCCAGCGCCGCCCGCGCGCTGTCGCCGGCTGTCCTTCCGGACACCCCCGGGATGGTTCCATACGCAACCGTAGCGAAGTAAGCAAACCCCTTGGTGCGCTACACTTTGCGGCTAGAAATCTAAAACAGTCGCGCGCGTGCGTGCGGTCATGGGAGCGCAAATGAACTGGTTGAACGAGGTGCTGAACAACGACCCGAATCCTGTGGAAACCCAGGAATGGATCGAGTCGCTGAAGGCCGTTATTGATGTCGAGGGCCCCGAGCGCGCGCATCAGCTGTTGGAAGGCATGGTGGAACTGACCCGTCGTTCGGGTGCTTACCTGCCGTTCTCTCCCACCACCGAGTACGTGAACACCATCGCGCCGACCCTGGAGGCCAAGAGCCCGGGCAACGCCGAACTGGAATGGCGCATTCGTTCCATCATCCGCTGGAATGCGATGGCGACCGTGGTGCGCGCCAACCGCAAGCCGGGCGACCTGGGCGGCCACATCGCCTCCTTCGCCTCCGGTGCCACGCTGTATGACGTGGGCTTCAACCACTTCTGGCGCGCCCCGAGCGAAGACCACCCGGGCGACCTGCTCTTCATCCAGGGCCACAGCGCCCCGGGCATCTATGCGCGCTCCTTCCTGGAAGGCCGCATCGACGAAGCCCAGCTGGACAAGTTCCGCATGGAAGTCGACGGCGGTGGCCTCTCCAGCTACCCGCATCCGTGGCTGATGCCCGATTACTGGCAGACCCCGACCGTGTCGATGGGCCTGGGCCCGCTCGCCGCGATCTACCAGGCGCAGTTCCTGCGTTACCTGGAAAACCGTGGCCTGATCGAGAAGTCCGACCGCAAGGTGTGGTGCTTCATCGGCGACGGCGAGAGCGATGAGCCGGAAACCCTCGGCGCGATCGCGCTGGCCGGCCGCGAAGGCCTGGACAACCTGATCTTCGTGGTCAACTGCAACCTGCAGCGCCTCGACGGCCCGGTGCGTGGCAACGGCAAGATCATCCAGGAACTGGAAGGCGTGTTCCGTGGCGGCGGCTGGAATGTCATCAAGCTGCTGTGGGGCGGTTACTGGGATGCCCTGCTGGCCAAGGACACCAACGGCGTCCTGCGCAAGCTGATGATGGAAACCGTCGACGGCGAATACCAGAATTGCAAGGCCTTCGGTGGCGCGTATACCCGCGAGCATTTCTTCGGCAAGTACCCGGAAACCGCTGCGATGGTCGCGGGCCTGAGCGACGACGATATCTGGCGCCTCAACCGCGGTGGCCACGATCCGCACAAGGTGTACGCCGCCTACCATCAGGCCGTGAACACCAAGGGAATGCCGACCGTGATCCTGGCCAAGACGGTCAAGGGCTACGGCATGGGCAGCGCGGGTGAAGCACTGAACCCGACCCACCAGACCAAGAAGCTGGACGACGATGCCGTCCGCCACTTCCGCGATCGCTTCAACATCCCGGTGACCGACGCCCAGCTGGCCGATGGCCAGGTGCCGTTCTACCACCCGGGCCCGGATTCGCCGGAAGTGAAGTACCTGCAGGAACGCCGTGCTGCCCTGGGGGGCTACCTGCCGCAGCGCCGTCGCAAGGCCGAAAAGAGCTTCAACGCACCGAAGCTGGAAAGCTACGAGCGCCTGCTCAAGAGCAGCGGCGAGCGCAGCTACTCCACCACCATGGCCTTCGTGCAGAGCCTGAACATCACCCTGCGCGACAAGGAACTGGGCCCGCACATCGTGCCGATCGTGGCCGACGAAGCCCGTACCTTCGGCATGGAAGGCCTGTTCCGCCAGATCGGCATCTACGCGCCGTTCGGCCAGAAGTACAAGCCGGTCGATGCCGACCAGCTCATGTTCTACCGCGAAGACCAGAGCGGCCAGGTGCTGCAGCAGGGCATCAGCGAGCCGGGCGCCATCGCCTCGTGGATGGCCGCCGGTACCAGCTACTCGGTCAGCAACGTGCCGATGCTGCCGTTCTACATCTACTACAGCATGTTCGGCTTCCAGCGCGTGGGCGACCTTGCCTGGCAGGCCGCCGACATGCGCACCCGTGGCTTCCTGCTGGGCGGCACTGCCGGCCGCACCACGCTGAATGGTGAAGGCCTGCAGCACGAAGATGGCTTCAGCCATATCGTGGCCGGTGGCATTCCGAACGTGCGCAGCTATGACCCGACCTTCGGCTTCGAAGTGACGGTGATCCTGCAGCACGGCACCAAGGCCATGATGGAAGATCAGATTGATGAGTACTACTACATCACTCTGATGAACGAAAACTACACCCATCCGGAAATGCCGGAAGGCGCGGCCGACGGCATCGTCAAGGGCATGTACCTGCTGACCGACGCCGGCAAGCCGAAGAAGGGCGAGCTGCGCGTGCAGCTGCTGGGTTCGGGCACCATCCTGCGCGAAGCCATTGCCGCGGCCGAGCTGCTGGACAAGGACTTCGGCGTGACCGCCGACATCTGGAGCTGCCCGAGCTTCAACGAACTGCGCCGCGACGGCTTCGACGTGGAGCGCTACAACCGCTTCCACCCGGAAGCCGAGCCGCGCAAGGCCTACGTGACCGAGCTGCTGGAAGGCCGCCAGGGCCCGGCCATTGCCGCCACCGACTACGTGCGTGCGTACGCGGACCAGATCCGCTCGTTCGTGCCGATGTCGTACACGGTGCTGGGTACGGATGGCTTTGGTCGTTCGGATACCCGTGCGAACCTGCGTCGCTTCTTCGAGGTTGACCGGTACTACATCGCGCATGCCGCGATTGCGGCGCTGGCGAAGGAAGGGAAGATGACGGGTAAGGATGTGGCCCGGGCGATCAAGCAGTACAAGATTGATCCTGAGAAGGCTAATCCTGTCGGGGTTTGATGAGTCAATAATTTGACTAAAGAGGGCGACCAAAGGTCGCCCTTCTTTTTTGTAGCGAATGTAGTGCAAAATCGGCGTCACGACCAATCTATTCGTCAAGGGTGATGCGTGAAGGCCATTGCAGTTTTCAATAACAAAGGAGGGGTGGGTAAAACCACTCTGCTCTGCAATCTTGCGGCTTATCTAGCGAAAAAGAAGGGCCTCAAGGTACTCGTGGTTGACGCGGATCCTCAGTGCAACGCTACTCAAAGCGTTCTCCAGCCCGATGCTGTTGAGAGAATATATTCAAAAGGTAAGGACTACACCCTCTGGAGTTTCGCCACTCCCATAAAAGCGGGCAAGGGCTACGCTGACGAGCTCAACTATTTCGATCCACCAGAATTTGGATTTGGAATTGTGGTTGGGGATCCAAAGATGGCGCTTCTCGAGGATCTCCTTTCCTCAGATTGGTTGGCATCGACCGGAGGTCAAGTTAGAGGACTGCGAACGACGCTAATGTTCTCTGAGCTCCTAAGTCGATGCGAAGAATTCGATGTCGTTTTCTTCGACATGGGACCGTCCCTGGGCGCAATCAATCGCGCAGTTCTACTGGCCTGTGATTACTTCGTCGTGCCAGCATCCTTGGATATTTTTACGCTTCAAGCCATCAAGAACATCTCGTCCGCGCTTCGGGATTGGAGAAGGAAACTCGAAGTCGGTATGAGTAATATCGACATTGAAGATGAGGAGGTTGGCGGTAACTTCACAGGGTGGAAGCTAAAATTTGGTGGCTATGTAACTCAGCAGTACACCTTCCGGCGTGATTCTAAAGGCCAGAAACAGGCCGTGAAAGCCTACGAGAGAATTCTAAAAAGACTTCCACAAGTGATCGGGACTCATCTTCTGAAGGAATACGAGGGGATCGATTCATCTAAAGCCCAGTCCTACGAACTTGGGAGCATCCCGTACTTTCATTCGCTCGTCCCGTTGTCTCAGACCAGCAATAAGCCAATATTTGAGCTGAAGGGGGCTGATGGCGTCGTGGGTGCGCACTTTGCTAAGGTTGCTGAATTTGAGGAGGTTATTGCCGAGGTCGCGACCAATCTCGCGAAAAGGTGTGGCCTATGACCATTGCCTGGCCAGATTCGTTAGTTCAAGATATCGCGCGGCGTAGATGCGTGCTGTTCTTGGGCGCGGGGGTGTCTATGAACTCCTTGTCAGAAGACGGCAATACGCGCCCTCCTGACTGGAGTGCGTTTCTAAAGGATGGCCTATCCAGACTCGCCGCGCCGACCAAGCACATCAAATCGCTAATTACTTCTGGTGATTTTCTAACCGCTTGTGAACTTATTAAAAAGCGGCTAGATGAGGACTGGAATGGGTTGCTCGACTCAGCCTTTGTCCGTCCGCGCTATCGTCATGCCGAAATACACGAGCACATACTTGGGTTGGATTCCAGGATCGTGCTTACGCAAAACTTTGACAAAATATATGACACTTATGCTCAGACGACGACGCACAATAATATTCGTGTGAAATCATATACTGACCCGGATGTGTCAGACTTTATTCGTGGTGGTATGTCGGTGGTGGTGAAAGCTCACGGAACGATAGATGTTCCTGCGGAAATGGTGTTTACCAGAAGTGAGTACTCCAGCGCTAGACACGAGTATCGCGCATTCTATTCTATGCTTGATGCTCTGGCAGTTACTCATACTTTTTTATTCATAGGTTGTGGTGTAAATGATCCCGATGTCCGGCTTCTTCTTGAGAAGGTTGCCTTCTTTAACAAGGGGACTCGCCCTCACTACATATGTATGCCGCGCGTATCTGGCGCGCCACATGACGAGATATTGAAAAGCTATCGGGACAACTTGGCACTAAAGTCTCTTGTTTATGATCCAAAGGCTGGTCATGTCGCCCTGACTATGGCTATGAAGAATCTTGCCGAGCAAGTTGAAATGGAAAGAAGGTCGATGGCGGCTACTCTTAACTGGTAAGCGCAAAGCCAATCGGTGTATCTAGATTCTTACTGACAGGCCTGGGCCTTCTTTAAGCGTCAAATGTTCTTTTTGACGCTGCTCAGCCCGATCGTAGTGGGCCTAGTCCATTGGATCAGATGACCTATTTCGTAACTTCCAATAGAGCGGTACTATCGCGACGTAGCGCTGATAGGCGCGCTTCCATTGGAGTGGTAGACGGATGAAGTACTGGTGGGTGAACCAGAACTTGACCTACAGACACGAGGTCCACGGCAGCTACCTGTGGTCGCCTAAGCGTACAGCGGACAACCGGCGTAATGTCTTCTACGACAACATGATGCTGGTCTCGCCCGGTGACACAGTGTTTTCCTTCTCGGACACTTACATCAAGGCTATCGGGATCGTGGATGCGAACCATGTTTCTGCACCCAAGCCTGCGGAGTTCGGAAGTGCAGGCGGGACGTGGAGCTTGGACGGCTGGTTTGTCCCCACCACCTTCCATAAGCTGCCTAAACCAGTCCGACCAAAGAACTTCATGCAGGAGCTCCTGCCGCACCTTCCAGCAAGGTACTCACCACTGCAACAGAATGGCAACGGCAATCAGGGTGTGTACCTTGCCGCAGTTTCAGAGTCGCTGGCGAACGTTTTAGTTGCTCTGCTTGGGCCTGAGGCGCAGGCTATCGTGGCCTCGGCCAGCAAAGCTGGTCATCTGAGTGATAGCTCCGCAATCTCTAATCTGCTCGCCGACGGAGAATTGAACGTCACTCAACGCAGTCAGATTATCCAGTCAAGAATAGGTCAAGGCCTTTTTAGGTCCCGGGTGGCCGAAGTCGAGCTCTCCTGTAGAGTGACTGGAATTCAAGATGAACGTTTTCTGATTGCAAGCCACATAAAGCCGTGGTCTAAGAGTGACAATATCGAGCGCCTCGATGGTAATAATGGACTATTACTTGCGCCACATATCGATCGTCTGTTCGACAAGGGTTACCTGACATTCGAAGATGATGGCCGTGTACGGATCAGCCAGCTTCTGCCGGATCAGGTCCGTCTGGCATGGGTCTCGCGCATCGACGGCAGTATGAAGCAGCTTAGCCCGCAACAGCGCCCATATATGGAGTACCACCGAGACCTGGTTTTCCAGAAAGCCCTTGACGCCTGATAGCTAGATCGATCACTCGTTTGGAGCTGATGACGAGGAAACCGGATAGCACTCAGCTGCTGAGCACCAGATTTGGTGGCGGCCAGAACCTATCCACCCGACAGAGCTCATAGTCCTCCCCAAACGCCAACGCAGCCTCCCTGGCCGGCAAGTCCGAGTAGCACTCCAACAGGCATTGATCCATGCCCGCATCCGCATGGTCGATAGCGAAGAAGCCCAACATGGCCTCGTCGAATGCCTTAAGCCAATCCCCGTCAATCCTGGTCATCTGTGGTCCTCCCGATAGGCCAGAGAGGATGCCGCCACCCCGTCCCAAGGCCTGCGACTGAACCGGGCCAGTTGCGTCGCACCGTAGGCGCAGCCAACCAACACCCGCCAGATCAACAGGAACAAGCGATTTCCCATCCTCCGCACCAACGCGCATGGTGTTCATCGGAGCGTAGAAACTCTTCTAGTAGCAAAATGTTGGACGTCTATTTGTCGGGAGGGTGGCTAATACAACACCCTCGTGGAAATACGCCCGCCGGTTGCTACTAGACGGTTTCTAACCTCCCGACGCCCTTGCCATCCCGGCAAGGGCCAGCCCTGCAGGAGGTCCAACATGTTGACGCCGTGGGAAGACGAACCCGATGACGCGCGCCCCAAGCGCAAGCCCTACGCCCGCCCCGCACGCAGCTACCGCGTAGGCGCGCAGACGTACCCCGACCGCGAAGAGTGCGGTCCCACCGAGATTGTCCCTACCTCAAGCTGCGCGGCCGCTGGCTGGACAAGCTCAGCTTCGACGTAGGCGCCCGCCTGAAGGTGGAGGCCACGCACGGCATCATCACCCTTACGGTGGTGCAGCGGCCCGTGCCGGTGGTCAAGAAGTTCCACCGCAAATTGCAGCGCCGCACATGCTGAGCGCCGCGCCCAACGACGTGTATTCGTTGTATATCGGGTTCTCTCAGGGCCTGCCCGTATTCGCTTTTGAAGCTAAATTTGGGTTGTACGTGATGCCGTTTGGTCTGGAGCAGGGGAAACTAGTGATGACAGAGGGTTGGTAGACACGCGTCCCGGGCTTGTAGGTGTTGATCGTAGCGGTGCACGCCATACCCGCAGCTCATCCTGCTAACATTCCCCCCGCAAACCCAGCCAGCCCACCCAGCGCAGACAGATGCGGGGCCGGCCGTCACACGTACGGCCCAGCGAGCCAGGACACCCTCCCGTGCCCCTTCAAGGAAGCTCGCATGTACCGCAATTCCGTAATCCGCTCGGCCGCTCTGGCCTTCGCCATCTCCCTGAGCCTTGGCGCGCCGTCCGCGTTTGCCGCTGACCAGACCAACGCGTCCGCCAGCACAACCGCCGTTCAGCGCAAAGCCATCGCCCAGGGTCTCTATGAGCTGGCCTTCAGCCCCAAGCAGAACGCCGTCTTCGTCGCCTCCTCGGGCGGCTTCGGTGATGCCGCTGGTCCCTCCCAGGTCCTGCGCCTGAACCCGGATACCCTGGCCGTCGAAACCGCCATCCCGCTGGAGCGCAAGGCGTTCGGTGTGGTGCTGGACGACGCCAACAACCGCCTGTACGTCGGCAACACCGTCGATACCTCGGTTACCGTGGTCGACACCGCTACAAACAAGTCGGTCGGCATCGTGCAGTTGATGGAGAAGAAGGTCGGCAAGGATGGCAAGGCCGCCTACACCCACGATCTGCGCGAGCTGGTCGTCGATGGCGCCAACAACCGCCTGTACGTCACCGGTCATTCGGGTGAGGGCAGCGTGCTGTTCGTAGTGGACACGCAGTCGCTGAAGGTCATCAACACCATTCCGGGTCTGGGCAACGCCAAGGCGCCGGGTCTGGCACTGGATGCCAAGGCCAAGCGCGTCTACACCTCCAACCTGCTGGCCGAGGTCGTCACCGTCGGCACCGACAGCGGCAAGGTCGAGCAGCGCTTCAAGGTCAGTGCGGAGCAGCCGATGAACATCGCGCTGGATCCGGCTGGCAAGCGCCTGTTCGTGACCGACCAGGGCTCGGAGATGATCCGCAAGTACCAGGCCAGCAGCTCGGGCTTCGAATCGAAGCACCCGGGCCAGCGTGTGTTGGTGCTGGACCGTACCAGCGGCAAGGAACTGGCCAGCATCCCGACCGATGCCGGCCCGCTGGGCATCCTGCTGGATGCACCACGCAAGCGCCTGTACGTGACCAACCGCGATGGCGGCACCGTCACCGCATACAACAGCGACACCTACAAGCAGGTGGCGACGTACGCGGTGCCGACGCATCCGAACAGCCTGGCGCTGGATGCCAAGAAGAACGTGCTGTACGTGACCGTCAAGAACGGTGACAGCGAGCCGAAGGGCAGCGAAGAGTCTGTTGCCCGCATTGCGCTGTAACGCACTGCCGCTGGAACAGGGACCGGCCGCCTGGGGCGGCCGGTTTCTTTTGCGTTGCATTGGATGGACTGTTCCCGCGTAGGCCATGATGCGAGACTGGCGCGACGCCCGCGGTATTCGTACGCATGAACAGATCAAGGATGGCAGTTAGACGTATCTCGACGCACGAGACAGACGTGGTCAGGCGCGCTGTGCAGTCCGCGCCGGTGGAAGGCATACAGCTCCCTTCATTGGAAAATCTGGAATCCCTTAACGTAGTCAGCCGTTGTGGCTGCGGTTGCGCATCCGTCGACTTCAAGCTCCTAGGAGCGGGAGAGATCGCCGAGGTGGTTGCCGACGCAATCGGCGAGACATCCAGCGGGGAAGAGGTGGGCGTGCTTGTCTTTGGCCTCAACGGCCGGATTACCGGCCTGGAGATCGTGGGGTACTCGGATTCTCCGGCGGACCTGCCCATTGCGTCGACGGTGCGTCGTCAGATGGGATTTGACGACCAACGTCAATGAATCGTGGCATGAGCACTTTCTGAGACGCCTCGCTGTGCGACGCCTTGTCTACGGAACCGCACGGCCACGAAGCAACACATAGCTGGCGCAGCTCGCACAACGCTCGGTCAATGGGGTCTGCCGCAGTGCAGCGCTCAGCGCCGCTCGGGATGCAGGGTGCCCACCCAGGCCATGCAGCAGCAGGGTGACGGCCAGCCCGCAGCAAGCGCCCCCTGGAGAACCGGGCAGCCCGGTTGGCGTGCCGGCAGCAGCCTCCGGCGTGATCTCATGACAATCCATGTACCGGCTCCCACCCTCGACGATGCCCCATCGCAACTATCGTCCTGAGGTGTCGCAGATCCTGAGATCGTGGCCCGATTCCTCCCTGTCACCGCTGAATGCCCCGGCTGGTACCAGTCAGCCCTGTGCACGCCACGTCAGCGCCCTGCCGATTTCTTTCACGGCTCACCCAACCCCCTCTCCCTAGGATCGAACCTTCCTTCCCCATCGCTCCAAGGAGTTCCCATGGCTGCTTCGCGCGTTCGCCTGCACGTTGAAGATTCCGGTGGTACCGGCCGCCCGGTGGTGCTGATCCATGGCTGGCCGCTGTCGGCCGAATCGTGGAAGGCCCAGGTCCCCGCGCTGCGCGATGCGGGCTATCGCGTGGTGGCGTACGACCGCCGTGGTTTTGGGCGCTCGGAGAAGCCGGCCGACGGCTACGAGTACGACACACTTGCCAACGATCTGGCCGGTGTTCTCGAGGATCTCGATCTGAAGGACGCCACCTTGGTCGGCTTCTCGATGGGCGGTGGTGAAGTGGCGCGCTATGTCGCCAATCATGGCGAATCGCGCCTGCACAGCGTGGTGTTCGCCTCGGCGGTGCCGCCGTACATGCTCAAGACCAGCGATAACCCCGAGGGCCCGCTGACCCAGGAAAAGGCCGATGAAATGCGCGAAGGCCTGGAGAAGGACCGCGACACGTTCTTCGATGGCTTCACCAAGGATTTCTTCAGCGCCAACGGCGAGCTCAAGGTCAGCGAGGAAGAGCGCCAGGCCGCCATCAAGCTCTGCCAGCAGTCCGATCAGACCGCGGCGCTGGGCTGCATGAAGGCCTTCGGGACGACCGATTTCCGCGGCGACCTGAAGAAGGTCACTGTCCCGACCCTGGTGCTGCACGGTGACAGCGACGGCACGGTGCCGTTCGAGGGCTCGGGCAAGCGCACCCATGCGGCCATCGCGGGTAGTGAAGTGGTGGTGTTGAAGGACGCGCCGCACGGTTGCAATGCCAGCCATGCCGATGCGTTCAACAAGGCGCTGCTGGACTTCCTGAAGAAGTAAGCCGTAGGTTGTTATGCGCTGTACGCGCCCGGCACGTTGAGCTCACGTGTCGGGCGTTCTTGTACGCTGTCCCCGCGCACCAAAGCTATAGCGCCAGCCCACACGAGACCGTCCATGCGTCAGTCCCAGACACCGCCCTGGAAGAAGCCCAGTCCCAACGGGAAGAAGAAGTCGCAGCCGCTCTCCGAGGCGCAGAAGGATGCGGCACGTCAGCGCGCCGAGGAAAACGGGCGGCGCTACCCCAATCTGGTCGACAACATGTGGGCGGCCAAACTGCCATGCGGCAGTTGACCAGCCCCCTGCTCAGCGCTTGACCGCGAGCACGCCATCCATCGCCAGCTCGGCCTTGAAGCCCGCCTTTTCCAGCCGCTTGGCGACCTCGCGCGGGACATCGCGGCCACTGGTCAGCTTGTTCGGCGCACCGGTGTAGTGGAACATGCGGCCGCCCTTACGGATGACGCGTGCGAGCTGGTCGTAGAACACCTGTGAGTACAGCTCGCCGGCGATGCCGAAGCGCGGCGGGTCGTGCAGGATCGCGTCGACTGAGGCGGTCTCCAGCCCTTCGATCTCCTGCGACACATCACCCTGGCTCAGTGCCAAGCGGCCGCCGCTGCTCTCTGCGTCCGGATCGGGTGACCACGGGTTGAGCGTGCGCAGCCACAGCACATCCGGGTTCTTCTCGAACGAGCGGATACGGGTGACCCCACCTTCGAGGCAGCACGCGGCGAAATAGCCCAGGCCGCCGCAGGTATCCAACACCGTCTTGCCAGCCGGCGCGATCAGCGCGACCTTGCGACGGGCATCCTCGAACGGGGAGACCTGCGCGCTCGGCAGCATCTTGATGCCGTCGATCTCGAAGGTCGGCGCGTCCCAGTCGGTCGGCACCAGTTTGATCAGCGCCGAGCCGAAGCGCGAGACCGCCAGGAACTCCTCGCCGTCCCAGTAGTACAGGGTGCGGTCCTTGGTCTTGCCGGGATAGGCGTAGGTCTCGCCCTTCCACTGCCAGTAATCGGCCGCCAGCGTGGCGGTGCCGGTGGAGCGGCCGAGGTCGAGCGAGCCGGTCCAGTCGCCGGCGCCGGCATCGCGGGCACGGATCAGGCTCTCGGCGAGCGGGCGGGTCAGCAGGGGGCCAATGTAATGGGGCACGGGATCTAAGCCGCGGCGCGAGCGCCAGACGGCATGGCAGTCAGGGGTGGGCATCGTACCTGAGATGCCCTTGGCCGGCCCTCATACACCCCGTTCAGGACGGGAGACCGACCCGAGCATGCGCCGCTCTCCGAGGTGCGCACGGGGTGTGCGCTGATCGTGGAGGGGCCGGCCGCTTTGGATACTGTAGCCATGTCCTACGACCACCTCCTCTGGCCAACCGGCACCGCCTACTTCTTCAGCGCGCACCTGCGCGATCGCAGCAGCAGCCTGCTGGTGGAACAGGCGCAGACCCTGCGGCTGGCGTTCCGGGTGGCGCAGCAGGCGCGGCCGTTCCGGATCAACGCGATCGTGGTGCTGCCGGACCACCTGCATGGGGTGTGGACATTGCCGGAGGGCGATGAGGAGGGGCACCGGCGCTGGGCGCAGGTCCAGGCGATCTTCGACCGGCAGCTGCCGATGGCCGACCCACGGCTGCAACTGCGGCGCGATCGCAGCCTGCGGCCGCTGTGGCACAACGGCTTCCGCGAACACCGGATCGTCGACGCCGAGGATCTGCAGCGCCACGTGGCCTATGTGCACCAGAATCCGGTCAAGCACGGGCACGTGAGGGATGCTACGCAATGGCCGTACAGCTCGATCCATCGCGGCCGCCGCGAGCCGGAGGCGCCATGTTGAAGTCTGGGGATGGGGCTCCCGCCTGTGTACGACTGCGGGCGGGGATCTTGGGGATGGGTGTCGCGGGCCGGGCCACCGGTGCGGGCGTGCGGTCGGTCGCCGCCCGTATCAGTGGCCCGGTGGGCGGGGCCGGAAGACGTTGCCGGTCACGGGCACTTCACCGGAAACACCGGGCCGGCGCCGATCAGGACCAGCGCCATGTAGTCGCTGTCCTTGGCCTTGCCCTTGAGCGTGGCGCCCGGGTTGAACTTGAAGATGCCGAAGCCACCACCGGGGCGCACCAGGGCCTTGTTGATCTGATCCGCATCGTCGCGGAAGAACTGGGCGATCTCGGCGCGGCTGGATTCCTGCAGCGGCGTGGCGTCACGCTGCCATTGCTCGTCGCGGTTGAAGGACACGTAGTACTGGCCGTTCTGCTGCTCGATGCGGAATTCGGCCGGCTTGCGCGCGTGGGTGGCGTAGCAGCCGAGCAACGGATCGGAGGAGAACACGCCGGCGCTGTTGTCCGTGCCGCAGCCGGTCAACAGCAGCGGCGACAGGAAGAGCAGGCTGGGCAGTACGCGCATGGCAGATCCTTGGCGGCGGGTGTCGGGGCATTGTCCAGCACGGCGTGGAAAGATGCCGTCTGCGCGCCCCGTGCCCTGTCGCCCGCGGGCGATGGTGTACGGTGACGCGATTCTCAGGAGATACCTCGTGCCGCCAGACTCTCCGCAAGCGCCGCGCTCACCGTCGGGCGTCCCGATGTCGGCTCAACGACTGCCGCTGCTCGGCCTGGTCAGCTTCCTCGGCCTCCCCGTGGGTGCGGCCGCCGCGCATATCGCCTCGGCCGCCAACCACGGGGTCACCGCGGGCGCCAGCACCACCGGTGTCTCGATCGGCGTACTCGCTTCAGCGGCCGTGGGCCTGATCGCCACGGTGGGCTCACGCGTGCGGCAGGAGCGCTGGCCGTGGCTGGGCATCGTCGGTGCGGTGCTCAGTGCGGCGCCGCTGGTGCTGTTCCTGGTCGGGATGATGTTCAAGCACTGAGGTGTTACCGGGGTGCGTTGATCAGGCCGGCAGCGCGGCATCCAGCCGGTGTACTTCCACCGTCACGTGCACCAGCTCCTCATGCACGGCTAGGGCTTCGCGGATCTGATCGGCGCTGAGCGGGTCGGCACTGACCAGGCTGGCCACCACCGCATACTTGCCGCGGCCGACCTGCCACACGTGCAGGTCGGACAGCTGCGCCGACCATGGCCCCTGTTCGATCACCTCACGCACCTCCGCCACCACCGGGGCGTCCATCTGTGCATCGAGCAGCACGCGGCTGGTATCGCGCAGCAGGCCGATCGCCCAGACCGTGACCAGCACGGCGCCGACCAGCCCCATCACCGGGTCCAGCCACGCCGCGCCCCAGACCTTGCCGCCGATCAGTGCGGCAATCGCGAGCACCGACGTGGCGGCGTCGGCGATGACGTGCAGGTAGGCCGAGCGCAGGTTCAGGTCCTGGGGGCCGGTCGCGGCATGAGCGTGGCCAGGGTGCTCTGCGTGACCGCCGTGTCCGCCGTGACTGCCATGGTCATTCCCATGTCTGTGTCCGTGCGCGTTGGCATGCCCATGCCCATGCCCATGATGGTGGTGCCCATGATCGTGGTTATCGCGCAGCCACCACGCGCACAGCAGATTGACCGCCAGCCCGACCACCGCGATCGCGATGGCTTCGTTGTAGTGGATGGCGCTGGGCACGAACAGGCGCTGCCCGGACTGCACGGCCATCAACAGGGCCACGCCGAGCAGGGCGATGGCGCTGGTATAGCCGGCCAGGATCTCGACCTTCCAGGTGCCGAAGGTGAAGCGGTGGTCGTGCGCGTGGCGGCGGGCGAATCCGTAGGCGAACACGGACAGGCCCAGCGCCAGCGCATGTGAGCTCATGTGCCAGCCGTCGGCGAGCACGGCCATGGAGTTGAACCACCAGCCGCCGATGATCTCCACGACCATCATCACGGCGGTCAGCCAGAGCGCGCGCTGCGTGCTGCGCTCGGCGAGGGGATTGCCATCGTCGAAGCGATGGGTGTGGCGGCGGGCGTCGGCGGCAGCGCTTAGGACCATGGGGAATCCGGATATTGGAATATACCCCCATAGGGTATATGCTCCGGCCCCATGTCGCACGTTCAACACCACCGCAAGCCGCTGCTGGCCCGGGTCCGCCGCATGGCCGGGCAGGTCGCCGCGCTCGAAGCCTCCCTGCAGGCGGCCGAGGCCGATTGCACCGATGTCCTGATGCAGGCCTCGGCGGTGCGTGGCGCCGCGCACGCGCTGTTGATGGCGCTGTTGGACGAGCATCTGCAGGAGCACGTGGTCGGGCCGGACGATCCGGCCGAGCGCGCGGCCGAGGCGCAGGTGCTGGTCAAGCTGCTGCGCGCCTACGGCAAGTAAGCGGCGCAGTGCGCACGCCGGCTCAGTGCCGGTGCCGCCGCCAGGCGTTCCACACATGGGTGCTGGCCAGCAGCAGGCTGCCGACCACGGTCATCGGGGTTTCGGCGTCGTGGCTCGGCCAGCCCATCGCACCGGCCAGCAGCAACAGCAGCCCGACCGCCGCGCCGGCCATCGCCAGTACGGGTAGGCGATGCTGGCGGTGGGCGCGCCACAACGCGAAGCCGGTCACTGGCGCGGCGATGGCCACGAACAGGGCATGCACCCACTCGGCCTGGGCCCACACGCCCATCAGCGGGAGCATCGCCGCGAGCAGCGGCAGCGCCAGGCAGTGCAGCAGGCATAGGCCGGACAGCGCGATGGCGCCGGCATCCAACAGGGCAGAGGATCGCTTCATGGGGCGTGGGAGCCTTGGTCAGTGAATGTTATATAGTAACATTTCATTCCCCTTCCTGACCTGCTCTGCCATGACTGCCTCTGCCTCCTTTGATTCGCGTCTGCCGGTGACCGTGCTGTCCGGCTTCCTGGGCGCCGGCAAGACCACCCTGCTCAATCAGCTGCTGCGCAACCGCGAGGGCCGTCGGGTGGCGGTGATCGTCAACGACATGAGCGAGATCAACGTCGATGCGCAGCTGGTGCGCGAGGGGGGCGCCGCGCTCAGCCGCACCGAGGAGACGCTGGTGGAGTTCAGCAACGGCTGCATCTGCTGCACGCTGCGCGATGACCTGCTGCAGGAGGTGCGCCGGCTCGCGGCGGAGGGGCGCTACGATTACCTGCTGATCGAATCGACCGGGATCGCCGAGCCGATGCCGGTCGCGGCGACCTTCTCGGTGCGCGATGAGGAAGGCTTCAGCCTCAGCGACATCGCGCGGCTGGATACGCTGGTGACGGTGGTCGATGGCGCGCGTTTCCTGCACGATTTCGGCTCAAGCGACCGGCTGATCGACCGCGGCCAGCAGGCCGGTGAGGATGACGAGCGCGGGGTGGTGAACCTGCTCGCCGAGCAGATCGAGTTCGCCAACGTGATCGTGGTGAGCAAGTGCGATCTGATCGACGACGACACGTTGCAGTCCACGCTCGCCGTGCTGCGTGCGATGAACCGTGAGGCACGGCTGGTGCTGTCCGAACGCGGCAACGTACCGCTGCACGAGGTGCTTGATACCGGCCGCTACGATTTCGTCAAAGCGCAGTTGGCGCCCGGCTGGATGCAGGCGCTGCGTGGGCAGCACACGCCGGAGACCGAGGAATACGGCATCACCAGCTTCGTCTACCGCTCGCGCCGGCCGTTCCATCCGCAGCGCTTCGCGCACTTGCTGGAGACCGGGCTGGGCAGCGTGATCCGCAGCAAGGGCTTCTTCTGGCTGGCCAACCGCATGGACTGGGTGGGCGAGCTCTCCAGCGTGGGTGCTGCCACGCAGACCTCGGCCGCGGGCTTCTGGTACGCCTCGCGCGAGCGCATGGAGGCCGGCCTGGAAAATACCGCGCCGGTGCTGCCACCCACGCGCGTGCCCTATACGGACATCGGCTGGGCGCGCCAGCAGGCCGCGTGCTGGACGGCGCCGATGCCCAGCGTGGAACAGGTCGGCGATGCCGGCGAGTACCAGGCCATGCGCAGGCTGTGGCATCCCTGGTGGGGCGATCGCCGCCAGGAGCTGGCGGTGATAGGGGTGGCGATGGACGAGCACGCGGTGCGCGCCGAGCTGGATGCCTGCCTGCTCAACGATGAGGAACTGCGCGCCGGGCCGCTGCTGTGGCAGCTGCTGCCGGATGCCTTTCCGGCGTGGGCGCGCACGTAGCCGCGCGGCGTTACACCGGCGTCAGGCGCCACCCCTCTTCGGTTGCGCGCAGGGTGTGGGTCAGGCCAACCGTCTCCAGCAGCGCACTGTCGTGCGAGACGATCATCAACGTGCCGGTGTACTGGCTCAGCATCTGCTCCAGCGCGGTCAGCGAAGGCAGGTCGAGGTGATTGCCGGGTTCATCGAGCAGCAGCAGTTGCGGCGGCGTCTGCGCATACAGCACCGACGCCAGCGCCGCCTTCAACCGCTCGCCGCCGCTGAGCGTGGCCACGGGCCGCAGGCTGCGCTCGGCATCCAGGCCGAGCAGGGCAAGCTGCGTGCGCAGGATGCCTTCGCTGGCCAATGGATGCGCGCGCTGCAGCAGTGACAAGGCCGAGACGTCGTACGGCAGCAGCGTGAGTGACTGATCGAGCAGGGCGACACTGGCCGCCACCTCGACCTGCCCCGACAGCGGCGACAGCGTGCCCGCCAACACCTGCAGCAGCGTGGATTTGCCGCTGCCGTTGCGTCCCTGCACGCCGATCCGCTGCCCGCGCTGCACGGTGAGATCCAGCGTCTTCCACGGTGCCCGCACCCATGGCAGTTCGGCGCCGATCAGCTCGGCCACGCGCTGCGGTCCGGGCTGATGGATCACCGGCGCGAGCAGGGCAATCTCGATGTCCTGCTCCACCTCGCTGGCGGCCTCGCGTACCCGCGCATCCAGTTCGGTGCGGCGCTCGTTCTGCTGCGCCTGCCAGCGGCCGGCGCTGTGTTCGCTGCGGTTCTTCATGCCACCCAGCAGGATCGGCGCCTGGTTGGCGGTGCGCGCCTCGCGCGTGGCACGCGCCTGCCGGTGCGCCATGCGCTCGCGCTGATCGCGCTGCTCATCCTGCTGCTGGCGACGCTCGCGCTTGCGCAGGGCCAGCTGGGCGTCCGCACTGCGCCGCTCGTCCTGCTTCTGTCCGGCGTAGTGGTCGTAGTTGCCGCCGTACTGGCGCAGTCCGCCGGGGGACAGCTCGACGATCCGCGCCATCTGCCGCAGCAGTGTGCGGTCGTGGCTGATCACGATCAGGCCGCCGTGCCAGCGCTGCAGCGCTTCAAGCAGGCGCTCGCGATGGTCGGCGTCGAGGTGGTTGCTGGGCTCGTCCAGGATCAGCCCCTCGGCACCGGACAGGAACGCACCGGCCAGTGCGACCTGCATCGCCTGGCCACCACTGAGCGTGGCCGCCGGCTGCAGGGGATCCAGCGCGGGCAACCCGAGCAGGTGCCACTGTGCCTGCAGCTGCTCGCGCAGATCCCAGCGCTCACCCACGCAGCTGAAATCGTCGGGATCGATGCTGCCGGCTTCGATGCGGAGCAGGGCATCGAGCACCGCGCCGACCCCGGCAAGGTCGGCGATCCGGCCCTCGGGTACGCCGCTGTGTTGGCTGAGCAGGTGCACCGGCCCACTGCGCAGGATGCGGCCGGAGGTGGGCGCGAGATCCCCGCTGAGCAGACGTGCGAGCACGCTTTTGCCCACGCCGTTGCGCCCGACCAGACCGGTCGGGGTGCCGTCGAACGCGGCGGACAGTTCGGAAAACAGGACCCGGCCGTCAGGCAGGGTATGCGTCACGCGATCGAGCGTGAGAGCGAATGCGGTCATGCGACCTCCATTGGATGCCAAAGACTCCCCTCCTGCAGATCAGGCGGGTGGAGACTGGCCGTCAGACGACGGCGGCATCAATGGCGCATGTAGGCCTACCTCGGCAACAAAGGCGGCTGGCTGCCGCGCGGCCAGTATAGAACCGCCCGGCCGCAGGCCGATGAACGCCGCCTGCTCAGCAGCTCACGCCGGTCAGCCGCGCGCTGATGAAATCGATGAACACCCGCAGCTTGGGCAGCACGTGGCGGCCCGAGGGCCACAGCAGGTAGAACGTGCCACAGGCATGGATGCGGTCGGCCATCACCCGCTGCAGGCGGCCGTCGGCCAGCGCCTCGCGCACCGAGTGCTCGGGGATGTAGGCGATGCCGCGCCCGGCCATCGCGAAGGCCAGCCGCGCTTCGATCGTATTGCTGACCATCGAGACCGGCAGGGCCAGCGGCGCGGCCCCCGGGGTCTGCGGCAGCGGCCACGGCTCCAGCTTGCCGCTGCTGGGGAAGCGGTAGTGCAGGCAGTCGTGCTGCAGCAGGTCCTCGGGCACCCGCGGGGTGCCGCGGCGGGCCAGGTAGTCCGGCGAGGCCACCAGATAGCGCGGGAACACGCCGAGCTGACGGGCGCTGAGGCGCGAGTCGGTCGGCTCGCTGACCCGCAGCACGGCATCGAAGCCTTCCTCGATCACATCCACCAGGCGGTCATCGAAGTCCAGCTCCAGGCGGATGCCCGGATAGGCGGCCATGAACTCGGTCAGCAGCGGCAGCGAGATATCGCCGACCAGCGGCAGGCTCACCCGCAGCACGCCGGTCGGCGCTTCGGTCTGCTGCACCAGCTCGTCACGGGCGGCGTCGCGCTCGTCGAGGATGCGCCGGCAGCGCACCAGGAAGCGCTCGCCTTCGGCGGTGAGGGTGATGCTGCGGGTGCTGCGGTGGAACAGCCGCACGCCCAGTGCCTGCTCCAACCGCGACACGGTCTTGCCGGCGGCCGAGGCGGAGATGCCGAGCATGCGGCCGGTTTCGACGAAGCTGCGGGTGTCGGCGACCTGCACGAAGGTCTGCAGGTTGCCGAGGTTGTCCAAGGCTGACATGGGGACTGGCACCGGGGGAAAGCGGGCACTGTAGCGGTCGGCAGGCCTCGTGGGGGCAGGCGTGCAGGCATTGGCCCGCAACGCTGCGGTGCGCGGGGGCGTTTCCCGTGCGAGCGCTTGCGGGGAGGGCGCTTCGACGATTGGGGACGCCAGGGTCCGGAATGTGCGGAGCGGCACCCCGCTGTTTCGGTGCGCGTTCACGGCCTACCGTGGCGCTCCCTCACTTCCCGGCACCCCCATGTCCTCCCTCCCTGACCTCATCGATCCCACGCGCCTGCCGGATGCGGTAGCTACGCCGGTGCAGCCATGAGCGGGCACGCGGTCGATACCACCGCGGTGCCGCTGCCCGATGCCGCGACCCGATTGCCGCTGGG
This sequence comes from Stenotrophomonas sp. GW821-FHT01H02A, assembly GCF_059422145.1. Taxonomy (NCBI): domain Bacteria; kingdom Pseudomonadati; phylum Pseudomonadota; class Gammaproteobacteria; order Lysobacterales; family Lysobacteraceae; genus Stenotrophomonas; species Stenotrophomonas sp. GW821-FHT01H02A. Next base: position 87,193 of record NZ_JBWKWI010000001.1, read on the forward strand.
CGGGCTGCTGGCACTGGCCTGCGCGGGCTTCATCACCATCCTCACCGAGGCGCTGCCGGCTGGGTTGCTGTCGCCGATGAGCGCCGATCTCGGCGTGAGCCGCGCGCTGGTCGGGCAGCTGGTCACCATCTACGCACTGGGTTCTCTGGTGGCCGCCTTGCCGATGACCGCGCTGACCCGGCGCTGGCCGCGCCGCCCGCTGCTGCTCACCGCGATCGCCGGGTTCGTGGTGGTCAACACCATCACCGCGCTGAGCCACCACTACGGGGTGATGCTGGTGGCGCGCTTCTGCGCCGGCATCAGTGCGGGCCTGCTGTGGTCGCTGGTGGCCGGCTATGCCAGCCGCATGGTGGTGCCGCAGCTGCAGGGCCGGGCGATCGCGGTGGCGATGGTCGGCACGCCGCTGGCCCTGTCGCTGGGCATCCCGGCCGGCACGCTGCTCGGCCAGACCATCGGTTGGCGCTGGGCGTTCGGATTGATGTCGCTGCTCAGCGTCGGCCTGCTGGTGTGGGCGCGGCTGGCGCTGCCGCCGCTGCCAGCCCCGGGCGCGGCAGCGCAGCAGCCGTTGGGCAAGGTGCTGCGGCTGCGCGGCATGCGTACCGCGCTGCTCACGATGTTCCTGTACGTGCTGGCGCACAACGTGCTCTATACCTACATCGAACCGTTCGCGGCGCTGTCCGGCGCGGCGGCGTGGCTGGATCGCCTGCTGCTGGTGTTCGGCGTGGCCGCGCTGGTCGGCATCTGGATCACCGGGTTGCTGGTGGATCGCTGGCTGCGCGAACTGGTGATCGCCAGCACCGTGGCGTTTGCGTTGTCGGCCGTGGCCTTCGGGCTGTGGCCCGGCTCGCCGTGGGTGCTGGTGCTCGGCACGGTGGTGTGGGGCGTGTCCTTCGGGGGCGTCGCCACGCAGTTCCAGACGGCGGTGGCACGCCGTGCCGACGAGGCCGGCGACATCGCGCAGTCGTTCGTGGTCACCGGCTGGAACCTGGCCATCGCGCTGGCCGGCATCCTCGGCGGCGTGATGCTGGAAACCGTGGGCGAGCGCTGGTTGCCGGCGGTGCTGCTGGTGCTGTTGCTGGCTACGCTGGGGGTGGTGCTGCGCCAGCCGCGCGCCTGGGCACCCAGCGTGCACTGAGCCCAGTCGCCGCGCACGGCAAGCCCGGTCGCGATGCCCGGCGCTATGCTGGGGTCGGGTATCGCGATGGGAGCAGCAGGTGCGTAACGGAGTCCTTCTAAGTGGCGTGCTGGCATTGCTGTGCCTGGCCGGTATCGCACACGCGGCCGAGCCGGATCGGCGCATTGCGCTGACCATCGACGATCTGCCCTGGCAACGGCTGGACGAACGCGCCGAGCCGGAACTCGCCGCCCGGCATGCGCAGCTGATCGCGGCCCTGAAGCGGGCCGACGTGCCGGTGGTGGGTTTCGTCAACGAGGTCAAACTCGAGGTGGATGGACAGGTGCAACCGGCGCGGGTGCAGATGCTGCGCGACTGGCGCGATGCCGGTTTCGAACTGGGCAACCACACCTTCGGGCATGTCGATCTGCATGCGATCGGGCTGGCCGCCTACGAGCAGGACATCCTGCGCGGCGAGGTGACGTTGCGGCCATTGCTGGCCGAGATCGGGCGGGCACCGCGCTGGTTCCGGCATCCCTACCTGCGTGCGGGGCAGTCGCCGCAGGAACGTGCCGCGCTCGGGGCATTCCTGCAGCAGCATGGCTACCGGGTCGCGCCGGTTACGGTCGACAACAGCGAATGGATCTGGGCGTTCGCCTACGATCATGTGCGCGATACCGACACCGACCCGGTCGTGCGTGAGGCCCGCCTGCGCCAGCTGCGCCGTGGCTACGTGCCGTACATGCTCAACAAGCTTGACTACTACGAGCAGCAGGGCCAGCAGCTGCTGGGCCGGTTGCCCGCACAGGTGTGGCTGATCCACGCCAACGCGCTCAGTGCGGACTGCGTGGAGGAACTGGTCGCGGCCACCCGCCGGCGCGGCTATCGTTTCGTTTCGCTGGAGGCGGCACTGCAGGATCCGGCCTATCAGCATGCCGATGGCTACAACGGCGCCGGTGGCATCAGCTGGATCCAGCGCTGGGCGATGGCCGAGCACAAGCCGACGGCCTTCTACGCGGGCGAGCCGCCGGTTCCAGCCTGGGTGATGACGCTGGCCGGACTCGACGCGGAATGACGCGACGGCTCAGGCCGCGGTGTCGCTGTTCGGGTTCTGCATGTCTTCGCGGGCTTGCCCGTACTGCTGCTTGCGCTGCTGGTGGAAGGCGATGAACTCGGCCGGGGCCAGTGCCTTGGAGAACAGCCAGCCCTGCCCGAATTCCACCTGGCGTGCCTGCAGATAGGCCAGCTGTGCCGGGGTTTCCACGCCCTCGGCGACGGTGAACAGGCCCAGCGTCTTGGCCATGTCGATGATGTGCGAGGTGACCGGGCTGGTGGCGCTGTCGGTGCCGATCGCATCGATGAACGATTTGTCGATCTTCAACGCATCCAGCGGCAACTGCTGCAGGTACTGCAGGCTGGAATAGCCGACGCCGAAATCGTCGATCGCCACGCAGTGCCCCATGCGCCGTGCATTGGCCAGGCTGGTGCGCGCGCGGCGGACGTCGATGAAGCCGCGCTCGGTCGCCTCCAGCCAGATCTGCTGCGGGTGGATGCCGGTGCCATGCAGTTTGCTGGACAGCACCTTCAGCGCCCGGCCGCTGCTGACATCCTGGGCCGACAGGTTGATCGCGATGTGCGCGGTACGGTCCTGCACCAGCAGCTCGCGCATGTCGGTGATCACGTGGTCGATGACCTGGTCGGTCAAGGCCTCGATCAGGCCGGCCTCTTCGGCCAGCGGAATGAACAGGTCCGGCCGCACCAGCGTGCCGTCGGGACGGCGCCAGCGCACCAGGGATTCGGCCCCCACGCAGATGCCGGTGTCCAGCTCGATGATCGGCTGGTAGTGCATGAAGAACTCACGCCGGCGCACCGCCGTGGCCAGCTCGCCACGCAGCGACAGCCGCCGCCGCGACAGCCAGACCACGCCGCCGATCATCGCCAGCGCGCCGAGCACGCCCAGCGGGATGAACTGCCCGATCTGGTGGCGGAACGCGGCGACCAGGTCGGTGCGCGGTGCCATGGCGATCGCCAGCCACTCCTGGTCCTGCGCGCTGGCATAGAGCGTCTGGCCTTCCAGGCCGCTGGCCGGCTCACGCAGCAGGCGGCGCAGCAGGGCGTCGTCGGGGATGTCCTGCTGGGCGATCAGGCGCCCATCGGGGCTGGCCACCGCCAGGCGCACGTTGGGGTCGACGATCACGTCGATCAGCCGCGCCGGGTCCATGAGGATGTCGTAGCGGCCCAGTTGCAGGGCCAGCAGGGGCTGCTGCGGGGTGCCGGCAAGCGGCCGGATGTCCAGCGAGACGCCGGCGCCCTCGGCGGTGACATAGGCCGGCGGGCGCTGGATGATCTCCGCCTCCATCGGGCCCCAGGACGTGCAGACCAGGCGGCCGTTGTCGAAGTACCCGATCTGCTCGGCCGAGTGCGTGCGCATCACCAGGCTGCGCATCAGCTGCAGGTGCTCGGGTGAGCAGGGCACCAGCGTGCTCTGGTTGAGCTCGTGCAGGGTGGTCAGCGCCGTCTCGTAGGCACGGTGCGCGCGCTGCAGGGTGCGCTCGGCGGTGGTCTGCAGCCGCACCTGCTCGGACTCGCTGGCGCGGCTCCAGGTGAAATAGAACACGGTGGCGATCGGCACCAGGGCGCCGAGCAGGGCAAGCACTACGGTGGCGGCAATGATCCTGGCGCGGTTCAAGCAGACCTCGATGCCCTGGCGGGGAAGGGGTTCACGGCAGCGGGCGGTCCTGCCCCCGCGTGGCCCGGGAGCCCTATATGACCATCAGCGGGCACGGATTGGAACCGCCGGGCGCGAGCAGCGCAGCCTTGTCGCGATTCCCGGCTCCAGATCACGGCGATTCCGTCATTCGATCGCGTCGGGCAGGGCACCCCCGCAGCCCTGCGAACGGCCGCGAAGACGACTGGCGCAACGGCTCGCAGAGGTCTATGTTCGGACGCTTCGCCCCTGCCGACGCTGCCCCATGACTGATCCTGCCGCCCCGCCGGAACACCTCCGGCGCAGCCTCTCCAACCGCCATCTGCAGCTGATCGCCATCGGCGGTGCGATCGGCACCGGTCTGTTCATGGGCTCGGGCAAGACCATCAGCCTGGCCGGCCCGTCCATCGTGCTGGTCTACCTGATCATCGGTGCGATGTTGTTCTTCGTCATGCGCGCGATGGGTGAGCTGCTGCTCTCCAACCTGCAGTACAAGTCCTTCATCGACTTTTCCACCGACCTGCTCGGACCGTGGGCCGGGTTCTTCTGCGGGTGGACGTACTGGTTCTGCTGGATCATCACCGCCATTGCCGATGTGATCGCCATCGCGGCCTACGCGCAGTTCTGGTTCCCCGGGCTGGAGGCATGGAAACCGGCGCTGCTGTGCGTGGTGTTGCTGCTCAGCCTCAACCTGGTCACGGTCAAGCTGTTCGGCGAAATGGAATTCTGGTTCGCGCTGATCAAGATCATCGCGATCTGTGCGTTGATCATCACCGGCTTCGGGCTGGTGGCCTGGGGCTTTACCGCACCCTCCGGCCACGTGGCTTCGTTCTCCAACCTGTGGAACGACGGTGGCGTGTTCCCGATGGGCATGGCCGGCTTCTTCGCCGGCTTCCAGATCGCGGTGTTCGCCTTCGTCGGCATCGAACTGGTCGGTACCACCGCCGCCGAGACCGCCGATCCGGAGCGCAATCTGCCCAAGGCGATCAATTCGATCCCGGTGCGCATCCTGGTGTTCTACGTGCTGGCGCTGATCGCGATCATGGCCGTCACCCCGTGGCGTGAGGTGGTGCCCGGCAAGAGCCCGTTCGTGGAGTTGTTCGTGCTGGCCGGCATTCCCGCCGCGGCCAGCCTGATCAACTTCGTGGTGCTGACCTCGGCGACCTCGTCGGCCAACAGCGGCATCTTCTCGACCAGCCGGATGATGTACGGCCTGGCCGAAGAGGGGCACGCACCCAGTGCGTTCCGGCGGCTGTCGCGCGCGGCGGTGCCGGCCCTGGGGCTGCTGTTCTCCTGCATCTGCCTGCTGCTGGGTGCGATGCTGATCTACCTGATCCCGAACCTGGTCACCGCCTTCACCCTGGTCACCACGCTGGCCGCGGTGTTGTTCATGTTCGTGTGGTCGCTGATCCTGTGCTCCTACATCGTGTATCGCCGCAAGCGCCCGCAGCTGCACGCCGCCTCGGCGTTCAAGATGCCCGGTGGCGTGGTGATGTGCGGCGTGTGCCTGGCCTTCTTCGCCTTCGTGCTGGTGCTGCTGACCCTGCAGCCGGATACGTTGTACGCGCTGGCGATCAGCCCGCTGTGGTTCGCCCTGCTCGGCCTGGGCTACGCCGGCAAGCGCCTGCTGGCCCGCCGCCACTGAGTCAGCGCCGGGCCTGCCGTCGTGCAGGCCCGGTATTCACCTTCGGTTCGCGCCCCTGGCCGGATCATCGCGCCGCACCCTTCCGTGCCCACGATCCGAGCCCGATGCATCCGACCCTGCCTGCCGCGTTGGCCCTGTTGTCGTTGCTGTTGCCTGGCCAGGCATCGGCGCGCACGGTCTATCGCTGCGTGCAGAGCAACACGGTCAGCCTGGCTACCGCACCCGAGCCGGGCTCCAGGTGCACCCCGCAGCAGATCGACGACAACGCCGTGCAGACCCCCAACCTGTGGGGCAACATGGGCGTCTTCAGCGGCACCCTGTATGAGCGCGAACAGGACGGCGCGCTGGTCTACTCCACCCGCAATCTGCCCGGCTCGCGTGTGTTCCTGAAGTTCACCGTCGCCACCCCACCGGGTGAACCGGCGCACGAGGGGCTCGGCAAGGTCGGCACGCCGCAGTTGAACCGGCATGCCAAGCAGTTCAAGGCCGCGGCCAAGGCCACCGGGGTGGACGATGCTTGGCTGCGTGCGATCGCCCACGCCGAAAGCGGCTTCGATGCCGGCGCGATCTCGCCCAAGGGCGCGCAGGGCGTGATGCAGCTGATGCCCGATACCGCCACCGAGTACGGCGTGGCCGATCCGCTTTCAGCCGAGCAGTCGATCAGCGGCGGCGCGCGTTACATGAAGGCCTTGCTGCACCGCTACAAAGGCGACCGCGTGCTCGCGGCCGCGGCGTACAACGCCGGCATCGGCGCGGTGACGCGCTACAAGGGCGTGCCGCCGTACGCCGAGACCCTGGCCTACGTGGAGAAGGTCAGTGCGCTGTATGTGCGCTATCGCGAGGCGATGGGGTTCAAGCTGGAGACGCCGGCCAAGTAGGCCGCTGCCTCAGCGCGACGACCCCGGGCCGAACAGGGCGTGGCGCTCGCTGCGGCCGACGCGGTTGAGTGCGGCCTGCACATCCGTGCGACCGACCACCTGCCGCCAGCGCCGATCGCGCTCGGCGTCGCCGGGCAGCGAAGGCACGGTCAGCAGGTGCTGCATGGACATCAGTGCCTCGCTGCGGTGCTCGGTGGACTGCAGGCGCGCGATCAACTGGGCGGCGGCCTGGTCCAGGGCATTGTCCTCAAGCAGGGTTTCCACCACGTAGCCGTCGGCGATCTCCTGATGATCGTTCAACCAGCGCTGGGCGCGGGCTGCCTGCTCGGTGTCGCCAAGCTGGCGTGATGCAATGAAGCGCACCCATTGCTGCACGGCCTCGCCATAGGGACTGAGGTAGCTGCCGGCCCTGTCGATGCTGTCCAGCGCCGCGCGCGGCTGCAGCAGCGAGGCCTGCCACGCGGCCAGGTTCAAGCGCTGGCTGATGTTGGTCACGCCCTCCTCGTGGAAGGCAGCGGCGGTCTCCAGCGTAGCCAGTCCAGCATCCGCATCGCCAAGGCGGCGCTGTGCAATGGCGCGGTGGTTGAGCAGCCAGGCGATGTCACCGGACCGCTCGAAGCTGCGCGGCAGGCGGGTATCGGCCGCTGCGCTGGCGATGCGGTCGGTCAGCGCAAGCACCTCCTCATGCCGCCCCAGCGCCAGCAGCGTTTGGCTCATCTCCACCAGTTTGGCGCTTTCCTCCGGTGCCAGCAGCGTGCCCACGCGCAGTGTGTCGAGATCACGCTGCGCGGCCTGCACCGGATCGAAGCGTGGGCTGTCCCGGTCGATGAAGCGATCAAAGCGCTTGTCCACGCGCAGCGCCAGGATCGCCATCGGTCCATCGATCCGTTCCAGGGTCGCAGCGACGCGCTCGTCCTGGCCGCTGTCGATCTGCAGGATCGCCAGCTGCGTCCAGAAATGGGTGGGTTCGATATCCTCCGGCTTCCAACCTCGATCGAACAGGATCTGCAGGAATTCGCGGAACTCTCTGTCGTGGCCCCGCAGCTGCTGGCCCAGTGACCCGGCCATGGGGATGCTGACCTGGGGCAGGAACTGGCCGGACAACTGCAGCGAGCGGGTGATCAGGCGCACACTGTCCACATGGCGGCCGTCTTCGCCATCCAGCGCGCCCAGCAGGTAAAGCACGCGGGGCTCATCGGGTGCCAATTGCCGCGCGCGGTCCAGATACGTGCGCGCCGTCGGGTACTGGCGACTCTCCAGCGCCATCCAGCCGGCCATCACATAGGCCTCGATCCGGTCGGTCTCCGGAATGCCCACCAGCGCAGGCTCCGCCAGCAGCCGCTCGAATGCGATCAGTGCACCCAGCGTGTCGCCCTGGTCGCCTTGTTGAATGGCCTCGTCGAGTGTGTCCTGCAGCGCTTGCACCTGCGGGTTGCCGGCAGGCGCGCGGGTATCCACCGTGGCCTGCACCGGTGCGGCACCGGCCAGTGCCAGTGCGATCAACAGGGCGATGCGGTGTCTTGGCAGCTGCAGCATGCGGGCCGTCCTTCCGTGGCGTGGGCCCTGATTGGAACCCGGCAGGGCGGGGCGGCACAAGCATTGCGCATACGATCCACCCGGCAGGGTTTGCAGACGGGCAGGCAGCCTTTATCGTCGTGCCCTTCGAACCACAAGGATGGCAATGGGACGCTACGCATGGGCAGGGATGATCGCGGTGGCTACCGCTGCGGTGCTGGCATGGACCTTCCTGCGTGAACCAACGATGCCCGCCTCGCCGCCAGGTCCGCCGCCCACCGTGCTGGGCTGGTCGCCGCGTATCGACAGCATCGCCGGCGACGGGATCGGCGGCAGCGCCGAAGGTCCCGGCACCCAGGCACGCTTCGCCGATCCGTACGGACTGGCGGTTGACGCGCGCGGCGTGGTCTACATCGCCGATGCCGGTGACAACAACCGCATCCGCCGCCTGCATCCCGACGGTCGTGTGGACACTCTGGCCGGGCAGGGCGAGGGCTGGCGCGATGGCGCCGCCCTGCAGGCGCAGTTCAATACGCCGTCCGGTCTCGCGCTGGATGCAGTCGGCAACCTCTACGTTGCCGATACCGGGAACCATGTCATCCGTCGTATCGCGGTGGACGGCACGGTGAGCACGCTGGCCGGCGATGGCCAGCGTGGGTTCGTCGATGGCCCGGTCGCGCAGGCGCGCTTCGATGGGCCGATGGGGGTGGCCGTCGATCCGGCTGGCCGTGTCTACGTGGCCGATACCTATAACGACCGCATCCGTGTGATTGAACCCGATGGACGGGTGCAGACCGTCGCCGGTGGCGAGCGCCCCGGCCTGGTCGATGGCATCGATGCGGCCACCCGCCTGGATACGCCGGTGGCGCTGGCACTGGATCCGCACGGCAACCTGCTGATCGCCGATCTGTTCAACAACGCGATCCGCCAGCTCGCCCCGGATGGCACGCTCAGCACCCGCGTCGGCGATGGTGGCCTGCTCAGTGGCCCGCTGGCGCTGGCGGTGACCCATGACGGAGTGGTCTACGCCAGCGACATCAATGGCAAGGTGGTACAGATTTCGGCCCAGGGCCATCAGCTGGCACTGGCGGGTGTGCCACCGCAGCCACGCTTTGCGCGGCCGAGCGCGCTCGCGCTGGATGCCGACGGCGGGCTGTATCTGGCCGACGCCGCGTCCTACCGTGTGCACCGGCTGCGTGCGCTGGCCGCGGGCCAGCCTGCGCCGCCGGCACTGATCGGCCCGGCGCCGGATGCGCCATTGCCCGAGACCGGCGGCCGATGGCCACTGGCCCCGCAGGACGGGTGGCACGAAGTGGTTGGGACGCTGGGTGAAGTGCGCGGGGACTTCAAAGGCGAGAGCCGGCACCATCTGCATGGTGGGTTCGACATCCGCGGCGATGTCGGCCAGCCGGTGTTGGCGATCGCCGATGGCAAGGTCGATACGCCGTTCGCGGCGTGGTCGGTCGGCGGCCAGGCCGAAGGCCTCTCGCTGGGCCGGCTCAAGTACATCCACATGAAGGTCGGCCGCGACCCGCGCGATCGTCCGTTCGATCCGCGCTGGCAGCAGGTGTTCGGCGAGGACGGCAAGCTCGAACGCATCCGCGTGCGTCGCGGCACCCGTTTCGCCGCCGGTGAAACGCTGGGCAGCATCAACCGGATGGCGCATGTCCACCTGAGCGTGGGCGCCAGCGGCTTCGAGCGCAATGCGGTGGCGCTGGGCTTCACCGGTTACGCCGATGCGTTCGCGCCACGCGTCACCGAGGTCGCCGTGCTGGACGATCTGGACCAGCCGATCACGCCGGGTGCCGACGGACGCGTCGCGATCCCGCGCGAGGGCCCGGGCGTGCAGATCGTGGTGGAGGCGTGGGACCAGGTGGACCGCAATCTGCCGCGGCGACGGCTGGGGCTGTACCAGGTCGGCTACCAGGTACTGGATGCGCAGGGCCAGCCGCTGGCCGGCTACGAGCAGCCGCGCTACACCATCGTGTTCAACCGGATGCCGCGCGAAGACAGCGCCACGCGCGTGGCCTACGCGCCGGACAGCGGCATCACCGTGCATGGCAGCGCGGTCACCCGGTTCCGCTATCTGGTCACCAATACCGTGCGCGATGGGTTGGTCGAGACCGGCCGCTGGCAACCGGATGCGTTGCCGGCCGGTGAGTACGTGCTGCGGGCCAGTGCGCGCGACTACAGTGGCAACGAAGCGATCGGCCCGCGCGATCTGAAGATCACCTTGCTGCCCTGAGCCGCGTCAGGCGCCGACGCGCGCGCGCTCGGCGTCCATGTCGGCCAAGGGGCGCACCTCGATGCTGCCGAAGCGCGACCACGGGAACTGCTGCGCGATGCGCATCGCCTCGGCGTGGTCGGGGGCGTTGATCAGGTTGAACCCGGCCAGCAGTTCGTGGGTCTCGGCGAACGGACCGTCGGTGATGCGGGTCTGGCCCTGGCGCACCCGCAGCGTGCGTGCGCTGTCCACCGGCTCCAGCTTCTGGGCCAGCACCAGCGTGCCCTCGGCCTGCAACCGGTCGGCGTGCTGCAGGCAGTCGTGCATCAGGCGGTCGTACTCGTCGCCGGGCACGGCCTGCAACAGGCCCTCGTCGATATAGATCAGCAGAAGAAATTGCATGGCCGGACCAGGGGTGGGCGGGGGAATCCGCATGATGCCCCAGCCCGCGGCCGTGGCGTGTTGCAGCGCCGCAGCGCGGCCCTGTTCAGCGATGAAAAAATAATTCGTCGGCCGTGTCGATTTCCGTCCCCTTGGCACGTTGTATCCAGTGAACGGCCCGGGTTCCGGGCTGGCCTACAGGAGCACTCCGTGAAAGTCATGGTACTGGTCAAGGCAACAGCGGCCACCGAGGCCGGTCAACTGCCCACCGAGCAGGAGATCCGCGCCATGGGCGCCTACAACGAGCAGCTGGTCCAGGCCGGCATCATGCTGGCTGGCGAGGGCCTGCACCCGACCTCGCGCGCACGCCGCGTGGCCTTCAGTAGCGAAGCGGCGCGGGTGATCGACGGCCCGTTCGCCGAAACCCGCGAGCTGGTCTGCGGGTTCTGGCTGTGGCAGGTGCGCTCGCTGGACGAGGCCACCGAGTGGCTCAAGCGCGCGCCGTTCGCCGCCGGCGATGTGGTCGAGCTGCGGCCGATCCTCAGTGCCGAGGATTTCGGCGCGGCCTTCACCCCCGAATTACAGGCGCAGGAACAGCGTCTGCGCGACCAGATCGGCGCTGCCGACTAATCCACCCCGCATCCCTGGAGCATTCCCATGAAACTGATTCCGTTCCTCGGCTTCAACGGCAAGACCCATGAGGCCATGGCCTTCTACGCGCAGGTACTTGGCGGCAAGGTCACCTCGGAGATGAAGTACCGCGACATGCCCCCCATGGAAAGCCAGGAGGGCTGTGGCGAGATGCCGCCGGAGACACTGGACCATGTCGCGCACAGCCAGCTGGAAGTGGGGTCGGCGATCCTGATGGCCGCCGACGGCCCGTCTCCCGATGGGCAGGGCAGCACCACGATCAACATCGATGTCGACTCGATCGAGGAGGCCGAACGCGTGTTCAAGGCGCTCGCCGACGGGGGCGAGATCAAGATGCCGATCACCGAAACCTTCTGGGCCCATCGTTGGGGCTTCCTGATCGACCGTTACGGCAAGCCGTGGATGGTCAACTGCATGAAGCAGCCCTGATTCTTTCGTACAACAGGAACCATCCACATGACCAACGCTACGCAGCAGATGATCTTCGTCAACCTCCCGGTGCGCGACCTGGAGGCGTCCAAGACGTTCTTCGCCGCCCTGGGATACACCTTCAACCCGACCTTCACCAATGAGAACGCAGCCTGCATGATCATCAGCGACAGCATCTTCGTGATGTTGCTGGTGGAGACGTTCTTCGCACAGTTCACGACCCAGCCGATCAGTGATGCGCGCCGTCAGACCGAGGTGATCACCTGCCTGTCCGCGCAGAGCCGCCAGGCGGTCGACGGGCTGGTGGACAAGGCGCTGAAGGCCGGTGCCCGCGAGCCGCAGCCGGCGCGCGATTACGGTTTCATGTACCAGCGGGGCTTCCAGGACCTGGATGGGCACCTGTGGGAGATCGCGCACATGGACGGCGAACCGGGGTGATGGCACGCCGCGGTGCGGCTTGTGCGCCGGCCGCACCGGTGCTCTGATCGGCCGCATGGATACGGCACTGACGCAACGACTGGAGACGATCTGGCGCATGGAGTCGCCAGTGTTGACCGCCCGCCTGACCCGCCTGCTCGGCGGCGATGTCGGCCGTGCCGAAGAGCTGGTCCAGGACACCTGGCTGGCCGCGCTGGAGCGCTGGCCCGGCCAGGGCGTGCCGGACAACCCCGGAGCGTGGCTGATGACCACTGCGCGCAACCGCGCCATCGATGTGCTGCGCCAGCACCAGCGCGTCGCCGGACAGCACGCGCAGTACGGCAGTGAGCTGGAGCCGCTGCCATTGCCGGCGCCGGACGACAGCGACGCGCTGGAAGACGACATCGGCGATGACCTGCTGCGGCTCATGTTCGTCGCCTGTCATCCAGTCCTGGCCGCCGACGCGAGGGTGGCGCTGACCCTGCGCCTGCTCGGCGGACTCACCACCGATGAGATCGCACGTGCCTTCCTCGCGCCGGAGCCGACCATCGCCCAGCGCATCGTGCGCGCCAAACGCACGTTGGCACAGAAGCAGGTCCCGTTCGAAGTGCCGCGCCAGCCAGCATTGCCGGACCGCTTGGCCTCGGTACTGGAGGTGGTCTACCTGATCTTCAACGAAGGCTATGCGGCCAGTGCCGGTGATGACTGGATGCGCCCGGCCTTGTGCGATGAAGCGCTGCGGCTCGGCCGCGTACTGGCCAGCCGCCTGCCGGGCTGGCCGCAGGTGCACGGGCTGCTCGCGCTGATGGAGTTGCAGGCATCACGGACCGCCGCACGCACGGATGAAACCGGTACGCCGATCCTGTTGCCTGACCAGGACCGCACGCGCTGGGACTGGCTGCAGATCGCGCGTGGCCAGGCCGCCCTGCAGCAGGCGGTGGCGCTGGGCGGCGGTGACGATCCCTATGCGCTGCAGGCCGCCATCGCCGAGTGCCACGCACGCGCTCGCCGCGCCGAAGACACCGACTGGGCGCGGATGACCGCGCTGTACGCACGCCTGGCGCAGCGGCAGCCCTCGCCGGTGATTGCGTTGAACCATGCGGTCGCCCTGTCGCGGGCGCAGGGCGCGGCGGCCGCATGGCCGTTGGTCGACGCACTTGGTGACGATGCGCGGCTGCGCGACTACGCGCCGCTGGCCGCGGTGCAGGGTGACCTGCTGGCCCAGCTGGGTCGCCACGCGGAAGCGCGCGCGGCATTCGAGCGCGCGGCCGCGCTGACCGCCAACGCACGTGAGAAGGCGATGCTGCTGGCCCGCGCCGCGGCTGTGTAGACCGGCACTGCACCGCGCGGCGGCTCTGGCCTACACTCGGGCGATTGTCGGTCAGTCATGAGGTGCAGCGTGAAGCGTGTGGTAATCAGCCTGTTGGCGTTGTCGGTGTCGTCGGCCTTGATGGCCGCCACCCCCAAATTCGATGGCGCGCGGATCTCCGCGGACGTCAAGGAACTGGCGTCGGATGCCTACGAGGGTCGCTCGCCGGCCACCGCCGGTGAAGAGAAGACCATCGCCTTCCTGAGCAAGCAGTTCGCGGCGGCCGGCCTGCAGCCGGGCGGCGACCTCAAGGATGGCAAGCGCCTGTGGACCCAGGCCGTGCCCCTGCTCAAGGGCGATATCGTCGGCACCCCGAGCCTGTCGCTGAGCAGCAAGGGCACGCCGCAGACCCTGAGCCAGGGCAAGGAAATCGCCGTGCGCGCCGCGATGAACGGTGCCAGCGACGTGGACATCAAGAATGCGCCGCTGGTCTTCCTCGGCTACGGGGTCAAAGCCGCCGAGCGCAACTGGGACGACTTCAAGGGCGTGGACCTGAAGGGCAAGATCGCCGTGGTGCTGATCAACGACCCGGATTTTGAAACCGGCCAGGGCGACTTCGACGGCAAGGGCATGACCTACTACGGTCGCTGGACCTACAAGTACGAGGAAGGCGCGCGCCAGGGTGCCCTCGGCGTGCTGATCGTGCACGAGACCGCGCCGGCCTCGTACGGCTGGGCCACCGTGGCCGGCTCCAATACCAACACCATGTTCGATGTGGTCCGCGACAACCCGGCCGAGGCGCATCCGCTGCTGGAAGGCTGGATCCAGCGCGATCTGGCGGTGGAACTGTTCAAGCGCTCCGGCCTGGATTTCGAAGCGCTCAAGAAGCAGGCGCAGACCCGCGACTTCAAGCCGGTGGAGCTGAAGGGCGAGACCTTCTCGGCCAAGTACGCGGTCAAGACCGAGGTGATCACCTCGCACAACGTGGCCGCGCGCCTGGAGGGCAGCAAGCATCCCGACGAGACGGTGATCTACAGCGCGCACTGGGACCACATCGGCGTGGGCAAGCCGGACGCGACCGGTGACACCATCTTCAACGGCGCGCTGGACAACGCCAGCGGCACCGCTTCGCTGATCGAGCTGGCCCGTGGCTTCGCCAAGGGCAAGCGTCCGGAGCGATCGGTGCTGTTCCTGGCCGTGACCGCCGAGGAAAAAGGCCTGCTGGGTTCGGAGTACTACGCCACCCACCCGCTGTACCCGCTGGGCAAGACCGTGGCGCTGATCAACATGGACGGCATGGCGCCCTTCAGCCCGTCGCGTGACTTCGGCATCTATGGCTCGGCCAAGCTGGAACTGCTGGACCAGCTCAAGGACGTCGCCAAGGGCTGGGACATCCGCTACACGCCGGACCCGAAGCCGGAAGCCGGCCTGTTCTTCCGCTCCGATCACTTCCCGTTCGCCAAGCGCGGCGTGCCGGCGGTGTCGTACTCGGCGGGCCAGGACTGGGTGGACGGCGGTGTCGCGGCCGGCAAGGCGGCGTCGGACGACTACACCGCCAAGCGTTACCACCAGCAGGGCGACGAGTGGCAGCCGGACTGGACCTTTGCCGGTGCCTCGCGCGACCTGGAAGTGCTGTACACGCTGGGCAACCAGCTGGCCAACTCGCGCGCCTGGCCGAACTGGAGCGAAGACTCCCAGTTCCGCGCCCCGCGTGATGCCAGCGCCGCGGAGCGGAAGTAGTACCGGCCGCTGGCCGGCAACTCGCTTGACTGAGCGGAAATGTGGGAGCCGGCCGCTGGCCGGCGTCCCCTGCTGCACGGCCGGCAGACAACGCAGCCGGCCAGCGGTCGGCACAACCACTGGCCACAGAGCGGCTTCATCCCGCCAAACCCCGCCTTCGTCGCATGCCGCTTGTTCCCGCTCGCGGCAGGGCTATGCTCGCCTCACTCCTTACGTGATGACGCCGCCGTGTTCGCCAGCCTCGCTCTGATCCTCCGCATCCTGTTGGCCTGGGCCGCCGCCATCATCGTGGCGGGGTTCGTCTGGAGTGGCATCTTCAGCGGCATGAACGATGGCCCCGGCTGGGTCTTCGGGTTGCTGGCCCTGTTCGTGATGGTGACCGCGGTGGGCAGCTGCATCACCCATATCCGTCGGGTCTGGCTGGTCGCCGGGCGGTTGGATGCCACTACCCTGTCCAGCCGCCAGCGCCGCCAGATCGAGCTGCCGATGGATGCTGGCCCGGCGTTCGCCCTGGTCGAGGCGGCCATCGCCGAGCTGCCCCGGGTGGAGGACATCGAAAGCGCGCCCGGCAGCCTGCAGGTACGTGCCTATGTGCGCCGCGTGGACCCTTACAACGGCCGCCCGCCGTCGCGTTGGAACCTGCCTGCGCGGCTGGCGATCAAGCGCAACAGCGTACTCGCCACGGTCACGCCGGGGCAGGGCACCAGCAGCGTGACCCTGCTGTTCGAACCCGATGCCGGGGTCTGGGCCGACCTGCTGGCGGTGGACGAAGGCAGCAACCACGAGAACGCCGAAGCGGTCAGCCGCGCGATCACCCGCCGGGTGGCCGAACAGCGCCGCGACGAGCAGGCCGCCGCCGAGCAGACCGCGACCGAGAAGGAACTGTCGGTCGCCAAGCTCAACCTGCTGCACGCCCAGGTCGAGCCGCATTTCCTCTACAACACGCTGGCCAACGCGCAGGTGCTGACCCGCACCGATCCACCGCGTGCCGACCAGATGCTCGGGCACCTGATCCAGTACCTGCGCAGTTCGCTGCCCAGCGTGGAGGAGTCGATGTCCACCCTGGGCGTGGAGCTGGAGCGCACCCAGGCCTACCTGGAAATCCTCAAGATCCGCATGGGCGCCCGCCTGGCGCTGCAGGTGGATGTGCCGCCGGCGCTGCTCAGCCTGCCGCTGCCGTCGATGGCACTGCAGACCCTGGTCGAGAACGCGATCAAGCACGGCCTGGAACCCAAGCCCGGCGGCGGGACGGTGTGGATCATCGCGCGCGCGTTCGAGGACCATGTCACCCTCACCGTGGCCGACGACGGCCTGGGCTTCGGCCAGGGCAGCAGCGGCACCGGGATCGGCCTGAAGAACCTGCGCGAGCGCCTGCGCCTGACCTGCGGTGAACGCGCCGGCGTGGCGATCGTGTCCAACTTCCCCAGCGGCGTGGCGGCGACGATCACCCTGCCGCGCGACGCACGCGAGGCGATCCATGCTGCTTGATGCGCTCATTGCCGAAGACGAAGACCTGCTGCGCCAGTCGCTGGTCGCCCAGCTGCAGCGGTTGTGGCCGGAGCTGCAGCTGGTGGCCGAATGCGAGGATGGTGCCAGCGCGCTGGAGCGCCTGGCCGAGCTGAAACCGGACCTGGCCCTGCTCGACATCCGCATGCCCGGCATCACCGGTATCGAGGTGGCCCGCGCGCTGCCGGAGATCAGTCCGCGCACCCAGGTGGTGTTCGTCACCGCCTACGACCAGTACGCCATCGACGCCTTCGAACAAGGTGCGATCGACTACCTGCTCAAGCCGGTCAGCGATGAGCGCCTGCTGGCCACGCGCGAGCGCATCCTGGCGCGGATGCAGCTGGGTCGGCCGGACAGCGGCATGCTCGAACAACTGCTGCAGCGCCTGGGCCAGCAGCCGGCCGCCGCCTCGCGCACACCACCGCTGGCCTGGATCACCGCCAGCAACGGCCGCGACACGCAGCTGATCATGCTCGAAGACGTGATCTACTTCCGCGCCGACAGCAAATACACCACCGTGGTCACCGAGCAGGGCGAAAGCCTGCTGCGCACCTCACTGCGCGAACTGCTCGATGCGCTCGATCCGCAGCGGTTCCGCCAGATCCACCGCTCCACCATCGTCAACATGAAAGCGGTTGCCGCGGTCACCCGCGATGACACCGGCCGCGGTCAGCTGCGCTTGAAGCACCGCACCGAAGTGCTCAATGTCAGCCAGCCGTTCATGAGCCTGTTCCGCGGGATGTAATGCGCCCCTTCTTTCGTCTGGAGCCTGCCATGCGTATCGCCGTTCTCGCCAGTCTCTGCGTGCTGGTGCTGGCCGCTTGCCAGCAATCGAGCAATACCTCCGTCACCCGCATCCGCGCCAACGGCGTGGATACGCTGTACAGCAAGACCACCGTCGACAACGGCGTGGCCAGCTTCGCGTGCATCGCCAGCAGCAGTGGCCACTGCCACCATCTGGTGCAGGACGCGCGCTGCGGCAAGGACACGGCCTGCACGTATCCGCCGCTGCACCGGTTGGCGGTGGGCAAGACCGAACAGATGGCCGGGCTGCCGGCCGGCTTCCAGCACTGCGTCAGCGTCGTCCAGAAAGAACAATGCCACCGTGAGTGATCACGGTGGCATCGTGGCTCCCCCCGCTTTTCAGTAGGGTCAGAACGCCGGCTGCAGATGCAGGTTGGTGCCGTTGGGCTGCTCGCCGACGTGGTTGAGCTGGCCGACCAGTTCGGTGTGCTGCTTCATCCGGCCGATCTCGCGCATGATGCGGATGTCCTCGTGGCGCAGTTCGCGCTTGGCGCTCACGGCCTGCTTGTAATCCAGGACTTCCGGATAGTGCTGGGCCATGTCCAGCGCCTCGGCCACGCACTCCACGGTATCGGCATCGGAGGTGATCCGGGCGCGGCTGTTGAACGCCTTCATCCAGCGCTCGAAGCCGGCGGTGTGATCGAACATGTTGGCCATGAACCAGATCACGAACAGGATCGAGACCCAGGAGCCGAACACGATCACTACGCGGGTGAAGGTGATATGGAAGTCATCCTTCCACAGGTAGTTGCTGATCAGGCCGAGGATGAGCAGCGAAGACGCCTGCCAGCCCACGATCGAGGCCATCAGCCATTGGCCCTTGGCTTTGGCGAGCACCGCGACTTCTTCGCGGATCTGCTGTTCACTCTTGTTACGCCAATGCGCGACCTGTTTTTCGAACGGGCTGCTGTACAGCTCGTTGTCCTGCAACAGCAAACCCAAACCTTTGAACAAAGCGATCATGACGAGCTCCTTCTGGAACGTGCGGCAGCGCATTGGACGACGTTGTGGCGCATCCAGTTCTAGCACTTTCACGGCGCTTGGCAATGGGCAAGACGCAAAGATCCGGCGTCATTCCTGCCTGAATGGGCAAACCTGCAGCGGAATTGCGCACTGCGGCACGCCTTTCGTGGGCTAAATAGGCTGCAGGCTGGCATGCCTATGCTGCATTCGCACAATCCCCAGGCCGGCCCACCCGCTGCCTCGCCAGCCCGCCGGAGATCACGCAGAATTGACGCATCCGCGCAAACCGCGGTCCGCTCCGCCCCCGGTACTGTTGATGTCCTCCCTGCTGCGTTCGCTTGCCCGACCCGCCACCGCCCCGATCCGCCGCTGGGTGCTGGGCGCCTTCCCCCGCGGCCAGAGCGGGATCGATTACGACCATCCGCTGGGCGACCCCGGCTGGTTCGGCCCGGACAGCATCACCTGGCGCGTGCATTCCGAGTTCCCCGGCATGCTTGCCGGCGGCCTGTGCGCCCTGATGCTGCAGACCCTGCACCCCCTGGCCCTGGCCGGTGTCTACGACCACTCCAACTTCCGCGATGACCTGGTCGGCCGCCTGCGCCGCACCACCGCGTTCGTCGCCGGCACTACGTACGCACCGACTGCGGAAGTCGAGGCCCTGATCGCCAAGGTGACCCGCATCCATGCACAGGTACGCGGGCACACCGCCGACGGCCGCGCGTATTCCGCCGACGATCCCGCGTTGCTGACCTGGGTGCACGTCACCGAAGCCTACGGCTTCCTGCAGGGCTGCCGACGCTATTGCCGCGACGTGCCCACCGCAGTCGCCGACCGGTATTACCGCGAGTACAAACGCGTGGCCGAAGCCCTCGGTGCCATCGATGTACCGGCCTCGGAAGCGGAGGTGGACGCGTACTTCGTGCAGCAGCAATCGCATCTGATGTTCGATGCACGCTCGCGCGAGGTGCTGGCGGTGTTGTCGGGCATCCGCCTGCCGGTGCCGGTGCCGATGGCGGGTCTCTCGCGCGAGTTGTTCCTCGGCGCTGGCGCTGCGTTGCTGCCTGACTGGGCGACGGCGATGATCGAGCGCACGCCGATGCAACGTGCGCAGTCGCGGGCGGCCGCGGTGATGCTGAAAGGCATGGCGCCGTTGTTCCGGCGTGCGCTGCAGGATGGCCTGGCGACGCGGGCATGCACGCGGATGGGCGTGTCGGCTGGGGTGCTTGCTGATTGGCCTTGAAGCGGTGAATCGCGAGCGGCCGTGTCCGCCCAAGCCAGCGCAACCGCAAACCAAAGCCGTTGCTCTGCTCTGTCTTGCTCGGCTCGCTCCGCTACGGCTCTACGGCCCTGGACCTCTCAGAAAGCAAAGAAAAACGGGCGCCGAAGCGCCCGTTCTCTCATCTCAGCAAAGTGCGACGCACCAACTCACCACACCTTGACCCGCTTCTCCGGCGCCAGATACAGCTTCTGGCCTTCCTTCACCTCAAAGGCCGGATACCACGCATCCAGATTGCGCACCGTCAACGCACGGAACTGCCCCGGCGCATGCACATTCGTCAACAGCGAATTACGCAACGCCTGCTCACGCGCCTTGCTCCGCCATGCCTGCGCAAAGCCCAGGAAGAACCGCTTATCCGGCGTGAAGCCCTCCAGCGTCTGCCCCGGCTTGCCCTGCAGCGACAACTGGTACGCATCGTACGCCGTCGACAGACCCGCCACGTCCGCGATGTTCTCGCCCAGCGTCAAACGACCATTCACCGACACCCCCGGGAACGGACTGTAACTGCTGAACTGCGCCGCCAGTGCATCGCCGGCCGCGTTGAACTTCTTCAGATCTTCCGCCGTCCACCAGTTCTGCAGCTTGCCCGTCTCATCGAACAACGCACCCGCGTTGTCGAACCCATGGCTGATCTCATGGCCGATCACCGCACCGATCGCACCGTAGTTGACCGCATCGTCGGCCGCGCCATCGAAGAACGGCGGCTGCAGGATCGCGGCCGGGAACACCAGGCGGTTTTCCAGTGGCACGTTCATCGCATTGATGGTCTGCGGCAGCATCGCCCACTCGCTGTGGTCGACCGGCTTGCCCAGCTTGGCGATGTTGCGGCGGTACTCGAACAGCTCCGCACGCTCGGCATTGCCCAGCGCGTCATCGCGCTTGATCTCCAGGCCGCTGTAGTCGCGCCACTTGTCCGGGTAACCCATGCCCACGGTCAGGCCATTGACCTTGGCTTTGGCGCGCGCCTTGGTCTGCGGCGACATCCACTCCAGTGCGTCGATGCGCTTGGCGAACGCGGCGATGATGTTCTTGGCCATCTCGTCCGCACGCGCCTTGGTGGCGGGATCGAAATGACGTTCGACATACAGTTTGCCGATCGCCTCGCCGACCGCGTGGTTGCTGTCATCCACCGCGCGCTTCCAGCGCTCGCTCTGCTGCGGGGTGCCGTTGAGCGTGGTGCCGTGGAAGGCGAAGCGCGCATCGGCGAACGACTTGGGCAGGTACGGCGCGGCTCGATCCAGGGCATGGAAGGCCAGGTAGTCCTTCCAGACCTCCAGCGGCTCGGTGGCGACCAGACGCGAAATGCCGGCCACGGCCTTGGGCTGCCATACGATGAAGTCCTGCTGGGCGTCCAGGCCGGCCGAGGCCAGGAAGGCGCTCCAGTCCATGCCCGGCGCCTTGGCGCTCAGGTCGGCCTGCTTCCAGGCGTTGGCGCCCTTGGCGACGTCGTTGGTCTCTTCCTGGGTGGCGTGGGCCTGGGCGATCTTGGTCTCCAGCGCGACGATGCGCTGCGCCTTGGCCGCCGGGTCGGCGACGCCGGCCAGCTGCAGCACCTGGGCGATGTAGGCCTGGTACTGCTTGCGGATTTCGGCCATGCGGCCGCCTTGCAGGTAGAAGTCGCGGTCCGGCAGGCCCAGGCCGCCCTGCACCAGGTACGGCGCGGTGCGGTCCGGCTGCAGCAGGTCGACCGAGACCCACACGCCGAACAGGCGGTCGGTGTAGAAGTTGGTGGCGTTGAGCAGGTCCACGTCGGCGCGCAGCGTACCGCCGAGCGCGGTGGCCAGCGCGGCCTTGTCGCTGATCCCGGCGATGGCGTCCAGTTCCGGCTTGACCGGGGCGGCGCCGCGCGATTCGATGCCGGTCTCGTCCATGAAGGCGGCGTAGTAATCGCCGATCAGCTTGGCCTCGCCCTCGGCCTTGGTGTCGGCCGCGGCGCCTTCAAGGATGGCGCGGGTGTCGGCCAGGGTCTTTTCGGAGATGACGTTGAAGCTGCCGTAGCTGGAGCGGTCGGCCGGGATCTCGGTGTTCTTGACCCAGGTACCGTTGGCGAAACCGAAGAAGTCATCGCCGGCGGCGATGCTGCGGTCCATGCCGGCGGCGTCGAAACCGAAGCTGCCCAGCTGCGGCTTGGGCGCGGCCGGTTCGGCCGGGGCCGTCTCGGGTGCGGCCGCGGCCGGCGCAGGGGACTCGCGGTTGCAGGCGGCCAGGCTCAGCGACAGGCTGGCGGCAATGGCGAGCATCAGGGTGGGGCGGCGCAGCTTGGACATTGAGCTTCTCAGCGACGGAAACATCCAAGTCTAATCCTGTCCCGGGCGCGCGGTTATGCCGGCTTCGGCGGCATCGGGTACCGGGTGTGCCCGTCTCCCGGATTCACCGATGTGAACCCCCGCCCCGGTGCTTCCCGAGCCGCGCGCGCTGGTGCATGCTGGGCCGCCACGGATTCCGCGCGCGCCGGTTGGCGCCCGTGTGACGATCAAGGCGTCAAGAATCCCGGGCAGCGGCCGCTCAGGTTTGGGGAAACCAGGAAGCGTTTACAGATGAAGTCAGCCTGTCGTTCGGGAAAAGGGTTGCGATGCCCGCGTTGAACCGTGCCTTGGCGCGGCCCCTGCGGACGTTCGTATGGCTCGGGGTCTCCCTGGGCGTGCTGCTGGCCGCAGGCCTGGTGGCGATGCTGCTCAATGACTGCCAGCGCCGGCAGGAAGCCGCGCAGCGCCAGAGTTCGGCGCTGGCGACCGGTGCCCAGCGTCTGCTGCGGCTGGAGCTGCGCAATCTGGAGCGGGTGATGCAGGGCATCTCCCGGGATGGGGCGCTGCTGTTCCAGCGGGTGCCGACGCAGGCCCCGGACCTGCTCGACGCCAGCATCACCGGCGCCCTGCAGCGGCATGCCGAATTGCACAGCATCGTGGTGGTCGACCAGTACGGGCGTGCCCTGACCAGTGGCAGCGGTGACCTGCAGCTGCCGCTATGGGCGGTGGATGACAACCGCGGCCAGGGCAGCGAGGTGTTCCTCGGACCGCCGCAGGCGCTGGATGCCGCGCACTGGACCCTGCCGCTGGCACTGCCCATGGGCGGGGACCGCTGGCTGCTGGCGCGGCTGCGCACCGCTGAGCTGCAGTCGGTGATCGGCGGCATGGACACCGGCGATGCCGGGGTGATCTCGATCACCGACCAGCGAGGCTACGTGCTGGCACGCAGCCCGGATCCCGGTGCAGTGGCCGGGCGCCGTTTCGGGCTGGCCAAGCGTGAACTGCTGCGCCGCGACGCACTGACCCCGCTGGGCACCGAGACCAGCGCGGTCGATGGCATCGAGCGGATCTCCAGCCTGAGCACGCTCGCCCAGTACCCGCTGGCGGTCTACGCCGGGCTGGGCCGGCGCGATGTGCTGGCTGCGTGGTGGCCGTATGTGCAGGCCTCGATCGGGGTCTACCTGCTGTACTGGGCGCTGTTCGCTGCGGTGTATGTCAGCCTGCGCCGCGCCACCCGTGACCAGGACAGCCTGAGCGAAGAACTGCGTACCGGCCATGCCGAGCTGCGCATGGCCCACCAGGTCGGCAAGGTCTGCACCTGGTACGTGGACGAGGATGCCTGCCTGCTGCGCTGGTCACCGCTGGCCCGCGAGATCTTCGGCATCGACATCGAGAGCCTGCCGGTCGCCGAGTTTTTCGCGCGCGTCCACCATGACGACACCGCGCGCATGCAGCAGGCCTTCGACGCGGCCTTCGCCGGCAGCGGCGTGCTCGATGAAATGTTCCGCCTGGTGTTGCCGGGGGGCGCGATCCGCTGGGTCTCCGCGCGCGGTCAGCGCGTGGCGGTGGTGGATCGCGAGCGGCGCATGATCGGGGCATTGACCGACGTCAGCGAGCGGGTCGATGCACTGGCCCGGGTGCAGCAGGCCGAGCGCCAGTTCCGGCTGTTGTTCGATCGCAACCCGGCACCATTCTGGGTGTTCGATCCGGACACCCTGCGCTTCCTGGAGGTCAACGAAGCGGCGGTCCGCCAGTACGGCTACAGCCGCGATGAGTTCCTGGCGATGAGCATCCTGGACATCCGTCCGCGCGAAGGCTGGGAGGAGATCCGCGGGGTCATCGCACAGGCGCGCATCGGCGAGGTGCAGGACGCGCAGGTGCGTCTGCACCAGCGCAAGGACGGCAGCGTGTTCGAGGTCCGTGCACATCTGGCACGGCTGGATTTCGATGGTCGCCAGGCCTGCCTGGTGCTGGCCGAGGACGTCAGCGAGCGGCTGGCCTACGAGCGCGATCTGGCGTACCACGCCACCCACAACCCGGCGACCGGTCTGCTCAATACCCGCGCGCTGGCTGCGCAGCTGGACGAAGAGGGCGGTGCCTACACGATCGCCTACGTGCAGTTCCGCGGTCTGCAGCTGGTCTCGGATACGCTGGGTCGCGAGGTCGGGGACGTGGTGCTGCAGGCGATGGCCAAGCGCCTGGGCGGGCTCGGCGTGCGTTACGGGCTGCTGGCCTTCCAGCCGGCGGAGGATTTCATCTTCGCGATCCGCGACGACCATCAGCGCCAGACCGCGCTCGACACCCTGGTGCAGACCGTGTCCGAGCCGGTGCGTGGGCAGGACTGGCTGCATCAGTTCGAGCCGCGCATCGGGGTCGCGGTGAAGTTCGACGCCGATGCCAGCACCGCCGAACAGGTGATCGGCATGGCCGCGCAGGCCGCCCATGCGGCGCGCGACGAAGGCAATGTCATCGCCTGGTACGACGCCACCGTCAGTTCCCGCCTGGCCGAGCGGCTGCGCCTGGCGGGCCGCATCCACAGTGCGATCGATACCGAGTTCGAGCTGTACTACCAGCCGATCTGCCACGCCAGCGATGGCAGTCCGGCCGCGCTGGAAGCATTGCTGCGCTGGCCGCAGGCCGACGGCAGCTTCATTCCGCCGGGCGAGTTCATCCAGCTGTGCGAAGACACTGGCCTGATCCTGGCGCTGGGCCGCTGGGTGATCCGTGCCGCGGCGCAGGCGCAGCGGCAACTGGTCGACGCCGGCTGGAACCTGCCGATCGCGGTCAATGTCTCGGCCGTGCAGTTCTTCAACAGCGACCTGGTCGCCGAGTTCACCCGCGCCAGCCAGGAGTTCGGGCTGGCCCGTGGTGCGCTGCAGGTCGAGCTGACCGAAAGCAGCCTGATGCGCAAGCCGGGCCAGGCCAAGCAGACCATGCAGCGCCTGCACGAGCAGGGCATCTGCATCTCGCTGGATGATTTCGGCACCGGTTATTCGAACATGTCCTATCTGCAGCACCTGCCGCTGGACATCCTGAAGATCGACCGCAGCTTCGTGGCGGACGTGGAAACCAATCCACGCAACGCCTCGATCTGCCGCGCGCTGCTGTCACTGGGCCACAGCATGGGGCTGACCATCATCGCCGAGGGCGTGGAAACCCCGGGCCAGCTGCAGTGGCTGGCCGCCCACGGCTGCGACCAGGTGCAGGGGTATCTGCTCGGTCGGCCGATGCCGCTGGCCAGCCTCATCGGGCAGTGGGAATCGGTGGAGGCGTAGCGGCGGTCGCTGCCCGTGCCCATCGCCGCGCGGCATCAGGCCAGGGCTTCCACCAGGTAATCGATGAAACTGCGCACCTTCGGTGCCAGGTGGCTGCGGCTGGTGTACACCGCATGGATGCCGATGCCCGGCACCGTCCACTCGGGCAGGACGCGCTCGAGCCGCCCGTCGGCGAGCGCATCGGCGACCAGGAAGTCCGGCTGCACGATGATGCCCATCCCGGCGATCGCGGCCTCGCGCAGCACATCGCCGTTGTTGGCGCGCACACCGCCGTGCACGGGCACCGAGACCTCCCCGCGCGGACCGTGCAACTGCCATGCATCGCCACCGGCCCAGTAGCTGTAGTGCAGGCACTCGTGCGCGGACAGGTCCTCGGGCTGCTGCGGGCGGCCATGCGTATCCAGGTACGCCGCTGCCGCGCACAGGCTGATCTGCGCGTCGGCCAGCTTGCGCGCGATCAGGGCCGGGCCAGGCTGGCGGGTGATGCGGATCGCGACGTCATAGCCTTCTTCGACCATGTCCACCAGACGGTCGGAGAGCGACAGGTCCAGCTCCACCTGCGGGTAGCGTGCGCGGTACCCGGCCAGCAGCGGACCCAGGCGGGCGATGCCGTAGCTGACCGGCGCATTGATCCGCAGCCGCCCCGAGGGCTCCAGCGCCTGTGCGCTGATGCCGGCCTCCAGCGCATCGAACTCGGCCAGCAGCCGCACGCACTCGGCGTAATAGGCTGCGCCTGTGCTGGTCGGGCTGACGCGGCGGGTCGTGCGGTTGAGCAGGCGGGTCGACAGGCGCTTTTCCAGCGCGGCGATCTGCCGGGTCACCCCCGCCGTGGACAGATCCAGGGCCTGCGCGGCGGCACTGAAGCCGTTGCGTTCGACCACGGCGACAAAAACACGCATGGCATCGAGAGTGTCCATTGTTTCTCTTTTCGAAATAAACAGCGTCGAAGCATCGTATTTATCGGTTGATCTGTCCGCAATAGTCTGATCTGCAGATCGACCCGTTGGGTCCTGCCATTGGAGTCCGTGATGTCCCGCCTGCCGTCCCTTTATATCTCCCATGGCTCGCCGATGACCGCACTCAATCCCGGTCTGGTGGGCGAGCGCCTGGCCGCACTGGCGGCGCGGCTGCCGCGTCCGCGCGCGATCGTGATGGCCTCGGCGCACTGGCTGACGCATCAGCCGGCGGTGGGCGGCCACGCCCAGCCACCCACCATCCACGATTTCGGTGGCTTCCCGAAGGCGCTGTTCGATCTGCAGTACCCGGCGCCGGGCGAGCCCGAGCTGGCCCGGGAGATCGCGCAGCGGCTGGGCGCCGCCGGTCTGCCGACCGCGATCGATGCGCAGCGCGGTCTCGATCACGGCGCGTGGGTGCCGCTGCGGTTCCTGTATCCGCAGGCGGACATCCCGGTCGTCCCGCTGGCGATCCAGCCGCTGCTGGGTCCGGCCCATCAATTCGCGCTGGGCCGCGCGCTGGCACCGCTGCGTGAGCAGGGCGTGCTGCTGATCGGCTCGGGCAGCATCACCCACAACCTGCATGACTGGCGCAGCTACCAGGACGGCAAGGAAGCGCCGTATGTGCGGCCGTTCATCGAGTGGGTGGAGCAGCGCCTGCAGGCCGATGACAGTGCTGCTCTGCTGGACTATCGCCGTCAGGCCCCGCACGCCGTGCAGGCGCACCCCAGCGACGAGCACCTGCAGCCGCTGCACGTCGCGATGGGTGCGGCCGGTGGCGATGCGCTCGGCGCGCAGCGCATCGATGCCGGGATCGATGCCGGTTTCCTGGCGATGGACATCTATCGCTTCGACGGCGCGGATGCGCAGCAGCACGCTGCATGAGGGCACTGCTGTCCGCGAACTGAGCCTGCCGCGCCCTGCGCATTCGCGGGGCGGCGCACGTGTGGTACGTTTTTTCCTGTTTCCGGCGCCGGCTGTCCGCAGCCTCCCCCGCGCTGCTTACTGGAAAATGCATGCATACCATTGAAGTCGTTCTGGCGATGCTGGTGGCGGTGGTCGCCAGCGGCTACCTGGTCCGCGTCCTGCCGTTGTCGCTGCCCTTGCCGCTGGTGCAGATCGGGCTGGGCGCGGTGATTGCCGGGGTGTTCAACCGCGGCCACGCGCTGGAGCCGGAGATGTTCTTCCTGCTGTTCCTGCCGCCGCTGCTGTTCCTGGATGGCTGGCGCATCCCCAAGCAGGGCCTGTTCCGCGATAAAGGCGTGATCCTGGAGCTGGCCTTCGGGCTGGTGGTGTTCACCGTGATCGGTGCCGGCTTCCTGATCCACTGGATGATCCCGGTGATGCCGCTGGCGGTGGCCTTCGCGCTGGCGGCGATCATCTCGCCGACGGATCCGGTGGCGGTCAGCTCGATCGCCTCGCGCGCGCCGATCCCCAAGCGGCTGATGCACATCCTGGAAGGCGAGTCGCTGTTGAACGATGCCTCCGGCCTGGTCTGCTTCCGCTTCGCGGTGGCGGCGGTGATGACCGGTACGTTCTCGCTGGCGACTGCCTCGCTGACCTTTCTGTGGGTGGCCGTGGCCGGTCTGGCGATCGGCGTGGCGGTGACGCTGGGCGTGTCCACCTTCCAGCGCTGGCTGTGGCGGCGCTTCGGCGAGGAGCCGGGCGCGGCGCTGCTGGTCAACCTGCTGATCCCGTTCGCGGCTTATCTGTTGGCCGAAGAACTCAATGCGTCGGGCATTCTCTCGGCGGTCGCCGCGGGCGTCACGATGAGCTACGTGGAGCTGACCGGCCGCGTCTCCGGCAGCATGCGCGTGCAGCGCACCGCGGTCTGGAACATGCTGCAGTTCAGCTTCAACGGCATCATGTTCGTGCTGCTCGGCGAGCAGTTGCCGGGCATCGTGGAGCGCGCGATCAAGACCGTCAGCGAGAGCGGGCACCACAGTGCGTGGTGGCTGCTGGTCTACGTGGTGGTGATCAACCTGGCGCTGGTGCTGCTGCGCCTGGCCTGGGTGTGGCTGTCGCTGCGCTGGAGCCTGCTGCGCGCGCGGCATCGGGGCGAGGCCCGGCAGGGCACCTCCTGGCGGATCGTGGTGGCGACCTCGGTGGCCGGCGTGCGCGGTGCGATCACCCTGGCCGGCGTGCTGACCCTGCCGCTGTTCCTGCCGGACGGCAGTGCGTTCCCGGCACGCGATCTGGTGATCTTCCTGGCCGCGGCGGTGATCCTGATTTCGCTGGTCGGGGCCAGCATCGCGCTGCCGCGGCTGCTCAAGGGCCTGGAACTGCCGGCCGATTCGGGCGAGCGCAAGGAAGAGGACCTGGCCCGCAAGCTGGCGGCCAAGGCCGCGCTGGCCGGGGTGGAGCGTACGCGCCAGCAGCTGGTGCAGAACCAGACCACCGAGAACGTGCAGCTCTACAACGATGCCGCCTCGCGGGTGAGCCTGCTGTACCAGCGCAACCTGGAGAAGGAGGCCGGGCCGGACGCGGACCCGGAGAAGGTCAAGCGGATGGAGCAGGGTTATCGCCAGCTGCGTACCGCCGGGCTGACCGCCGAGCGTGAAGAACTGTTCCGCCTGACCCGGCGGGGCAAGATCTCCGACGAGATCTCGCGCAGGCTGATCCGCAATCTGGACCTGCTGGAAACGCGGCAACGGGATTGAAGCCGCACCCGCGTGGGTGCCTTGCCACGGGTAGAGCCACCCAGGGGGCGGCTCTACTCCCGGCAACCGAGGGATCAGGCGTCCGGCTTCTGATCCAGGAAGTAGGCCACCACGGTGCCCTTGATCTTGATCGTCATCGGGTTGCCGCGGCGGTCGCGGGCCTTGCCGGCCTGCACGCGGATCCAGCCTTCGCTGATCGAATACTCTTCAACATTGTCGCGTTCGACATCGTTGAAGCGGATGCCCACGCCGCGCTCCAGCGCAGCGGCATCGTGGAAGGGGCTGGCCGGGTTGATCGCCAGGTGATCGGGAGGGGTATCGCTCATGGTCACAGGATGCTGACGACCACCAAGGCCGCCTTCTGCCGCACAGGATAAACCGCAGCGGGCCCCGCGCCGAATTTCGCTTCCTGCCAACGCCCTTGCACGGCAGAATGCGCCCCTGTCTCCAGGATTACCGGCCATGCCCGACAACAGCGATTATTTCGACTTCGAAGAAGAAGAGCGCGATTTCGACGAGGACGATTTCGAGGCGCGGATCTGGAATCTGTTCGTGCTGATCAACCCGGGCGACGAAGAACTGGCCCTGCAGCAGTTCAACCGCTGGCGCGAGGCGCTGCTGGAAAGCGGCGAGGGCATCGATGAGGACGCCGACTGGCTGCCGCCGATGATGGCCGCGATCGCCTGGCAGTCCGGGTTCGAGGTGGAGCGTGGCGATGCCGACGCGCTGATGTCGGCGGTCAACGAGCTGTCTGCGCGCTGGAACCTGCAGATCGACTGGGGCGGCGACCTGGACGATGAGGATTTCGCCGCCGAGGTGGATGTGCCGATGCTGATGGCCACCGCCCACGACCGCCTGCGCGAGCATAACTACGCGCTGTGGAGCGTGGATACCGGCAATGACACCCTGGTCGGGTGGATGGCGCTCAACCGCGATGACGACGCGATGTTGGCGCTGTGCTCGCTGCTGGGCGTGGAAGTACGGCCGGGCAGCGATCCGTTCTGACGGCGTGATCGCAGCCTGCGTGTGCCGACCCACGGTCGGCAGCTACGCCTGGTATTGGCTGCGGGCGTTGGCGATGACCGCTTTGACCAGCGCGCGGTCCGTATGCCGTGAGATGGGCTGTGCGCCGAGCGCGATCGCCTGCAGGCGCAATGGGGCGGGCACGTCGTAGTGGGCGCCGCTGCGGCGGTTCTGGAAGGCCCGCCGCGGAATCCCGAGCTGCGCCGCCATGGCGTGCAGCTCGGGCAGGGTGTCGGCCATCAGATGCGCCCAGCGCTCGCCGCGCCAGGGATGTACCGCATCGTCGATATAGACCGTCACCGGATCGCCGTGGCTCAGGCCTGCGGCTTGTCGTCGCTGGCGGCCGGGGTGGCGTCGGCGGCGTCGGCGGCATCGGTGCCGGCCTCATCTGCTACCGCGGCGTCGTCGCCGGCATCGGCAGCGGTGTCGGCGTCTTCGCTTGCTTCGCCTTCCACACCTTCGAACTCGGACACCAGCTGGGCCAAGTACTCGTCGGCGGTCTTGCCTTCGTCAGCGGCCAGATCGTCGATCAGCTGCTGCAGCTGGGTCGAGTACTCCAGGTTGACCTTGCGGCCTTCCTTTTCCTGGACGTTGGAGAGGTGCTTGAGCATCGCCAGCATCGGCACCGGGTTGTCGGCGTTGCCCATGGTCTGGCCGCCGATGGCCAGCAGCCATTCGGTGCCCTGCAGGCCGATCGCGGCGACAACCTGACCTTCTTCGTTGGTCAGCACGGCATGGTTCTGCACCGGCTGCTGGGCGTTGAGGCGGTTGATCGGGCGCTTGGGCTGCTGCTTCTTGCGCTTGTCGCGCTTGGCCTTGGACTGCTTGGACATGGGTGCGGTCTATCTACAATGGAAAGACCCATTGTAGTGCCGGCCGCCGGCCGGCTCCACGCCTTCCATGAACCGCCCGCCGCGCGCGGCCGCGCCTCAGGGCAACGCCGGTGGCGCGCTGGCGGCCTGCACGTCGGGATCGGCAGCGGCCGGTGACAGTGCCACTTCCTGCCCGGCACCGGCCAACGCCGCCGCTTCGGCCGCCCTGGTCATCACCACGATGCTGATCCGGCGGTTGATCGGATTGTCCGGCTGGGTCCGGTCGAACAGCACCGAGGAGGACAGGCCGACCACCCGGGTCACCTTGTCCTCGGTCATCCCGCCATCGAGCAGCGCCCGCCGGGCGGCGTTGGCGCGGTCGGCGCTGAGCTCCCAGTTGCTGTAGCCGCGGGCTGCGTTGTAGGCGGTGATGTCGGTGTGGCCGGTAATGCTGATCCGGTTCGGAACGTGGTTGATGAACTGCGAGAGCTCGCGCAGGATCTCGCGCGTGTACGGTTTCAGCGAGGCGCTGCCCATGTCGAACATCGGCCGGTTCTGCTTGTCCACGATCTGGATGCGCAGGCCTTCCGGAGTGAGATCGAGCAGCAGCTGGTCCTTGAACGGCTCCAGCGCCTGGCTCTTGCTGATCGCTTCTTCCAGCTCCTGCTTGAGCGCTTCGAGCTGGCGCTTTTCGCGCTCGCGCTCGTCTTCCTGCGGCACCGGCCTGGAGGCCTGCTGGTTCTGGAAGGGATCATTGCTGTTGCCGCGCGAGATGTCGGTGGCGCCGCCCAGCTTGATCATCGACGTACTGGCGCCGCCCGGGCCGGCCATGCCCGGGGCCGGGGTGGAACTGCTGCCGGCCAGCGGACTGGGGTTGCGGAAGTATTCGGAGATCGCCGCGCGCTCGGGCTTGCTGGTGGCGGCCATCAGCCACAGCACCAGGAAGAAGGCCATCATCGCGGTCACGAAGTCGGCGTAAGCCACCTTCCAGGCGCCGCCATGGTGCGCGGCGTGGCCGGCCTTCCTGACCCGGCGGACGATGACGGTGGGTTTGTTCTCGGCCATGGCGCTGCCTTACTTGACCGTCTTGAGGTGCTGTTCGAACTCGCTGAAGCCCGGGCGCACGTTGGACGGCAGGGTCTTGCGGGCGAATTCCAGCGCGATCTTCGGGTTGTAGCCGCGCAGGCAGGCCAGCAGCGCGGTCTTCACCGATTCGTAGATGCGCGCATCCTGTTCGGCGCGGGCTTCCACGGCCGAGGCCAGCGGGCCGACGAAGCCATAGGCCAGCAGGATGCCCAGGAAGGTACCGACCAGCGCGCCGGCGACGTGTGCACCGACCTCGGTGATTTCCCCGCCGATCGAGCCCATGGTGATCACGATGCCCAGCACCGCGGCGACGATGCCGAAGCCGGGCAGGCCGTCGGCGACCTTGTTGAGCACCGCGGCCGGCTGCATCGCTTCGCCATGGTGCTTTTCCAGCTCCAGTTCCAGCAGCGGCTCCAGTTCGTGCGGCTCGATGTTGCTGCCGATCATCAGGCGCAGGCAGTCGGTGATGAAGTCGACCAGGTGATGGTCGGCCTGCACCTTCGGGTAGTTGGCGAAGATGCTGCTCTCGGCCGGGCGCTCGACGTGGTCTTCCAGCGCCATGAAGCCTTCCCGGCGCGCCTTGTTGAGCAGTTCGTAGAGTAGGCTGAGGACGTCGATGTAGTCCTGCTGCTTGTAGCGCGGGCCCTTGAACACGCCCACGGTGGCCTGCAGGGTCTGCTTCACGGTTTTGACCGGGGTGCCGACCAGGAACGCGCCCAGCGCCGCGCCGCCGATGATCACCAGTTCATAGGGCTGCCACAGCGCGCCGAGTTTGCCGTGCGCGCCTACATAACCGCCGAGCACGCTGAGGATGACGACGAGAAGTCCAACGATGATGAGCATGGGGCCGACGCGGGAAGGGGATACCTCCATGTCGGCCCCTTCACCCCCTTTCTGAAGGGCGGCGTTCGCTCGATGTCACACTTTTTCGGATTCAGGCAGCCGGCTCGGCTTCCGCCCCAGCGCGCTGCAACGGGTCCGGATAGGCCTGCCCGTTGGGCGTGAACGACAGCGAGACCGAGTTCAGGCAGTGGCGTTCATGGGTCGGTGGCGGGCCATCCGGGAAAACATGGCCGAGATGGCTGTCACATCGCGCGCAGACGATTTCGGTGCGGACCATGCCATGGCTGGCATCGCGGATCTCCCGCACATGGGCCGGGTCGAAGGGCGCGAAGAAGCTCGGCCAGCCGGTACCGGAGTCGAACTTGGTGCTGGAGCGGAACAGCGGCAGGCCGCACAGCCGGCAGCCGTAGACGCCGTCCTGCTTGTTGTCCAGGAAGACCCCGCAGAACGGCGCCTCGGTGCCATGGTGCAGCAGCACGCGCTGCTCGTCGGCACTCAGGCCACGGATCAAGGCCTGGCGTTGGGCGTCGCTGGGAGGGGAGAGGTCGAAAGCGGTCATGGGCAGTCCTCGTGGGGATGCGCTTTACATTGGGTCGCGGGCCCGGGGTTCCAACCGGGCGGCATTCATCGTGCTGATACCCGTGCGGGTGCATGGTGAAGGCCTGGACGCTGCCGGGAGACCACGATGTACCGCCTACGCCGCCATGCCGCCGTGCTGCTGGTACTGCTGCCGTTGACCGCGGCCGCGCAGATCGGCCCGCCGCCCAGCCCCACGGCGACCCGCCCGGTGGTGACCCCGTCGCCCGCGCCCGCGCCGCTGCCGATCCCCGTGCAGCCGGCCCCGGCCGACAGTCTGTCGGGCGAGATGGCGCCGGTGAAGTCGTCCTCGCAGACCCAGCAGCAGCTGCGCACGCACCCGATCCAGAGCAAAGGCCCCTCGCAGCCCGCGCCGATGCGGGGTCCTGCGGTGCAGAGCAAGGTCTACGACCGCCACGGCCGGATCATTCCGGGCGTGAAGCAGGTCGGCCCGAACCGCGTGCTCGAT
The DNA here is from genome assembly GCF_059422145.1 of Stenotrophomonas sp. GW821-FHT01H02A. Classification (NCBI taxonomy): domain Bacteria; kingdom Pseudomonadati; phylum Pseudomonadota; class Gammaproteobacteria; order Lysobacterales; family Lysobacteraceae; genus Stenotrophomonas; species Stenotrophomonas sp. GW821-FHT01H02A. The sequence goes on from NZ_JBWKWI010000001.1 coordinate 120,698, forward strand.
ACCCGCACCGGGCGCTACTACGACGCCATTCCCAGTGGGGATGGACAGCAGATCAAGCCTTGAGCGATACGGTGCGGGGTGGCGGAAAAATGAATGGTTTACATCACGCCACCCGCAGTCATCACCGTCAACGCAGCGGCTCACTGTTTTTTCTCCTGTGATTAACCGGATCGGCGGGACCCTGTCCCTGCGCCGCAACACAGCGCATCCCCCGAGGTTTTTCGAGAAGAGTGCAATCATGGCTAACCAGCAGAACCGCAGTCCCGGCAAGACACCGCAGGAGCAGCAGGGCAGTCAGCAGAACCAGAAGCCCGGCCAGCAGAACCAGCAGCAGTGGGACCAGCAGAATCAGAAGGGCGGCAAGCAGCAGGACCAGAAGCATCAGGACCAGAAGCAGCAGCGCTGATGCGCTTGGCGCAATGAACGAAGGCGGTGCGCACATGCGCGCCGCCTTTCTGCTTTTCCGTCGGCCGTGCTCAATCCGGAATCGGCAGGGTCAGGGTTTCCTTGACCTCTTCCATCACGATGTAGCTCTTGGATTCACGCACGTGCGGCAAGGTCAACAAGGTGCTGCCGAGCAGCTTCCGGTACGAAGCCATCTCGCTGATGCGTGCCTTGAGCAGGTAATCGAAATCGCCCGAGACCAGATGGCATTCCAGCACGTTGGGCAGCTTCAGCGCCGCACGGCGGAATTCCTCGAAGATATCGCCGGATTTGTAGGCCAGGCTGATCTCCACGAACACCAGCAGGCTGGCCTTGAGGTAATGCGGGTCGAGCTTGGCGTAGTAGCCGGTGATCGCGCCGTCGCGCTCCAGCCGGCGCACGCGCTCGGTGCAGGGCGTGGTCGACAAGCCGACCCGCTCGCCCAGTTCGGTGAAGGAAATCCGACCCTCGGCCTGCAGGATGCGCAGGATCTTGCGGTCGATCTTGTCCAGTTCACGGGCGCGCGTGGCCATCGGCGTCAACCTCTCGAGGATGTTGGCGAGACAATACCCTGCCTGCGGCTGGAAAAACAGGCGAATTGATTGGTTGTGGCTGACTATACTTCCTCAATTATGGTCCCGGCGTGCTTCTGCGCAGGGAATGATCGGGTTGGAGAGGTGTCATGCGCGTTCTAGTCCTTGGCAGCGGTGTGATCGGCACGACCAGTGCCTGGTACCTGCGGCAGGCCGGGTTTGAAGTCACGGTGGTCGACCGCCAGCCCGGTCCGGCGCTGGAAACCAGCTTCGCCAATGCAGGCCAGCTGTCGTTCGGCTACACCTCGCCGTGGGCCGCGCCCGGGGTGCCGCTCAAGGCAATCAAGTGGCTGTTCTCCGAGCATGCCCCGCTGGCGATCCGGCCTGGCCTGGACTGGCACCAGTACCGCTGGCTGGCCCAGATGCTGCGCAACTGCACGCATGAGCGTTATGCGATCAACAAGGCGCGCATGGTGCGCATGTCCGAGTACAGCCGCGATTGCCTCAACGAACTGCGCCGCGAGACCGGCATCGAATTCGAAGGCCGCGATCTGGGGACCACCCAGTTGTTCCGTACCCAGCAGCAGCTCGATGCGTCCGCGCAGGACATCGACGTGCTGGCCCAGTACGGCGTGCCGTATGAGGTGCTCGACCGCGACGGCATCATCGCCCACGAACCGGCGCTGGCCGGCGTGGCCGACAAGCTGGTCGGTGCGCTGCGCCTGCCGCGCGACCAGACCGGCGACTGCCAGCTGTTCACCCGTCGCCTGGCCCAGATGTGCGTCGATGCCGGGGTGGAATTCCGCTTCGACCAGGACATCGCCGGCCTGCAGAGCGATGGCGACCGCATCACCGGTGCGCGCATCGATGGCAAGCTGGAAACCGCCGATCACTACGTGGTCGCGCTGGGCAGCTACTCGCCGTCGCTGGTCGCACCGCTGGGCATGCAGCTGCCGGTGTACCCGCTCAAGGGCTACTCGCTGACGCTGCCGATCACCGATCCGGCGATGGCGCCGACCTCGACCATCCTCGATGAAAGCTACAAGGTGGCCGTGACCCGTTTCGACGACCGCATCCGCGTGGGTGGCATGGCCGAAGTAGGCGGGTTCGACCTGTCGCTCTCGCCGCGCCGCCGCGCCACGCTGGAGAAGGTGGTGCGTGATCTGTACCCGGACGGTGGCGACCTGTCGCGCGCCGAGTTCTGGACCGGCCTGCGCCCGGCCACGCCGGACGGCACCCCGGTGGTCGGTGCCACGCCGTACCGCAACCTGTTCCTCAATACCGGCCACGGCACCCTGGGCTGGACCATGGCGTGCGGCTCCGGCCGCTACCTGGCCGACCTGATGGATGCCCGCCAGCCGCAGATCAGCACCGAAGGCCTGGATATTTTCCGTTACACCCACCACGCCGCCTCTGTCCGTCACCGTGAGCCGAGTTCATGCGCCCAGCCCGTGCGTTGATTGATCTGGATGCGCTGCGCAGCAATTACCGGCTGGCGCGCGAACTGGGGGGCGGCAAGGCCGTTGCCGTGATCAAGGCCGACGCCTACGGGCACGGTGCGGTGCGCTGCGCCCGCGCGCTGCAGGCCGAGGCCGACGCCTTTGGCGTGGCCTGCATCGAAGAAGCGCTGGAACTGCGCGCGGCCGGTATCACTGGCCCGATCCTGCTGCTGGAAGGGTTCTTCGATGCCGCGGAGCTGCCGCTGATCGTCGAGCATGACCTGTGGTTCGCGGTGGGTGCGCCGTGGCAGGTCGAGGCGGTCGCTGCCTTCCAGACCACCGCCACGCTCAACGTGTGGTTGAAGCTGGACAGCGGCATGCACCGGTTGGGCCTGTGGCCGGACGAGTTCCGCGCCGCCCACGCCGCGCTGAGTGCGTTGGCCCATGTCGGGCCGATGGTGCTGATGACCCACATGGCGCGCGCCGACGAACTGGACAGCCCGCGCACCCGCGAGCAGGCCGACGTCTTCGCGGCCACCATCGACGGCCTGGCCGGGCAGACCAGCCTGTGCAATTCGCCGGCACTGCTGGGCTGGCCGGACGTGCGCAGCGACTGGGTGCGGCCGGGCCTGATGCTGTACGGGATCAACCCGATGCCGGCGCATACCTTGGTGACCGAGCGCCTGCGCCCGGTGATGAGCATGCGCTCGAAGATCTTCGCCGTGCGCGACATCGCGGTGGGCGAGCCGGTCGGCTATGGCGCGCGCTTCGTGGCGCAGCGGCCGACCCGGGTCGGCGTGGTCGCGCTCGGTTATGCCGACGGCTACCCGCAGTTCGCACCGAACGGCACCCCGGTGCGCATTGATGACCAGCCCGGCATCGTGATCGGCCGGGTTTCGATGGACATGCTCACCGTGGACCTGACCCACCTGCCGCAGGCCGGCATCGGCAGCACCGTGACCCTGTGGGGCGATGCGCCGCGCATCGAGGCCCTGGCGCCGCTGTGCAGTGTCAGTGCCTATCAACTGCCGTGTGGCGTGAAGCGGGTGGTGCGCGAGTACGTCGACGGCTGAGCCGCCACCGGCGATACCGCGTGCATGAAAAAAGGCGGCGCTGATGCGCCGCCTTTCACATGTGGGCCGGCGGCTCAGGTGCTGGCCGTGGCCTCGTTGCGCAGGTCGCGCCGGATCCAGTCATCCAGCAGGCGCTTCTCGTAGCGCAGCGGGTCGGTATCGCTCTGCCGGCCGATGTTGTGCAGGTAACCGGTGTCCTGCAGCTTGCGCTCCCCCTCGCCGATCACCTGGCCCTGCGCATCCTTGAGCGTATAGGTCAGCGACACCCGGGGCGGGTAGATGTCGCGCATCACCCGGATGTCGTTGGCGCGCGGGCCATGCCATGGCTCGTAGTCGCCGGCGCGCTTGATGTCGGTGAAGGTGACGGCCAGCGTCTGGCCGGGCTGCAGCTCTTTGCTGGCCGTGGTCTGCACGTACTTCGCCAGCTGCTGCACCCAGTCGCCACGCTCGGCCTCGAAGCGGTTGTTGCTCTGGCGGATCTCGGTGAACTGGGCCGGGTCCGTCCAGGCCACCTGGACCGGGCCATCGGCCTCAAGGGCCCGCGGGGCCTGCGGGTCGGTCACGGTGCGCGGGGCGGCGGTAGCGGCAGCACTGCCGATCAGCAGCAGCCCGGCCAACGCCCCGGCGATCAGGGATGTGCGGTTCATGACAACTCCTGGGTCGCGATCACAAGTGGGATCAGGTGCCCAGTGTGATCCTGATCCGGGTGGCGGACAATGCACGCGCGTATGCTCCGCCTCTGCGGTTGGCGCCAATTCACCCAGGCCTGCCCCGCGCCCCCTGGCGCTTGACGCTGCGAATACGCGCGTTGGCCGATCCTGTCCTCCTCTGTTTCGCCAGTTGCCTCATTGAAGCCCTTGCCCAGCCTGCCCACTTCGACGTTGGAACGCGCCTCTTTCCTGGCTTCATCGCCGGATCCGGCCCTGTATCGCACGGTCCTTGAGCGCCTGAATGCGGGGTTCTGCATCATCGAGGTGATCTTCGATGACGCCGGCGTGGGGGTGGACTACCGGTTCGTGGAGGTCAACGAGGCGTTTTCGCGCAACACCGGGCTGAGCAATGTCTGCGGGCAGCGGATGACAAGCCTGCAGCCGGGCCATGAGACGGACTGGTACCGCACCTATGGCGAGGTGGCACTGAGCGGCCAGGCCCGGCAGTTCGAGATGGAAGCACGCGCGCTGAACCGGTGGTATTCGGTCGAGGCGGTCAGCGTCGGCGAGCCGGACGAGCACCTGGTGGCCGTGGTGTTCTTCGACATCACCAACCGCAAGCACATCGAAGTGGAACTGGCCGAAAGCGAGGCGCGCTTCAGTGCGTTGGCCGATGGCCTGCCGATGCCGGTCTGGGTGCTGGATGAGCGCGGTCATTCGCGCTTCGTCAACAGTGCCTTCAGTGAGTTCTTCGGCGGTGACGAGCAGCGCGTACCGGACGATGTCTGGCGTGGGCTGGTGCATCCCGACGATGCTTCGGTGTTCGATTACGAACTGCAGGAGGCGCTGAAGTCACAGCGTTCCATGCATGCGCTGGTGCGCGGCCGCCGCGCCGATGGCCAATGGCGCTGGCTGGAAATGAACGCGCGTCCGCGCTTCTCGCGGATGGGACGTTTCATCGGCCTGGCCGGCAGCAGCCCCGACGTGACCGAACGCCGCGAGATCGAAATGGCGCGCGAGGAGCTGCTGCAGTCCGAGCGTGCCGCGCGCAGTGCCGCCGAGAACATGGCGCGGCTGAAGGATGAGTTCCTGGCCACGCTTTCGCACGAGCTGCGTACCCCGCTGACCACCATCCTGGGCTGGAGCGAGCTGCTGCTGCAGCGCATCGACAATACCAGCCCGATGTACAAGGGCCTGGGCGTGATCGCCAACAGCGCGATGGCGCAGAAGCGGCTGATCTCGGACATGCTGGACCTGAGCAGCATGCTGCTCGGCAAGGTCCAGCTGGAAGTGGAAATGCTGGATCTGCGGGCGCAGCTGGAAGAGGCGATGCGCGCACAGGAGCTGGTTGCCGAAGGCAAGGCGCTGTCGATGGAACTGGTGATGCCCGACGAGCCGTGTCTGGTCCTGGGTGATGCCACGCGCCTGCAGCAGGTGCTGTGGAACCTGCTCTCCAACGCCATCAAATTCACCCCGGCCGAGGGGCGCGTGGTGCTGACCCTGGCTGCCGACGGCGGGCACTGGTCGATCACCGTGACCGACTCCGGTGACGGCATCGCGCCGGAGTTCCTGCGCCATCTGTTCAGCCGGTTCCGCCAGGCCGACGGCACCACCACACGCCGCCATGGCGGGCTGGGGCTGGGGCTGGCGATCGTGCAGCAGCTGGTGGAACTGCATGGCGGCGTGGTCGCGGCCAGCAGCGACGGCCACGGCCAGGGGGCGAGCTTCAACGTGCGCCTGCCGCGCTATCAGCCGCAGGCCGATGGGCGCCCGCTGCGCGAAGTGTTCAGTGGCCCGATCACCGAGCAGATCATCGAACCCTATCCGCTCAAGGGCCTGCATCTGTTGGCCGTGGAAGACCAGCCGGAAGTGCTGGAGTACCTGCGGCGGCTGCTGGAAGAGCAGGGCGCGTCCGTCACTACGGCATCGTCTGCCGGCGAAGCGCTGGCGCTGCTCAACGAGAACGGCCACGACGGCATCGACGCCCTGCTGACCGACATCGGCATGCCGGGGATGGATGGCTATGGGCTGGTGCGCACGCTGCGCGACAACATGGGGGTCGAGCCCGAGGCGTTGCCCGCCGTCGCCGTCACTGCGCTGGCGCGTGCCGATGACCGCAAGCGGGCGCTGGCCTCGGGCTTCCAGGAGCACGTGGCCAAGCCGTATTCGGTCGCCCAGCTGGTGGCGGCCGTGCGTGGCGTCCTCGCTGGCCGTTGAAACCGCCGCGTTGGCGGTGGTTGTTGGCAACGTGTTGACGCAGCGGCGGGCACACTGAGCGGGTACGCCACAGGAGTTGCCATGTCCCGTTATGCCCCCCGCATCCACACTGACCCAGCGGCCATCGCCGCCCTGGAAGCGCTGCTGCCGCAACTGCACGGCCAGACCCAGGTCGAACTCACGCTTGAGGATGGCAGCCGCCTGCTGGGTACCGTGGCGGTGCAACCGACGCTGCAGCAGTACCGCGACGCCGAGGAAAACGAAGGCAGCAACGGCCAGCTGCGGCTGGACGATCTGGACACGCCGGTCCAGCAGCACCTGATCTGGCTCGACCAGATCACGGCCGTCCGGCAGCTGCCCTACCGCGAATGATCGCGGCGGGCAGGCCAGGCTGCGGCCGGCTCAGTGGATGAACTCGCTCGGTTCGGCCTCGAAGCGGCGCGCGTAGGCACGCTCATCGGCGATCCGGGCCACTTCTTCATCGGCCATGTCCGGCGCGCCATACACCGCATAGGCCACGTTGCCGTCCGAGGTCTTGCCGATCTGATGCAGGCGGTAGCGCGAATGGCCGCCGCCGGTGTCTTCGGGGTAATGCACCGGTGGCTGGCTGCCCTCCATGTCCATCTCGCTGTTGTCGACTACGCCACCGACGAACAATGCACGCATGAGCCATCTCCACGGGAAGTGAGGCTCCACCCTGCCGGTTTGGATGTTGTCAGGGCATCAACAGGACGTTGAATAAACGCAAATCCGGGCCGGGCGGGGCGAACCGGTAGAATGGCGGTCTCTTTTCAAGATGTGCCCCCGCATGGCTGCCCAGCACGACGCTCCCCTGGAAACCCTGTTCCTGCCATTCGCCAGTGGCGCACTGGCCTGGCCGGCCGGCCCCGTGCTGTTCCTGCGCGCCCGCGATGGCGCCCCGCTGCGCGAGCATGCCCAGCCGGCCCAGCTGGTCTGCGAGCAGAGCTTCCGCCCGTTCGCCGACGCCCTGGAAGCCAGTGGCTGGACCGTGCGCGACGAGCAGCAGCTGGCCAGCGACCCCACCCGCTATGCCGCGGTACTGGTGCTGCCGCCGCGCCAGCGCGAGGAAGCCAAGGCCCTGTTCGCGCGTGCGCTGGCCCTGGCCGCCCCGGGTGGCATCGTGGTCGCCTGCCAGCACAACAACGAAGGCGCCCGCTCCGGCGAAGGCGACCTGCAGCAGTTGGCCGGCCTGGGCGGCAAGCTGACCAAGAATCACTGCCGCGCCTACTGGACCGCGCCCCTCAACGGCCAGCATGACGCGACGCTCGCGCAGCGCTGGGCGTCGCTGGACGCACCGCGCGCGATCCTGGGCGGCCGCTTCCAGAGCCGCCCGGGCATCTTCGCCTGGGACCGCATCGATCCGGCCTCGGCGCTGCTGGTCGAGCAGCTGCCGGCCGATCTGGCCGGCCGTGGCGCCGACCTGGGCGCCGGCTTCGGGTATCTGTCCGCCGAAGTGCTGGCCCGCTGCCCGAACGTGACCGCGCTGGACCTGTACGAGGCCGAAGGCCGCGCGCTGGCCCTGGCCCGCGAGAACCTCGCCGCGCTCGGCAAGCCGGCCGCGCTGGCCTACCACTGGCAGGACGTCACCGCCGGGATCGAGGGCGAGTACGACTTCATCGTGACCAACCCGCCGTTCCACACGCCGTCGCGTGCCGACCGTCCCGACATCGGCCAGCGCTTCATCGCCGTGGCCGCGCAGGCGCTGCGCCCGGGCGGCCGGATGTGGCTGGTGGCCAACCGCCATCTGCCGTACGAGCAGATCCTCAACGAAAGCTTCGGCCAGGTCCGCGTGGCCGCCGAGCGCGATGGCTTCAAGCTGATCGAAGCGACCAAGGCCAGCAAGAGCGCCACCCCGGCCCGGGCCCCGCGCAGCACCGAGCCGAAGTGGGGCCGCAGAGGCCGCGCATGAAGCTGGTCAAGCTGTTGGCCAACCTGGGCTATGGCAGCCGCAAGCAGGTGCAGGGGATGTTCCGCGCTGGTCTGATCACCGATGCCGAGGGCGAGGTGCTGTACGCCGACGACGCGGTCGCACATGAGGCGATCCGGGTCGAGGGCGAGCCGCTGGACCCGCCGCAGGGGCTGACCCTGATGCTGCACAAGCCGCGCGGCTACACCTGTTCGACCAAGGACAAGGGCCGGTTGATCTACGACCTGCTGCCGCCGCGGTACCGCGACCGCGCGCCGGTGCTGTCCTCGGTGGGACGCCTGGACCGCGACACCAGCGGCCTGCTGTTGATGACCGACGACGGCGCCCTGCTGCACCGGATCGTGTCGCCGAAGTCGCGCCTGGACAAAGCCTACGAGGTCACCCTGGCCGAGGACCTGCGCGGCGATGAAACCGCGCGCTTCGCCAGCGGTGGGCTGCTGCTGGAATCGGACGACAAGCCCTTGCTGCCGGCCGAGCTGCACGTGAACGGTCCGCGCCAGGCGCAGCTGGTCCTGCACGAGGGCCGCTACCACCAGGCGCGCCGCATGTTCGCGGCGGTCGGCAACCACGTCGAGGCGCTGCACCGCAGCCGCATCGGCGGGCTGTCGCTGGGCGAGCTGCCTGAAGGCGAGTGGCGCATGCTCGATGCCGCCGATCTCGAGACGCTGTTCAACGTCCCATGACTGCCTTCGCCGCGCTGCCGTTCCTGCCCGACGCCGTCATCTTCGACATGGATGGCCTGATGATCGACAGCGAGCGGGTATCGATCGCGTGCTGGTCGCAGGCCGCGCAGGAACTGGCGCTGCCGTTCCCGGAGGGGTTCTGGCTGCGCATGGTGGGCCTGGGAGACCGCGACTGCGAGCGCCTGCTGCTGCAGACGGTGAACGCCGAGCAGGTTGCCGCGCTGTTCGCGCGTTGCCATGATCTCTATGAAGCACGCACACAGCAGGGTCTGCCGCTGCGCCCGGGGATCCTGGAAATCCTGCAGCTGCTTCGCGATCACGATGTGCCGCGTGCAGTGGCGACGTCGACGCGCCAGCCGCGTGCTTCGCGCAAACTGGCCGCCGCCGGCCTGCTGCCGTTCTTCGAGGTAGTGGTGACCAGTAGCGACGTGTCGCGTCCCAAGCCGGCGCCGGACATCTACCTGCTGGCGGCACAGAAGCTGGGCAAGGATCCGTCGCGCTGCCTGGCGCTGGAAGATTCGCCGGCGGGCATCCGCGCAGCAGTGGGCGCGGGCATGACCGCGATCCAGGTGCCGGACCTGGTGCATCCGGACGAGGAACTGCGCGCGCTGGGGCATCGCATCGTGGATTCGCTGCTGGATGCGCGGCAGTTGCTGGTGCCGCTGCTGCCTGCCGCCGGCGCGCGCTGACGCCTGCCGTTGGCGGTTGCGCGGCACGAAAAAGCCCGGCACATGGCCGGGCTTTTTCATGTGCACCCCCGCGGGAATCAGATCCGGCTGAAGACCAGCGCCGCGTTCGTGCCGCCAAAACCAAAGCTGTTGGACATCACGGTGTTGAGCTGTGCCGGCTGGGTCTCGCGCACGATCGGGAAGCCTTCCACCAGCGGATCCAGCTCGCCGATGTTGGCCGACCCGGCGATGAAGCCGTCGCGCATCATCAGCAGGCAGTAGATCGCTTCGTGCACGCTTGCCGCGCCCAGCGAGTGGCCGGACAGCGCCTTGGTCGACGACAGCGGCGGGATGGTCTCGCCGAACACTTCACGGACCGCCTTCAGCTCGGTGACATCGCCCAGCGGAGTCGAGGTGCCGTGCGTGTTGAGGTAGTCGATCGGGCCGGTGAGGTGCTCCATCGCCATGTTCATGCAGCGCACCGCGCCCTCACCGGACGGGGCGACCATGTCCGCACCGTCGGAGGTGACCCCGTAGCCGACCAGCTCGGCATAGATGCGCGCGCCACGGGCCACGGCATGGTCATAGTCTTCCAGCACCAGCATGCCGCCGCCACCGGCGATGACGAAGCCGTCGCGGTCCTTGTCGTACGGACGCGAGGCAGAGGCGGGAGTCTCGTTGAACCGGGTCGACAGGGCGCCCATCGCATCGAACATCACGCTCATCGACCAATGCAGGTCTTCACCGCCACCGGCGAACATCACGTCCTGCGCGCCATGACGGATCAGGTCCGCGGCGGCGCCGATGCAGTGGGCGGAGGTGGCGCAGGCGGCCGACAGCGAGTAGCTCAGGCCCTTGATCTGGAACGCGGTGGCCAGGCAGGCCGACACGGTGGAGCACATCGTGCGCGGCACCATGTACGGGCCGACCTTGCGCACGCCACGCGCGCGCAGGATGTCGGCCGATTCCACCTGCCACTGGCTGGAGCCGCCGCCGGAGCCGGCGATCAGGCCGGTGCGCGGGTTGGCGACCTGTGCCTCGTCCAGACCGGCATCGGCGATGGCGTCGCGCATGGCGATGTAGGCGTAGGCCGAGGCATCGCTCATGAAGCGCTTCACCTTGCGGTCGATCTGCGCGTCCAGGTCCAGCTCGATGTTGCCGCCAACGTGGCTGCGCAGGCCGGCTTCGGCGTGGTCCGGCAGGTGGCGGATGCCGGCGCGGCCCTCACGCAGTGCCGAGGACACGGTGTCCAGATCGTTGCCCAGGCACGAGGTGATGCCCATTCCGGTAATGACGACGCGACGCATCAGAAGTTCTCAGTGGAAGTGAACAGGCCTACACGCAGGTCTTTGGCAGCGTAGATTTCGCGACCGTCGACGAGCATGCGGGCGTCGGACTGGGCCATCACCAGCTTGCGGTTGATGACGCGCGAAATATCGATTTCGTAAGTGACCAGCTTGGCGTTCGGCAGCACCTGGCCGGTGAATTTCACTTCACCGCAACCCAGGGCGCGGCCACGGCCGGGCGCACCGATCCAGGTCAGGAAGAAGCCGGTCAGCTGCCACATGGCATCCAGGCCGAGGCAGCCGGGCATGACCGGGTCGCCGAGGAAATGGCAGTCGAAGAACCACAGGTCAGGGCGGATATCCAGTTCCGCGCGTACCATGCCTTTGCCGTGCGGGCCGCCGTCCTCGCGGATATCGGTGATGCGATCGAACATCAGCATCGGATCATTGGGCAGGCGACCGCTGCCCGGGCCGAACAGTTCACCGCGGGCGCTGGCCAGCAGCTGGTCGCGCGAGAACGCGTTGAGACGAGTCATGGAAAACGCAATCCTGAAGAAGTTGTCGTCGGGGTGAGCCGACCACAGGTCGACTGCTCTTGCATGAAGCAAGTGCTCAAGAGTGCATGAGAAAAAGTGATTCAATCAAACGTTTTAACCGTACGCCGCCGTAGTGTTTTCAGGTTCAAAAACGCATGTTGTTGTTATCCAACAACCATACTGCGGCGTGTGGCTGTAATCTTGTTCATCTGCATCCGAGTGCCGACGCCCGTGTCCCGCCCCCGCAAGATCATTCACGTCGACATGGACGCGTTTTACGCGTCCGTGGAGCAGCGCGACGATCCTTCGTTGCGGGGCAAACCGGTGGTGGTGGCGTGGCGCGGGATGCGTTCGGTGGTGTGCGCGGCGTCGTACGAGGCGCGCGTGTTCGGGGTGCGTTCGACAATGCCTGCGGTGCGCGCGGAGCGGCTGTGTCCGGATGCGGTGTTCGTGCCGCCGGATTTCGTCCGGTACAAGGCAGTGTCCCGGCAGGTGCGCGAGATCTTCCTGCGGCATACCGAGCTGGTGGAGCCGCTGTCACTGGATGAGGCGTACCTGGATGTGACCGAGCACAAGGGCGGGCTGACGGTGGCGACGGAGATCGCACAGATCATCCGCGCGCAGATCCGCGAAGAGACGCAGCTGACGGCGTCGGCGGGCATCGCGCCGAACAAGTTCCTGGCCAAGATCGCCTCGGACTGGCGCAAGCCGGATGGGCAGTTCGTGGTGCCGCCGCATCGCATCGAACAGTTCCTGACGCCGCTCCCGGTGAACCGTGTGCCGGGCGTGGGCAAGGTGATGGCGGCGAAGCTGGCCGAGCTGGGCATCGCGACGGTGGGCGATCTGCGTTCGCTGTCGCTGGAGGAACTGGAGGCGCGGTTCGGGACGTTCGGTGGGCGCTTGTTCAATCGTGCGCGCGGCATCGATGAGCGGCCGGTGGAGCCGGATCAACCGGTGCAGTCGATTTCGTCGGAGGATACGTTCGCGGAGGATCTGTTGCTGGAGGATCTGGCGCCGGCGATCGTGCAGTTGGCGGAGAAGACGTGGCAGGCGACGCGCAGGACCGACCGTGTGGGGCATACGGTGGTGTTGAAGTTGAAGACGTCGCAGTTCCGGATCATCACGCGTAGTTTCACGCCGGAGTCGCCGCCGGCGTCGATGGAGGAACTGCGGGATATTGCGTTGGGGTTGCGGGCGCGGGTGGAGTTGCCGCTGGAGACGCGGTATCGGTTGGTGGGGGTGGGGTTGGGGGGATTCCGGGAGCGGGAGGTGATGCGCCAGCCGGGGTTGTTTGATCACCTTGGTGATACGTAGCTGACCGGATTTCGTGTGCGCTTTTTTGGCTGTTTTTTTGGTCGATTCAAGCGTTGACATCAACAGCAACAGCAACAGCTAATTCGATGGTGTACGGGTGATGAGGGTTTGGGACGACGCGGGTGGGGTATCGGGACCCGCCGCAAGTACGTCCATGTAGGCTCGTGTGTTGCCATCCATGGCAACACACGGTCCCGATACCCCACCCGCGTCGTCCCTTCGACACTTGGTCGGTGCGCGTGGAAAAGGTGCCCTGCACTCTTCCGGATTCACTGAAGACGTTGCTCGCCAGGACTCTACTGCTGCGGTCCCTCGACTCTTGCTAGCGACGTTGCGCCCGACGGTTGCGAACGCTTCGCCCAAGCTTTGCTCGCATCTGGATTCAATGCGGAGGTCTCACCCACGCGTGGTGATCGTGTCGCCTTCGCGCCGCCCTGCCTTTCATTTTCGCGCCATTACGGCCACTGCATTTCGCCCTTGGCTACTTTCGCGCTCAGTTCCAGTGAGCTTTCGCCGGCCAGGGTCGGATAGCGCTTTTTCATGGCGGCGATCAGTGTGTTGGCGTCGTTGCTGCGTGCGGTCTCTTCGTCGAATGCGCGGATGTAGTCGGCGGTGAAATCCACGGCGCTGATGGCCAGGGCGGCACCCGTTGCGTAGTGGCCCGGGATGACGCGCGTGGGTTTGAGGGCCTTGATGGTTGCCAGGGTCTGCAGCCAGTGGGTGTGCGATTGCGGGCTCTGGGTGTCGGCCATCCAGACGTGTTCGCCGGCGACGATCGGGATGCCGCCGAGGATCGTGCGCAGGGCGGGAATCCACAGGACGGTGCGGTCCGGGGTAGGGCCGTTGAGGCCGATGATCTTGATCGGTTGGCCTTCGAGGGTGAGGGTGTCGCCCTCCAGCGGTTCGGGGATGACGATGCGGGTGGGTTTGCCTGCGCCCATCCGGGGGCCCCAGTACGCGAGTTTGGCGGCCTGGGTGGCGTTGATGTGAGCGACGGTGGTCGGCGTGGCGAGGATGCGGGCGTCGGGGAAGGCGTCCTGCAGGGTGGCCAGGCCGAAGTAGTAGTCGGGGTCACCGTGGCTGATGTAGATCGTGGTCAGCCGTTTGCCGGAGGCGCGGATGCGCTGCACCAGCTGGGCGGCGTCGGATGTGGCGAACTGGGCGTCGACCAGGATGGCGTCGTGGCGGCCGGTGATCAGGGTGGACGCGACGGAAAACAGCGCCTTGTCACCGGGGTGGTAGGGCTGCACCTGCAGCGCGTGGGCTTCGGCGGTGGCCGCAGCAGCGTGGCTGATGGCCGGTGGGCTCACGGCGAACGCGGTACCGAGCGTCAACGCCAGGGCCAGGGTCGTGCGGGAAACGGTCGGCATTTCAAGGAGTCCTGTGCAGCGCGGTCCCGGCACACACCGGGGCGATACGGCCCCGACATGACCCCGGGGCCGGTAGAGCCGACCGTTGGTCGGCTGCTTCACATCGGCGGCCTGGTCAGTACGCAACCGTGGCGATCTGCCGCACGTACTGCGGGGTTTCAATCTCGCTGACGAAGGCGTCGGCGTAGTCGGGGTAGCTGATCCGGCTGTGGCCGTCGGCACCGACCAGGAAATTCTGCGCCTGGGTGCGGAAACCACCGCGCTGCGGGCCAGGGCCGATTTCGGCGGCGGGGGAGTAGAAGGTCCAGTCGAGGTCGTCGACGGCGCGCAGCTGCTTCAGCGTCTCGCGGGCGGCCAGGGCGACCGGCTTGTAGGCGTCCGGGAAGCCCTCGGTGTCCACCAGCTGCACGCCCGGTGCAACCTCCAGGCTGCCGGCGCCGCCGACCATGATGAAGCGGGGCACGCCGGCCTGGCGGGCAGCAGCGACCAGCGCGGCGGTGGTGGTGGTGACCGTGCTGGGCGCATCGCCCGGGCGCGGGCCGAAGGCGCTGGCCAGGATGTCATGGCCGGCGATCACCGCTGCCAGGGCATCGGTATCGTCCAGCGCGGCGACGGCGAGCTGGGCACCGTCCAGTTCGGCCGGGAGGTCGGTCTCGCGGCGCACGATGGCGGTGACCTGATGGCCGCGGGCGAGGGCCTGGCGGGTGATTTCACGGCCGATATTGCCGGTGGCACCAACAAGCGCGATTTTCATGGGGAGGTCCGTTGAGGGAGGAAGCCCAGCGTATGCTTCTGGAATCGAGCGAAAAACCGCGTATAACGGCCTAATTTGTTGCACGGATCGATCAAATGGACCGGATGACCGCCATGAACGTGTTCGTCGAGGTGGCCGAACGCGGCAGCCTGACCGCGGCGGCCGAGGCACTGGAGATGTCACGGGCGATGGTGACGCGCTATCTGGCCGAGGTGGAGCGCTGGCTGGGCGCGCGGCTGCTGCACCGGACCACGCGCCGGATCAGTCTGACCGACCCGGGCGAAGCCGCGCTGCTGCGCTTCCGGCAGATGCTGGCGATCGGCGATGAGCTGCGCGGTGAGCTGGCCACCGACAACCCCGAGCCGCATGGTCTGCTGCGGGTCACCGCGAGTGTCTCGTTCGGGCAGATCCACCTGGCGGCAGCGGTGGCGGCGTTCGTCAAACGGCATCCGCTCACGCGGGTGGAACTGCTGCTGGTGGACAGGGCCGTCAATCTGGTCGAAGAGCGCGTGGACATCGCGGTACGCATTTCGCGCGCGATCGACCCGAGTCTGATCGCGCGTCCGTTGGCGCCGTGCCGGTCGGTGCTGTGCGCGGCACCGGCGTACCTGGCCGAGCATGGCACACCGACCACCGCCGATGCGCTGGCCGCACACAACTGTCTCACCCACCACTACGTCGGCAAGAGCGTGTGGCATCTACAGCGCGACGGGCGGAAGATCGCGGTGGCAGTGGGCGGCAACATCAGTGCCAACGAAGCATCGCTGCTGCTTGAAGCGGTGCGTGCCGGCGCCGGCATCGCGATGCTGCCCACGTATCAGATCGCGCCGTTGCTGCGCAGTGGTGAACTGATCGAGGTGCTGCCGGATTACGAAGTGAAAGGCTTGGGCATCCACGCCGTGTATGCGTCGCGTCGGCAGCTGCCGACGATCATGCGCAGCTTCCTGGATTTCCTGGTGGAGCGTTTTGCCAGCCCGGAATTCCTGGCGCAGCTGTAAACGCGGCTCTACCCGGGCGTGCATCGGCATCACACACGCACCTCCGTACAATGGCGCTTCCCTGCTGTGGAAGTGAGCATTGCCTTGTCGTATCCGTACCCGTATCCGTTGGTGGTGTTCGATCTGGATGGCACGCTGGTGGACAGCGCGGCCGATATCGCCGAGGCGCTCAACCGCACATTGGAAGACTGGGCGTTGCCGCGCGTGCCGGAGGCGACCGTGCTGACCTGGATCGGCGATGGGGTGCGCCGGCTGGTCGAACAGGCATTCACCGCGGCCGGCAGCAGTATCGACTTGGACAGGGTGATGCCTGGTTTCATGCGGCACTACGAGGCCTGCCTGTTGCGCAGTCCGCGCCTGTTCGATGGTGTGACCGAGACGTTGGCTGCATTGCGCGAACGCGCGGTGACGCTGACGATCTGCACCAACAAGCCGTCCGCGCTGGTGGCACCGTTGCTGCAGCACTTCGGTCTGCGGGATCAGTTCGCGCTGGTGCTGGGCGGGGATTCGCTGTCGGAGCGCAAGCCGAGCGGGGCGCCGTTGCGGCATATCGCGGCGCACTTCAATGTGGGTGTAGGAGCCGCCTTGATGGTGGGCGATTCGATCACCGATTACCGCGCCGCCGTGGATGCAGGCATGCCGGTGGCGCTGGTGCGCTATGGGTATCCACGTGGGCTGGATCTGGACAATGTCGAGGCAGTTGCAGTGATGGACGATCTGCGGGACTTGTTGGCGCTCTGATGCGCGTGTGCCGACCAACGGTCGGCAGCTACCAGATTCAATGATTGTGCCGACCAACGCTCGGCACCTACCAGATTCAACGATTGTGCCGACCAACGGTCGGCACCTGCCGAGGGTGGGACGGCAGCGGTGCCGCCGTCCCGCGCGCTTACTTCGGCTGGTAGCGCACGCTCAGGCGGTACTCGCGACTGGGCTGGTTGTACCAGGCGACGGTTTCGTAGTCGCGGTCGAAGACGTTGCTGACCCGGCCCAGCACCGACCAGTCGCGGGTCAGGGCGTATTCCAGGCGCAGGTCCACGGTGCCGTAGCCGCCCAGGCCCACCGTGTTCGCGGCATCGTCGTAACGCTTGCCGGCGCCGTTGACGGTGAGGCCGGCGCGGAAGTCACCGAAGCGGCGGTCCACGTCCAGGCGCGCGGTGTTCTGTGCGCGGCGGGCCAGCCAGTTGTCGAACTGCGCGCTGCCGTCGGTGCGGTTGCGCGGATCGGTGTGGCTGAGCTGCGCGTTGAGATCGAACCCGGCGACGGTGATGGCACCGGTCAGTTCGGCGCCGCGGATGCGGGCCTTCTCGACCTGCGACATCATGAAGGTGGTGGCGTCGTAGGTGATCAGGTCATCGATGCGCGTTTCGTACACATCCAGGCCCCAGCGCCAGCCATCACCCTGCTGGGCGATGCCGAGGTTCGCGCTCTTGGATTTTTCCGGGTCCAGGGTCGGCACGCCGCTCCACGGGTCGTACAGATCACTGAAGGTCGGGGCCTTGAATGCGGTGCCGTAGCTGGCGTTGAGGCGGAACCCGCTGCCCAGCTCCAGGCCCCAGCCGAGGCTGCCGGTGGTGTGGTTGCCGAACTGTTCGTTGTCGTCGTTGCGCACGCTGGCCTGCACGTGGTGCGCGCCGAAGCGGCCCTGGTACTGCACGAACACGCCGGTGTTGTCGCGGCTGTCGACCAGATAGCCGGCGCTGCTGCCGTCCAGGTTGTCCTGGCTCCAGTCCACGCCGGCGCTCAGCAGCTGGCCGTCGGCGATGCCGATATCGGCCTGCACCGAGGCGCTGTCGCGGTGGGTCTGCGCGTTGCCCAGCCAGGTATCACCGTTGTAGTTGTCCGATTCGTTGTCGGCACGGCCGACACTGACGGTCAGGTTGAGGCGCTCGCTGGGCGTGTAGCGCAGCTTGCCGCCGAGCACTTGCTGCAGCGTGTCGGAGTAGCTGTAGTAGCCGTCGTAGTGGTTCTCGCCTTCGGCGCGCAGCGCGGTGCCTTCCAGGCTCAGCGTGTCGGTCAGCGCATAGCCGCCGCGCAGGCTCATCGACAGGTTGCGGTAACCGTCACGGTCGGGCTCATCGGCGCCGCAGCCGGCGAACGGCGCGACCGAGCCGCGGCAGGCGTTGATGCCATCGCTGTGCTGGTAGGCGATGTCGGTGCCGAACCAGCCGCGCTCACCGCTGCCACCGAAGCCGCCGCTGGCCTCGCGCAGGCCGTTGCTGCCGCCGCCAAGCTGCAGGTGCGGGGCGAACTGGCCGGCATTGCGGCGGGTGAAGATCTGGATGACGCCACCGATCGCGTCGGCGCCGTACAGGCTGGACTGCGGGCCGCGCACGATTTCGATCCGTTCGATCTGCGCCAGCGGCAGGTCCTGGATCATGGCCAGGCCGAGGTCACCGGTGTTGATGCGCACGCCATCGACCAACACCAGGGTGTGGGCCGAGTTGGTGCCGCGCAGGAACAGCGAACTCTGCTTGCCGAGGCCGCCGCTGTTGTTGAGGTTGATGCCAGCCCGGCCGCGCAGCAGATCCTGCAGCGAGGGCGCCTGGCTGCGCTCGATCTCGGCGCGGTCGATCACCTGCGCCGGCGAGATGCTGTCCTGCAGGGCGATCGGGGTACGGGTGGCGGTGACCAGCACCTGGTCCAGTGCGGTGGCCTCGTCCTGGGCGGACGCCAGCAGGGGCAGGGCCGACAGGACGGCCAGGGAAAGAACGGGGATCTGCAGCTTCATCGATGACTCCATGCACCGCGCACGCCCGCGCGGCAAGGGGTGGGGATGATCGCGCTGCAGGGAGATTCGACGGTGGGCGGGCGCACGCAGGCGCCTGCTTGCCGCCGCCATGCCCGCCGCATCGCAACCAGTCGTCTTCCAGGCCGGTCTCCGGGCTCGCGGGTCGATGGGGGTGCCATCGTGCCAGGCGCCTTCCCATGCCGGAGCACAGTGGCGTGTTGCCTGGTGTTTCCTCGCTTACCGTTGCGGGGGCAGCGCCGGAGTAGCGGCGGGCACAGGGCCTGACGCGTCACCGGCTTCCCGTTTCAACCTGGCGGCGTTGCAGCCCCGGGTCACCTGAAAGTGGGCGCAGTCTAAGCCATCGGCCGGGCCGGTGGAGCGCAGCGGTTAGAATGCGCCTCGCTTTTTCGATGTGATCCCCATGACCCCAACGTGGTTGCAGCAGCCCGGTACCGACGCCCGCGACCCTCACTGGTCGGCCGCCGCGGGCAGTAGACGGGGCCGTGCATGATCCTCGACCTGATCCGCCACGCCAGCACCGGCCGCGACGACCATCTCGATGGCCGTACCGATCCGCCACTGCATGAAGGCGCGACCGATGCCTTGTGTGCGCGCTACGCCGCGCTGACCTGGCAGCGTGTGCTGTGTTCGCCACGGCAGCGCGCCGTGGTCACGGCCGAAGCGCTGGCGAGCCCGCTTGGGCTGGCGGTGGACACCGACGAGGAATGGGAAGAGCTGGATTTTGGTGACTGGGACGGTGGCGCGCTGGAGTCGCTGCCGATGGATGCGTTGTCGGCCTTCCATCTGGACCCGCATGCCAACCCGCCACCACATGGCGAAAGCTGGGGCCAATTCGAGCGCCGCATCGCGCGTGGACTGCATCGGCTGCTGGATGAGCCCGAGCGGGTCTCCACCCTGATCGTCAGCCATGGCGGACCGCTGCGGATGGTGCTGTCGCAGGTATGCGGCCTGCCGATGGCGATGTGCTGGGCGTTGCGGATCGATCACGGCACCCGGCTGCGGCTGCGCGTGGAGCGCGAGGACGATCAACTGTGGGGCGAACTGCTGGAGCTGCAGCAGGTGTGAGGGCGCACGGGTATCGACGCGCTGTCGATACCCGGGGTTCAGCGATGGTCGTCGTCGATCTCGAACGGCGTTGCTTCGTCGCCGTCATCATCGCGATGCTCGACCGTGCGGTCGTAGACCGGGCCGGACGCAGGCGGCGCCTTCTTCAACGGCTGGTCGGCGATGATCGCTTCGTATTCGGCTACCAGCGTCATGCGGCGTGCCTCCGGCAGGTCCTGCCAGTGGCAGTCCTGCAGGGCGCCTTCCAGCGAATAGAGCAGGTTCAAGCTTGGCTTGAAGCCGGCGCGGCGCACCTTGACGAAGGCACCGACGGCGCCGACCGCCACCAGGTCTTCCGGCGTACGCAGCCCGACCTGGCGCAGCCACGCTGCGCTCTTCGGGCCGATGTTGCGCAGCTTGGCGCTACTCATCCCAGGGCCTCGACGAACACGGCGGCGATCGCCTCCAAGCCGGCCTGGTCCTCGGCGTCGAAACGTGCCAGTGAAGGACTATCCAGATCGAACACACCGACCAGCTCGCCGTTGTGGATCAGCGGCACCACCAGTTCCGAGCGCGAGGCCGAATCGCAGGCGATATGGCCCGGGAACGCGTCGACATCTTCGATCCGCTGGGTCACCCGCTGCGACGCCGCGGCGCCACACACGCCCTTGTCGAGCGGAATGCGCACGCAGGCGGGCAGGCCCTGGAACGGGCCGACGACCAGCTCGTTGCCGTCGAAGAAGTAGAAGCCGACCCAGTTCAGGTGCGGCAGGGCGTGGTAGACCAGCGCCGACAGGTTGGCTGCATTGGCGATGCGGTCGCGCTCGCCGTGCACCAGGGCGCGGGCCTGGGCCAGCAGCTGGCCGTACTGTTCCGGCTTGCTGCCGGTGAGCGTGGAGGTATCGAACATGGCCGCAGTCTACCAAGCCGAACGCCCGCCTGCGCCGGGGCCCGCGGAACGCAGCGGACCGCAGCGCAGCGCTGCCGGGAGGGCGGATAATGGCGCGTTCCCCTCCTGGTCGTCCCTATGTCACTGCCTGCGCCGCTGCCTGCCGCCCTGTTCGTCACCGGTACCGATACCGGCATCGGCAAGACCTTCAGCAGCTGTGTGCTGCTGCACGCCCTGCGTCGGCATGGTGCTACCGCAGTGGGCATGAAGCCGGTCGCCAGCGGTTGCGAGCGCACGCCGGAAGGACTGCGCAACGAGGACGCCACCGCCCTGCTGGCGGCCAGCCTGCCGGTGCCTGCGTATGACGACCTCAATCCATTCGCGCTGGAGCAGCCGCTGGCGCCGGAGATCGCCGCGGCCGAGGCCGGTGTGCAGCTGTCATTGGCGCCGATCGAAGCCGCCTTCGCGCGCCTGCGCGCCAGCGCCGATACGGTGGTGGTGGAGGGTGTCGGCGGCTGGCTGGCGCCGCTGTCGGCCACGCTGGACCAGAGTGATCTGGTGCAGGCGCTGGAACTGCCGGTGGTGATGGTGGTCGGGTTGCGGCTGGGCTGCCTCAACCATGCGCGGCTGACCGCCGAGGCGATCGCGGCCCGTGGCGCGCGCTGCATCGGCTGGATCGCCAACGAAGTGGATCCGGCGATGGCCCGGCGCGATGAGAATGTCGCGCTGCTCAAGGCGCGGTTGCCGATGCCGTGCTGGGGCCGCCTGCCGTATGCGCCGGGTGCGGATCCGGCGAGCCTGGCAGACCGCCTGGTGTCCTGAGCGTCAGCCGGCCGCGCGTGCCTGCAGCGCGGTGGCGAGCCGCCCTAACGCAGCGATCGCGCCGACAAAGCGCTCGTCCAGTTCCTGGCAGCACGACAGGCGCAGGCAGTGCCGGTAACGTGCACCGCGCGAGTACACCTGGCCGGGCATGAACACCACGCCCGCGGCCAGGGCCTGCTCGAACAGTTCCCCGGCATCGATGGCCGCGGGCAGTTCCACCCACAGCAGGAACCCACCGCTGGGCTGGGTGGCCGAGGTGCCGGGCGGAAAATGCTGGGCGATCAGTCCGCGCACGTGGCCGACCTGGTCGCTGTAGAGTCGGCGCAGCCCGCGCAGATGGTGTTCGTAGTTTCCGGCTTCCAGGAACGCCGCCACCGCATCGCCGAGCAGGCGTGACTCGGCGCCGGAGGAATGGAACTTGAGCAGCTGGATATCGGCCGCGAAGCGACCTCCGTCGAGCCAGCCGATCCGGTAGTCCGGCGCGAGCGTCTTGGAGAAGCCACTGCAGACCATGATCCAGCCGTCGCGATCGAAGCTCTTGGCCAACGGCTCCAGGGGTTCCTTGAACTGCAGCTCGGCGTAGACCGCATCTTCGATCAGCGGCACCTGGTGGTGGTTGACCAGTGCGGCCAGGCGTTGCTTGTTCGGCACCGGCATGCTGCCGCCGAGCGGATTGTGCACGGTCGGCATGGCCATGATCGCGGCGATACCGCCGGTCTCGAGCAGGGCTTCCAGCGCGTCCAGATCGAGCCCGTCGCGCGGGTGGGTCGGCAGTTCGATCGCACGCAGGCCCAGGCTGCGCAGTAGCGGGTAGATGTTGAAGTAGGACGGTGCTTCGATGGCGACCGCGTCGCCAGGTTTTGTCACCACGCGCAGTGCCAGTTGCAGGGCCTCCATCGCCCCGTGGGTGAGCACCAGCCGATCCACCGTGGTGTGCAGCCCCAGCCGCGGCCCGCGTTGCACGATCTGGGTCAGCAGCCGCGCCGCGCCGTTTGGACGGGCGTAGGTTTCCACCGTGGTGGCGGCACGACGCAGTACCTGCGCGGTACTGCGGGCCAGCTGCGCACCGGGGTAGAAGCGTTTGCCGCGCGGGCCGGCAAAGGCCAGATCGACGATGCCCGGCTGCTGCTGCGCGGCCAGTACGCGGGCCATCATCGCCTGCTGGCCGGGTGCGGTCGGCGGTGACGGCGCCTGTCGCAGCGATTGCGTCGGCTCGGGCAGGCGCGGACTGACCACGAAGCCGGCCTTGGGGCGCGGCAGCACCAGCCCGGCATCTTCCAGTTGCCGATAGGCGGCGATCACCGTGTTGAGGCTGAGGCTGCGCTGCGTCGCCAGCCCGCGAAGCGATGGCAGACGGGTGCCGACCGGCAGCCGTCCGCTGCGGATGGCATCGGCCATTTCATCGGCCAGGGATTGGTAGAGGTTGGTCGCCATCGCAGCTGCATCCACGGGATCTGTAACCGTGCGGATGACAGCCGTCTGCATCTGTATCCGCGCCTGGCGCCAGCCTACCATGGGCATCCCGACTTCCCTCGCGCACGGCAGGTCACGGTGTGCCGTGCGTTTTTTCTTGTTTTCAGCGTCCTCAGCGGGCCGAAATGGTGGTGCTGACCAGTCGCGGTTGTTCGCGGTACAGCGCCGGATACTGCTGCTTCAGCGCGGCCACCTTGGGCAGGTCGTTGATGCGGATGTACAGCGATTCCGGATGCAGCGTGAGGTAGTTCTGGTGGTAGCCCTCGGCGGCGAAGAACGGCTTGCCACCGTCGACCTGGGTGACCACCGGCGCGGCAAAGGTCCTGGCCTGTTGCAGCTGGGCGATGTAGGCGCGGGTGGCATCACGCTGGGCCGCATCGTCGGCATACACGGCCGAACGGTACTGGGTGCCACGGTCCGGGCCTTGCCGGTTGAGCTGGGTCGGGTCGTGCGCCACCGAGAAAAACACCTGCAGCAGCTGGCCGTAGCTCACCTGCGAGGGGTCGTAGGTCACCTGCACCGCCTCGGCATGGCCGGTGCCGCCACTGCCGACGCGTGGATAGGTCGCGGTGGAGGCGCTGCCACCGATGTAACCGGAGAGCGCATTGTCCACGCCCTTGATGTGCTGGAACACGCCCTGCACACCCCAGAAGCAGCCGCCGGCGAACACCACCTGGGCGCGCTTGATGCCGGGCTGGTGCAGGTCCGCCTTCCCGGCAGGCGGTGGCACGGCCACGGTCGCGCTGGTCGCCGCGGCGTGCGCCGGTCGATCCAGCCCAACCGCCACGCTGGCGGTGAGTACGGCGATGGCGACGGCGATGCCGCCGGCAACGAGTTTGTCGAATGCGATCTTCATGCGATGGCTCCTCACCCAAACGTAAAGGCGTAGGCGCGCACGCCCGGATCGAGGAACTCGATCTCGAAGGTGCGTTCCTGCACGGCGCCGGACTGGCGGATCAGCTGGTACAGGCGGTTTTCATCGACGTGGCCGTCGCCGTCGGCGGAAACATCGCCACCGGCCGCTGCGCCCGGCGCCTGCCCATCGATGCGCACGCGGAACCGGACCGGCTTGCCGTCTTCGCCCGGGGCCAGCACCAGGTGCAGGTCGCGCGCATGGAAGCGGAAGGCGATGCGGCCGCCGCCCGTCTCCAGCCGGGCGTCTTCGTTGCCCACGGTCCAGCGCCCGGCCAGCGCCCACTGGTTGTGCTGCAGCGTGGCAGGCACGGTGTAGTCGGCGGGTTGATCCTGGCGCTGGCCACCGGGCGAGGCGAAGTTCTCGGCCCGTGCATGGCCGAGGTAGGTCTCCGGCGATTTGAGGTTGTCCATGTCGGCCTGGCGCGCCACGCCATCCAGCGTCATCGCCACCGGTGCATCGTCACCGGGCAGCGTGTTGCCGGCTTCACGCAGCAGCTGGCGGATGATCTGCTCGGACTGCGCATAGTTGCCTTCGCCGAAGTGATGCGCGCGGATCCGGCCCTGCGCGTCGATGAAGTAGTGCGCCGGCCAGTACTTGTTGTTGAAGCCGCGCCAGATCGCGTAGTCGTTGTCGATCGCGACCGGGTAGCTGACCTTCAGGTCCTTCACGGCGCGCTGCACGTTGACCAGGTTGCGCTCGAAGGCGAACTCCGGCGCGTGCACGCCGATCACCACCAGCCCATGGTCGCGGTAGCGCTCGGCCCACTCGCGTACGTAGGGCATGGCACGCAGGCAGTTGATGCACGAGTAGGTCCAGAAATCGACCAGCACCACCTTGCCGCGCAGCGCTTGTGCATCCAAGGGTGGACTGTTGAGCCAGCCGGTGGCACCGGCCAGCGAAGGCAGGGTGCCTTCCACCGGCAGCGCTTGCCCTGTCGCGCCCGTGGCAGCGCTCATCATGGCGGCGCCAGCCACAGGCGACTGCGCCGGCAACACGTCGAGCAGACCCTGCTCCACCCGGGCCGTACTGACGGTGGACAGCCGGGTCAGTACGCCGGTATCCCACCCCATCGCGATGGCGACCACTGCCAGCAGCGCGGCGATGCCCAGTCCACGGCGCACCCACTCACCCACGCCGAGGCGCTGCTTGAGCGCGGCAAACACCCGCCCGCCGATCCAGATCGCCAGCGCGAGCGAGGTGGCCGCGCCCAGCGCGTAGGCCAGCAGCAGCCCGCTGGTGCCCACGCTCGCGCCCTGCAGCGCCGCACCGGTCAGGATCAGGCCGAGGATCGGGCCGGCGCAGGGTGCCCACAGCAGGCCGGTGGCGATGCCGATCAGCAGCGAGGTGCCCACGCCACCACGGCCGGCATCACTGGCCGCATCGGCCGAGGCACTCAGTCGCGCGCCCAGGCGCTGGAACGGCGACAGCAGGCGATCGGCCAACGCCGGCCACAGCAACGCCAGTGCGAACACCGCCATGACCACCAGCGCGATCCAGCGTCCGATCTGGTTGGCCTGCGCCACCCACTGGCTGCTCACCGCCGCCAGGCTGGCGACGACGGCAAACATCAGCGCCATGCCGATCAGCAGCGGCAACCCACTGCGCAGGAAGGGGCGGTCGGACCGAGCGAACACGAACGGCAGCACCGGCAGGATGCAGGGACTGAGGATGGTGAGCACGCCACCGAGGTAGGCCAGCACGAGCAGAAGCATGGAGAGGTCCTTCTATGACGCAGGGAAGTGCAGCGCTCAGGCCGCGATGAAGTTCATGGCCACGCCGTTCATGCAGTAGCGCAGTCCGGTCGGGCGCGGGCCGTCGTCGAAGACGTGGCCAAGATGGCCACCGCAGCGCCGGCAATGCGCCTCGACGCGGATCATGCCCAGCGTGGCGTCGCGGTCTTCACCGACGGCATCGTGCAGCGGCGCCCAGAAGCTCGGCCAGCCGGTACCGCTGTCGAACTTGGTGGCGGAGGAGAACAGCGGCAACGCGCAGCCGGCACAGGTGAAGGTGCCGCGCCGATGTTCCTTGTTGAGCGGGCTGCTGAACGGCCGCTCGGTGCTCTGCCGGCGCAGCACGCTGTACTGGGCCGGGGTGAGCTGCTCGCGCCACTGCGCATCGCTGCGCATGACCTCGAACTGGCGGACCGGCGCGGCGGGCGCCGCCGGGGCAGGGCCGCTGCAGGCAGTCAGGCCGAACAGGCCCGCGGCGGCTGCCATGCCGCCCATTCCAAGCACATTGCGACGTGTGTAACGCATGGCCGATCTCCGGGCAGGGGGACGATGCGGCCATGCTGCGCCCGGCCGGGTCAACGAATCCTCACGCAGGGTTAAATTTTCCGTGACACATTCCGGGCGCGATCCGTCGACAATGCGTCATGCCTTCCTGCCGCCTCCAGAGCCGATGAGCAGCGCCAAGCGTGTCCTGATCGTCGAAGACGATGTCCACATCGCCAACCTGCTGCGCATGCACCTGCGCGACGAGGGCTATGAGGTCACCCATGCCGCCACCGGCGACGAGGGCCTGGCCCTGCTCGAGGGGCAACCCTGGAGCGCGCTGGTGCTGGACCTGATGCTGCCCGGCGTGGACGGGCTGGAAATCTGCAAGCGCGCCCGCGCGATGACGCGCTATACCCCGATCATCATCACCAGTGCGCGTGCCAGCGAAGTGCATCGCATCCTCGGCCTGGAACTGGGCGCGGATGACTACCTGGCCAAACCCTTTTCGATGCTGGAACTGGTCGCGCGGGTGAAAGCGCTGCTGCGCCGTGTGGAAGCGATGGCGCAGAACGCGCGCATCGATGCCGGTGAAACCGAGGTGGCCGGGCTGCGCATCGATCCAGTCGCACGCACGGCGCTGGTGGAGGGACGGCCGCTGGAACTAACCCCGCGCGAGTTCGACCTGCTGTACTTCTTTGCCCGCCATCCGGGGCAGGTGTATTCGCGCATGGACCTGCTCAACCAGGTATGGGGCTACCAGCACGACGGCTACGAACACACCGTCAACACCCACATCAACCGGCTGCGCAACAAGATCGAGCGCGATGCGGCCAATCCGCAGCGCATCCAGACGGTCTGGGGGCGCGGCTACAAACTGGTCGATGGCAACGAAGGCGGCGACGCATGATCCGGCTCACCTTGTCCCAGCGCCTGTCCGCGGTGTTCTTCGCGCTGCTGTTGCTGTGCTGTGGCGCGCTGGTGTGGATCCAGATGCGCAGCACCACCGTGCATGAGCAGGAAACCGTGCAGCGCCTCTCGCGCGGGCTGGCCGAACACATCGCGCGCAGCGGCGAACTGATGGATGGCCGCGGCATGCGCAACGGCGAGGTGCGCGCGCTGTTCGGCAAGCTGATGGCGGTCAACCCGAGCGTGGAGGTGTACCTGCTCGACGACCAGGGCCGCATCCTCGGCCACGATGCCCCGGACGGCCATCTCAAGCGCAGCCGGGTCGATCTGGCGCCGGTACAGGCGCTGCTGCGCGACGAGCCGCTGCCGATCCTCGGCGATGACCCGCGCAGCGCGACCGGCCGCAAGGTGTTCAACGCGGCGCCACTATGGGTACAGGGCCACCAGGCTGGCTACATCTACGTGGTGCTGGTCGGTGAACAGCGCGAAGCGCTGGCGGCCAATATCGCGGCCAACAGCACGCTGCGCACCACGCTGTGGTCGCTGGCGATCGTGGCGGTGGTCGGCTTGCTGGCCGGCCTGGTCGCGTTCCGCTGGGTCACCCGCCCGCTGCGCCAGTTGACCCGTCGCATCCAGTCCTTCGATGTCGATGCGGCCACCCCGGATGCCGCGCCGGCGCCGGCGCCGCTGCGGATTGGCGAGCGTGATGAACTGGCGATCCTGCAGCACACCTTCGGCCACATGGCCCAGCGCCTGGGCGAGCAGTGGCAGCAGCTGCGCCAGCAGGACCTGCAGCGGCGTGAACTGGTGGCGAATATTTCCCATGACCTGCGCACGCCGCTGTCCTCGCTGCACGGGTATCTGGAAACGCTGGCGCTGAAAGACGCCACGCTCAGCGCCGACGAGCGCCAGCGTTATCTGTCGATCGCGCTGTCGCAGAGCCACAAGGTCGGGCGGCTGGCCCAGGCCCTGTTCGAGCTGGCCAGGCTGGAGCACGGCGGGGTGGTGCTGGACCGGCAGGCGTTCTCGCTGCCGGACCTGGTCCAGGATGTGTTCCAGAAGTTCGAGTTGGCGGCCGGGTCGCGCCGGCAGTCGCTGAGTGCCGACATCGCGCCCGGGTTGCCGCCGGTGGTGGCGGATCTGGCGCTGATCGAGCGGGTGCTGACCAATCTGCTGGACAACGCGATCCGGCATACGCCCGAAGGCGGCCGGATCACGGTGACGCTGCGCGCGGCCGAAGGTGAGGTGCAGATCAGCGTGGCCGACAGCGGCCCCGGTATCGCGCCGGAGCGACGCGACAGCCTGTTCACCGCCATGCCTGCACTGGGCAGCCAACGGCCTGACAGCGGCGGCCTTGGCCTGCTGATCGTGCATCGCATCCTGCAGCTGCATGGCCGCGACATCCAGCTGCTGGAGAGCTGCGCAGGGGCACTGTTCGCGTTCACGCTGCCGACCACACGCTGAGGGTCAGCGGGAGCGCGTCAGGCATTTGGCAGCAACAGCCGGAACCTTGCACCGCCGAGGACGGAGTCGCAGACGTCCGCCTGGCCACCGTGTTTGATGGCGATAATGTGGACCAGGGCCAGCCCCAGTCCGAAGCCATCGAGGTGTCGCTGCAACTGCACGTAGGGCTGGAAAATGCGTTCGCGGTCTGCCGGGGCGACCCCTGGTCCGTCATCGTCGACGGCGATGACCAGCCGTTGGTCGATCTTGGATACGCTTACCACCACCTCGCTGGCCGCATGCCGGCATGCGTTGCCGATCAGATTGCCCAGTGCCAGCAGCAGGGCATCGCGGTTGACGACGAGTGAGTGTTGATGTGAGGGCTGGAAGCGCACGCGCGGTACCCTGCTACCAGGCAGCAGACGCTGGTCGAGTGCGTCGAACAATTCGGCCACCTCCAACCGTTGCGTGCTGATCCGCAGGCTGCGCCCGAACTGCGCATAGGTCACGCCAGCCGAGGCGAGATGCTCCAACCGGGCAACGTCGGCTTTCAGGCCTTCCAGCAGCTCCGCGCCTTCCGCGTCCTCGTCACCGACCTGTATCATGGCCAGCGCGAAACGCATCCGGGTTAGCGGGGTGCGGGTTTCGTGAGCAACCGCCTGAGATAAAATCCGCTGCCCTTCCATGACTTCCTGCAGTTGGGTGGCCATGCTGGACAATGCTTCGCGCAGAGGGCGCACGAGGTGCGTGCCGACCGCCGGTGCATCGATGGCAAGGTTGCCCTGCTGTATGGCCAGCGCCATGTGGCCCAGCGCATAGACATCGCGCCAGAGCCGATAGACCAGAAAATAGAGCGGCAGTGCGATGGCGATGACAAAAATGCCGACCGTCACCAGCGTGTCCACGCTCGGGCTGTCGTACCAGGCGACATCGGCCTTGTTGGCTTTGGAAAAGTCGCCAAGCACCAGCACCTCGCTTGACCCAGGCAGCCGCTGATAACTGAAATTGGCATCTTCGGTCACGACAAGTCCCCCCTGGTCAAGATGTTGTTGGGATCGGGGATAGAGAGTGTGCGGTGCCTCGGCCAGTGGTATCACCCGAAGCGGGTAAGCGAACTGCGTCTGTAGTAGCCGTGTCAGTTGCGGCCAGTCCGCCTGTGGAGTATCGGCATAGCGAGCATGCAGAAGATGATGGATTCCCTGCAGCTGTGTGCGGATCTGCTGATCTTCGCCCTGCTCGGTGAGCGCGGCCCACAGGTAAAGTCCGGAGCCGATCAGGACCAGGTACGCTAGAACGAAACCCAAGCAATAGCGCAGGAAGAGGCGGAAATGCCCGGTGTGGTGAATGGTGGTACCGTAGGGTGCCACCGGACTCAGTCCCACCCGGCCCGGTTGAACAGATAGCCCTTGCTGCGGATGGTCTTGATGCGCTCTGGCACCTCGCCCAGGTCGCCGAGCTTGCGCCGCAGCCGTGAGATGCGGGCATCGATCGAGCGATCCAAGCCGTCGAAGCCGATGCCGCGCAGGTCGCGCAGTAGATTGTCCCGGCTGAGTATCGTTCCGGCGCTCTCGGCCAGGCACAACAGCAGATCGAACTCGGCCGTCGTCAATTCAATGCGCTCGGACTGCAGGGTCACTTCGCGGGTATCGCGCTCGATACGCAGCTGCCCGAAACACAGCGCTGGCCGGGCCTGTCGTTGGCTGCTGTCGCGACGCAGATGCGCGCGGATACGTGCCAGCAGCACGCGTGGCTCAATCGGCTTGCCGATGTAATCGTCAGCACCCAGCTCCAGCCCCAGTACCTGATCGATATCGTCGGTACGAGCGCTCAGCATGCAGATCACGCCGGGATAGCGGGGGCGGAGCGCTGCGCACACCGCAAAGCCATCGATGCCGGGCAGGGCCACGTCGAGCAGCACCACGGCCGGATCCAGCGCGGGAATCCGTTCCACGGCACTCTCGCCAGTGAGTTCGTGCAGTACCTCATAGCCGTGTTTTGCCAGATAGCCGCTCACCAGCCTGCCCAGACGCTCGTCATCCTCCACCAGCACGATATCGACCATAGCTGCATTGCCTGCCTGACCTAGCGCGATCGTAAAGCAGTACGGCAAGGCGTCGACCTTCATACGGATTGCCGCGGGCCGTTCCTGGGCCGTGGTGCCGCCCCGCTGAAACAAAGGGCGTCAATTAGTGCAGACAACGACTACTCATGGCGCATACAGCATCTTCAGTGTGCGGCGATGGATCTGAGGCGAAAACCGCTGCGGTGTCGCGTTCTGCACGTTGTTACGTGTGGTTACACATCGTCGAGAATGGTTTCGACAGGCACACGCGCACTGCACTGACATGCGGCCGGCAGGAATCCACGCTGTGCACTCCCAATCACGGAGTCACCTATGTACATCAAGCGATCCCTTATTGCCTTGTCGCTGGCCCTGGTCGCCACCACCGCCCACGCGTCTCCCCAAGATCGTGACGGCGCTTATGTTTACGGTGGTCTTGGCAAAATGCACGCCAAGTGGAAGACCCCAGCCGCAGACGTGGTACCCGGTGAAAAACGCAAGCAGCGTGATTCCGGGGCTAGCTACGCCATGGGCAGTGGCTATCGATTCGGACCATTCCTGGCCGCGGAAGCTTCGTTTGAGAACACGCTCAACAACAGCCGCCGTAAGGATGTGCCGCGGCTGACGAACCGCTCGCTCAATGTTGGTGCGCTTGCAGTGCTGCCGATTGGTAATCATGTCGAGTTGTTTGGCAAAGTGGCGGCAGGAAGTCGCCAGCAGAGCTGGGCACCCCCCAAGAGCGCCGCTGTGGATACCAAGCGGATCCGTCAGAGCAAGTTCGCCACAACCCCCAGCGTCGGCGCGAACGTCTATCTGACCGAGACACTGGCCGTGCGCGCCGAGTACAGCATTCCACTGTCGGCCAACAGGAAGGTAGAGCAAGCCGCAGGGGTCGAAAGGCTGCGTCTGAATACCTGGAACGTGGGTATGTCCTACCGCTTCTGATTCGAGCGACCGGCGCCGATCCGTGCGGATCGGTGGCGGCTTCCCAAGGTGAGCGGGTGCAATGCCGCGCGCTCACTTCCCGGTAGGAGAAAGACCCATGAATGGTATCTGTGGCGCGGTCCTGCGCCTTGGGCAGTGCGCAGCGGGACTGTCGCAGCACGTGCAAGCCATGAGTGTGACGCCACGCCATCGTGACAGCTTGCCGCCTACGCTCTGGTGTGAAGAAAAGGAGGGCGTGGCACTGGCACAGTTGCACGTCGGTGCGGCGAGGGAAGGCCGGCCTCGCAGGTCTCGGTGTGGGCGCTACGTGCTGTGCATGGATGGCAGGTTGAACGTGCGCACGGCCCTGGAACGTGAGTACGCCACGAGCGTCCATCCAGATGTGGATGATGCGACCCTGCTGTTGCTGTCCATTGCGGCGCGTGGGGTGCAGCGCACACTGCACGATTGCGATGGCACGTTTGCGCTGTCGGTATGGGACTGCCAGGACAAGGTGCTCTGGTTGGCCCGCGATCGGGTGGGTGCCCGTCCGCTCTATTACGGGTGGTGCCATGGCAACGTATTGTTCAGCTCCAGCCTTACATCATTGCACGGCTATCCTGGCTTTCAGGCGCCGGTCAATCGTGATGCGCTTACTCTGTTGCTTCGATATGGCTATATCCCTGCCCCGCACAGCATTCAGCAGGGCGTTTTCAAGGTTGCAGCGGGCTGCGTGGTCCGTCTCAATCTGGCGGTGCGCGAAGCCGGCGCAGTCGCGCATGTCGATCATGCAGGCGGTCGCCGCTACTGGGATGCCCGTGAGGACATGTGCGCCGCCATTGACGAGAGGGCCTACTCAACACTGAGTTTCGACGATGCGGTTGGAGAACTGGAGCTGCTTCTGCACAATGCGGTCTCGCGATGCAGGCCCCAAGGCGCTCCGGCGGCGGCATTTCTCTCCGGAGGGACTGATTCATCGCTGGTAACTGCGGTGCTGCAATCCCAGTCCACGCTGCCGGTGGAGACCTTCACGGTCGGCTTCGATGATCCGCGTCATGACGAATCCCGCTGGGCGGATCAGGTCGCTGGGCGCCTGAGGACGCAGCATACCCGGCACACCCTGCGTCGGGACGAGGCGGCGGCGCTGGTGGCGACCCTGCCGGATGTTTGGTGTGAGCCCTTTGCCGATGCATCCCAGGTGCCGACGCTGCTGGCGTGCGCGCTGGTTGCCAAAGAACACAGCACCGTGCTCACCGGCGATGGGGGAGATGAACTGTTCCATGGCCATGGGGCCTATCAGAGAGCCCTGCGCAATGCGGCCTGGACCGCGCGCATGCCTGCGCCATTGCGGGCAATGCTGCAGCGATGGCCGAAGCGTCACGGCGAGCGTGCTCGACTGGGTGGATGGCCCGCGCTGCACTCGGAGTTGCAGGCAGAGAGTCTGGAAGCACACTACCTGCTGCGCGTATCGCGTTGGCGCGATCCATCCCGCGCGGTGCTGCACGCAAGTGAGCCTCTTACGCTCTTCGCCGACTGCCAGCGATGGCTGCATGCGGGTGATCCGGCTGACCGAGTCCAGTACTTGGACTTCATGATGGATCTCGGCAACGGGATCATGACCAAGATCGATCGTGCCGGTGCCACGCATGGACTGGACACGCAGTCACCACTACTTGATGCCGCCGTCGCACGCTTTGCCTGGTCACTCCCCAGCCCGTTCAAATACGCCGGTGGCGAGCACAAGCGCATTCTCAAGCGGCTGCTCTGCCGACATCTCCCGGAGCAACTGGTCCACCGTCCGAAAATGGGCTTCGGGCCCCCCGTGGCGGCCTGGCTGGCTGGCCCTCTGTTTCCATGGGCAGACGCGCTGCTCGACGAGCAACGCCTGCGTAGAGAGGGATATTTCGATGTGGCCGTGGTCGGGCGTATCTGGGGCGAGTTCTGCCAAGGGCGCCGCAAGTGGCATACCCATCTCTGGCCCATCTTGATGTTCCAAGCCTGGCTGGAACGGCACCGCCAGGCGATCTCAGAGGTCTGAACCCTGCACAAAAAGGTTATTCACTCAACTCCGGGGAAGGTCGCCCGGATCTTGCGGAAGAAATTAGGCGTCGTCTCGGTATCCGTAGGCGACGCGCTTGATGACCTTGATCTTGTTATTGATCCCCGCGACTATATTCGTTCCAAGAGGCCATCGGCAATGAGCCAGGATGCTTGGCAGATCGAGGTGCAGGCGACGGACAAACACCTGCTGGGGCTCAAGGCGGCTACGCAAGGCGCATTGTCGCCAGCTCTTCCATGCTTTTTCTACCCAAGCTTGGCTGCGGTAGCGCCCGGGTTGCGTTGTCCTGGCGTAGCCTGTTGGCCTCATTCACGCGGATCCGGTCGATGACCTATCGGCCGTATTCGGCCGACGTCCCCCGTCCTGAGTAGTGGGCGGGTTTAGAGTCCGGTGCTGATCTTATCCCTCTTGGCAGCCAACTGCGCGGCGTACTGGGCTGGTGTCAGTCCGCCAAGTGCTCGTTTAGGCCTTTCTTCGTTGTAGTCACGCCGCCAGCTTTCGATACTGGTCCTGGCATGTAGCAACGTCGGGAACCAATGCTCGTTCAGACATTCATCGCGCAGCCGCCCGTTGAAGGACTCAACGTAAGCATTTTGGTTCGGCTTGCCTGGCTCGATCAGGCGCAGGGCAATTCCCTTCTCGTGAGCCCACGCCACCATCGCTTTGCCGCAAAACTCCTTGCCGTTGTCTGTCCTGATCACTTGCGGTAAACCGTGCTGAACGGCCAAGCTGTCCAGCACCCTGGCAACGCCCTGCCCGGAAATGGCCCGTTCCACCTCGATAGCCACGGCCTCGTGGGTGGCGTCGTCAACGATGGTCAGGCACTTGATTACTCGGCCTTCCGCGGTGCGGTCGAACACAACATCCATCGACCACACCTGATTGGCGGCGGACGGGCGCAGCAAGGGCTGACGCTCACCGACAGGCACCTTCTTGCGCTTCCTGCGCCGCACCTGAAGGCCCGCTTCCTGATACAGGCGCTCCACGCGCTTGTAGTTCACGACAAGCCCCTTCTGTCGCAATTTCAGATGGATCATGCCCACGCCGTAACGTCGATGCCGGTATGCCAGACTTGCTGCGCCACAGGTAGTACGAGGCCTCACTGAAGCCATGCTGGCGGCATAGTTCCTTGATCGGCATGCCCGCCTCGGCCTCGCGCAGGAAGCCAATGATCTGTTCTTCGGGCTTTTCAACAGACGAATGTCTGGTCAAAGCGCTTCTTCACGTCCAATCTCCTTGTCGCTGAGGCTTGGACTCCAAACCATTGCGCTACTCAATCTCGGGGGGACGTCGTTGAGCCTCTCCCCCAGATGGGAGAAGAACCAAAAAAAGACCCGACAGAGGGAGGGTTCTGTCGGGTCTGGGATTGCGTGGGGGGAGGGACCCACGCAAATTCGATGTTGTCCGGCTCAGCCGCGGGTCTTGCCTGCGCTGGGCGCAGCGGCCGCGAACGGCTGCCGGGCGAGTTCGCTGAAGGCTTCGGAGGCCTTCAGCCCCAGGCCGGCCACTTCCTGGCTGGCGCTGGTCCAACGGGCGAGGTTGTCACGTGCCAGTTGCGCGCCTTTGGGCAGCAGCGACTGCAGCGTGCCGGCATCCTGTGACTGCACGATTTCACCGAAGAACCCGCTGGTGGCAGTGATGTTCTTCTCCAGCGTCTTCAACTGCACCCCGAACATGCTTTCGGCATTTTCCAGTGCGAGCCGGTTGGCGCGCGTGGCCGTGGCGGCCAGCTGGCGGGTGTAGTCGCTGAAGGAATCGGTGAACGCGGGCGCCATGGTCAGGACAGCTCGAGAACGTTGATGCGATGCAGCATACGCGGAATATATTGCGATGCAACATGTTTTTGCCGATCCGGTCCGGATTTGCCCTGCCGCGCTCAGAAACGCTTCAGGATCAACGGGATGGAGAGGCATCCCGCCGGCGATCAACCGCGATAGCGGCAGCCGGAGGTGCAGGTTTCATGCACCGTGACTTCGCTCAGCGCTGACAGAGCCGGCTTGAGCTCGTTCCAGATCCAGATCGCCAGCCGCTCGCTGGTCGGGTTCTCCAGACCGGGGATGTCATTGAGGTAGTGGTGGTCCAGGCGGTCATAGATCGGCTGGAAAGCGGCTTTGACGTCGCCGAAATCCATGATCCAGCCGGTCTGCTCACCCGGCTCGCCTTCCACTTTCAGTTCCACCCGGAACGAGTGGCCGTGCAGCCGCGCACACTTGTGGCCCGGCGGCACGTTGGGGAGGTGGTGAGCGGCCTCGAGGGTAAAAACTTTGAAGATTTCCATGGCGGCATTGTAGCGGCGGGCCGGGAGTGACGCCGGTCCCGTTTGTTAACTTTCGCTGACGAAAACACTTCCATCCGGATGAAGAGATGTTAGTTTCTCTTATATCCGTATGAAGAGATGTTATTGGCCAGGGTTCAGCCAGGCATGGACTACTGCGAAACTTGTCGTCCACCACCCCACTGAAGTTCATGCCCAAGCACACTCTTCTTGTAGCGGCGTTGTCCATCGCTCTGGCAACGCCTTTGGCTGCGTTCGCCGACGCTGCCCCCGATGCCGCCGCCTCCGGCGACAGCAAGACCCTCGCCGCGGTGCGGGTCACCGGGTCCAACATCAAGCGCACCGATACCGAATCGGCCAACCCGGTGCAGGTGATCGAGCGCCAGCAGCTGGAGGAGACCGGTAAGGCCACCGTCGCCGACCTGCTGCGCTCGATCTCGGCCAACACCGGCAACGCCAACAACGAAACCACCAACAACGGCTGGGCCTCCGGTTCGGCCGGGATCGGCCTGCGCGGCCTGTCGCAGAAGAACACGCTGGTGCTGCTCAACGGGCGCCGCCTGGCCAACTATGGCTTCCCGGCTGGCGGCCTGTCGGACACCTTCGTCAATCTCAACGCGCTGCCGCTGGTCGCCGTGGAGCGCATCGAAGTGCTCAAGGACGGCGCTTCGGCCGTGTACGGCTCCGATGCGGTGGCCGGTGTGGTCAACATCATCACCCGGCAGAATTTCGAAGGCGCCGCACTCGGTGGCAGCCTCGGCACCGCCGACCAGGGCGGGCTGGACGAGCAGAACCTGAAGTTCATCGGCGGCATCGGTGACCTGGACACGGACGGCTACAACATCCTGGTCAGCCTGGAAGGCTACAACCGCGAGCGCCTGGACCAGGACCAGCGTGACCTGACCAAGTCGGGCATCTATACCGACAAGCCCGGCGGCCGCTGGAATGGCTGGTCGGCCAAGGGCGCGCGTTACCTGGTCAACGGCACCTCGGTGCCGATGCTGGATGCCAACGGCAACTGCCCGGCGGGCACCACGCTGGTGGCCAGCGCGCCGATCGATGGCCTGGCCGGCAACACCTGCGGCTTCAACCAGGCGCCGTACACCACGCTGATCCCCTCGACCAAGCGCTACCAGGCCTACGTCAACGGCACCTTCCGGGTGAATGACAACGTCGAAGCCTTCGGTGAAGTGCTCTACAGCGACATCAAGGGCGTTGCCTGGTTCGGCAGCAGCCCGTTCTTCACCCTGGAAAGCGGCCGCTTCGCGCTCAACGCCGATACCGGCCTGGCCGAGCCGGTGTCGTCGAACCTGCCGGCCAGCAGTCCGTACAACCCGTACGGCCGCGCGGTGCCGATCGAGTACACGTTCTTCAACCTCGGCGCGACCATCAAGACCAACCGCTCGCAGGCCTACCGCGGCCTGGTCGGGCTGCGCGGCAGCCTGCAGAACTGGGACTGGGAAGTGGGTGCCTTCGGCGCGCGCAGCAGTGAGCGCGAGACTGTCTCCGGCGGCTTCGCCAACCGCTATGCGCTGGCCGATGCCCTCGCCACCGGCAGCTACAACCTGCTCAATCCCGCGGCCACCCCGCAGGACGTGCTCAACGCGATCAACATCAGCACGCTGCGTCCGGCCGAGTCGGTGCTGCAGGGCGTGGATGCCAAGATCTCCGGTGCGATCGGCCACACCTGGGCGGGCGAGATCGGGTTTGCCGCGGGTGCCGAATGGCGCCGCGAGAAACTCGATTCCAACAACCCCTGGCAGATCGATGCGGGCCTGCAGATCCGTCCGGCGATCGCCGAGGTGCATGGCGAGCGCAAGGTCACCGCCGCCTATGCCGAAGTGAACGTGCCGCTGGCCGAGCGCCTGGAACTGCAGGCGGCCGCGCGTGCCGATCACTACAGCGACTTTGGCGATGCCTTCTCGCCCAAGCTGAGCCTGCGTTGGCAGCCGTGGGACATCCTGCTGGTGCGTGCCGCCGCTTCCAAGGGTTTCCGCGCGCCGTCGCTGTCGGAGAACTCCAACAGCACCAGCATCGCCTACGGCAGCGTGATCGATCCGCGCGATCCGGACGTGCCGGGCTCGCGGCAGAACCCGACCTTCTTCACCGTCGGCAACAACGACCTCAAGCCCGAGCGCACCAAGAGCTTCAACGCCGGCATCGTGCTCTCGCCGTGGTCCAACACCAGCCTGAGCGTGGACTACTACCGCATCGAGCTGGAGAACCTGGTGGGCACCAACAACACCCAGACCCTGGTCACCGATGACGTACCCGGTGCAGTGCTGCGCGATGAGCGCGGCAAGCTGCTGGCGGTCTACAACCGCTACCAGAACCTGAGCGAGCTGAAGACCTCCGGCTTCGATGTCGAACTGCGCCAGCGCTTCCCCACCGAGCGTGCCGGCGACTTCGGCCTGAGCACTGCCTTCACCCACGTGCGCGACTACAGCCGCCCCACCGTGGTCGGTGGTCCGCTGGTGGATTACGCCGGCAGCAACCTCGGCGCCACCCTGCCCAAGAACAAGGCGACCACCACCTTCGACTGGAGCTACGGCGATTTCCGCACGGCGCTGACCTGGTACTACACCAGCGGCTATGACCAGAAGGCCAGCGCCGCGGCCACCGCCGTGCAGGACCGCGTGGATGCGTACA
The DNA here is from genome assembly GCF_059422145.1 of Stenotrophomonas sp. GW821-FHT01H02A. Taxonomy (NCBI): domain Bacteria; kingdom Pseudomonadati; phylum Pseudomonadota; class Gammaproteobacteria; order Lysobacterales; family Lysobacteraceae; genus Stenotrophomonas; species Stenotrophomonas sp. GW821-FHT01H02A. The sequence continues at coordinate 159,020 of NZ_JBWKWI010000001.1, forward strand.
ACCAGTTCGATCTGTACCTGGGTTACACCGGCATCGACAAGCTGACCCTGTACGCGAAGATCCAGAACCTGGCCGACGAAGAGCCGCCGTATGACGCCTCGTTCCCGGGCATCCGCGCGCCGTACGACTTCAGTCAGTACGACCTGCGCGGCCGCTACTTCACGGTCGGCTTCGACTACCGCTTCTGACCTTGTCCACTGCACCGGAGCGTGCGCATCCACAGGGCCGGAAGGAACCGGCCCGTCTCCCGGGGAATCGCTGTGTCACTGCAACGTCTGCTCTCTCCCATCGCCTGGTTGGCGTTGGTGCTGTGCCTGTCCGCTGCGCCTGCGTCCGCGCAGAGCGCGTATTTCTTCCCGGCCGGCGGTGATTTCGATCCTGCCGTGCCGACCCCGCAGCAGTTCCTCGGCTATGAGATCGGCAGCCGCTACACGCGGCACGATCAGCTGGTGGCCTATTTCAACGAACTGGCCAGACACTCCGACAAGATCAAGGTCGAGGAGATCGGCCGCAGCTACGAAGGACGTCCGCTGCTGATCGCTACGGTGACCTCGGCGCAGAACCTGCAGAACCTGGAGGCATTACGTCGCCAGCACGTCACCCTGGCCGATCCCGCGCAGCCGCTCTCGGCCGCCGGCAGCAGCCCGGTGGTGGTGTGGCTGGGCTACAGCGTGCACGGCAATGAAACCTCCAGCGGTGAAGCGGCGATGCTGACCGCCTACTACCTGGTCACCAACCGCAGTGCGGAGACCGCGCAGTGGCTGCAGCAGGCGGTGGTGTTGTTCGATCCGGCGCAGAACCCGGACGGGCGCGACCGCGCGGCGAGCTGGCACAACGCGTATGCGTCCTCGCCGGCCTCGGCCGATCCGGCCGACAAGGAACATGTCGAACCGTTCCCGCAGGGCCGCACCAATCACTACTTCACCGATCTCAACCGCGACTGGCTGGCACTGACCCAGCAGGACACGCGGCCGAAGATCGCCTACTTCCACCAGTGGTATCCCAACGTCCAGATCGACTTCCACGAGATGGGCAAGGACAGCACCTACTACTTCGAACCGTCGCCGGCGAGCATGCACAGCCCGCTCATTCCGGCGGCGTCATATGCGTTCAACAAGACCCTGGCCAAGTACCACGCACAGTCGCTGGATGCGCTCGGCTCGCTGTACTACACCGGGGAGAACTACGACAACTTCTCGCCGGTGTACGGCTCGACCTACCCGGACTTCCACGGTGCGGTGGGTGTGACCGTGGAGCAGGCCAGCTCGCGCGGCCGCGTGCAGGAATCGGTCAACGGCCTGCTGACCTTCGGCTTCACCATCCGCAACCAGGTGGCGACCGGACTGGGGACCGTGCGTGGCGCGGTGACCGAACGCGACGGGTTGCTGAAGCTGCAGAAGGACTTCTTCCAGTCCGCGTTGAAGCAGGCCAGCCAGCAGCCGGTGAAGTCGTTCGTGTTCGGCGATGCGGCCGATCCGGGGCTCACCCAGCGCCTGCTGGACCTGCTGCTGCAGCACCAGATCACCGTGCAGTCACTGAGCGCCCCGGTGACCGTGGAGGGGCAGCGCTTCGAGCCGGGCAGCGCCTACGTGGTGCAGGCGGCGCAGCCGCAGTTCCGCCTGGTGCATTCGATCTTCGCCGATACCCCGCCGATCAAGGGCGATGTGTTCTACGGCAGTACCTCCTATGCGATCGCACCGGCCTACGGCATCGCGTTCGCCGCCAGCCGCAGCCGGATTGCCGGTGGCGAGCGCGTCGCCAGTGTGCCGGCCGCCAACGGTGGCGTGGTCGGTGGCCAGGCCGGCTACGCCTACGTGTTCGATTGGCGCGATTACAACGCCAGCCGCGCGCTGTATGCGCTGCAGGCAAAGGGCCTGCTGACCCGCGCCGCGTTCCAGCCGTTCACCGCAGCCACCGCGCAGGGCGAGCAATCGTTCGGCTACGGCAGCGTGGTGGTGCCGGTGGCGGGCCAGCCGCTGGCCGGTGCCGAATTGTTGGCGGCCATCGACGCGGTTGGGCGCAGCAGTGGCGTGCACATCCAGGCGTTGTCCAGCGGGCAGAGCCGCAGCGGTATCGATCTGGGCAGCGACAGCGTCAAGGCGCTGCGCAAGCCAGCGGTCGCGCTGGTGATGGGCGAAGGCGTGAGTGCCACCGAAATCGGCTCGGCGTGGTTCCTGCTGGACCAGCACCTGCAACTGCCGGCCAGCAAGATCGATCCGGCCCAGCTCGGCAAGGTCGCTCTGGATCGCTACACCACCATTGTCCTGGCCGGGGGCACCTACGGTGGCGTCGATGCTACCGCCGTGGCCGCGCTCAAGCGCTGGATCAATGCTGGCGGCACGTTGATCACCTATGGCACCGCCGCGCGCTGGGCGATCGAACAGAAGCTCAGCGACGAAGTGCTGGGGCCGGAGGAGAAGGAACCGGAGGCGGCACGACGCGCCTTTGGCGACCAGCGCGACATCGCCGCGATCGAACGCGTGAGCGGCAACATCCTCAGCGCCGACGTGGACACCACGCATCCGCTGGGCTTCGGCGTGCCGCGCCGGCAGCTGGCCGTGAACAAGGAAAACGGCCTGAGCTTCCAGCCCAGCCGCAACCCGTTCTCCACGGTGGTACGCATCGACGAAGCGCCGAAGGTCAACGGTTACCTCTCCGAGCGCAATCGTAGCCGGGTCGCTGGTGCTGCCTGGCTGCTGGTGTCGCCGCAGGGGCAGGGCAACGTGGTGCTGTTCGCCGATGACCCGGCCCACCGCAAGTACTGGCATGGTACCGAGCGCCTGCTGTTGAACGCGATCTTCTTCGGCAACCAGCTCAACCCGACCAAGCCGCGCGGCTGACCCACACGGGTAGCGCCGACCGTTGGTCGGCTGTCGCGGTGCGCGGATGGCATACAGCCGACCAACGGTCGGCTCTACGTGGGGCCGATCGCCGCTTGGACGCGGCACGAAAAAGGGCGACGCAGATGCGTCGCCCTTTTTGCGTTTCAGCGATGCCCGAAGGAATCAGCTGGCGCGACCGCCACCCTGGCTGCGGCCGCCACCGCCACGGCGCTGGCCCTGCGGCTGGCCACTGCGCGGTGCACCGCGACCGGCGCCATCACGCTGGCCGCCACCGGCCTTCTTCGGGCCGGCATGGGCGTGGCGCGGGGCCTCGCTGTGCGGACGACGCGCGTGCTTGCGCGGCGAACGGTCGCCACCCGGCACTTCGGTCTTGCCCGGCGCGCTGTTGCCCCAGCGGATCGGGGTCTGCGGCTCGAAGCCCGGCACGTCGCGGATGTCCATGTCCTTGTCGAGCAGGCGCACGATCTGGCGCAGCAGCTTGGCTTCGTCCTGCGCGACCAGCGAAATCGCCTGGCCGGTCGAGCCGTTACGGCCGGTACGACCGATGCGGTGCACGTAATCCTCGGCCACCATCGGCAGGTCATAGTTGATGACCTTCGGCAGCTCGTTGATGTCGATGCCGCGCGCGGCGATGTCGGTGGCGACCAGCACGGTCACGCGGCCGGCCTTGAAATCACCCAGCGCACGCAGGCGCTGGCCCTGGCTCTTGTTGCCGTGGATCGCCGCGGTCTTGATGCCGGACTTGTCCAGGAACATGGCCAGCTTGTCGCAGCCGTGCTTGGTACGGCCGAACACCAGGGTCTGCTCACGGCTGTCCTGTGCCAGCAGGTGCAGCAGCAGTTCGCGCTTGCGCGCACCATCGACCGGATGCACGCGGTGGGTGATGGTCTCGGCGACGGTGTTCTTCGGGGTCACCTGGATCTGCGCCGGGTCGCGCATGAACTCCAGGGCCAGCTGCTTGATGCTCTCTTCGAACGTGGCCGAGAACAGCAGGGTCTGGCGGTTCTGACGCGGCAGCTTGGCGAGGATCTTCTTGATCGACGGCAGGAAGCCCATGTCGAGCATGCGGTCGGCTTCGTCCAGGACCAGGATCTCGATGCCGGACAGGTCGACGCTGCGACGCTCGATGTGATCGATCAGGCGGCCCGGGCAGGCGACCAGCAGGTCCACGCCACGGCGCAGCACGTCGAACTGGTTGCCCATGCCGACGCCGCCGTAGATGCAGGCGCTGGGAATACGCAGGTACTTGCTGTAGCCGCGCAGGCTGTCATGCACCTGGGTGGCCAGCTCGCGGGTCGGGGCGAGCACCAGGGCACGCGGCTTGCGCGGGCCGTTGACGGCCTGCGGGTTGGTGCCCAGGTGCTGCAGCAGCGGCAGGCCGAACGCGGCCGTCTTGCCGGTACCGGTCTGTGCGCCGGCCAGCAGGTCGCGGCCTTCCAGGGCGAGCGGGATGGCCTGCTCCTGGATCGGGGTCGGGGTGTCGTAGCCCTGCTCGGTCAACGCGCGCAGCAGGAACGGGGCAAGGCCCAAGGATTCAAAAGACATCGGGTGGAAGCTCCAAAGACAAAGTAACGCCAGGCCGAATGGCCGGACGCGAGGCAGATCAATGTGATCGGCTGACTCGGAGCGTTCCCGTGAACCGCGCTGCGAGAATTGGGTGCAGTCGACGCGGTGCGAAGACTGGAATGCATGACGAATGGCGTCGGAGTGGGGGCGGGCGACGGATCGTTGATCCATATCGCCGGCGATCCCGAAGGGAAACGGACGGCCGCTGCAGACCCGGATAGTCTAACGGATGTTTGAGACCCATACCAAATCCCCCTGTTCAGTTTGCGGGGAGGGGGCCGAGCGGTAGCGCCGCCCAATGCGTGGCTGCTCCTGCGCGCAGGCAATGCATTACGGTAAGGCAATGCGGCGGCGCAGCTGGTCGGCCCGTCAACCATTTGATTACACTTGAAACCTATTTTCGCGATCCCGGATACCCACCCATGAAGCTTGGTTCTTTGAAGGAAGGCGGCCGCGACGGCACCCTGATCGTGGTCTCGCGCGATCTGCGCCACGGCGTGCGCGCCACCGGCATCGCCGCGACCCTGCAGCAGGCGCTGGAAGACTGGAGCCACCTGGCCCCGCGCCTGAACGCCCTGTACGAATCGCTGAACGACGGCGACGCCGATGGCGTGTTCGACATCGACCTGCAGGCGCTGGCCGCGCCGCTGCCGCGTTCCTACGAGTTCGTCGACGGCAGTGCCTACCTGCCGCACGTGGCCCGCGTGCGCCGCGCCCGTGGCGCCGAAGTGCCGGAGAGCTTCTACACCGATCCGCTGATGTACCAGGCCACCAGCGCCGGCTTCTACGGCCCGCGCGATGCGGTCAAGGTGGTCAGCGAGGAGTACGGCATCGACCTGGAAGCCGAGCTGGTGGTGATCACCGATGACGTGCCGATGGCGGTGACCCCGGAGCAGGCCGCCGGCCACATCCAGCTGATCGGCCTGGTCAACGACGTCTCGCTGCGCAATCTGATCCCGGGCGAACTGGCCAAGGGTTTCGGCTTCCTGCAGTCCAAGCCGCGTTCGGCGCTGTCGCCGGTGTTCGTCACTCCGGATGAGCTGGGTGACGCTTGGCAGGACAGCAAGGTCCATCTGCCGCTGGTCACGCATATCAATGGCAGCTGGTTCGGTGCGCCGGAAGCGGGGGTGGACATGCAGTTCAACTTCGCCCAGCTGGTCGCGCATGCGGCCAGGACCCGCCCGCTGGGCGCCGGTGCGATCGTCGGCTCGGGCACCATCGCCAACGAGGACACCAGCAAGGGCGCCTCCTGCTTCGCCGAACAGCGCACCGTGGAAACCCTGCGCGACGGCAAGCCGAGCACGCCGTTCATGTCCTTCGGTGACGTGGTGCGGATCGAGATGTTCGATGCGGCCGGCGAAAGCATCTTCGGTGCGATCGAACAGCGCATCGAGCAGGCGGCCAAGCCCTGAGCACCGGCCCGGAGACCGCCGTGGAACCGATCGAACTCTTCAGTTACTGGCGGTCCAGCGCGGCCTACCGCGTGCGTATCGGGCTGAACCTCAAGGGGCTACCGCACCGGATCACCCCGGTGCACCTGGTCCGCGAGGGCGGTGAGCAGCACGGCGCGGCCTATGCCGCGCTCAACCCGCAGGAGCTGGTGCCGACACTGCGCCATGGCGATCGGGTGCTGCAACAGTCGATGGCGATCCTGGAATACCTCGACGAGGTGTTCCCGGCCCCGCCGCTGCTGCCCGGCGACGCCGAGGGCAGGGCGCGCGTGCGTGCGCTGGCCCAGCTGGTGGCCTGCGACATCCACCCGCTCAACAACCTGCGGGTGATGCAGTACCTGGAGCGCAGTCTGCAGGCCAGCGCCGAGCTGCGCACGCAGTGGACGCTGCACTGGATGGCGGAGGGGTTCGCAGCGATGGAAACGCTGCTGGCCGGCCATGCAGCGACCGGCCGTTTCTGTCATGGCGACCAGCCTGGCCTGGCCGATGCCTGCCTGCTGCCGCAGCTGTACAACGCGCACCGGTTCGGCCTGGATCTGGCCCCGTATCCGACCGTGCAGCGGATCGAGGCGGCGTGCCTGGCCTTGCCGGCCTTCGATGCGGCGCGGCCCGAGAATCAGATCGACGCGGGCTGAATCGGCCCGCACCGACGGTTGGTCGATCAGAACCCGTGCGTGATCGCCGGTGCCGAGGCGGCCGAGTAATCCGCGTACGGATCATGCTCGTTGCCGCCCTCGGAGAGCCGGAACTTCAACGCCAGCCCATCGCGTGAGTCGGCCGCGCGCAGCGCTTCCTCCTGCTCGATGATGCCGTTCTTGGCCATCCGGAACAGGCACTGGTCGAAGCTCTCCATGCCTTCTTCCAGCGAGGCTTCCATCGCCGCCTTGATCTCGTGCACCTGGCCGCGGCGCAGCAGGTCGCGGATCATCGGCGTGTTGATCAGCACTTCGGTGGCCGGCAGGCGGCGCCCGTCCTTGCCCTTGACCAGCCGCTGGGAAACGACCGCGCGCAGGTTCAGCGAGAGGTTCATCAGCACATTGCGGTGCGCGCTCTCGGGGAAGAAGTTGAGGATGCGCTCGATGGTCTGGTCGGCGTTGTTGGAGTGCAGGGTGGCCAGGCACAGATGGCCGGTTTCGGCGAACGCGATCGCCGCCTCCATGGTTTCCGCATCCAGGATTTCGCCGATCAGGATCACGTCGGGCGCTTCACGCATCGCGTTCTTCAACGCGTCGTGGAAGGTATGCGTGTCCAGCCCGACCTCGCGCTGGTTGACGATCGACATCTTGTGCTTGTGCAGGTACTCGATCGGGTCTTCGATGGTGAGGATGTGCCCGGTCGTGGTGCTGTTGCGGTGGTCGATCATCGAGGCCAGCGAGGTCGACTTGCCCGAGCCGGTCGAGCCGACCACCAGCACCAGCCCGCGCGGGGTCATGATGACGTCCTTGAGCACCTGCGGCAGGTTGAGCTCCTCGATGCTGGGGATCTTGCTGCGGATCGCCCGGATCACCATGCCGACCTCGCCGCGCTGCTTGAACACGTTGACGCGGAAGCGCCCGGCGTCCGGCAGGGCAATGGCCATGTTGAGCTCGAGCTCGCGCTCGAACTGCGGGGCCTGGCCTTCATCCATCAACGAGTAGGCGATCTTCTTGACCATCCCGGGCGGCAGCCCGGTATTGCCCAGCGGATAGAGTTTCCCCTCGATCTTGATGTATACCGGTGCTCCGGTCGTCAAGAACATGTCCGACGCGTTCTTTTCGGTCATCAGCTTCAGGAAATAGCCGATATCCATGCGAAATGTTTCCCCAACAATCAGCGGCTTGCCATTGCAAGCGCACCGCAGGCTTCCGACAATGGCCGCGCACACAACTCTGGCGACGGCACCCCCAATGAAACCTAGCTTCGCACAAATACGACGGGCCCTGTATGTGACGGTGTGCGCATTCGCGCTCTCTGGTGCCGCACAGGCGCAGGATGGCGCCCTGGAACTGATGCAGGCGCGGCAGGCGGTCGACAAGGCCACCCAGGCCGATGCCGACCAGTACGCCCCGGACCTGATCGCAGTGGCCCGCCAGGGCCTGGAGCAGGCCCAGCGCGCCGCCGGTGACCGCCGCGAGCGCAAGAACGCGCCGCTGCTGGCGGTCCGGGCCACGGTCGACGCCGACCTGGCCCGCGCCCGCAGCGAAGAAGCGACCGCCACCGCCCAGCTGCAGCTGCGCCGCAATGAAGTCACCCAGCTGCAGCGCCAGCTCGCCACCGGGGAAGACCGCTGATGATCTCCACCAAGATGCGCCTGCCCTGCCTCCTGCTGGCCGCCAGCCTCGGCCTGCCGCTGATGGTCCAGGCCGCCGATGACCCGGCCGTGGCCCAGCTCACCCAGCGTCTGATGGCGATCCAGGCCAACCCCGATGCCGCCCAGCTGGCCGCCTTCGAGCGCCTGCAGGCCCAGCAGGCCGTGGCCGACCTGGCCAAGGCCAAGCGCCGCGATCTGGACCAGGCCCGTTACCTGGCCGAGCGCCGGGTCGAGATCGCCGAGACCAGCGTGCGGGCCGCCCTGGCCCAGCGCGAGGTCGATCAGCTCGAGCGCACCCGCAGCGAGCTGCTGATCGAGGCCAGTCGCCGCGATGCCCAGCGTGCCCGCCAGGAAACCGAGCGCCTGCGCGTCCAGGCCCAGATCCAGGCCGAAGAAAGCGAACGCCTGCGCCAGGCGGCCGAACAGGAAGCCCTGGCCCGCCAGGATGCCGAAACCGCGCTGACCAGTGTGGTTGGCAAGCAGGCCGCGCGCCTCAGCGCGGCCCAGCAGAACGCGGCCAAGCTGGCCCGGGAAGAAGCGGAGCTGGTCTCGGGCAGCAAGCTGCCAGGGTCGAAGTTCGATGCACGGGGCGAAGTGTTCACGTTCAACGGCGACGCGTTCGCCGCCGGCAAGGGCAGCCTGTCCAGCGGTGCCAAGGGCCAGGCCAAGGCCTTGGCCGAGTACCTGAACATCGGCAAGAAGGGCCGGGTCCGGATCGAGGCCTATGACGCCGCGGCCGGGGTTGGCCAGCAACGCGCCGAGGCGTTGCGCGATGCCCTGGTGGCCGCCGGCGTCAGTGCCAGCCGGTTGCAGGTCAGCGGCAAGAAGGCCGCAGCGACCAAGGCCCGCTCGGCGGAGGTCATCATCGCCCCGTGATGCCGGGGTGGCCGGGCGTCATGGCCGGAGGTCATGACGCAACTGGTTGTTTTTGTTTAATTTCCGTTGTTCTGCGCGTTCAGCCTGAACCCCGCCTAGGCGGGGCCGACGATATCGTTTGAAAGGGTTGAACCGGTTCCGAAGCAAGCGTAGGGTCAGTTGTCCGGGTCGCCTTCCGCGGCCTGGACGATTGGAGGGCCGGCAATGCACCAGCGCCACGAATCACAGCAGTTGCAGGTCCAGTACGCACTGGACGACGCTGCGGGTTCGCAGGTCAGGGTTGCCCGGCACTCCGCCCCAGGCAGCGCCCCGTGCCGTCAGGCCGGGGCGTTATTGTTTCTGCAGAAGCGATAGGAGGTTCATCATGTTTGACGGTCAGCCCCAGAGCGATATCGACGCACGGCGCAAGCAGGACCCCGAATTCAAGGCGCTTTACGAACGGCACCAGAAGTTGAACAAGACGTGCATGGATGCCGAGCTGGGTGTGCTCCCGATAGACAGCCTCACCCTGGGACAGATGAAGCGTGAAAAGCTGCTGGCCAAGCAGAAACTGGAACGGATGTACGCCTCCCCCGTGCACTGATCCCCTTTACCGCCCTACGTCGCGGGCGGTTCCGGTCTCCTCGTCGACCGGTGCCGTCCGCGTCGCTCCGGGCATCTCCCGCAGCGGCAAACCGGCCGCAAGGTCGATGAACGCGGCAACCTGACTTTCGCCGCCAACCGTCGGATAATCACCGGTCCGGCCGCATTGCGGCGCGAATCGATGTGAACCGATGGCAATCCACTCCTCCGTACTCGAACTCATTGGCCAGACCCCGATCGTCAAGGCCCAGCGTCTGGATACCGGTGTCTGCGAGCTTTACCTGAAGCTCGAGAGTGCCAATCCCGGAGGATCGATCAAAGACCGCATCGGCCTGTCGATGATCGAAGCCGCCGAGCAGCGTGGCGAGCTCAAGCCGGGTGCGACCCTGGTCGAGGGCACCGCCGGCAACACCGGCCTGGGCCTGGCGCTGGTGGCCCAGCAGAAGGGCTACCAGCTGATCCTGGTCGTGCCGGACAAGATGAGCCGCGAGAAGATCTTCAACCTCAAGGCGATGGGTGCCGAAGTGCGCCTGACCCGTTCGGACGTGGCCAAGGGCCACCCGGAGTACTACCAGGACATGGCCAAGCGCGTGGCCGAGGAAACCCCCGGCGCGTACTTCATCAACCAGTTCGGCAACCCGGACAACCCGGCCGCGCACGAGTTCGGCACCGGTCCGGAAATCTTGGCCCAGATGGACGGCGACCTCGACGCGATCGTGTTCGGCTGTGGCAGCTCCGGCACCATGACCGGCCTGTCGCGCGCCTTCGCCACCCTGTCGCCGAAGACCGAGCTGGTCCTGGCCGACCCGGTCGGCTCGATCCTGGCCGAGTACATCAATGACGGGGTGCTCAACGACAAGTCGGGCAGCTGGCTGGTGGAAGGCATCGGCGAGGATTTCCTGCCCTCGATCGCCGATTTCAGCCGGGTCACCAAGGCCTACGCGATCAGCGATGCCGAGAGCTTCCACACCGCGCGCGAGCTGCTGGGCAAGGAAGGCATCCTCGGCGGCTCCTCGACCGGCACCCTGCTGGCCGCGGCGCTGAAGTACTGCAAGGAGCAGACCACCCCGAAGAAGGTGCTGGTGCTGGTCTGCGACACCGGCAACAAGTACCTGTCCAAGATGTACAACGACTACTGGATGCTGGACAACGGCTTCCTGGAACGCCCGCAGTCGGGCGACCTGCGCGACCTGATCCTGCGCCCGTATGGCCAGCGCGACACCGTCGTGATCGGCCCGAACGACCTGCTGACCACCGCCTACCAGCGCATGAAGCTGTACGACGTCTCGCAGCTGCCGGTGATGGATGGCGACCAGCTGGTGGGCATCGTGGATGAAAGCGACGTCCTGCTGCACGTCTACGGTGACGAAGCCCGCTTCCGCGACCCGGTCGCCACTGCGATGGTCAGCAAGCTGGACCGCCTGGACGTGAAATCCCCGATCGAGGCCCTGCTGCCGGTGTTCGACCGTGGCCAGGTCGCCATTGTCATGGATGGCGCCAACTTCCTCGGCCTGATCACCCGCATCGACCTGCTGAACTACCTGCGCCGCCGGGTACAGTAAGCCGTAGTGTCGCAATGAACCCATGTTTATCCGCGTCAACGGCCGATTAAGCCACCGCTGATAGACTTCCGCTCCTTTTGCGGGGCCCCCATGGGGGCTCCTCTTGCTGGGAAACAACATGTCCGATCACGCTTCTTCCGGGCACGGCGACCGCTCGCTCGCCCTGGCTACCCTGGCCATCCACGGCGGCCAATCGCCGGACCCGAGCACCGGCGCCGTGATGCCGCCGATCTATGCGACCTCCACCTACGCCCAGTCCAGCCCCGGTGAGCACCAGGGCTTCGAGTACTCGCGCACCCACAATCCCACCCGCTTCGCCTATGAGCGTTGCGTGGCCTCCCTGGAAGGCGGCAGCCGCGGCTACGCGTTCGCCTCGGGCATGGCCGCCAGCTCCACGGTGATGGAACTGCTGGACGCCGGCAGTCACGTGGTGGCGATGGATGACATCTATGGCGGCACCTTCCGCCTGTTCGAGCGCGTGCGTAAGCGCACCGCCGGCCTGCAGTTCAGCTTCGTCGACCTGACCGACCTGGGCGCTTTCGAGGCCGCGATCACCCCGCAGACCAAGATGGTCTGGATCGAAACCCCGACCAACCCGATGCTGAAGATCGTGGACATCGCGGCAGTGGCGGCCATCGCCAAGCGCCACGGGCTGCTGGTGGTGGTCGACAACACCTTCGCCTCGCCGATGCTGCAGCGTCCGCTGGAGCAGGGTGCGGACCTGGTCCTGCACTCGGCGACCAAGTACCTCAATGGGCACTCGGACATGGTCGGCGGCATGGTCGTGGTCGGCGACGACGCCGAACTGGCCGAGCAGATGACCTTCCTGCAGAACTCCATCGGCGCGGTCCAGGGCCCGTTCGACAGCTTCCTGGCCCTGCGCGGCCTGAAGACCCTGCCGCTGCGCATGAAGGCCCACTGCGCCAATGCGCTGGCCCTGGCCCAGTGGCTGGAAACGCATCCGGCCGTCGAGAAGGTCATCTACCCCGGCCTGACCTCGCACCCGCAGCACGCGCTGGCGACCCGCCAGATGAAGGGCTACGGCGGTATCGTCTCGATCGTCCTCAAGGGCGGTTTCCAGGCGGCCAAGCGCTTCTGCGAGAAGACCGAGCTGTTCACCCTGGCCGAATCGCTGGGGGGCGTGGAAAGTCTGGTCAACCATCCGGCGGTGATGACGCATGCCTCGATCCCGGTCGAGCGCCGCGAGAAGCTGGGCATCAGCGATGCACTGGTGCGGCTGAGCGTGGGGGTCGAGGAGCTGGGGGATCTGCAGGTGGATCTGGAGCGGGCCCTGGTGGAAGCAGCCTGATGATGGGGAGACGCATCGAATTGATGCTCAGCCTGACCGGCCGGGACATCAAGAAGAAGTACAAGGATTCGCTGCTGGGCGCGCTGTGGGGCGTGCTCGTGCCGCTGATCATGCTGGCGATCTATACGATCATCTTCAGCACGATCTTCAGTGCCAAGTGGAAGGGCATCGAGGTCCATACCAAGGTCGACTACGCCGTGCTGCTGTTCATCGGCTTGATCGTCTACAACTTTTTCGCCGAGTCGATCACCCGTGCGCCGACGGCGATCCTGAGTAACCCGAACCTGGTGAAAAAGGTGGTGTTTCCGCTGGAGGTGCTGCCTCCGGTCGTGGTGCTTTCGTCGCTTTACAATGCTGGCGTCGCCACGATCGCATTGATCGCGTTTCTGATCTTCAGCAGCTTCGGATTGCACTGGCAGATCATCCTGTTGCCGATCCTGATCATCCCCATGCTCGCGCTGACCATGGGCGTCACGTATCTGTTCGCATCGCTGGGGGTGTTCTTCCGCGACGTGGATCAACTTGCCGGCCTGCTGGCGCGCATTCTGCAATACCTCACTCCGGTTCTGTATCCGTCAATCATCTTTCCCGATGCGATCGGTAAGTGGATGCGGTTGAGTCCGTTGGCCGTGTATGTGGAACAGACCCGCGCGCTGATCGTTGCCGGCACGCTGCCGGATTGGGGCTTGTACAGCTGGGCGGTTGCTTGGTCGTTGGCCATCTTCTTCTTTGGTTATTGGTGGTTCCAGCGTACCCGGAGGGCTTTCGCTGATGTCGTCTGAAGATCTGGTCATTGATATCGAAAATGTCAGCAAAGTCTTCAACATTTTCGACAAGCCCTCCGACCGCCTGTTGCAGATGCTGTTGCCGCGTCTCGGCCGCGTCGTGCCCGGCAGCGGCAACTGGTCGTCCCGGCAACGTGGCCGTGAGTTCTGGGCGCTGCGCGATGTCAGCCTCAAGGTAAAGCGCGGTGATGCCGTGGGCATCATCGGGCGCAACGGCTCGGGGAAGTCCACGCTGCTGCAGATCATTGCCGGCACGTTGGCGCCAACCACCGGCAAGGCCCACGTCAATGGGCGCATCGCCGCCCTGCTGGAACTGGGCAGCGGATTCAATCCGGATTTCACTGGCCGCGAGAACGTCATCCTCAACGGCATGATCCTCGGACTGACCGAGCGTGAGGTCATGCAGCGTTTCGATGCGATCGCTGCCTTCGCCGACATCGGGGACTTCATTGAGCAGCCGGTACGCACGTACTCCAGCGGGATGATGCTGCGCCTGGCCTTCGCGGTGCAGACCCAGGTGGAGCCGGACATCCTGATCGTCGATGAAGCATTGGCAGTGGGTGACGCGCTGTTCCAGAAGCGCTGCTTCCAGCAGATGGAGGCGCTCAGGGCCAACGGGTGCACGCTGCTGCTGGTGTCACACGATCAGGAATCGATCCGGACCCTGACAGACCACGCGATCCTGCTTCGCGATGGTGTCGTGCGCGCGGCCGGTCCTTCGTCAGATGTAGTACTTGAGTACCGCAAGCAGCTACACGAGGACGAGCGCGATTATTACGCCTCGGTCAGCGCGCAACACCTGCAGCATTCTCAGAAGATCGTCGAGGCGCAGCAGCCGACCGAAGGGCTGGCGCATGACGCATCGCCGGTGCTGGGCGCACGCAGCGACAAGCTCTCCTTCGGTGACTATGACTGTGTCGTCGAGCGCGTCCGGATCTTCGATGAACGTGGCGAGGAGTGTGCCTATTTCCTGCCCGGCGAGCGTGTGGTCATCGAAGTTGTCGCGCGCCCCGTGCGTGACATGGACAAGCTCAACGTCAACATCCGTCTGCGCAACAAGGAAGGCGTCAAGCTTTATTCATGGGGCACCTTGAACCAGGACGTGACCCGCTGGGCGGAGCTCGGCCAGGCGACTCCCAGCGTATGGGGCACCACGTTCGCGGCCGACACTCCCTTCGTGATATCTTTTTCATTCGACTGCGCACTGGGCGTGAACTTTTACGAAATTCAGGTGTCCGTCTCCGAAGAGTTGGAGCGTTTCGGGGGTGCACAACGGATGTTGCATTGGCGCGATGAAGCGGCCTTCTTCCAGGTCGGCATGCGCCAGAAAGAATACTCCTTTGGCGGCGTCTGCGATCTGCGCATGCGCGCGGACATCGCCGATGCCCATCGATAGCGGAAGGTCCAATGGATATGACTCAGATGGCTGTTGAACACGGACTCTCTCCCGCCACCCTCCGTGTGGCAGCGCAACGCCTGTTGGCCTGGCTGCCGGCCGGTCCGGTGGCCATGGTCGGCGACAGCGCCCCCGGGCTGTTGGCCGCACTGCGTAGTCACGGTCTGTCCATCCAGACCGAAGCGACCGGCACGGACGCGGCCACCGGCATCATCGTCCTGACCCAGGCCGACGTGCTGGACGACGCTGTGGCTCGTCTGCAGGCGCTGTTTGCCAACCTCGGCGGGCCGGTCTGCCTGGTCGTATCCGGAGCGGCCGCACACGCGGGCAGTCGTGCCTTCTGGGAGGCGGCTGTCATCCAGGCCGAATGGCGCAAGCACCCACTGAACGAGCGCGTGGCGCCCTATGGCGAGCTGGATCGCGTTGCGGGGCTGGTCATGCTTGCCTTCGAGCGCGTGCCGCCCGCGGCGGTCGCGGTGTATCCGCTGCAGGCGCTGGTCGAAGAACGCGATCTGCACACGGACATGACACGTGAGCCCGGGCGTCGTTCGGATGCACACATGACCCGCTATGCGCAGGCGGCGCAGTTCATCCGCCCGGGCGATCGGGTGATCGACGTGGCCTGCGGCCTGGGCTACGGCTCCTATCAGCTGGCCCATGACAGTCAGGCGAGCTCGTTCACGGGGGTGGACGCCAGTGAGTTCGCCATCGAGTACGCCACGGTGAACTTCGCCGCGGTCTCGCCGACCCCGATGCGGTTCGCCGTCGGCGACGCGCAGGACCTTGCCGGCATGGCCGATGGGTCGGCGGATTTCGCGGTATCGGTCGAGACGCTTGAGCACCTTCCCGAACCCGACCGCCTGCTGGCGGAACTGCATCGCGTGCTGTCACCGGCCGGCCGTGTGTATGCCAGCGTGCCCAATGACTGGTCCGATGAAACCGGGGAGGATCCGAACCCCTTCCACTTCCACGTCTATGACTGGGAGCGTTTAGTCGCACAGTTCACCCGCAACGGTTTCGAGATCGAAAAGGCGTGGCTGCAGGATGCCGGCGGTGGCCAGAAGCGCTCGCTGTCGGCCCGTTCGATGCTCGAGATCGATCCGGTGGCCGGCCCTGCCTGCGATGGCGAATGGCTGCTGGTCCTGGCGCGCAAACGCACGGCCACGCTGGCGGTGGACGACGATCCGCTGGCCGCCGTGCGCGCGTTGCTCCTCGACGGGCGGCGCGATGATGCCGTGGCGCTGTTGGAGGGTGAACAGGCCGCGGGTACGCCGCTGCGCCGCGCGCGTGCACAGGCAATGGCGGCGGTCCTGGCCGCGGCCGACGGCCGTGCGGAGATCGCCGATGCGCATTGGCGCGGCGTCCAGGTGCACGCGCGCCACGCGTTGGCCGATCCGGCGACCGACGCCCAGGCCAGCAGCCTGTTGGGGCTTGCCGCGGCGCAGGGGGCGGCGGGTACCGCAGGTCGCCCGGGCGCAGTGCTACGGCAGTGGCTGGACCATCCGGTGGTCCTGGGGGCGTTGTTCTGCCCGATGCTGGCGGCGGGGGGCGATGTGGACGACCGCGCCATCACGGCCGGTCCCGTCGACGGCGCCGAGCACATCAATATGGGCGCGCGTGACGTGCGCCAGCTCATCGAGGCAAAGGACTGGCTGGACGCCAAATACCATGAGCACCTGCAGCAGATCGCGGAACTGGAGAAGTACGTCGCCGAACTCGAGCAGGCCCGTCGTTGGCTGGATGGCCAGTACCACGGCCTGACCGCGGAGCTGAAGCGCCTCACTGACGCCGCGAAAGCGTCTGCCGGCAATCCGCCGGGATGAGGGTGGGATGAGCACCGTGGCGCCACCCGTTGCACCGGTCGAGCCGCTCGATCCCGCCCTGGCCGGGCCGCTCGCGGCGTATTGCCTGCGCGCGGCAGGTCCCGGGCGGGTGCTGCTTGCCGCCCCCGAGCTGATGCCGCTGGTGGCGCCCCTGTTGGCGGCGGGCTGCGACGTGGCGTGTGTGTCGCCGTCGCCGGAGGCGTGGCTGCCGCAGAACATCGCGCTGTATCCGACATGGGACGCCTGGCAGGCGGCGTCGACCCCCGTGGATCTGCTGGTGGCCTGGACGTCCTGGCCGGGTGCCACGGCGGAGGGCACCGCATCCGCAGCGTCGGCGATGCTGCTTGCCTCTCCGACGGGCCGGGAGGACATGACGGCCGGATGGCACGATCGGGCACTGACCGATGGCTGGCAACGGCACAGCGCCGCGTTCGTGATGGCTGGCGCGCCGGATGGGCTCGCTGTCCTCGCGCTGGCGCGTCACGGCGTCGCCCTGCAGCTTGCCAATCAGGGCCGCCTTGCCGGCTGCCATGGCCTGGCAGCAGCCCTGATCCGTCCCGGTGACGCGGTGCTTGCTACGCATGCGGACGCCGATGGGCTCTGGAGGATTCCCTACGAGCAATCGCGCTGCAGCTGGCTGGGGGTGCTGTCCGCTGGCCCTGCACCCGCGCCGCCTACGGATGGCATGGCGTGGCTTGCACCGGACGCCTGGCAGCAGGCTCGCCGCAACGTGGACGTGTACGTCACCGTGCTGGGCGACAGCAGTACCGATCCGGTCGGGCTGATCGAGCACGCCGATGCGGCACTCGTGCGCAGCGGGCGGCTGGTGATGATTCTGCCGATCGAAGCCGGCGGCATTGCCGTGGAAGCGCGGCTGCTGGCCGAGCTGGAGCAGCGGCAGTTTGTGCTGGATCGCGCCTGGTGGCAGCGGACCGATCGCCACGGCGGGCTTGGTCAGTTCATCGAAATCGAGTGCGACCCGTCCGGCCGCCTGGCCATCGATGCGGGCGCCTCCGCGCTGGCCGACACCCTCGTGCTGATGGCGGTCAAAGTGAACGGCGCCGGAGTGCTGCGTGACCCGGAGCTGTCCGCACCGAACATCGTGGCCTTCCAGCGCGACTACTTGGATGCCAGCGTCGTGCGCCTGATCGTCGCGATGGGCCTGCGCCTGGAATCCGCACTGGCGCGCCGGCAGCTTGCCTTCCGCATTTTGGAGGCCTCCCCGCAGGAGTCGGCCGACCACGGGGCGGCCCTGTGCGTGCTGATGTACGACGCCGTGGCGATGGCAAGCGATCGCCAGGACCACCTGCTGTCCCTGCTCGCCGACTACATCGCGCAGCCCGCGGGCAATCCCACGGTGCTGCGCTGGCAGGTCTCGCTGACGTATGCGGCGGCTACGTACCACCATACCGCTGGTAACCTCGCTACGGCGGCCAGCCTGTACGAAAAGGTGCTGGGCTTTGATGTGCTGGCCTTCAGCCCGCTGCTCGGGACCAAGACCACCACGGCCGCCGTGCGGCTGGGCTGGATCCGATTCGCCAGCGGCGACATCGTCGGCGCGCGCCACGCCTGGTTGCGCGGGTTGGATGAAGCACGCAGGCTGTCCGAGCAGTCCGACTGGCTGGAAGTGGCCGGCCATGCGGATGCGCCGGAGACCTTTTCCCTGCCTGAGTTCGCGGCGGTCCTGGACGAGGCTGGCCGCCTGGCATCGGCACTGCGCCTGACCGCCGAAGTGCCGATGCGCCCAGGACTGACCTGGCAGTGGGCCAATCAATCATGGCAGCAGCAGCTGGCGGAGGCGCGCGCCGCGCTGGTGCAGCGGCAGGCATGGCAGGACCAGTTGCAGGGTGCGAAGAATTGGCTGGATGGGCAGTACCACCAGCTGACGGCAGAACTGGAACGCCGTACCCAGGTCATCGACGCGTTGACCGACAGCAACCGTGAGCTGGCGACCGACAGCGCTGGCGTCCGCACCGCGTTCCGGCTCGCGCACCTGCATGCTGTGCGGGAAAAGGAGGATATGCAGCGGCAGCTGGGCACCGCTCGGTCCGACTATGCCGAGCTCGCCTCCCATCACCAGCAGTTGCTCGGTGCCGCGCAGGATCTGAGTGCTGCCACCCGGGCCGTATTGGGTACCGTTCCGCAATCGAAACTCCCAGCAGAGTCGATTGCCGAGGAGATGTCGCGGCTGGCAGAGTCATTCGACCATGTGCCGCTCAAGCGCCAGATGCGGATGCTGGTGCGGACGCTCATGTCCCTGCTCGGCGGGAAACGGTCGCGATGATGTCCGACCTGACCGTGATCATCACCTTCCATCGCGAAGGGATACTCGCGCATGCCGCCTTGAAGAGCTATCTGCTTTCCCGGGACCTGGCCCGCCAGGCCGATATCGAGGTGCAGATGATCCTGGTGCTGGACAACGCCGACGCGGAAACCATCCAGATAGTGCGGGGCCATCCTGACCTGCGCGGCGACGAGGTGATCATCGAGACCGCGGTCGGCGATTGCGGCCTTGCCCGCAACGTGGGCGTCGGCCTGGGCACGGGCATGTATGTGTGCACGCTCGACGGTGATGACCTGATCAGCCGGGATTACCTGCAGCGGCACGTTGAATTCGCGCGGAGTGCGGCGGAACCGCTCATCCTGCATGCAGAAGTGATCGTCAACTTCGGGGTGGACCACTGCTTCACTCACCAGCTGGATCCGAACACCATGCCCTTTTCCCCGGACATGATGATTTCCGGAAATCCCTGGGTGAGTGCGGTCTTCGCTCCGCGCGACGTGTTTCTGGCGATGCCGTACGTCGCTTGTCGTCCCCGCCAGACCGGGTTCGGCTTCGAGGATTGGCACTGGAACTGCCAGTCCTTGGCCGCCGGCTTCGAGCACGCGGTCGTGCCTGGGACCGCGTACTTCTATCGCCGCAAAGCCTCAGGTTCGATGAACATGGACAGCAGCGCCCTGCAGGCGGTGATTCCGCCGAGCGATCTTTTCGGTCGCTGGAGGCGTTCATGATCCGCAGGATCTCCGGGCTGGTACGCCGGGTCAGTTTCCGTCAACTGATCACCCATCCGCGCGCAGAGCTCGGGCGCATTCTCGCATGGATTGCGCGGCGCCTTGACCGGTTGGCGAAGGTTACCGCCCACGGACGGCCTGACCTTCCGGCGTGGCTGCGCGATGAAATGATCGCGTTGGCTAGCATCGAGCATGGGCTGCTCGGTAGCGGCGGCGACACCGATCATTATCGGCACTACGGTATTCCGATGGTGACCAAGCCCGGCGAACTGTATCGCCGAATCCTGGCGGAGGTGGGGGGCGACGATTACAGCCACGTTCTGATCCTGCCCTGGTTGATACACGGCGGTGCCGATCGCGGCGCGCTGTATCACCTTCAAGCCTGGACGGAGACGCTGTCTGCTGGGAAGATTCTTGTGCTCCTCAGTGACGCCACGGAATCTGCTTGGATCGATCGCGTTCCCTCGGGAGTGAAGGTGGTCCCGTTCGGTCGCATCGTCGGCGACATGGCAATGGAAGGAAAGGTCAAGCTGCTGACTCGGCTGCTTATCCAGATGCAGCCGGCGGTAATCCACACCATCAACTCCCGCGTGGCATGGGAGTCCTTCAGGACGTTCGGCCTCGCGCTGAGCCAGCATTCGCGGCTGTTCGCGTCGCTGTTCTGCGACGATCATGACGCTAATATGGTCCCGACCGGGTATGCGCGCAGCTACCTTCGCAGCTGCTACACCCACCTGACCGCGATCTTCTGCGATAACACGGTCTATCCGGAGAGGTGGGCGATGGAACTGGGTGTGCCCCGCAAAGCGTTCACCGTCCTGCGTTTTCCGTATGATCGGGCCGTGATCGAGAAGGAGGGTGCGTTCGGGACACGGGGCGCTCCGCGTGTGTTGTGGGCCGGCCGGTTCGATCGCCAGAAACGCCCCGACATGCTCCTTGCGGTCGCTCGGGCAATGCCGACCGTGGGCTTCGATGTTCATGGCATATCCGTTATCGGCCCCGAGCATCCGGCGATGCGCGCACTGCATGCGTTGCCCAACGTGACCCTGCATGGGCCATTCGCGCGCTTTGAAGACATCGTCACACCTTCGCATGTAGGTTATCTGTTCACGACTTCCTGGGAAGGCCTCCCTACGATCCTTCTGGATGCGGCCGCCGCAGGGCTGCCCATCGTGGCACCGGCCGTGGGCGGTATCGTCGATATGATCGAACGGGCATGGCTCGTCGAGGATCCGGACGATGCAGAGGCATTCGTGCTGCGGCTCCAGCAACTGATCGCGGAGCCGGAGCTGCGTCGGTCACGGCGTCGTCAGCAATATGCCGCGCTGGCGACCGGGCGCGCCTGGAGCGATTTCATTCACACCCTGCGCGGCGTCGAAGGTTACCTGCCCGAAGCTACACCGATGTTCCTCAATATCAGTCAACAGGGAAGCGTGAAGTGATTATCGGACGGGGACTGGTCGCAACGGCCTTTGCACAGGACTGGCTGCACGATCAAGCAACTGTGCTGGTGGCCGCTGGAGTGTCAAATTCCGCCGAAACCGAGTCTGCGGTCTTCCAGCGGGAAGAGGCGTTGCTCGACGAAGTGCTCGCCTGCCCGGCCGCACAGCACATTGCCTATTTCGGTAGTTGCGCGGTCGGCAATCCAGCCGAACGCCAGACCCTGTATCTGCAGCACAAGGCGCGGATGGAAGCAAAGATTCTCGCTGATCCACGCGGACGAGTGTTCCGCCTGCCGCAGGTGGTTGGGGAGGGGGGGAACCCGCATACGCTGACCAACTTTCTTCGTACCCGGATTGAATCCGGTGAGCCGTTCGACGTATGGGCACGCGCCGAGCGCAACCTGATCGACATCCAGGACGTCGCCATCCTGGGGACGCACGTCCTGCGCCATGCGACCAACTTCCCCCGGCTGATGTCGTTGGCCGACATCCACTCGACCAACATGCTGGATATCGTCCACGCGATGGAGCGGGTGCTGGAGCGCCAGGGCACTTTCCGGATACTCGATCAGGGTGTGTCGTTCCCGATCGACACCGAGGATTGCGAGCGCGCGGCAAAGGCATCGGGGGTCCATCTGGGCGATGGATACCTTAATGCGCTGCTTCGGAAATATTATGGCGGACATGCCGGGAAAGCGGCATCTTGATGTAACCGGTGCCGTCGACGCGCAGTCGACCCGTACGCAGGTATGATCAACGGCCATCTGGGACTCCTCGTCACGGATGCGACCCTAACTTATTCAGAATTGGTGATGCGCAATGAATGCGATCAGTATGCGATCGGGCTGCGGGAGTTGTGCATGACCGCGCCGGCATTGAGTGCCATCGTGACGTTTCACGGTGAAGGAATTCTCGCGCATACCTCACTCCGGTCGTACGCGCTTTCCCGGGCGGTCGCGCGGAAGGCGGGAGTCGAGGTTCAGCTTGTGCTGGTCCTGGATTCTGCCGACGTGCAGACCCGTGCATTCGTTGTGGGGCACCCGGATCTCGATGGAAGTGAATGTGTCATCGAAATTCAGGTGGGTGACCTCGCATTGGCACGCAATGCCGGCGTCGCCGCCAGTCGCGCAGATTACATCTGTACCCTCGATGGCGATGATCTGATCTCGACAGGCTATTTTCTGAAACACCTCGAAGAAGCTGCACGGCTGAGCGGCCGGTTTGTGCTGCATCCCGAGATGGTGCTCAGCTTCGGCATGTACAGCGCTTACAACTGGCAGGTCGACCAGGCAGGCGGCTACTACGACGAGCGCGCACTGCTGACGGTCAATCCCTGGATCAGTGCAGCGTTTTCCTCCCGCGAGTTGTACGAAACGATTCCCTACGTGGCCTGCTATCCGCGTCAGACCGGCTTTGGTTACGAAGACTGGTACTGGAACTGCGAGACCATCGCCCGCGGCGTGGTTCACCAGCTTGCGTGGGGATCTGCCTACTTTTATCGGCGCAAGTGGCACGGCTCACTCAACGAGGCCAGCCACGCGATGAAGACGGTCATTCCGCGAACCTCGCTGTTCGCGCTGGGTTATACCCGCGACCAGGAGCCGGGCCGTGCTTGATCGACTGACGCATAATCGTTGGGTACGAAACCGATATACCCGCCGTGTCGCTCATTGGGTGCGGCACCTGTACGCCCTGCTGTTTGGTCCGGACGCCAGTCCTGATTCCATGGCACATGGCGGGTCATCCGCTGCCATGCCGGTCTGGTTGCAGGAAGAGATGCTCAAGCTGGCGGCGCTGGAGCCAGAACTTATCCCCCCCGGTACCGATCTGAAGCGATATGCCTACTACGGGGTACCGATGGATACCCGCCCGGGTGAGGTGTACGAGGTATTGTCAGCGGAGGTGGGGGCATTGCCGTTCACCCACGTGCTGCTCATTCCTTGGCTGAAGCAGGGCGGTGCCGACCGGGGCATCCTTTATCACGCACGCGCCATTGCAGAGCGTGACCCAGCGGCGCGCATCCTCGTCTTGTCCACTGAGAATGCCACTTCACCGTGGGCGTCTCGCCTGCCCGCCCAGGCTGCGCACGTAGAATTCGGCCGCCATGCCGCCGCGCTAGATTTCAACCAACAGGTCGGGGTGATGGTGCGCGTGCTGGTCCAGTTGCGTGCACCGTTGGTGCATCTGGTCAATTCACGCGTCGGCTGGGAAGTGATCTTGCGCCACGGACTTGCGCTCTCTCAGCATTCGCGGTTGTACGCATCAATATTCTGCGACGATTACGACCAGCGGATGAATCCGGTCGGGTACGCGCGCGACTATCTGCGCTACTGCTACCCCTACCTTACCGCAGTGATCTGCGACAATTCACGCTATCCGAAGATCTGGTCTCATGACCTCGGCGTGCCTGCGTCGGTGTTCACCGTCATCCCGTTTCCGTATGACGGGCAAGTGCTGGAACAGTCAGTCAATTCACTGTCCGCCGTCGATGCCAGCCGCGTGTTGTGGGCAGGCAGGCTGGATCGCCAAAAACGCCCGGACCTGCTGGCCGCGATCGCGGCGCGTATGCCGGACGTACATTTCGATGTATATGGATCCCAGGTAATGTCAGGCGTAGCCGGCGAGGACATTGCGCAGCTCAAGGAACTGCGCAATGTGACGCTCCACGGAGACTTCCAACGACTGGAGCTTGTGGCCTCGCCCGAACACTTCGCGTACCTGCACACCACGGCTTGGGAGGGAACTCCCACCATCCTGTTCGATGTCGCGGCAGCACGGTTGCCGATCTGCGCACCGGCTGTAGGGGGCATTGTCGACTTCCTGCCTGTGCAGGACCTGATAGCGGATGCCGAAGATGTGGAGGCATTCGTCCAGCGGCTGCAGCAGTTGCGGTCCTCGGCTGACGCCCGCGAAGCCTTGGTGAAGCGGCAGCTTGAATCACTTTCGCGCGATCGTCAGTGGTCGAGTTTTAGTTCGCATCTTGAGCGCCTCGATGGTTATCTCGCGCCCAAGGATGCCATCACTGTGGGTGCCGAGGTGCACGGCGCATGATGCCTAAGGAGATTGCACAGTGAAGGTTCTGGTTACCGGCGGCGCAGGCTTTGTCGGATCGCATACGGTGGTGGAGCTCATCGCGGCGGGCCATGACGTGCACGTCGTTGAAAATTTCTGCAACAGCGAACGCTGGATGGTCCAGCGGATCGAGCGAATCAGCGGTCGATCGCTGTCGATAGACGAGCTGGATATCCGTGACAGGCGCGCATTGCTGGCTGCCGCACAGCGCTTCCAGCCAGATGCGGTTATCCATTTCGCTGCCTTGAAGTCCGTGTCGGAGAGCACGCAAGTTCCGGCAGCCTACTACGACGTCAACGTGGGGGGCACCGCGACCCTGCTTGAGGTGATGCAGCAGGTCGGCTGTTGCAATCTGGTGTTTAGTTCTTCGGCGACGGTGTATGGTCAGCCCGAGTTGTGCCCGGTCGCCGAAACGGCCCCCGTGGGGCCGGGCAATCCTTACGGGAGCACAAAACTGGTGGGCGAGTGGCTTATCCGCGACTGCGTGGCAGCCCCGGGCGCATCGCTGGCTGCGGCCATCCTGCGCTACTTCAATCCGGTGGGTGCTCATCCCAGTGGATTGATCGGCGAACTGCCGCGTGGCGTGCCTAACAACCTGGCTCCTTACATCACTCAGACCGCCGCTGGGCAGCGCGACTACATTCGTGTGTTCGGCGACGACTACGCAACGCCGGATGGCACAGGAGTACGTGACTACATCCACGTTGTCGATCTGGCCAAAGCCCACGTCGCCGCGCTTGATGCATTGGCTGCCAGTGACGATCGAGAGCTCACCCTCACCCTCAACCTCGGGACGGGGCGGGGTTATTCGGTCTTGGAGCTGATCGAAGCGTTCTCCTCGGCGGTGGGGCGACCCATTCCCTACCAGCTACAGGGGCGCCGGGCAGGCGACATCGGCGAATGCTGGGCCGACCCGTCGTTGGCCAATGATATCCTCGGTTGGCGCGCGGAAAAGTCGCTTCAGGACATCTGCGAGGATGCATGGCGCTGGCAGCAGGCCATCAGCGCAGCGACAGGCTGAAGATCTCCGGTCGCGGCAACCGCGGCCGGAAGCTCAGTGCTTTGGCGCGATCCGGAACACCCAGAAGTTCATCACGATGAACACGATGACTGGCACTGCAATGGCCGAAAACAGGATGCCCAGCCGATAGTCCAGCGATAGCTTCGAGATCACTGCCATGCTTCCTGCGGAGAGGCCGATGTTTAGCCCGTGCACCACAAGAAACTTGCCGGATTGACGCGCCGTCTCGCCCCTGGAGCCGAAAGTAAAGTACTTGTGGGCGACAAAGTTGGGAGCTAATAGCAGCAGGTAAGCAGCCACGGTGGCCAGCACCGGATGCATGTTCGAACGGCTTACCAGCCACCAGGTCAGCATCGAGAACAACACCGTGCTAATGCCGCCTACCGTACCGAACCGGATCAGTCGGCCGGCAAGCTGCCGTGCTTCACTCCCCCTCATTTTGTGGTGTCCGGTGCCTTTTTCACCCGTTCGGCGACGGAGTACTGGGTCGGGGTGGTGAAGTTGAGCAGAATGCGGCCCACGTACTCGCCAATGGCTCCCAGTGCGAGCAGTTGCACCCCGCCCATGATCAGGATCGCTACGATGAGCGATGACCAGCCGACGGCAACGCCGGGATCGAGGAGCTTCTGGATGACGATGAATGCGGCATACACAAAGCCGGCGGCAGAAATCGCTATTCCGGTCAGCGAGGCCATGCGCAGTGGAGCCACCGAAAAGCTGGTGGCCATCTTCAGCCACAGGGAGATCGACTTCTTCAGGCTGTAGCCCGAAGTGCCGTCCTCGCGGGCGTGATGCCCAACCATGCGTGTGGTGATGCGTGAAGTGGCTGAAAGGATCAGACCGTCCAGATAGATGGCCGGGCCGCGGAATGTCACCACTTCGTTGCGCACGCCGCGCTTCATCGCCTTGAACGGCGACAGATACAGGCCCTTGGGCTTCTGTAGCAGCCAAGTGGCGACCCGGTCGTTGAACCGGCTGCCAAGGACCTTCCAGGCAGCGTGCTTGCGTGTCTGGAAGGCGCCGTAGCAGACGTCGTGGTCGGCGTCCAAAGCTTCCACCAAAGTCGGAATATCCGACGGCGCATGCTGGAGGTCGTCATCCATGGTCACGATGATCCGACCGCGGCATTCGCGCAGGCCGGCGAAAATAGCCATGTGTTGGCCGACGTTTTTGCGCAGATTCAGTGCCCGGACCCAGGAATGGGTGCGGGCCAATTCGCTGGCTACCCTCCAGGAGCCGTCCGGACTGCGGTCGTTGACCAGGATCAGCTCCAGCGAGTAACGCGCGCCAATCTCAGCGTCGATGGCCGCGACGAGCGCCGCCAGGGTCTTCTCGCTGCGGTAGGCCGGCACGACGATGGACAGGTCGATCTGGCCAGTCGAGTCGTCAGTTAGTGCTTGGGTCGCCATTGCCGGTCCAGTCTGGAGGATATTTCGCTTACTAGAGTAGTATAAGCCCCATGCACGGCAGGCGGCCAATGGGGTTTCGGCCATGGCCCGTCGAATTGCCGGGCGATCCGCGTCAACAACCGCAAGTGCGGACAAGAGGTGTGAATTGAATTCGCTGAGGGGCTACTGCGAAAGGGCGTTCGCGCGCTGGGACCAGAACCATGCGCTGTATGCGTTGTTGATCCTGCTGGGCATGTATGGACTGGGCCAGCTGACCGCACCCTACATCGCGCATGACGATTACGACTGGTTGTTGAAGGGCTTCGACCAGGGCTTCGAGACGCCGTTCAGCAAAGCCGGTTCCGAAGGCCGCTGGGGCAACTTCGTCTGGTCCCAGGTGAGCCACCACCTCAACGGCTATTCCGCGTTCGGTCTGTATCTGGTGCTGTTCTCGTCGCTGTGCCTGGTCATGGTCCGGGTGCTGTCGCCGCAGGCGGGCATCTTCGCCGCCCTGCTGTTCTTCCTGGCGCCGATGACCGCCGATACCGCCAAGTGGCCGGTCACCCAGGTGACCGGCGTGCTGGTGACGCTGCTCGGTTGCGTGGCCTTGCTGCGGGTCCATGACGATGGACGCCGACGCCTGGTCATGGCGCTATCGGTCGTGGCCGGCTTCCTCTTCTATCCCTCCTTCGGGCCGTTGTTCCTGCTGATGTATGGCGCCGCCTGCGCAGGCACCCGGCGCAGTGTGGCCCTGGGGGCGGCGGTCTACGTACTGGCCTTCGTCGCCGCGGTGGTGCTGGTGTTCTCGTTGAACTATGTCTTCCATGGTCACTTCGGCATCAAGCCCGCGGCCTGGCGGGAAGCCACGCCGCTGTTGCAGGGCGGTTCGCTGGCCGGGAACATCACCCGTTACCTGGCGTACTTCGGCCTGTTGAAGGCGATCTGGCCGGCGCTCCTGGCCGGCGCGGTCGCTTTTGCGGTGTGCATCCGCTACGGCGTTCGTGCGCGCCACTGCGTGGTGGCACTGGCCTACGGGGCCATGCTGATGGCCATGGATGCCTCACTGTCGATCCTCTCCGGCGTCGGGCTGCCGCTGCGTTCCACGCTGTGGCTGTGGCTGCTGCTGTGCCTGCCGGTGATCTTCCTTGTGCACGAGCGCCGCACGATCCTGTTCGGCCTGGTGTTGGCACTGCCGATCGCCTTCGTGGGCATCAGTGGTTGGCAGGCGGCGTTTTCCAACACCCGTACCGTCGTTCCTGCCATGAGTTCGCTGGGCAACGCATTGACCCGGGTCCAGGCTGCCAATGCCGGCAAGTACGACGACGTGATCATGTTCGGCGACGTCCATGCCAACAGCGCGTTGGCGTGGCTGCATGGCAATCGTGCGCTGCGCAACCACCTGTACAAGGAGTTCGGCGTGTACACCCGGCCTTGCGCGCCGGATGTGTGCGATCAGATCGAGGCTGTGTTGACAGGGCGCGCCGAGAATCCGGAATGGCTGATCGTCGAGCGGCACCTTGTGTGGGTTCTTTCATCGAAGCGTGACAATGGCTACTGAGTACCCCATGCACGGAGCGATGGAGAGAGTGGGTAGGCAGATCAGTTCTGACGGTCGTTACCGGCTGCTGGTGGCCTGCGTGATGGTCGCGGTGGTGACCGTGCTGGCACGACTGCCTTTCATCGTTACCCCAGGTATGTCGACGGACTCCTATGCCTATCTGGACGGATGGCCGACTTGGGAGCAGTTTGCGGGCCAAGGGCGGTTCGGTCTGTATTTGGTATTCCGTCTCTTCGAGGAACTGGCGGTCGACCCGCGTACCTTTGGTACGCTGCTGCAGGGTCTGGGTATAGCGCTGTTCGGACTATCCGCGCCGCTGATGTTCGCCGCTTTCTCTGCGCACAACCAGACCCGCCTGTTGCCGCTGTGCCTGGGGGCCCTGGTTGTCACGCTGCATCCGTACGCGGCCGAAATGTTGACCTTCGCCGAGGCGTCGTTTACTGCATCTGTGGCTGCAGCCCTAGGGGTTGTGGCGATTTTTCTGGTTGCCCGGCACCCAGACCGCTGGTGGTTGTCGTCCACGCTGCTTGTCGCGGCGCTCTCCATTTATCAGTTGCTGGTGAACTATGCCTGCCTGATGATCCTGTTCGGTAGCGTCCAAATCTACCTTCGAACCGACAAGGACACGCGCTGGACGCTGGCACCGTATCGGCGCGTGTTTCTGGCCATTGCGGTGCTTGGGTTGTCGCTCGTAATTTATTTGGCACTGCAGAAGACCATCCTGGCGACCCTGGGTATCCAACAGGTGGGGCGGGCGGCTTTCCTGCCCTTGGATGGGGTAGGTGCCAGGATGAATGATCTTAAGACGCTTACAGGCTTCCTCTGGTCGCGCCCACTGCTGGTGGACTATGGCGTTGCTGCCAAGGCATTGCTTTGGGTGCTGGCCATGGGCGGTTGGGTAGGCCTCGGGCTGGCGGCGGTTCGACGCGGTGGTGTCAATGCGTTGCTGCCGCTGGCGGTGATGGCCTTGGTGCCGCTTGCTGGCATCGGGGTGGTGGCGGTGGGTGCGGTCTGGTGGCCGGTCCCCCGCATTCTGGGCGGCGTGGTGGTGGTATGGGCAATGGGCATTTACTGGCTTGCATGGCTGGCTCCGGGTCGGACGGGCCGCATTCTGGTCGGTGTGTCAGGCGGTGTGCTGTTGCTGAGCATGGCAGCCGTTGGCCATCGGGTTCACAGCGACCAGAAGCAGCTGAATATCTACGATCGGGCGTTGGCGCAGCGCGTCTACACGGGCCTGACCCAACTCGACGGCTATACCGATGAAACTCCGACCGTGATAGTGAATACCCGGCTGAAGTGGGCACATCCTCTGCGTTTGGCGACGGCCTATATGGATCTGAATCTGACCGCGTTCGCCGATAAGGTGGCGCTCAAGGGGCTGCTGGAACTGTCTAATGGACGCAGGCTCCAGGTTGTTCTGCCCAGTGAAGAAGACGTCCGGTTCTGCGGAAATGCACCCGCTTGGCCGGAGCAGGGGTTTGCCACACTACGAGACGGCAGGGCAAGAGTCTGCTTGTAGGTAGTCCGGCCGAGGCACCGCCTTGGCTGGCCTTCAGGCCCGGGCGTGCACGTAGTACTGCGCCCCCAATGGCAGCCATCCCAATGAGCTTTCAGCAGGCCGGAGGAAAGACAGCATTTTTGGAAAGAACACGATGTACTGTGCCTTGACCGCATGGAAGGGCTGTTGGCTTACCAGGCTCAGCAGTTCACGACGGGGGAGCAGGATGGCGTCCTTATCGAATTCGCAGTCGCGGACTACCTTTCTCGTCAAAGGGTTCAGCATGTTGTGTTCGAACACCAGCAGGTGTCCGCCGGGCTTGAGCACGCGCCGGATTTCCGCAGTCCAATGCTCACGCTGTTCCACGGGAATGTGGTGATAGACACAGGCAACGAACACCAGGTTGAAGCTGGCATCCGGGTAGGGCAATAAATTATTGGAGATGACCGCAAAGGAAGCATGATTTCCGTGGTGGCTTTCCGCCAGGGCAACGCTTTCTGATGAGATGTCGGCACCGTGCAGCTCGGCGTTTGGTAGCGCCCGCCGCAGCGGTGCTATCGAACCGCCGATCCCGGTGCCGAAATCCAGCACCTTGATCGTGGTAAGGGCTGCAGACCCCAGCTCCCGCATCGCCACGTCAGCTTTGTACTGGGCGAAGTACTCCGATTCCTCCCCGCTGGCAGTAATGCTGGCGTTGTGCAGGTCGCGGTAACGGGCGGCATAGCGATCAAACTCGGGCCGGACATTCTTATCGTTCATGGACATCTTCACTTCTCGGCACCTTGGAATGATCGCTGACCCTACAACAGATCAAGCAGGCCATGGCTGCGCTTACGGTCCTGAATAGGGGCAAAGTGGATGGTGTATGAGTTCTGTATCAGGGCGGTAGGCCTGGAAAGCGCTGCGGGGCAACCCATTGCCGCCCTCGGATTGATGCCTGCATCATTGGGGCAAGAGATGGACGCGGAAAATACTAATAGTCGCATCTGGCCCGTTTGAGGGCGGGTGGTGTCGCAATACTCTTACATTATAGAAAGGTGGCCATGCACAACACATTCCGTTGGACATCCGAAAAATCTGCAGAATCCACTACATACGTTCTGCAAGTATGCATGGTGGTCGCGATCGTGACGCTGTTCGCGCGATTGCCATTCCTCATCCAGCCTGGATTTTCCATCGATTCCTATCTGGCAGTACTCGGGTCGCCCAACGCAGGCAACTTCCTGCAGCTGGGGCGATTCGGGCAGTATCTGTTTCTTGTTGGTACTGAATCGATCGGCATCGATACGCGGGCGCTTGGCACTCTTCTTCAAGGCCCCGGGTTGGCCTGCTTCGCTGCTGCGGTACCGTTGTTCTTCATGGCATTCGACACGCGTACCCCCGTGCCGCGCAGCGGCGTGGTTCTCGCGAGCCTGATCATCACCCTTCATCCCTTTTCGGCGGAAATGCTCACATTTCCTGAAGCCTCGTTCACCGCGCACCTGTCCACCGCGCTGGGAATCCTGTCGGTCTATCTGGTTGCGCGCCACCCTGGACGTTTTTGGCTGGGTGCGGTTCTACTCGTCGTCGCGTTGTCGCTGTATCAGATGCTGCTGAACTACGTGGGCTTGATGCTCCTGTTCGGTGCCGCCCAGCTTCTGTTGCGCGGGGATGCGTCGGGGAGCTCCCTTGTCGACCGTCTGCGTCCACTGTGCGTTCCTGCTTTGACGGTGCTGGCCGGTGTGGCGGTCTATCTGCTGATCGGCAAGTTGGTCGTCGCGGGATCGGGTATCCCGGTCCAGAGTCGCAGTCAGCTGCTGCCTTTGGAGGCGATGTCCCTGCGTCTGGAAGAGATGAGGCTGCTGTCTGCATGGCTGTGGAAATCGCCCTTGATCGTGAGCGGGGCACCTGCTGCGGGCATGCTTCTCTGGGTTTGTTCGCTACTGGGCTGGGTGGCGTTCATCGGCTGGCGGCTTATGCGGCATTCCCGTACATCATGGGTCTGTCTGCTGATTGCAGCGCTCATACCCTTCGCAGCAATCGGCATCGTCGGTGTCACCGCCGCCTGGTGGCCAGTTCCGCGTGTGCTGGGCGGCATTGTGGCCGCGTGGGCGATGGGCGTGTATTGGCTGCTCGTACTCAGCCCTCCACGTTGGCGATGGGTACCAGCCATACCCGTCGCCTTGGTGTTGCTGGGAACAACGGCCGTCGGACTCCGGATATACAACGACCAGATCAAGCTCAACCGGATTGACGGGTATGTCGCCGGCGAGATATTCCGGTCGTTGAACATGCTTCCCGGCTACAAGGATGGCACGCATGTTGCTATCGTCAATCGCAACATGCGGTGGGCGCACGCATTGCCGCTTCCCACTTCTTACATGGACATGAACATGACGGCGTTCGCATTCAATGGTACGCAAAAGGGCCTGCTGCAGATGACGGTCGGCCGGCCGGTGGACATCATCAACCCGACCCCGGTTCATGCCCTGGTCTGCGACACCATTCCCTTCTGGCCGACCGCCGGATTCACTGCGATGACCGCGGATGGAGATGCGGTGGTCTGCCTGTAGCTGGGTGAAGAACTAAAAAGGCCCGGCGGTCAGTCCGTCGGACCTTCTTCATTTAAGGCTTACAGCGCCGCTTCCAGCTCCGGCAGCAAGGTGAACAGATCCCCCACCAACCCGATATCAGCGATCTCGAAGATCGGCGAATCCGGGTCTTTGTTGATCGCCACGATCGTGCCGGCGTCCTTGATCCCGGTCAGGTGCTGGATCGCACCGCTGATGCCCACCGCCACATACAGCTCCGGCGAGATGATCTTGCCGGTCTGGCCAACCTGCAGGTCACTCGGCACGTAGCCGGCGTCCACGGCGGCGCGTGAGGCACCGACGGCGGCGCCCAGCTTGTCGGCCAGCTGGAAGATCACCTTGAAGTTCTCTTCTGAGCCCACGCCACGGCCGCCGGAGACCACGCGCTTGGCGCTCTGCAGGTCCGGGCGGTCGGTGGCGCCGGCGGCCAAGCCGACGAAGCGGGTGTGGGTCGGCAGAGCCGCATCGACGCTGGCCGCTTCCACGGTGGTGTTGCCGCCCTTGGCCGCCTCCGGCCAGGATGCCGCACGCACGGTAGCGACCACGATCTGGTCGGCCGGCACGTCCACGGTGATGATCGCATTGCCCGCATAGATCGGGCGCTTGAAGCTGTGGCTGCCTTCGACGCTCATCAGGTCGGAGACCTGGTTGACGCCTAACAGGGCGGCCACGCACGGCATCAGGTCCTTACCGAAGGTGGTGGAGGGGCCGAATACGTGCGTGTAGCCGGCGGCCAGCTGCGCGATCTGCGGGGCCAGCACTTGGGCCAGCGCCTGCGCGTTGGCGGCGTTGGTGACGGTCAGTACCTTGGCGACGCCCGCCAGCTGCGCCGCTTCAGCGGCGGCCGCGGTCGGGTCCGCGGCCAGCACCACCACATCGATGCTGGCGCCGCTGATCGCAGCGGCTGCGCTGACGGTCTTGGCGGTGGCGGCGTTGAGCTTGCCGTCGTGGTGTTCAGCAACAACGAGGATCTTGGTCATTACAGCAACCCCTTCTGCTTGAGTGCAGCGACCAGTTCGGCCGCGTCCTTGACCATCACGCCTTTGCTGCGCTTG
The DNA here is from genome assembly GCF_059422145.1 of Stenotrophomonas sp. GW821-FHT01H02A. Taxonomy (NCBI): domain Bacteria; kingdom Pseudomonadati; phylum Pseudomonadota; class Gammaproteobacteria; order Lysobacterales; family Lysobacteraceae; genus Stenotrophomonas; species Stenotrophomonas sp. GW821-FHT01H02A. The sequence continues at coordinate 192,119 of NZ_JBWKWI010000001.1, forward strand.
ACCGGCGCCGCGTACTGGGTGGTCTTGAAGGTATCGGCGGCGTCCACGCCGAGGTCGGCCAGCTGCAGGGTTTCCAGCGGCTTGGCCTTGGCCTTCATGATGTCCGGCAGCTTGATGAAGCGCGGCTCGTTCAGGCGCAGGTCGGTGGTGACCACGGCCGGCAGGTCGATTTCCAGCGTTTCCAGGCCGGCGTCGACTTCACGGGTGACCGTGGCCTTGCCGTCGGCGATCTCCAGCTTGCTGGCGAAGGTCGCCTGCGGGCGCCCCCACAGCGTGGCCAGCATCTGGCCGGTCTGGTTGGCATCGTCGTCGATGGCCTGCTTGCCCAGGATCACCAGGTCCGGCTGTTCCTTCTCGACCAGCTTGAGCAGGGTGCGCGCGGCGGTGAGCGGCTGGATGGCCTGGTCGGTCACGACATGGATGGCGCGGTTGGCGCCCATGGCCAGGCCGTTGCGCAGGTGGGCCTGGGCATCGGCCGGTGCGATCGTGGCGACCACGACTTCAGTGGCAATGCCCTTGTCACGCAGGCGCAGCGCTTCTTCCAGCGCGATTTCATCGAACGGGTTGGGGGACAGCTTGACGCCGTCGGTGGCCACGCCGGAACCGTCCGGCTTGACCTGAATGCGGACGTTGTAGTCCACCACGCGCTTGTACGCGACGAGGATTTTCATCTGGTGCTGGATCCTTCAATAACGGGGAAACGTCCGGTTCTATAAATAGCAACCGGTTCGGGGTGGGACCGCGATTCTAACTGGCCAGTGACGACCATGCTAATGCGTATGGTGGCGTCGCTGCTCACCTCGCGTCCAGCGAATGGCACCCTATGGGGGCGGAGCCGACCCTTGCATAGACGTTTCCACCAAAGGTGCCGTATGAAATCGAAGGATTGACTTCAACGGTCGCGACCTTCTCGAAGATTCCGGCTGCCTCGACGACTTCTTCGATCTCTTTCGCGCCTGGCCACCCCGTCCTGGTCGTCGTCATGATGACTGCAGGCGGGCACTCTACCAGAGCCTCTAGCAGCCGCTCGATATCCATGCGCATGGCGATCAGCGCCAAGGTAAGGTCGCTGAGCTGCGGCGAAGGGGGTACCTTGCCTGAGAGCGGAAACAGGGGGAACATGAAACCGCTGACGCTGAGCGTAGTCCCCTGTGGAGCGGCTTGCTGGATGGCATTTGCAGCGATCATGTAGTTGGACGTGCCATGCGCCTCTGGCGGCCATCCGTGTGTAGCAGTTGAGTAAGCATCTGACGCCGCACGAGGGATATCGTTGAATTGTTTGATCCACTGCGGACCACTCAGAACAAGCAGTGCACCGGCCAATAGGACCACTGCTGGCAAAACGATGCTTGGACGTGCGCAGACTCGCCATGCAAGTGCGCAAAGGCCTGCCAGGCCAGGAAGCGAGGAGGCGAAGTGATACGGAAATCCAATTTTCATGATTGGTTCAATAAGCGGTACCGCAGCCACCGCAATCCAGAACAAAGCCCTCATCCAGGCAGTTTGCTGTCCGCGCTGCGTGGACGAAACAATGATGGCGATGGCCCCCGCAGCAGAGATCGCCAAGGGCAGAACGGATGCTTTCGCCCATTGAGCTGCAGCATTCAAGAACAGCTCCGCACGCTGTTCCTGTAAAGCGCTGAACATGGTGCCGGCATCCAGGTAGGCGGCAATGAGCGCTGGGACATCTCCCCGAAGCATGAGTAAGGGAACGCAGACGACAAGGACCATCGAACTGCCGCCTATGCACATCAGCATCGCGTTCCGTCGACCATGGCGAATCCAGGTAGCTGCCACGGCAAGGAATGCAAACGCGGCGAAAGGCTCGCGAATGAGGACGCCCAACGCAACGAGGCCGCCGATGGCGACAAAGCGAAGGCTGCCCAGTGGACGGTCCGACTGGGACAGCACCACGGCGAGAAACAATGGAATGTAGGAAAGGAATATGCTGTTCTTGAATCCGTTCTGCACGAATCCAAGCGCGTTCATTGCCAGCAGGAATGTGAGTGACAGGAGTGCGGCGAAGCCCGTGTCCCGTGATTCTCTCCGCAACATCACGAAGAAGAGCAGGCCTGCCGTCATTGCCACCAGCAGGTCAATCGCCCTGAGCAGGACGAAAGGATTTCCAGGAAGCTCGAACACCCATGCAGTCATGAGTGGATAGAGCATCAGATAGCCATCGGGAGGCAGGCCATGGCCGCCAGCCAATGAACTGGCAATCCGCATGCCGAAGTAACCGTAGTATCCCTCGTCGGTGGTGGGGAGGCCGGACAAGCCAGCAAGCCTTGGAACCAATACTCCTGCTGCGGTGACCAGCAAGCCGATGAGCAAGGCCCACCAGACAGCGGTGTAACGGGCGCGTGTAGGGGACAAAGCGTCCAAACCATCTCTCCTGACGGGAAAATCGATCTGCGACCGTGAAGGGCGCAGGAGGTCGAGGAGCATATCAATGAGCGCCCCGCGGTACGTGGGGCGAAGGCCCGGTGGACAACGGCGGCACGCTGCCGCCTGCGTCAATGTATCAATACGCATGCGTATTGTGAAATGCTGGCGCTGTCTGGAATCGTAGAAAATCGGGCCTCATTCACGCTGCGCGGGCAGTCGTGAAGACGGACCCCATGTATCCTGTTGCGCTGAAGTCGGGGCGGAGGCCGCCCCCGGCACGCACATCGAACAGGAGAACGGGTAGTGCCCACATGGCTTGTCACCGGCGGTGCCGGATTCATTGGCGGTAACTTTGTCCTCGAAGCCGTCGCGAAGGGCGTGCGTGTCATCAATCTCGATGCGCTGACCTATGCGGGCAACCTGAAAACCCTTGCTTCCCTGGGGGGCAATCCGGCCCATGTATTCGTCGAGGGCGACATCGGTGACCAGGCCCTGGTCGCCCGCCTGCTGGCCGAACACCTGCCGGACGCCGTGCTGAACTTCGCCGCCGAAAGCCACGTGGACCGCTCCATCGATGGCCCCGGCGCGTTCATCCAGACCAACGTGGTCGGCACTCTGGCCCTGCTGGAAGCCGTGCGCGATTACTGGAAGGCACTGCCGGCCGACAAGGGCCAGGCGTTCCGCTTCCTGCACGTGTCCACCGATGAGGTCTACGGCACCCTCGGCGAGACCGGCAAGTTCAGCGAGACCACCCCGTATGCGCCCAATTCGCCGTACTCGGCGTCCAAGGCTGCCTCGGACCACCTGGTGCGCGCCTTCCACCACACCTACGGGTTGCCGGTGCTGACCACCAACTGCTCCAACAACTATGGCCCGTACCACTTCCCCGAGAAGCTGATCCCGCTGGTGATCGCCAAGGCCCTGGCCGGCGAACCGCTGCCGGTCTATGGCGATGGCAAGCAGGTGCGTGACTGGCTGTTCGTGAGCGACCACTGCGAAGCGATCCGCACGGTGCTGACAAAGGGCCAGGTCGGCGAGACCTACAACGTGGGCGGCAATTCGGAGAAGCAGAACATCGACGTGGTGCAGGCCATCTGCGCGCTGCTCGATGCGCGCCGCCCGCGTGCGGATGGCCAGCCGCGCGCCAGCCAGATCACCTACGTGACCGACCGCCCGGGCCACGACCGCCGTTATGCGATCGATGCCTCCAAGCTCAAGGACCAGCTGGGCTGGGAGCCGAAGTACACCTTCGAACAGGGCATCGGCTTCACCGTGGACTGGTACCTGGACAACCAGGAATGGGTCAACGGCGTGCTCGACGGCAGCTACCGCCTGCAACGCATCGGCACCACCGCCTGAGGGCGGTGACCACCAGACAGAGGACAACCGCATGACTCAACGCAAGGGCATCATCCTCGCGGGTGGTTCGGGCACGCGCCTGTATCCGATCACCAAGGGCGTCAGCAAGCAGCTGCTGCCGGTATACGACAAGCCGATGATCTATTACCCGCTCAGCGTGTTGATGCTGGCCGGGATCCGCGACGTACTGATCATCAATACGCCGCACGAACAGGCGCTGTTCCAGAGCCTGCTGGGCGATGGCTCGCAGTGGGGCATGAACATCGAGTACGCCGCGCAGCCGAGTCCGGATGGACTGGCCCAGGCCTACCTGATCGGCAAGGACTTCATCGGCGGCAAGCCGAGCTGCCTGGTGCTGGGCGACAACATCTTCCATGGGCACGGTCTGCGTGAAATCCTGCGCAACGCCGACCAGCGCGCCACCGGCGCCACCGTCTTCGGTTACTGGGTCAATGATCCGGAGCGCTACGGCGTGGCCGAGTTCGACAAGGCCGGCAAGGTCATCGACCTGGTCGAGAAGCCGGAGAAGCCGCGCTCCAACTACGCCGTCACCGGCCTGTACTTCTACGACGGCAACGCCAGCGATTACGCGGCCGAGTTGAAGCCGTCGCCGCGTGGCGAACTGGAGATCACCGATCTCAACCAGCGGTACCTGCGCGAGGGCAACCTGCATCTGGAAGCGCTGGGCCGGGGCTATGCGTGGCTGGACACCGGTACGCACCAGTCACTGCTGGAAGCCTCCAACTTCATCGAGACCATCCAGACCCGCCAGGGCCTGCAGGTCTGCTGCCCGGAAGAAATCGCTTTTGGCCAGGGCTGGATCAGCGCCGAACAGCTGGAAGCGTTGGCGGCGCCGTTGATCAAGAACGGCTACGGCCAATACCTGCATTCGCTGGCATTGCGGGGCGTGGTGCCGTGAAGCTGATCGAGACCGCGCTCTCTGGCTGCAAGGTGATCGAGCCGGCCGTGTTTGGCGACGATCGCGGTTTCTTTTTCGAAACCTGGAATGCGGATCGTTTTGCCGAGCATGGCCTGCCGGGTGCATTCGTGCAGAGCAATGTGTCCGCCTCGGCCAAGGGCGTGCTGAGGGGCCTGCATTACCAGTGGCCGCGGCCGCAGGGCAAGCTGGTCACGGTGCTGGAAGGCGAGGTCTACGACGTCGCCGTCGATATCCGTCGCGGTTCGCCGACCTTCGGACGCTGGGAAGCGGTCGTGCTGAGCGCGGAGAACAAGCGGCAGTTCTGGATCCCGGAGGGCTTCGCGCATGGCTTCGCGGTGCTGTCCGAACGTGCACTGTTCAGCTACCTGTGCACGGACGTCTACGTTAAGGAGAGCGACGCAGGCATTCGCTGGAACGACGCCGACATCGCCGTGGACTGGCCGGTCAGTGCCCCGACGCTCTCGGCCAAGGATCAGGCCGCGCCGTTCCTGAAGGACATCCCCGAGGACCGTCTGCCGGTCTACCGGCCGTGACGATCCTGCTGCTGGGGGCCAATGGCCAGCTCGGCCAGGAACTGCAGCGTGCGCTGGCCCCATCGAGCAGGATCGTGGCGACCACGCGCAGCGGTGCGCTGCCCGACGGCCGCAGGTGCGAGGTGGCCGATTTCGATCAGCCGGCATCCCTGGCTGCACTGCTGGATCGCGTGCAGCCGACCATGGTGGTCAACGCGGCCGCGTACACCGCGGTCGACCGTGCCGAGGACGACCGCGAAGCGGCGTTCCGTGCCAATGCAGAGGCGCCGGGCGAGCTGGCACGCGGGTGCGCGCGGGCCGGCGTGCCGCTGGTGCACTACTCCACCGACTATGTGTTCGACGGGCAGGGCACGCGCCCTTATCGCGAGGATGATGGGACGGCACCGCTGGGCGTCTATGGCGCCAGCAAGCTCGCCGGTGAAGATGCCATCCGTGCCGCCGGTGGACGTCACCTGATCTTCCGCACGGCCTGGGTGTACGCCTCGCACAGCACCAACTTCCTGCGCACCATGCTGCGGGTCGGCGCGGAGCGCGACGTGCTGCGCGTGGTGGCCGACCAGGTTGGGACACCGACGCCGGCCGCATTGATTGCCGATGTGACCGCGCAGGTGCTGCGGCATGGCGGAGAGGTGTCGGGCACCTGGCACCTGACCGCCAAGGGTGAAACCAGCTGGCACGGCTTTGCCGAGGCGATCTTCGCCGAAGCCGTGGCGGCAGGCGTACTGCCGCGCGCACCGCGGGTCGAGGCGATCACCACCGCCGAGTACCCGACGCCGGCCAGCCGCCCCGCCTATTCGCACCTGGACGTGTCGAAGCTGGAGCGGGACTTCGGTGTCGTGCTGCCACGCTGGCAGGACGGCCTGGCGCAGGTCATCGCGGAGTATCGATCCGCATGAAAAAACCCGGCCTTGGCCGGGTTTTTTCTTGGATCATCCGCGTGCTCAGGTACGACCGTACGTATCCTCGAACCGCACGATGTCGTCCTCGCCCAGATAACTGCCGGACTGCACTTCGATCAGTTCCAGCGGCAGCTTGCCCGGGTTCTTGAGGCGGTGGGTTACGCCCAGCGGGATGTAGGTGCTCTGGTTTTCGGTGAGCAGCAGCACGTCCTGGCCACGGGTGACTTCGGCCGTGCCACTGACCACGATCCAGTGCTCGGCGCGGTGGTGGTGCATCTGCAGGCTCAGCGTCGCGCCCGGCTTGACCGTGATGCGCTTGACCTGGAAACGGGCACCGCTGTCGATCGAATCAAAGGCGCCCCACGGGCGGTATACCTTGCGGTGCCAGGTCGCTTCGGGACGGCCCTCGGCCTTGATCCGCGCCACCACCTGCTTGATCTCCTGCATGCGGTCGCTCTTGCCCACCATCACCGCATCGTCGGTCTCGACCACGATCACGTCGTCCAGGCCGATCAGCGCGATCAGGCGCTCGCCGTAGGCGAAGGTGTTGCGGCAATCGATCGCGATCACGTCGCCGTGGTGCGCATTGCCCTCTCCATCCTGTTCGGACACGTCACGCAGCGCCGTCCACGAACCCACGTCGTTCCAGCCGGCATCCAGCGGCACGACCACGGCATCGGCGGTCTTTTCCATCACCGCATAATCGATCGAGTCCGACGGGACCGCGGCAAAGGCTTCTTTGTCCAGGCGGGTGAAATCGCTGTCGCGGCGGGCCTGCTGCCAGGCGGTGCGGCTGCCGGCGAGCATGGCCGGATGGAACTTCTCCAGCTCGGCCAGGAAGCGCGATGCCTTGAACAGGAACATGCCACTGTTCCAGAAATACTCACCGGACTGGACGTAGGCGCTCGCGGTCTCCACATCCGGTTTTTCCACGAACCGATCCACGGTGCGCACGTCGCCGCCCGAGGCCGCCTTGATGTAGCCGTAGCCGGTTTCCGGGCCGGTCGGCACGATGCCGAAGGTCACCAGCTTGCCCGATTCGGCCGCCGGCACCGCACGCAGCACGGCGGCACGGAACGCGGTCTCGTCGGCGATCACATGATCCGACGGCAGCACCAGCAGCAGCGCATCGTCGCCATCGCGAGTCGCTTCCAGCGCGGCCACCGCGATCGCCGGCGCGGTACTGCGGCCCACCGGCTCCAGCAGGATCGCCTGCGGCTGCACGCCGAGCTGCTGCAGCTGCTCGGCAGCCACGAACCGGTGTTCTTCGTTGGCGACGATCAGCGGTGCCCGACCAGCAATAGGCGCCACCCGTTGCCAGGTGGCCTGCAGCATGGTCTGGTCGCCGGCAAGCGCCAGGAACTGCTTGGGGTAGGACTCGCGGGACAACGGCCACAGGCGGGTGCCGGAGCCGCCGGACAGGATGACGGGGAGAAGGTCTGGCATGGGCAGTCGCCTCAGGCGTCCTTGATCAACCGGGAAAGTTCATCGGTGCGTGCGCGCAGCAGTGCTGCGTCGCCGCGGGTTTCAACATTCAGGCGCAGCAGCGGCTCGGTGTTGGAGCTGCGCAGGTTGAAGCGCCAGTCGCCGAAATCGGCGCTGATGCCATCGGTGTGGTCCAGCGCAGGTGCCTGCGCGGCAAAGTGCTCCATCACGCGGGCGACGGAACGCTTGGCGTCGGCGACCTTGAAGTTGATCTCACCGCTGCACGGGAACTTCTGCATGCGCGCTTCGACCAGATCGGCCAGCGAACGACCGGACTCGGACACCAGTGCGGCGATCAGCAGCCACGGGATCATCCCGGAATCGGCGTAGGCGAACTCGCGGAAATAGTGATGTGCGCTCATCTCGCCGCCATAGACGGCATTTTCCGAACGCATCTTTTCCTTGATGAAGGCATGGCCGCTCTTGCACAGCACCGGCTGGCCACCGGCTTCCTCGACCATTTCCACCGTGTTCCAGGTCAGGCGCGGATCGTGCACGATCTTGCCGCCCGGCTGGCGCGCCAGGATCGCCTGGGCGAGCAGGCCGACCAGGTAGTAGCCTTCGATGAAGCGGCCGTTGTGGTCGAAGAAGAAGCAGCGGTCGAAATCGCCATCCCAGGCAATGCCGAAGTCCGCGCCGTGCTCGCGCACGGCCTGCGCGGTGAGCTCGCGGTTCTCCGGCAGCAGCGGATTGGGGATGCCGTTCGGGAAGCTGCCATCGGGCTCATGGCAGATGCGGATGAAGTCCAGCGGCAGATGCGGGGCGAGCAGGTCGACGATCGTGCCCGCCCCGCCGTTGCCGGCATTGACCACCAGCTTCAGCGGCTTCAGCGCCTTGGGCTCGATGTAGCTCAGCAGATGCGCGATGTAGGCGCTCTTGTCCGGCTGCGATTGCAGGCCGGCGCGCGGCTCGGCAGCGGGTGCCTGGTCGGCTTCGACCGCATCGGAGATCGCGAACAGGCCGGTATCGGAGCTGATCGGACGCGCCTGCTCCTTGACCAGCTTCATGCCGTTGTAATCCATCGGGTTATGGCTGGCAGTGACCATGACGCCACCGGCCGCCTGCAGGTGATCCACCTGGAAATAGACTTCCTCGGTCCCGCACAGGCCGATGTCGAGCACCTCACGGCCGGCGCCGCGCAGGCCGGCGGCCAGTGCATCCTGCAGCGCTCCGCTGGTCAGGCGGACATCGTGGCCCACCACCACCGCGCCGGGCGACAGCTGCGCGGCCAGTGCCACGCCGATACGGCGGGCCAGATCTTCGTTCAGTTCATCCGGAACCCGGCCGCGGATGTCGTACGCCTTGAATGCGGGGAGCGTCATCTATTCAGTCCTTCTGACAGTCAGCGCAGTAGTTTAGCTGCTGCCATGTATGGGAATCGTTTTCACCGGGCGCATCCGGTCGGTGCCGGGCCCCAGGGCGGGGAATGCCCCCGGGCAATGGCTACAATGCCGGCTTACATCAACGAGGTGAGGGCGTAGATGAGCAAGTCCCCAGACAACGCCGGGCGACGTGGCAAGCAGTACGCCAGTGCGGCCGAGGCGCTGCAAGGTGCCATCGCCGATGGCCAGACCCTGGCGGTCGGCGGGTTCGGCCTGTGCGGCATTCCCGAGGCCCTGATCGCGGCACTGCGCGATACCGGTGCCAAGGGCCTGACCGTGATCTCCAACAACGCTGGTGTCGATGGCTTCGGCCTCGGGCAGCTGCTGGAAACCCGGCAGATCCGGAAAATGATCTCGTCCTACGTGGGCGAGAACAAGGAGTTCGAGCGCCAGTACTTGGCCGGTGAGCTGGAACTGGAGTTCAACCCGCAGGGCACCCTGGCCGAGCGCCTGCGTGCCGGTGGCGCGGGCATCCCGGCCTTCTTCACCGCCACCGGCTACGGCACGGTGGTGGCCGAAGGCAAGGAAACCCGCGAGTTCGACGGCAAACACTACGTGATGGAGACCGCGTTGCGCGCCGACATCGCGCTGGTCAAGGCGTGGAAGGCCGACGCAGCCGGCAACCTGGTGTTCCACAAGACCGCCCGCAACTTCAACCCGGCCTGCGCCATGGCCGGCAAACTGTGCATCGTGGAAGTGGAAGAGGTGGTGCCGGTGGGCAGCATCGACCCGGATCAGGTGCATCTGCCGGGCATCTACGTGCACCGCATCGTGCACAACGCACACCCTGAAAAGCGTATCGAACAGCGTACCGTCCGCCAGGAGGCGAACTGAAATGGCCTGGACCCGCGATGAAATGGCACAGCACGCCGCACGCGAACTGACCGACGGCGCCTACGTGAACCTGGGCATCGGCCTGCCGACCCTGGTCGCCAACCACATCCCCGACGGCGTGGACGTGTGGCTGCAGTCCGAAAACGGCCTGCTCGGCATCGGCCCGTTCCCGACCGAAGACGAGGTCGACGCCGACCTGATCAACGCCGGCAAGCAGACGGTGACCGCACGTGCGGGTGCCAGCTACTTCGGCAGTCACGACAGCTTCGCGATGATCCGCGGCGGCCACATCAACCTGGCCATCCTCGGTGCGATGCAGGTCACCGACAAGGGCGACCTGGCGAACTGGATGGTGCCCGGCAAGATGGTCAAGGGCATGGGGGGGGCGATGGATCTGGTCGCCGGCGTGCAGCGTGTGGTGGTGCTGATGGAGCACATCGCCAAGAATGGCGAGCACAAGATTCTGTCCGAGTGCAATCTGCCGCTGACCGGTGTTGGTGTGGTCGATCGCATCATCACCGACCTGGCCGTATTCGACGTCACTGACAAGGGCCTCGTGCTGGTCGAGGCGGCCCCGGGCGTGGGTATCGATGAGCTGAAGGAAAAGACCGGCGTGGCGTTCCACGGCGGGTAACTCGGTGGACGATCCAGGCAAACCGCCAGGATCGTCCTGTCCGGCCGACTAGCTCTGCTGGGCCAGGCAGGTGAAGCCCGCATCGGCGACCACCTCGGGAAGCATGACCTCCAAGACCTGGGCGAACATGGCAGGTGAGCCTGTCGGAACTGCTTGCAACTCGCTTGGCAGCAGATGTGCGTCCAGGATCGGCCGCAAGGCCTGCAGCTTGATCCAGTAATGCAGTGGCGCACGGGTACGCGCCCGGCTGGGAGGCGTGCCCGTGATCCCAATGCGTGCGCGGACGCGCGACCATTCAGTGGCCTCCGCGTGCAATTGCCCGGCCTCGCTCGTGCCGATCCACAACATGCCGAGAGACGTATCGCTGGCGAGCGCCGCCAAAGCGCTCTCGGTCGCAGACCCGGACAATGCGGTCAACGTACTCTGGAGTGCGCCGTCCTGCGTCGATGGTTCCCTGTCCAACTGCAGTCGGAGCACCGAGGCCTGTTGCTGCCCAGGCAGGCGATCCACGATCTGCAGGAACGACACTAGAGGTGCCGCGTCGGACACCACCAGTTCGACTCTCCCCGTTGGCTGCTTTCCGGTGAGGAGAGGCGCCAGGGCCGGGCTTGCTGCCCGCGTAGTGACGACGAAGATCCGTCGGATGCTCAGGCTCTCGCCCAACTGCTCCAATGCGCTTGAAAGCCGAGCTGGATTGATCGTCTCAATTACGGCATAGGCCTCGGTTGCCACAGGCGCTTGCGGCTCTCTCAATGCGCGCCGTGTTGCATCGAGATATGCATGCCCCAGCCGCGCATCGGGCTCCAGCACCGCGCCCTCGGCCCACTCATTCCATGCGTTGATGAACACCATCCGCCGGTCGGCCGGCACCGCGGCCAGGCGCGTGTGCAAGGTGGCCGACAACCAATCGCCGTAGCCGCGCGGCGAGGCATGCAGGTAGACGCGGCCCTTTCCGGAGCGGCGCGCTTCGTTATCCCAGCCAGGATTGACCCCCGGATAAAGTGTGTAGGGCGGTAGCGGGCGCGCGGCCATTTCTGTGGCCAGCTCACGCCAGTCGCGCACGTCGCCCTCGAAATCCGGGTTGATCAGGTACTGGTTGGCCGTGAGCGAGCGAGGGTTGCTCATGTTCGGCGGGAACTCGACAGCCGCGTCGAAGCCGATGTCACGCGGATCCGGGCGTTCGAAGCCCTGGACATACGCCAGGTGAATCTCGCCGATGCCGTTGTTCAGGCACCACTGCCGCCAGCGCTGGGCGGTGGCGCGCGCATCGGGCAACAGGTGTGGACGATAGACCAGCAGCATGGGCTTACCGTCAACCTTCAATGCACGGCGGTCACGCAGGTAGGCGGCGACGTGGGCGATGAAGGCTAGGTCATCTTCGGCGCTGTGCTGCTGTCCGATCAGGATATCCTCGTCGCGCCCGTCCCAGCGCCGTGCCCAGTTCTCGTTTGCCCAGCACAAGCAGAATGGCAGGTCGATGCTGTCATCGGTCAGCCACTGGTGCAGCGGGTCCTCCATCAATGTGGTGCCGCTGAACCAGTAGTAGTAGAAGCAGAACGCGCCGATGCCGTACTCGCTGGCCAGCTGCGCCTGGTCGCGCATGATCTGCGGATTGCGCAGATCATAGAACCCCAGGTCAGCGGGCAGGCGCGGCTGGATGTGGCCCTCGAATTGGGGCAGGGCGCGGGTGACGTTGCGCCATTCGGTGAACCCCTTGCCCCACCACGCATCGTTCTCGGCGAACGGATGGAACTGCGGCAGGTAGAACGCCACCAGCGTCGCGGGCAGCTGCGCGGGCAAGGTATCCACCCGATGCGGTACGTAGCCGATCGCAGCCTCATCGGCGCGCTGCAGCGGGCGCTGGGCAGCCGCGGCCGTGGCATCGATGTGGCCGCGGGGCGGTGGCGGGACCCAGTCGCCGTGATCGCGCAGGAAGCGCGCGCGAAGCCGATCACGCTGGTCATCGGACAGCGGCAACGCCCGAAATCCGGTGCGGAGTGCCATGAAGAGCGCTTGGCGCAGCTTGGTCTTGGTCGTGCTCACGCGCGACGGACCTCGATCCAGGGAAAAACGACAGCAAGCATGCGGGCTCCAGCGGCACAACGGGTTGGCCGCCATTCTCGGGGTTTGCCTGCGCACGGGCAAATCCGCACGTGCTAGCGTTCACCCATGGATCTCCACCTTCCCGACGCCCAGGTGTACTGGCATCGCCACTGGCTACCCCGTGACGCCGCCGACACCCTCCAGCACACGCTCCGCGACGGCGTCCCGTGGGAAGTGCACAAGATCCGCATCTTCGGCCGCCAGGTCGATTCCCCGCGGATGAGCTGCTGGATGGGCGACCCGGCCGCGCGCTACCGCTATTCCGGCACCGCGTTCGTGCCCGAGCCCTGGCATCCGGCGCTGCTGCCGCTGCGCGATCAGCTGGCAACCTTCTGCGGCGCGCCGTTCAACAGCGTGCTGCTCAATCGCTATCGCGATGGTGATGACGGGATGGGCTGGCACAGTGACAACGAGCCCGAACTGGGACCGGCGCCCGTGATCGCGTCATTGAGCCTGGGTGCGGGGCGGCGGTTCCTGCTGCGGCGCCGGGACGACCATGCCAAAAAAGCCAAGGTGCTGCTGGACCATGGCGATCTGCTGGTGATGGGCGGGCAGACCCAGCGCCATTACCAGCATTCCCTGCCCAAAAGCGCGCGACCACTGGCCGAGCGCCTCAATCTGACCTTCCGCTGGATTACCGCACCCGGGTCGGCGTGACCGCAGCGCGGGCGTGATCCTGCTCGCCGGTCACCAGCGTCCAGCCCACCACGTTCGTGGTCAGCGTCTGCAGGCCCTTTTCCAGCGCGGCGGTGACCTGGGCGACGTCGGTGCTGCCCACCGGGTTTTCCTGGCGGAACGTACGATCAGCGACGACGCGCTGGTCGACCACGTGGATCAGTTTCGCGTTGACTTCGATCAGCGCGGTCGGCGTGGCCTGGCCGCGGTAGTCGGCTTCGAAGCGACGCACGTCCATGGCCAGCTTGTAGTCGGCGCGGATGCCGGTGGTGACCCGGGCCACGCCGTTGATGCGGCCGGAATCCTCGAAGCCGCGCACCAGCGCGTCGTCGAGCATGTCGGTGGCCGGCTGGGCCCAGCTCACGCCCTTGTAGACCTCCAGTTCGGAGGGGGTCGGGCGTACGTTGATGCGCGGGCTGTCGACCACGCGCGCGGCGCTGGGCTTGACCAGCACCAGCTGCCAATCCACGGTCGGCCAGCTCGGGTCGGCCTGGATGCGGACCACGGGCGAATAGATGGTCACCGCGCTGCGCTCGTTGCTGCCCAGCAGCGAGCAGCCACCAAGCGCGGCGATCAGGGCGACCGGCAGCAGGGGCCGGAAGAAGGTCGGGCGGCTCATTTGGGTTCGAACTCCTTGGGTGCGTCACGGCCGAGCAGGTAGCGTGCCGGGTTGTTGTCCAGGCGGTCGCTGACCCGGCGCAGGTCGCGGATCAGGCCGCGCAGCTCGGTCAGGGTCGGGCCGAGCTGGGCCAGGCCATCGTTGGCGAAGCTGTTGATCGCGGCGCGGTTCTCGCCAAGGATCGAGTCGGCATTGCCGGCGGCCGAGTCCAGCTTGCTCAGCGTGGTCTCCAGCTTGTCCAGGATCGGCGGCAGCTGCTGCACGAGGTTCTTGTCCAGCCGCTGGATCGTGCCGTTGGTGCTCTTCAGGGTGACATCCAGGCTGCGGGCGGCGTCGCGCGCGCTGAGCAGCAGCGCCTGGGTGCCCTGGTCGCGATCGGCCAGGCCGCCGCTGATGGTTTCCAGGTTGGCCAGGGTTGCGTTGATGCTGGCCACGTTGCGGTCGCTGAGCACCTGGTCCATGCGTTCGACGATCCGGTTGGCCACGTCGGTGATGTTCTGCAGTGCCGACGGCGTGGTCGGGATGATCGGGGCCGGGTCCTTGTTGACCGCGGTCAGGGCGGCGGACTGCGGCGTGCCGCCACTGAGCTGGATGATCGACGGGCCGGTCAGGCTGGTGATCGCCAGCTTGGCACGGGTATCGGTCTTGACCGGCGTATTGGAGTTCAGGCGGATCCGCGCGACCACCTGGCGCGGATCGTCCGGGACCAGGTTCAACTCGGTGATCGAACCGACCGCGATGCCGTTGTACTGCACCGGGCTGCCCACCGACAGGCCGGTGACGGCCTCGCGGAACACCACGCGGTATTCCGTCCAGGTCCGGTCGGAGGAGTACTTGGCGGCCCACAGGCCGAAGGCCAGCAGCGCCAGGCCCACTACCAGGGTGAAGGCGCCGATCAGGACGTAATTGGCTTTGGTTTCCATGGCTTACTCGCTCTCGTGCTTTGCATCGCGCGCAGCACGCGCGCGCGGTCCGTGGAAATACTCCTGGATCCACGGGTGGTCCAGTTGTTCGATCTCGTGCAGCGGGGCGTTGGCGATGACCTTCTTGTCGGCCAGCACCGCCACCCGGTCACAGATCGCATACAGGGTGTCCAGATCGTGTGTGATCAGGAAGACAGTCAGGCCCAGCGCTTCCTGCAGGGTCTTGATCAGCCGGTCGAACGCGGCCGCGCCGATCGGGTCCAGCCCGGCGGTGGGCTCATCCAGGAACAGCAGCGGCGGGTCCAGCGCCAGCGCCCGGGCCAGGCCGGCGCGTTTGCGCATGCCACCGGACAGCTGCGAGGGCAGCTTGTTGATCGCATCGGCGGGCAGGCCGGCCAGTTTCACCTTGAGCAGGGCCAGCTCGTAATGCCAGCGCTCGGGCAGTTCGCCGTGGTGTTCCTTCAGCGGCACCTGCACGTTCTCGCCGACCGTCAGCGAGGAGAACAGGGCGCCATCCTGGAACAGCACGCCTGTGTTGCGCTCGATATGCAGGCGATTGGCCGGGTCACTGGAGCGGGCGTCGACGCCGAGTACCTCGATCTGGCCGTCATCGGGTGCGCGCAGGCCGAGGATGCTGCGCATCAACACCGACTTGCCGGTGCCCGAGCCGCCGACCACGCCGAGGATCTCGCCGCGACGCACATCCAGGTCCAGCCCGTCATGCACGACCTGTGCGCCGAAACGGTTGGTCAGCCCGCGCACGCGGATCAGCAGCTCACCGTCGCCGGTGGCGGCTTCGTCGCGGTCAGGGGCCGGGGCGGTGTCGGTGCTCATCGGTTACCAGCCCATCTTCATGAACCACAGCGCGGCGAACGCGTCGAGGATGATCACCAGCGAAATCGCCTGCACCACGCTGGAGGTGGTGCGCTCGCCAACCGACTGCGCGGTGCCTTCGACCTTCAGCCCTTCCAGGCAGCCGATCAGGCCGATCACCAGGGCGAACACCGGGGCCTTGGACAGGCCGACCAGCATGTTGCGCACTTCCATGGTGTCGTGCATCCGTGCGATGTACATCTGCGGCGGGATATCCAGATCGAACGCACCTACGGTGATGCCACCGGCGAGACCCGCGACCATCGCGATGAAGGTCAGCAGCGGCAGCGTGATCAGCAGGGCGATCAGGCGCGGCAGCACCAGCAGGTCGACCGGGTCCAGGCCGAGCGTTTTCATCGCGTCGATTTCTTCGCGCGCCTTCATCGCACCGATCTGCGCGGTGAACGCACTGGCGGTGCGGCCGGCCAGCACGATCGCGGTCAACAGCACCGCGAACTCGCGCAGGAAGGCGATGCTGACCAGTTCGACCACGTAGATCTCCGCACCGAAGTCGCGCAGGATCGTCGAGCCGAGGAAGGCGATCACCGCGCCGACCAGATACGACAGCAGCGCCACCAGCGGCACCGCGTCCAGGCCGACCTGCTCCATCTGGGCGACGGTGGCGGTAAGCCGGAAACGGCGCGGTTCCTTGACCAGGCGCGCACCCTTGACCAGGTTCTCGCCGAGGAAACTGGCCAGCGCCACGATGTTGTGGCCCATGCCATGCACGCTGACACCGAGCCGCTCCAGCGCGGCCAGTACGCCGAAGTCGCGCTTGGCCTTGGGCCGGTCGTCGGCGACTTCCTCGATGGTGGAGACCAGTGCGCGATGTTCCTCGCGGAACGTCACTGCCTCCTCGCCCAGATCGGCCCGGTGGGCGACTCGCAGCAGTTGCAGCACGCCGGCCGAGTCGAGCAGGGTGATCCCGCTGGCGTCCAGTCCGGTCACTTTCTCCGGAAGGCCGCGCAGCACTTCGGCCGCGTCCAGCGCGGTGCGCAATGTCCAATGGCCAGACAACCGGATCAGGCCGGGGTCCTGGGCATCCTGCTCGAGATGGGGGGCTTGGTCTGAGGTCATGTAGGCGTCCTGCGCGCAGCATAACCTGTCCGGGTGCATGGCTCGCGTATGCGCCGGAGCAGGCTGAACGCGTCGGTCCGTACCGCCCGCGCCTGCACGCCGGCGCACGCTGACACCGGGATTCTTCAGGCCGGGGCGTGTTCGGGTAATACTACGGCGCATGTCTGCCGACGCCCCCACCATCGTTGCACCACCGGCCACCTACGCACAGCGCGTGGCCTTCGTTTCGGAAATGGCCGGGCGCCTGCACAGCTATGGCACCACCGCGCAGCGACTGGAAGCGGCCGTGGTCGCGCTGGCGCAGCGGCTGGACCTGGATTGCGAGCCGTGGTCGAACCCGACCGGGCTGATCCTGAGTTTCAGCGACCCGACCAAGGCGATCGGTTCGTCGGACATCACCCGCGTGATCCGGCTGGCACCGGGCGAGAACGACCTGCATAAACTCAGCATCGCCGACCAGATCACCGATGCGGTGGCCAATGGCACCATGAGCATCGCGCAGGGGCATACCGCCCTGCGCCAGCTGGACAAGGATCCCGGCCGCTGGGGCAAGGTCCGCACGATTCTCTCCTACAGCCTCGGCGCAGCGGGCGTGGCCGGCCTGTGGAAACTGCCGTGGCTGGATATCGCCACCGCCGGCGTGATCGGCCTGTTGATCGGCGTCATGGGCATGTATACCGACCGTCGCCCGGCCACGCGCGAAGCCAACGAAGCCCTGGCGGCGCTGCTGGCCGGTTCGGTGGCGACGCTGGTGGCCTCCTTCATCGGGGCGCTCAACCTCAACACGGTGATCATCGCCTCGCTGGTGGTGCTGCTGCCCGGGATGTCGCTGACCAACGCGGTCAATGAGCTGGCCAGCCAGCACTGGGTCTCGGGCACGGCGCGGTTTGCCGGCGCAGTGACCACGATCCTGAAACTGACGGTGGGCGCGGTGATCGCGGTGACCCTGTCCGGCATCGTCGGGCTTGAACCCCTGGTCCGTGCGTCGCGACCGCAGGCCGATTGGGTCGAATGGGGGGCGCTGCTGCTGGCCGCGTTCGCGTTCGCGATGCTGTTCAAGGCCAACCGTCGTGACTTCCCATGGGTGATGGCCGCGGCGGTAGCCGGTTATGCGATTTCCAAGTTCGCGGGCCAGGCCTGGGGCATACCGGCGGGCATTTTCATGTCGGCGATGTTGTTGACCGCCGCCGGCAATCTGTTCGGTCGCCTGGCGCAGCGCCCGGGCGCGATCATCCGCCTGCCCGGCATCATCATGCTGGTGCCCGGCAGCACCAGCCTGCGCGGCGTGCTGACGCTGGTCCAGCAGCAGGACATGAGCGCCGGCCAGACCGTGCTGATGACCGTGCTCAACGTGGTGATGGCCCTGGTGGCCGGCCTGTTGTTCGGCAACCTGCTGATCCCGGCACGCAAGAATCTCTGAGCGTCCGTCCACCGCGCGCCCGCCCCGGCGCGCGGCCGACCCTGCGGACATGAAAACGCCGGCGCGAGGCCGGCGTTTTCATGTGCGGCAGTGACTGACCGGCTTACTTCTTGATCAGGAACTCTTCGACCTTCTTGCCCTTGGCGGTATGCGCGGCCAGCCAACGCGGCTGCTTGCCACGGCCGGTCCAGGTTTCCTTCGGGTTGGCCGGGTTGCGGTACTTCGGGGCGACCTTGCCAAGCTTGCGCACGGCCTTGGCCGGGGCCTTGGTGGCCTTGCTCGCAGCGCGGCCACGCGCGGCCGGGGCAGCGCCGCCGAACAGTTCTTCCACCGAATAGCCCTGGGCCTTGGCCAGCTTGGTCAGCTGTGCGCGGACCTTGGTGATCGCCGGGCGCTTGGCCACGATGGTCTGCTGCTTCTTGGCGTTCTTGATCAGCGCGCCCAGCTCTTTGGCGGACAGGCCGCTCAGGTCAATGCTCATCTACTACTCCGCAATATATTAAGGACAGGGTGAGCCGGTCCTTGGCATCGGAAACAGCATACATTCTCTTTTGCGAAATACACAAACAAACCGGAGATATTGAAACCGGGTGCGCCATTGAAAAGGCCGGGTTACTCACCCGGCCTTTGTCATTACTTCGTCAATTTAGCCAGCAGTGCGTCCCTGTCGAGGACCTCCGCTTCGGCCGCGCTGCGGGCGCGGTACTCGAACGTGCCGGCGGCGACGCCGCGTTCGGATACCACGATCCGGTGCGGCACGCCGATCAGTTCCATATCGGCGAACATCGCGCCCGGGCGCAGGCCGCGGTCGTCCAGCGCCACGTCCAGGCCGGCGGCCTGCAGCTGCGCCAACAGGTCGGCGGCGGTGGACGAGACGGTCTCGTCCTGCTTGGGGTTGATCATGCACACCACGACCTGCCACGGCGCCATCGCGTCGGGCCAGATAATGCCGGCGTCGTCATGATTCTGCTCGATCGCCGCGGCGACGATGCGCGAAATGCCGATGCCGTAGCAGCCCATCGCCAATACCGCGGCCTTGCCGTTCTCGTCGAGCACGGTCGCATTCAATGCCTGCGCGTACTGACGGCCAAGCTGGAACACGTGGCCCACTTCGATGCCGCGTGCGATCTTCAGTTCGCCGCCATCGGCGGCGCGGTCGCCGGCCTTGGCGTTGCGGATGTCGGCCACTTCCGGCTCGGGCAGGTCGCGGCCCCAGTTGACGCCGGCGATGTGGAAACCAGCTTCGTTGGCGCCGACCACGAAATCGGCGAGCGCGGCGACTTCGCGGTCGGCCACGATGCGGACCGGCCGGGCCGGATTGAGCGGGCCGAGGAAGCCGGGCTGGCTGCCCAGGTGCGTGGCGATCTCCGCCTCGCTGGCCATGCGATAGCCCTGCAGGCCCTCGACCTTGCCCAGTTTGATTTCATTGACGTCGTGATCGCCGCGCACCAGCGCCAGCACGAAGCCGCCCTCGCTCATGATCGCGATCGACTTGACCGTGCGCTCCAGGCCAAGGCCGAGCAGGGCGGCCACGGCCTCGCAGGTTTTCTGCGTGGGTGTGTCGACCTTGCGCAGTGCTTCGCTGGCGGCCGCGCGTTCGCCCGGGGCCGCGGCGATGGCCGCTTCCATGTTGGCGGCGTAATCCGATCCGGTGGAAAACACCAGCGCGTCTTCGCCGGAGTCGGCGATCACGTGGAATTCCTGCGAGGCGTCGCCACCGATCGCGCCGGAATCCGCCTGCACCATGCGGAAGTCCAGGCCGAGGCGGGTGAAGATGCGGGCATACGCCGACTTCATGTTTTCGTACTCGCGCACCAGGCACTCATCGTGCAGGTGGAAGGAATACGCATCCTTCATCAGGAATTCGCGCGCGCGCATCACGCCGAAACGCGGGCGGATTTCATCGCGGAACTTGGTCTGGATCTGGAAGAAATTGACCGGCAGCTGCTTGTAGCTGGACAGTTCCTGGCGCGCGAAATCGGCGGCAGCCTCTTCGGCGGTCGGGCTGTAGCAGAACACCTGCTCCTTGCGATCCTTGATCTTCAGCAGCTGCGGGCCGAACTTTTCCCAGCGGCCGGTGGCTTCCCACAGTTCCTTGGGCTGGATCGTCGGAATCTGGAATTCCACTGCGCCGGCACGTTCCATTTCCTCACGCACGATGCGCTCGACCTTGCGCAGCACGCGCAGGCCCAGCGGCGACCAGGTATACAGCCCCGAGGCCAGCTTGCGGATCATGCCCGCGCGCAGCATCAAGCGGTGGCTGGTCAGCTCCGCGTCGCTGGGGGTTTCCTTGGTGGTGTGCAGGTGGAACTGGGAGAGGCGCATCGTCGGCTTCGCTGAACGGCAGAAGCCGATATTCTGCCAGTCCGGCCGCCGCGATGGGTGCTGCCGGTGGTTTTGGGCCCTCGGCCGCGGCCGGCGGCTCAGGCCTTGGGTGTGCAGTAGGCCTGGATGGCGGCCTCGGCCAAGCCCTTCTGGGCGCTGCGCTGTTCGTCGGTCAGGGCGGTATCGGCCTTGCCATCGCCGTCGGTGTCCTGCATGACCTTGCCCGGCCCATCGAGCAGGGCAAGATTGCCGCGGGCGGTGGTGCAGGCGGTGTTCTCGGCCGGCGCGGCAGCGGCCGCACGGGGTGCCGGGTCCCGGCTCTCGAGCTGGCGGGCTTCGTACTTCTGGCCGGCCGGCGGCTTCTCCGAGTACTGGGTCACGCCGTTGGCGTCTTTCCACTTGTAGACAGTGCCGGCGCTGGCCGTGGCGCTGGCGAGCAGCAACAGGGCGCTCAGACGGGACAGGGCACGCATGGCAACTCCGGACTCGGGACAGAGCGGCGATTGCAGCACCCCGGGCCGGTGCTGGCAAGCCGATCCCGCCGGCCCGGCACCCGGCACTGCCCCAAAGGGCACCGCAGCCACTAAACTGGCCGCATGGATCAAATGAAACCCCCGCCGCGCTCGCGCAGCATTTATCTGCTGCCCAACCTGTTCACCACCGCAGGCCTGTTCGCCGGCTTCTACGCGATCATCGCCGCGGCCAACGGCGACTTCGTCAATGCCGCCATCGCCGTGTTCGTCGCGGCCGTCATGGACGGCCTGGACGGCCGCGTGGCCCGGCTGACCGGGACCAGCAGCGAATTCGGCGTGCAGTACGACTCGCTGGCCGACCTGGTCAGCTTCGGCATGGCCCCGGCCCTGGTGATGTACCACTGGTCGCTGTCCTGGCTGAAGTTCGACGACCCGGTGCTCGGTCGCGTCGGCTGGGCGGTCGCCTTCCTGTATGCCGCCTGCGCTGCGCTGCGCCTGGCCCGCTTCAATACCCAGGTCACCGTGGTCGACAAGCGCTGGTTCATCGGCCTGGCCAGCCCGGCCGCCGCCGGCCTGATGATGTCCTTCGTCTGGGCCTTCGCCGATGGCAACCTGGGCTGGGACGGCAACCAGCTGCGCTATGTCGCGCTCGGCGTGACCCTGATCGCGGCCCTGCTGATGGTCAGCCGGATCCGCTTCTGGAGCTTCAAGGGCAGTGGCGAGAAGGGGCCGCGCGCGGATCGCGTGCCGTTCCTGGCGCTGGCCCTGGTCCCGATCGCCATTGCGATCATGGTCATCGATCTGCCGCGCGTGCTGTTCGCAGTCGGCGTGGTGTACGCCCTGTCCGGCCCGGGGTACTGGCTGTGGCAGCGCACCCGCAAGACGGTCGAGCCGAGCGCGTGAGCGGGCAGGCGCTGCCGCCATTGTGGTCGCCGGCGCAGCAGTCCTGGCTGCAGGCCATGGGCTACACGGTGTTCGTCGACGGCAGTGTCGCGCCCGAGGCCGTGGCGGTGCCGGAGATCGAGTTGCACGCGGCCCCGCTGGCCGAGCCGTCGGCGCCGGTGCGCCCAGCGCGGCCGGCGCCATCGGCGGAGGCGCCCACCCCGGTACGGCGCGGTGCTCCGCGCACGGTGGAAGAAGACAGTCCCGTCGCCCCGCCGGACGTGACACCGGCGCGCACGGGAGGTGGCCGGCGCGCCGCGGTGCGGATGCCTGATCGGCTGCAGATCGCCCTGCTGCGCGCTTCCGGCTGCAACCCGGCCGAGCCGGACACCCAGGCCTTGATGGCCAGCTGGAATCTGGACGAACTGCGCGGCAGTGCCGCCGCCAAGCGCGCGTTGTGGCCGCAGCTGCGTGCCCTGCGCAGGAAGAACCGCCCGTGAGTGCGGTGAGCTCGCCACGACCGTTCTCGCTGCGCGCGCTGCGCGAAAGCGACCTCAATGCGGTGATGGCGATCGAGGTGCGTGGTTATCCGTACCCATGGACCCGCGGCATCTTCCAGGATTGCCTGCGTGCCGGTTATCCCGGCCTGGCGATGGAAGAGGACGGCCTGCTGATGGGCTACGGCCTGCTCAGCATCGCCGCCGATGAAGCCCATATCCTCAACATCTGCGTGGACCCGCTGTGCCAGTCGCGCGGCCATGGGCGCCATCTGCTGCGCGCGCTGGTGAAGCTGGCGCGTGACCACGGTGCGCACCGCGTGTTCCTGGAAGTACGGCCGTCCAATACCCCGGCGGTGGCGCTTTACCACAGCGAGGGTTTCAACGAGATCGGTCGCCGGCCGCGCTACTACCCCGCCCGCGAGGGACGCGAGGATGCGCTGGTGATGGCCATCGAACTGGTCGACGACGATATCCAGGTGATGCCGCCGCTTTGACAGCGTGGCTCTACGCCATCCGCAGCACCACCGCGCCGAGCACGATCAAGCCGGCGGCGATCCAGCGCTGGCGGGTCACGCGCTCGCGCAGCAGCCAGGCCGAGATCAGGATCCCGAACAGGATCGAGGTTTCGCGCAGTGCGGAGATCATCGCGATCGGCGCGACCGTCATGGCCCACAGCGCCAGCCCGTACGAGACCAGCGTGCCGATGCCACCGATGATGCCGTAGCCCCAGTTGCGGCGCGCATAGTCACGCAGCGCGCCGGCCCGGGTACACAGCGCCCACAGCGGCAACGGCAGGCCGGCGAGCAGGAACAGCCACAGCGTGTAGCTCACCGCGGCGCCCGAGTGGCGTGCGCCCCAGCCATCGATCAGCGTGTAGGTGGCGATGACACCGGCATTGAGCAGCGGCAGCCAGAGGTGTTGGCGCGAGGTGCCGCGGGTCATGCACAGGATGCCCACGCAGATCAGCGCGATCCCGCTCCAGGCGATCCAGGCCAGGCGCTCGCCGAGCAACAGCGTGCTGATCAGCGCGACCAGGAGCGGCGCGCAACCCCGCATCAGCGGGTAGGACGCGCTCATGTCGGCCAGCTGGTAGGTGCGTGCGACGAGTACGTAGTATCCGACCTGGAGGAGGGTCGAAGCCGCCAGCCACGGCCAGCTCTGGGCGGCGGGGGCGGGCACGAATGGCAGGCCGATCGCGGCGATCACCGCGGCCGAGCCGGTGACCAGGATCGTGGTCAGCAGCGTGTCGGTGCCGCGTTTGACGATCGCGTTCCAGCCGGCATGCAGCAGGGCGGCGAACAGCACGATGCAGAAGATGGACAGCGACATCGTGTCGGCGGTCATTCATTCCATGGGCGAAGCCGCATGATGCCGCAGATGGGCGGCTTTCGCGCCCGGGTAACCGCGCGGGCAGGCCCTTTATGCGTCATCGGCCCACGGTAGAGCCCCCATGGGGTGGCTCTACCGTGATCCGGCGCTTACAGCTTCGCGCGCTGCGAACGCAGGCCATCCAGCTGCGCGGTCCATTCAACCAGGCGCACGCGCTCCTGCTCGACCACCGCCGCCGGCACCTTGTCGGTGAACTTGGCCAGCTTGGTCTCGCTCTTTTCCTTCTCCGATTCCACCCGGGCGATTTCCTTGTCCAGGCGCGCGCGTTCGGCACCCAGATCGACCAGGCCCTCCAGCGGCACCAGCAGGGTGAGATCGCCCACGATCGCGGCGGCGGCCGGCGGCGTGTCGCTGCCGTTGGCCAGCCACTCGATGCGCTCCAGCTTGAGCAGGAACGAGAGAGAGGAAGTGAAGCGGGTCATGCGTGCACGATCGTCGTCGTTGCCGCCCTGCAGCAGCAGCGGCACCAGCTTGGACGGCGGCACGTTCAACTCGCTGCGCACGCGGCGCAGCGCATTGACCATCGACTTCAGCCATTCCACGTCGGCCTCGGCGCGGGCGAAATCACCGGCGAACTCCTCGGCGGTCGGATACGGCCGCAGCGAGATGGTGTCGTCGGTGATGCCCAGGCGTGGGGCGACCTGGCGCCACAGCTGCTCGGTGACGAACGGCGTCAACGGGTGCAGCAGGCGCAGCAGTGCCTCAAGCACGTACAGCAGGGTGTGACGGGTGCTGTTGGCATCGTCGGCGTCGGCACCGTTGAGGGCCGGCTTGGTCAGCTCCAGGAACCAGTCGCAGAACTCGTTCCACGCGAACTCGTACAGGCTCTGCGCCAGCAGGTCGAAGCGGTAGTTGGCGTAATGCGTCTGCGCTTCGGCCGAGACCGCCGCCAGGCGCGCGAGAATCCAGCGCTCGGCATCGGTCCGCGGCTGCGGTACGCCGGTGAAGCTGCCACCCTCGGTGTTCATCAGGGTGAAGCGGCTGGCGTTCCACAGCTTGTTGCAGAAGTTCTTGTAGCCCTCGGCGCGGTTCATGTCGAACTTGATGTCGCGGCCGTGGGTGGCCAGCGCGGCGATGGTGAAGCGCAGCGCATCGGCGCCGTGGGCGATGATGCCCTCGGGGAATTCGCGGCGGGTCGCCTTCTCGATCTTCGGCGCATCCTTGGGCTTCATCAGGCCGGTGGTGCGCTTGGCGACCAGGTCCTCCAGCGAGATGCCGTCGATGATGTCCAGCGGGTCGAGCACGTTGCCCTTGGACTTGGACATCTTCTGGCCCTGCGAATCGCGGATCAGGCCGGTCATGTAGATGTCCTTGAACGGAATCTTCCCGGTGAAGCTGTCGGTGGCCATGATCATGCGGGCCACCCAGAAGAAGATGATGTCGAACCCGGTGACCAGCACCGCCGACGGCAGGTAGCGCTCGAAACCGCGCGCTTGCATGGCCTGCTCGTTCGGCCAGCCCAGCGTGGAGAACGGCCACAGCTGCGAGGAGAACCAGGTCTCCAGCACGTCGCTGTCCTGGTGCAGGGCGAGGTCGGCGGCGAGGTTGTTCTTCGCGCGCGCTTCGGCTTCGTCGCGGCCGACATAGCAGTTGCCCGCCTCGTCGAACCACGCCGGAATGCGGTGCCCCCACCACAGCTGGCGGCTGATGCACCAATCCTGGATGTTCTCCATCCAGTGGCGGTAGGTGTTGATCCAGTTGGCCGGGACGAACTGGATGCTGCCGTTCTCGACCAGCTCCAGGCCACGCTTGGCCAGCACATCCATCTTCACGAACCACTGGTCGGTCAAGTACGGCTCGATCACCTGTTGGGTACGGTCGCCGCGCGGCACCTGCAGCTTGTGTGCCTTGGTCTCGACCAGGATGCCCAGGTCTTCCAGCTCGGCCAGGATCACCTTGCGTGCTTCGTAGCGGTCCAGCCCGCGGTATTTCTCCGGGGCGTTGTCGTTGATCGCCGCCGCCGGAGTGAACAGGTTGATCATCGGCAGGTTGTGGCGCAGGCCGACCTGGTAATCGTTGAAATCGTGCGCGGGCGTGACCTTGACCACGCCGGTACCGAACTCGCGGTCGACGTAATCGTCGGCGATCACCGGAATCTCGCGGTCGGTCAGCGGCAGCTTGACCATTTTCCCGATCAGGTGCGCGTAGCGCTCATCGTCCGGGTGCACCATCACCGCGGTGTCGCCCAGCATGGTTTCCGGGCGGGTGGTGGCCACGGTCAGGGTGCCGCTGCCATCGGCCAGCGGGTAGCTGATCGACCACAGGAAGCCGTCTTCCTCCACGCTCTCCACTTCCAGATCGGAGATGGCGGTCTTGAGCACCGGATCCCAGTTGACCAGGCGCTGGCCGCGGTAGATCAGGCCCCGCTCGTGCCAGCGCACGAAGGCCTCGATCACCGCTTCGGACGGCTGCGGGTCCATGGTGAAGGTGCTGCGCGACCAGTCGCTGGAGGTGCCCAGGCGGCGCATCTGGCGCTCGATGGTGTCACCGGATTGCGCCTTCCACTCCCACACCTTTCCGATGAAGCCGTCGCGGCCCAGCGAATCGCGGGTCTCGCCCTGGCCGGCCAGGGCGAGGTTGCGCGACACCACCATCTCGGTGGCGATGCCGGCGTGGTCGGTACCCACCTGCCACAACGTGTCGTAGCCGCGCATGCGGTGGTAGCGCACCAGCGCATCCATCAGGGTCTGCTGGAAGGCATGGCCCATGTGCAGCGTGCCGGTCACGTTCGGCGGCGGCAGCAGGATGGTGTACGGCTCGCCCTTGCCGGACGGCTTGAAGTGGCCGGCCTTCTCCCACGCGTCGTACAACGCGGTTTCAAAGGTTTTCGGGTCGTAGCTGGAGGCGAGTTGGGTCATGCGGGAACCAAGGATCGAATACGGAAGGTGGGGGTGCCGGAAGCTCAGCGCCCTAAGGCGCGACGGATCTTCTGGTCGGTATGGAACTGTGAGACCGCGTAGGCGGCCCAGATCGCGGCGGGCAGCCAGCCGATCAGTGTTATCTGCAGGATCAGGCAGAGGATGCCTGCGATCGGGCGGCCGATGGTGAAGAAGGCGAACCAGGGAAAGATCAGGGCGATCAGCAGGCGCATCAAGGGTCTCCGGGGGCGGCGGCGACCGGGCGGGCGCCGCGCGGGTTACATGTCGTACTTGTTCAGGTCAAAGCCCAGTGCCTTGTACTGGCGCCAGCGCTCGCGCAGCGGTTCGCGCGCTTCCGGGTCGGCCGGGACCACTTCCAGCACGCGGTCGCAGGCGGCCAGGTAGGGGTCGTCGCGCAGGTTGATCACCAGCGGCCGGGCCGGGGCCTCGGTGCCGGGAACGGCGATCAGCACCAGCGCCTCTTCCTCGTCCATGTCTTCGCCGGCGATCTGGTGCGGGATGTAGGCATCGTTGTCGAACGACCACAACAGCTCGTCCAGCTCCTCGGCCTGGGCCTGGTCGCGCGCCAGCACCAGGGTGAACAGCCCGGCGTCGTTGGCCTTGCGGGCCAGTTCGCAGACCAGCCGCAACGGCTCGGTCAGGAAGCGGGGCTTGGCGATCAGGTAGAAATCAGCACGGGACATGGCAGGGCCTGGAGCGGAGGGAGAACCCGGCGCCAGGCCGGGCGGGATCGCGGCCACCCGGAGGCGGCCGCGATCGGGCAGGGCATCAGGCGTGGGCGACCTGGTCCAGCAGCCACTGGCTCAGCAGGCCGACCGGGCGACCGGTGGCCATGCCACGCTTGCCTTCATCGCTGGCCACGCCGGCGATGTCCAGATGGGCCCAGCGCTGGCCTTCGGTGAAGCGCGACAGGAAGCAGCCGGCGGTGATCGCACCGGCCCAGCGGCCGCCGATGTTGTAGATGTCGGCGAAGCTGGAATCCAGCATCGGCTGGTACTCGTCCCACAGCGGCAGGCGCCAGGCGCGGTCGAACACGTGCTCGCCGGCGGCCAGCAGCTCGTTGGCCAGGTCATCATGCTTGGTCATCAGGCCAGCGGTCTGGTGGCCCAGGGCGACCAGGCAGGCGCCGGTCAGGGTGGCCACGTCGATCAGCGCGGCCGGCTCGAAGCGCTGCGCGTAGGTGAGCGCGTCGCACAGGATCAGGCGGCCTTCGGCGTCGGTGTTGCCGACTTCGATGGTCTTGCCCGACATCGAGGTGATCACGTCCGACGGGCGGTACGCATTGCCGTCGATGGCGTTCTCGACCGCCGGCACCACCACCACCAGGTTCAGCGGCAGCTTGGCCGTGACGGCCGCGACGAAGGTGCCGATGACGTTGGCGCCACCGCACATGTCGTACTTCATCTCTTCGATGCCGCCCTGGGTCTTCAGGTTGACGCCACCGGTATCGAAGGTGATGCCCTTGCCGACCAGCACGTAGGGCTTGGCGGCGCCGCCGTTGCTCCACTTCAGCACGACCAGGCGCGGGCGGTTGGCCGAACCACGGGCCACGGCCAGCAGCGAGCCCATGCCCAGTGCTTCCATCTGCTGCTCGTCCAGGATCTCCGCTTCGGCGCCTTCATGGGCCTGGGCGAAGGTGACCGAGGACTCGGCCAGGTAGGCCGGGGTGCAGACGTTCGGCGGCAGGTTGCCCAGCTCACGGGCGTACTGCACGCCGGCGGCGATGGCCTGGCCTTGGGCCAGCGCCTGGGCATCGGTGCCGGCAATCGCCAGCCTGGTCAGGCCCGGCTCGTCGGCCTTCTTCTTGCCCAGCGTGGCGCTGTAGCGGTAGGCGGCGTGGTCGGCGGTGATGATGGCCTGGCGGATGTTCCAGGCGGCATCGCGGCCCTTGACCTCGATCTCGGTCAGGGTGAACAGCGCGTGGTGGTTGACCCCGCTCTTCAGGGCGCGGCTGGCGTCGCCGACGGCCTTGAGGTACTGCGGCACGCCGAACTTGGCCGGCTCACCGAGCCCGACCACCAGCACGCGTGCGGCGGCGACGCCGGGCAGATCGTGCAGTGCGGTGGTGTTGCCGGTCTTGCCGCCCACGTCACCGCGGGCGATCAGGGCCGACAGGCGCCCGCCGGACGCGGTGTCCAGGGCCTGTGCCGCCGGGCTCAGGGTCTGGTCGGCGTAGGCGCCGACGATGACGCAATCGCACTCGGCCGAGGCCGGGGCTGCGTGGTTCAGGGTGAATTCCAGGGCCATTGATCAGATTCCGTTGGCAAATCCGTACAATCGCGAGCTGTTTACGTCCCGTCAGTAGACTGGGCAGCACCGCGAACGAATCCGAGAGTTTAAACCACCGCCCCATGTCGAAGCTCGATCGCTATCTCCTGCGTGATTTCGTCCAGAGTTTCCTGGCCACCCTGATCGTGTTGCTGGTGGTGAGCGTCGGTGGTGTCCTGGTGGACATCCTCGGCAACATCGCCGACGGCCGCCTGCCAGCCCGCCTGCTGTTCTCCCAGCTGGGCCTGCAGTTCATCGTCTATATGCCGCTGATCCTGCCGCTGGCGCTGATGCTGGGCCTGCTGCTGGCGACGGCCCGGCTGTACCGGGACTCGGAAATGGCGGTCATCACCGCCATCGGCGTCGGCCCGAAGCGCCTGCTGCGCCCGCTGCTGATGCTGGTGGTGCCGGTGGTCGGGCTGATCGCCCTGTGCTCGCTGTGGCTGGGCCCCTGGGCCGACCGCACCGGCGAGACGATGATCGACGAGGCCAACCGCAGCGTGGTCATGGCCGGCCTGGAGGCGGGCAAGTTCACCCTGCTGCCCAATGGCGGCGTGGTCTACCTGTCCTCGGTCTCCCCGGACGGCACCCAGCTGGGCAAGGTCTTCCTGCAGCGCCAGAAGGAGGATCGCCTCGAGGTGATCTCCGCCGATCATGGCCGGATGTACTTCGAAGGTGCCAAGCAGCGCTACCTGGAACTGGATGACGGCCACCAGGTCGAGGGCCCGGCCAATGGCGCGCTGGACTACAAACTGATGACCTTCGCGCGCAACGACGTGGCCATGCCCGACGGCGCCGAGACCCGCAAGGACGACGATCCCGAACTGCTGCCCACCACCCAGCTGTTCGGTGACGCGCGTCCGGATGCGCAGGCCCAGCTGCACTCGCGCATCGCCCCGCCGCTGATCGCACTGGCCTTCGCCCTGATGACCCTGCCGCTGGCCCGCAGCTCGCCGCGCCAGCAGCGCTACGGCCGGATGATGCTGGCCTTCCTGGCCTACATGGTCGGCATGAACCTGATGTTCATCGGCACCCGCTGGATCGCCGATGGCAAGCTGCCCGCAGCGGCCGGCCTGTGGTGGCTGACCCTGCCGTTGCTGGCCCTCGCCCTGTGGATGTACTTCCGCGACGGCAAACTGTCGCGTCCCCGGAGGACCGCATGAACGTGTTGCGCCCCATGCGGTTTGATCTGTACCTGGGCCGCGCCGTGTTCGGCACCGTCCTGCTGACCTGGGCGGTACTGGTCGGGCTGGACGTGGTGATGGCGTTCTCCGGCGAGTTCAAGGACGTCGGCAAGGGCAGCTACACCCTTGGCCACGCCGCCGCCTGGGTGCTGTACACCGTGCCCCGCCGCGCCTATACCTTCTTCCCGACCGCGGCCGTGATCGGTGCGCTGATGGGCCTGGGCCAGCTGGCCGCCACCTCCGAGCTCACCGCCCTGCGCGCGCTGGGCCTGTCGCGCAAGCGCTTGAGCGTCTCGGTGGCGATCGCGCTGTCGCTGATGACCGCGGTGATGGTGTTCAGCGGCGAAACGCTGGGCCCGTGGGGCCAGAGCAAGGCCGACGACATCAAGATCAGCGCCAAGTGGGGCAGCAGCCTGAGCGCGGCCCGCTATTCGGGCGTGTGGGCGCGCGAAGGCGACACCTTCCTCAACGCCCAGAGCGGCGACGAGCAGTTGCAGGCCGGCGGGGGTACGCGCCTGATCCTGCACGATGTGCGCCTGTACAAGATCGCCGACGACGGCCGCCTGGCCTCGCTGACCTACGCCACGACCGCCGAGCATGGCGCCGACGGCTGGGTCTTGAACAAGGTCCGCCGCGACACCTTCGGTGAGCGTTCGGCGACCCGCGAGACGGTCGAGTCCGAGCCGTGGAATTCACGTCTGGATGCAGCAGCGCTGGCCAGCGGCATTTCCAAGCCGCGCAATCTGACGGCGATGGATCTGCGCACCAGCATCGAGTATCGCAAGCGCAATGGGCTGGATGCGCGCGATTACGAGGATGTGTACTGGAGCCGGTGGTTCTATCCGATCAATGTGCTGGCGCTGTGTCTGGCGGCGGTGCCGTTCGCGTTCGGATCGCTGCGCAGTGGTGGCATGGGCAAGCGGTTGTTCCTGGGCATTCTGTTCGCGCTGGGCTTCTGGTTGCTGCAGTTGTTCTTCGGCCGGATGGCGGGTGCGCTGAAGTTCGATTACCGGATTGCGTATGCGTTGCCACCGATCGTGATGATGGTGGTATCCGGGTTGTTGTTCCGGCGGAAGTCGGGCTGATTCTTCTGCTCAAACGCCAAACGCCAAACGCCAAACGCCAAACGCCAAACGCCAAACGCCGAAGCCGAAGCGGCCACCATGTACTCTCGAGCTAGGCGCGACAGGCTCGCCATTCCGGGACCCGCCGCAAGTACGTCCCTGTAGGCTCGTGTGCTGCCATCCATGGCAGCACACGGTCCCGGCCTGGCAATCCCGCCGCGCCTCCGACAGTGTGCTGGTGGGGGAGGGAGAGCAGCCGGGCATGGCCCGGCTCTGTCCGTTCTGATGGGATGCGCAGGCGCCTTTGCTCGTGTCGAGTCCTGTTGGTCGAGCGGCAGAGCGGCGAATGAATCTATCGATTGAGCCAACGTTCGACTTCGCGATGAAGGTTGCGCTCCTTGAGGCATCTTGATCGCGACACTCGGTATTCAGCGCGATACCTCAGGCACGCAGTAATTCCACTTCTACCAACCGCATTACGTGATCTGTCAATGCGGAGAGGCGCAACCCATTTCGGGACCGTAGTGCGCCATGAATGGCGCACTACGAGCCTACATGGACGTACTTGCGGCGGGTCCAGAAATGGGTTGCGCCTCTCCGCAAACGCACAGAAAGTCGAAACGCTGCTTTCAGCTTTTTCCTGGAAGGCGCCTGAGCTTCAGCGCTTCGGTAACCGGACAACCCGCGTCCCGCTGGCCCGGTCATGCCAGGCCAGGCGCTGTCGGTCCACCAGCGCCCACCAGAACCCCAGACCGGCCGCCAACACCGACAGCGAGCCCACCGCATACCGCAGCCACAACTGCCTGCGCGTCGGCACCGTGCCGTCCAGCGATACCACCTGCAACCGCCACGGCCGCATCCCCAGCGTCTGCCCACCGCGACGCCAACTCATCGTCGCGTACAGCCCCGTCAGCAGCCAGCAGCAGGCCCACAACGCCCACTGCCATGCACTGAACGGCGCGATGTTCTCCCGCTCCGCATGACCGCTCAACGTGTAGATCGCCACGAACACCGCACCGAGCAGCATCCATAGCGCCAGCGCCGGGAAGAAGTCGTACAGCAACGACAACAACCGCCACAGCAGCAACGATGCAGGGCGATCAGCAGCAGGGGACGACGGTGCGGTATCGGTCATGTTCCGGAGCATACCCGGCCCGCCGCCCGCGTTCGATGGCCCACGCACCTTCCGCTCCGTATGCTGTCCGCATGTCCGACGCCACTACCCCCGCCCTGCGCCGCCAGCTTGTCCAGCACCTGCCCGAGCTGCGTGACGATGACAACGTACGCATCCAGCGCTTCCTCGACACCGCCTGGGCCGAACACGGCCTGGCCCGTGCCAGCCTGGACAGCTATCGGCGCGATCTCGAGGGTCTCGCGCGCTGGCGTGATGGCGCCACAGGGGGCCTGGCCGGCCTGGATCGTGCCGGGCTCTTCGACTACCTTGCCTGGCGCTCGCGCCACGGCTGGTCGCCACGCAGCAATGCCCGCCTGCTCTCCGCGCTGCGGGCCTTCTTCGCCGATGCCGTGCGCCGCGGCGAGCGCACGGACGATCCAAGCGCGCTGCTGGATCCGCCCAAACTGCCCCGCTTGCTGCCCAAGGCGCTGGCCGAAAGCCAGATCGACGCCCTGCTGGCCAGTCCTGATATCGAGACGCCGCTCGGGCTGCGCGACCGCGCCATGCTGGAGCTGATGTATGCCGCGGGCCTGCGCGTGAGCGAACTGGTCAACCTGCCGGCCAATGCCGTCAACCTGCGCCAGGGTGTGCTGCGCGTGACCGGCAAGGGCAGCAAGGAACGGCTGGTTCCGCTGGGCGAGGAATCCCAGCACTGGCTCGAGCGGTACCTGGCCGAATCGCGGCCGCAGCTCACCGGCAAGCGCAACGTGCCGACGCCGCAGGATGGCGCGGTGCCGATGTTCCTGGAACCCTCGCTGCATCCGCTCAGCCGCCAGCAGTTCTGGGGCCTGGTGAAGAAGTACGCGGTCCTGGCCGGGATCGACCCGGTCAGGATCAGTCCGCACGGCCTGCGCCACAGCTTCGCCACGCATCTGCTCAACCGGGGCGCCGACCTGCGCGCGCTGCAGATGCTGCTGGGCCACAGTTCGCTGTCCACCACCCAGATCTACACGCTGGTCGCCCGCGAACACCTGCAGAAACTGCACGCCAAGCACCACCCGCGCGGCTGAGGGGGCGGGCAGAACCCGGCCGCGCATCACCGTTCCACTGCGGTCCAGCTGCGCGGGCAGGCAGCTGTGCGAGAATCCAGCCTGACCTCTTACACCGGAATGCTCGATGCTCCGTGTTGCCATTGCGGCGCTCTTCGGCGCGCTCAGCCTGTCTGCCTGTGCGCAGCAACCGTCCGCCCCGGCGGCCAAGACCACTGCTGCGGCCCCGGCCACTGCCGGCGATGCCGACCAGCGCGTGCGCACCGCGCTGCAGCAGCTGGACCCCACGTTCAAGCCCGACTTCATCGGTGCGGCGCCGTTCGCGGGTTTCCGTGAAGTGCTGGTCGGCGGCCAGGTGCTGTACGTCTCCGATGACGGCCGCTACCTAATGCAGTCCCAGCCGTACGACATCCAGAACAAGGCGCCGGTCAGCAGCCAGGGCCTGCTCAGCTACCGCCGCAAGCTGCTCGATGGCGTGCCGCATAACGAGCGCATCGTGTTCGCTGCGCCGAACGCCAAGTACACGGTCAGCGTCTTCACCGACATCGAATGCGGTTACTGCCGCAAGCTGCACCAGGACATCGCCGAGCTCAACCGCAACGGCATCACCGTGGAATACCTCGCGTTCCCGCGCATGGGGCTGGGCAGCCAGGACTACACCGACATGATTTCGGTCTGGTGCGCCGCCGATCGCAAGCAGGCCCTGACCGCGGCCAAGACCGGCAAGGCGGTCACCCCGAAGAACTGCACCAACCCGGTGGCCATGCAGTACAAGCTCGGCCAGCAGATGGGCGTCAACGGCACCCCGGCGATCTTCGCCGCCGATGGCACCCAGCTCGGTGGCTACCTGCCCCCGGCCCAGCTCAAGGCCGCGCTGGAGCGCGTCTCGGCAGGCGGCAGCCGCTGAAACAGAACGCCCCGGCCAGGCCGGGGCGTTTTTTTTGCCATCCGCGGGGCAGCGGCCCGCGCGCTGGGTTTACTTCAGGCCATCACTGATCGCTTTGGTCAGGGTGCCCTGCGCATCGTCGCCACTGAACTCCCAGAAGAACGCACCGCCCAGGCCCTGTGTTTTCACATAGCCCATCTTCTCGGTGACCATCGCGGGGGTGTCCACGCTCCAGAACGTGGTGCCGTTGGAGATCCACGTGGCCTTGGCGACACTGTCGGTGTAGACCGGCCAGTTGAGGGTCTTCAGCACCTTCCAGTCTTCGATACCGGCCTCGTAAGTGCCCGGTGCCGCCCCGCTGGCGCTCTTGTAGAGCCCATTGTTGCCACTGGCGACGCCGGTCCAGCCGCGCCCGTAGTAGCCGATGCCCAGGTTCAACTTGCTGGCCGGCACGCCGCGGCTGAGGAAGGCCTCCATCGCATCATTGCTGTTGTAGAACTTCTGGTCGCCCGTGGAGGGATCGGCGGGTGAATCGAACAGCGCCGAGTGATGGTTGGTCTGCGGATCCCAGGCGCCGTGGAAGTCGTAGGTCATCACGTTGATGAAATCCAGGTACGGGTGGTAGCTGGCCGGATCGGTCACGCGGATCTTGTCCACGCCTGCGCCGACCGCGACCGTCAGCAGCAGGCCGGGCCGCACTGCGTCGAGCTGGCGACGGAACTCGGCCAGCAGCGCGGTGAAGTTGGCGTTGTCGGCCGGCGTGCCGCAGCTCAGCCCGCAGGCCACCGGGTACTCCCAGTCGATGTCGATGCCGTCGAACACGCCAAGTGCCGCACCTGTGCCCCCCGCACCATCGGCGACCGGCAGGTTGCCCTTGATGTAGGCGTCGATGCACGAGGCCACGAACGCCTGCCGGTTGGCCGGCTGCGCCGCGCTGGAGAAGCCGCGCGACCAGGTCCAGCCGCCGAGCGAGATCAGCACCTTGACGTTCGGATGTTTGGCCTTGAGCTGCTTGAGCTGGTTCCAGTTGCCACGCAGCGGCTGGTCCCAGGTGTCGGCCGTGCCGCTGACGCTGTCGCCGGCGCCGAAGGATTTGCCGTAATCGGCATAGGCATCGCCACCCACGCCGGTGTTCGGGTCGGAGGCCTGGGTCACGCCCACTTCGCAGCGGTTGTTGCGCACATTGCCGAATGCGTAGTTGATGTGGGTCAGCTTGGCTGCCGAGCCGCTGGTGTCGATGTTCTTGACCTGGTAGTTGCGGCCGTAGATGCCCCACTGGGTGAAGTAGCCGATCACCCGCTTGTTGCCGCCGCCGCCACCGCCGGCGGCCGTGGTCACGCTGATCGAAGCGCTCTGCGCCGAGGCATTGCCGGCGTTGTCACGTGCGCGCACCGTATAGGTATAGGCCGTGCTCGCGGCGAGGCCGCCGTCGGTGTACTGGGTGGCGCTCGGCGAGCCGACCAGGCTGCCGTTGCGGTACACGTCGTAGCCGGCCACGCCGCTGCCGCCGCTGTTGTCGGTGGCCGCGTTCCAGGCCAGGTTCACCGTGGTGGCGGTCCTGGAGGGCGAGGCCAGCCCTCCCGGCACGCTGGGCGGCGTGGTGTCGTTGCTGGGCGCGGTGACGGTCACGCTGACCGTGGCCGAGGAGGTCACCGCATTGTTGTTGTCCGTGGCCACCGCTTTGAACGTGTGGCTGCCGGCCGAGGCATTGCTCCAGACCACGCTGTACGGCGCGCTGGTGTCGATGCCCAGCGAGGTGCCGCCACGGAAGAACTCGACCTTGCTGACACTGCCGTCTGCATCGCTGGCGTTGGCACTGACCGTGATGCTGCTGCCGGCGGTGAAGCTGGCCCCGGCGGTAGGCGAGGTCAGTGAGACGCTGGGCGGCTGGTTGCTGCCGCTGCCATCGCAGGCGCCCAGATTGGTGTAGTAAGGCGCACCGGCCGGGTGGTCCGGCGGGGCGTTCCAGATGTCCTGGTTGGCGCGGTACAGCACGCCTCCCTTCTGCAGGGTCTGGCCGGCCAGATAGATGGCCGCGCCGTTCCATTCGGGCGCCCCGGTACAGTTCGCCGCCTGCACCAGGGTCGGCGTGCCGGCGGCAGCGGCCAAGGCCAGGGCGAGCAGCCAGCGCCGTCGGCGCAGGTTCGGGGCGGGGGAGGAAAACGATGTCACTGCACGGCGCGCAATCGGGTCTGGCATGGTCGGTCTCCGATCAGGTGGGCGCATGCCGCCGGGATGGCGACATGCGTGCAGCAGTTCCGGACGCCGGTGAGAGAGGCCGGCAACGACATGGGGGACGGACGGCACCTGGCCGTGGGCCAGGTGGTGATAACGTTGTCATGGAATCTGCGGCCAATCCGTGAACCAGCGCATGGTTCGGGTGTGAACAGGCCTGGCTGCGGCTCGGGCCGGCCGATCCCCCGGGCCGGGCCGCGGCGGCCGAGTTGGGTACAATAGTGGGCCCCGTTCCCAACCACGGTTCCCCGGACATGATGGTCCTCGAGGGCGCATCCGCCCTTTCGCCGTTCCGCCGCGAACGTCTTGAATCCCGCCTGCAGTCCCTGGCCGCCGATCTGCGCATCACCGGTGCCTGGCATGTCTACTTCATCCAGACCGAGGGCGATGCGGCCCCGGACCCGGCGATCCTGAGCCGGATCCTGGAAGCCCAGCCGGACCTGGCCGGGCGTGAGGACGGGGCGGTATCGCGCTTCGTGGTGCCGCGGTTGGGCACGTTGTCGCCGTGGTCGAGCAAGGCCACCGAGCTGGTCCGTGGTGCCGGGCAGCCGATCCGCCGCGTTGAGCGCGGCCTGCGCATCGACCTGGCGGGCTGGCCGGCCGACGCGGCTGCGCAGGAGGCGGTGATCCGCGTGCTGCACGACCCGATGACCCAGTCCGTGCTGACTGGGACCGGGCAGGCGCAGGCACTGTTCAGCGCCCCGGCGCGCGGCGAGCTGGAACGGATCGCCCTGGATGACCTGGAAGCGGCCAACAGCCGCCTCGGCCTGGCCATGGCCCAGGACGAGATCGACTACCTGCGCCAGCGCTTCGGCGAGCTGGGCCGCAAGCCGTCGGACGTGGAACTGATGATGTTCGCGCAGGCCAACTCCGAGCACTGCCGGCACAAGATCTTCAATGCCAGCTGGACCATCGACGGTGCCGAGCAGTCGCACTCGCTGTTCCGGATGATCAAGAACACCCACCAGCAGACCCCGCAGCACACGTTGAGCGCGTACAGCGACAACGCCGCGGTGGTCGCCGGTTTCCCGGCCGCGCGCTATCGCCCGGACCCCGCCAGCGGCCAGTACCGCAGCGAGGCCGTGGTCGATTCGGCGTTCTGCATCAAGGTGGAAACGCACAACCACCCGACCGCGATCGCCCCGTTCCCGGGAGCGGCCACCGGTGCAGGCGGTGAAATCCGCGATGAAGGCGCGACCGGCCGCGGCGGCAAGCCCAAGGCTGGCCTCACCGGCTTCTCGGTCTCGCACCTGCGCATCCCGACCCTGCCGCAGCCGTGGGAGGCGCCGCGCGCGCTGAACCCGCGCATGGCCCCAGCGCTGGACATCATGCTGGACGGTCCGCTCGGCGGCGCTGCGTTCAACAACGAGTTCGGCCGCCCGAACCTGCTTGGCTACTTCCGCAGCTTCGAACTGCCCGAAGGCGAGGGCCTGACCCGCGCTTACGACAAGCCGATCATGCTGGCCGGTGGCCTCGGCGCGATCGACCAGAACCAGGTCGAGAAGCTGCGCCTGCAGCCCGGCGATGCGGTGATCGTGCTCGGCGGCCCGGCGATGCTGATCGGTCTCGGCGGCGGTGCCGCCAGCTCGGTGGCCTCCGGTGAGAGCGCCGAAGACCTCGATTTCGCCAGCGTGCAGCGCGACAACCCGGAAATGGAGCGTCGCTGCCAGGAAGTGATCGACCGTTGCGTCGCGCTCGGTCTGGACAACCCGATCCGCTGGTTCCATGACGTCGGCGCCGGTGGCCTGTCCAACGCGATTCCGGAACTGCTGCACGACTCCGGCGTGGGCGGCGTGATCGATCTGGGCAAGGTGCCCGCCGATGACCCGTCGCTGTCGCCGATGCAGCTGTGGTGCAACGAATCGCAGGAGCGCTACGTGCTCGGGGTGCCGCAGGCGCGCCTGGCCGAGTTTGCCGCGCTGTGCGCACGCGAGCGCTGTCCGTTCGCCGCGGTCGGTGTCGCCACGGCCGAAGAGCGCCTGGTCGTTGCCTATGGCGCGACCGTGGGCAACACCCCGGCCGATGCCCCGATCGACCTGCCGATGGACGTGCTGTTCGGCAAGGCACCGAAGATGCACCGCGACACCGTGCACCCGCCGGCGCCGCGCTGGCCGGCGCTGAAGACCGCCGGCCTGGATCTGCATGAAGCCGGCCTGCGCGTGCTGGCGCATCCTTCGGTGGCCTCGAAGAACTTCCTGGTCACCATCGGTGACCGCAGCGTCGGTGGCCTGACCGCGCGCGAACAGATGATCGGCCCGTGGCAGCTGCCGCTGGCCAACGTGGCGATCACCCTGGCCGGCTTCGATACCGTTGCCGGCGAAGCGATGGCGATCGGTGAGCGTACTCCGTTGGCCCTGCTGGACGCGGCTGCGTCGGCGCGCATGGCGGTCGGTGAAGCGATCACCAACCTGTGCGCGGCCCCGGTCGATGCGCTGGAAACGGTGAAGCTCTCGGCCAACTGGATGGCCGCGGCTGGCCATCACGGCGAAGACGCGCTGCTGTATGACGCGGTGCGTGCAGTCGGCATGGAACTGTGCCCGCAGCTGGACCTGAGCATTCCGGTCGGCAAGGACTCGCTGTCCATGCAGGCGCAGTGGCAGGCCGACGGCCAGGCGCACAAGTCGGTGTCGCCGGTGTCGCTGGTGATCTCGGCGTTCGCGCCGGTGGCCGATGCCACCGGCCAGCTGACGCCGCTGCTCGACCGTGACGCCGACAGCGAGCTGTGGCTGATCGGCCTGGGGGCTGGCAAGCAGCGCCTGGGCGGCTCGATCCTGGCCCAGGTGCATGCCGACCATTCCGCATTGCCGGCCTTCGCCGGTGCCGTGCCGGATCTGGACGATGCACAGCGCCTGCGCGCATTCTTCGAACTGATCCGCGATGCGCGCCAGGCCGGCCTGCTGCTGGCGTACCACGACCGCAGCGATGGCGGTGCGTTTGCCGCGCTGTGCGAAATGGCCTTCGCCTCGCGTCTGGGCCTGGACATCACCCTGGATGCCTGGGGCGATGATCCGTTCCGCAGCCTGTTCAATGAAGAGCTGGGTGCGGTGGTGCAGATCGCCAAGGAAGACCGCGCGGCCTTCGCCGATCTGGTCGAGCGCCATGCGCTGACCGAATGCGCGCAGCGCATCGCGCGCCCGACCACCGCCCCGGTGGTACGTGTCTCGCTGCAGGGCGAAAGCCTGGTCGAGTGGCGCTGGGAAGCGCTGTTCGATGCGTGGTGGTCGGTCACCCACGCCATGCAGAAGCTGCGCGACAACCCGGACAACGCCGACCAGGAGCGTGCGATCGCGCGCAACTTCAACGCGCCGGGCCTGAAGCCCAAGCTGACCTTCGATCTCAATGAAGACGTGGCGATGCCCTTCATCAACACCGGCGCGCGTCCGCGCGTGGCGGTGCTGCGCGAGCAGGGCGTCAACGGCCAGATCGAAATGGCCAACGTCTTCGAACGCGCCGGCTTCAGCTCGTTCGATGTGCACATGAGCGACCTGATCGAAGGCCGCGTCGCGCTGTCCGATTTCACCGGCCTGGTCGCCTGCGGCGGCTTCAGCTACGGCGACGTGCTCGGTGCCGGCCGCGGCTGGGCTACCTCGGTGCTGGAGCGCAGCGCGCTGCGCGATGCCTTCGCGGCGTTCTTCGCCCGCGAGGACAGCTTCGCGCTGGGCGTGTGCAATGGCTGCCAGATGATGAGCCAGCTCAAGGACATCATCCCGGGGGCCGAGCACTGGCCGCAGTTCCGACGCAACCGCAGCGAGCAGTTCGAAGCGCGCACCGCGTTGCTGGAAGTGGTGGAATCGCCCTCGATCCTGCTGCGTGGCATGGCCGGTTCACGCCTGCCGGTCGCGGTGGCACATGGCGAAGGCCAGGCGGTGTTCGCCAATGCGGTCGATCAGGCGGCGGCGCGCGTGTCGCTGCGTTACATCGATGGCGACGGCAACGTGGCCACCGAGTATCCGTTGAACCCGAACGGCTCGCCCGACGGCATCACCGGCCTGACCACCACCGATGGCCGTACCACGATCATGATGCCGCATCCGGAACGCACCCCGCGTGCGATCAACCACAGCTGGCATCCGGACGAGTGGAACGGCGATTCGCCGTGGCTGCGGATGTTCCGCAACGCAAGAGTATGGTGCGGCTGATACGGCGCACCGCCTCGAATCCAATGCAGTGAAAATCGCGTGAAGAAACCGCCGGCTGGTCCGGCGGTTTTCTTTTGTATGCCCCACAAAATGATCGGCAGCAATGAGTTACATCGCGTTACAACGTGAAAACACGTTATGGCCATTGCTCACATGTATCTAACAACATCACGCGATAACACGTCGTTTTTGTGACGTACTGCGCGGTCATATGAATTTCAATGTCAAAGTCTTGACGTTGTTCAAACTGTACGTTAACACTGCATCCTCATTTCGACAGCGTTCAGTTCCACAGTAAGCGCATGGATGGCGTGCACGCTGTAGGTATCTGCCAGCCATTGCGCACAACGCAGTAAATCAAGCGAAAAACGCCCCCAGGGGACGTTGGACCACGCGGTCCGGCGTTGGCGTCGCTTTGCCTAAAACCAGCCTAATCAGGAGCCGCATCGATGAATCGGATTTATCGCAAGGTCTGGAACAAAGCACTGGGGCAGATGGTCGTCGCCTCGGAATTGGCCAGCAGCCAGTCCTCGGGTGTCGTCATCGATCAGCGCCGAACCTCTGGCGGACGCAACACCGCAGTGCTCTCCGCCGCCATCGCGTTGACGCTCGGGTTGAGCGCGGCAGGCACGCTGCAGACGGCGCACGCGCAGTCGGTGGAAGTCGGCGGCAACGCAAACTGCCTGGTCCTCAACAGCACCCTCGTCGACAGCTGCGTGGTCGATGGCAACGCCACTGCAACGGGCACCAACGCAGTGGCGATCGGCAGCAACAGCACCGCCTCGGCCGCCAACAGCGTGGCGCTCGGCGCAGGCTCGAAGGCCAGCCGTGCCAACACGGTGTCGGTGGGTGATGCAGGCAAGGAGCGCCAGGTGACCAACGTCGCCGCCGGCACCGCCGCTACGGATGCGGTGAACAAGGCGCAGCTGGACAAGGTGGCGGTCGCTGCCGAAGGGGCGACGCGCTATTTCAAGGCCGACGGTGACGGCAACGACGCCGACGCGGCGAAGATCGATGGTGACGGCGCATTGGCCGCCGGCGCCAGCGCCAACGCGGACGGCGACGGTGCCACCGCGCTCGGCAGTGGCAGCCAGGCACTCGCCAACGCGACCACCGCGGTGGGCAACGGCTCGATCGCCGCGGGCCTCGGCGCGAGTTCGTTCGGCCAGGGCAGCATGGCCTTCGGCGATGCCAGCATCGCGCTCGGCCAGAGTGCCGCAGCGTTTGGCCTCGGCGATGTCGCCCTCGGCGCATCGGCAGTGGCGGCCAGTGAAAACGGCGCGGCGACCGCCATCGGCGGCCTGGCCGAAGCCAGCGCCGACGGCGCCACTGCGATCGGCGGTGGTGCGTTGGCCATCGGTCCGGGCAGCACCTCGCTGGGTCGCGGCGCGGCAACGGCCGGCGAAGCCTCGGTGGCCGTCGGTGCGTTCAGCGTCGCGGTGGCGGATTTCAGCGCCACGCTTGGTGCGAATTCGGCGGCCGTGGCCGTCGGGAGCGTCGCGCTCGGTGCCGGTTCGTATGCCGATCGGGTCGACACGGTCTCGGTCGGCAACGCGGAAAACGGCCTGCGTCGCCAGATCACCAATCTCGCCGACGGCACCGAAGAAAACGATGCGGTGAACAAGGCGCAGCTTGATGCAGTCGGCGCGGTCGCCGCCAACACGGACAAGCACTTCCAGGCCACCGGCAGCAGCGACAGCGATGCCGGCGCACTCGCGGCAGGCGACAACGCCACCGCGATCGGTGAAGCGTCCAACGCGCTGGCCAATGGTGCAACCGCGCTTGGCAGCGGCGCCACCGTCACCGCGCAGAACGCTACGGCGGTCGGCTACAACGCCACCGCCACCGGCCAGAACAGTGCAGCCTTCGGTACCAATGCGCAGGCCAATGGCCCGGGCAGCGTGGCCGTCGGCGGCGCCGCGGTGGATGCCGATGGCAACCCGCTGATCACCAATGGCGGGGTGCCGGTCGATACCGGTGCGACCAGCGCCGGTGTGGGCGGCACGGCGGTCGGCGCGAGTGCGGAAGCGTCCGGGTTTGCTGCGTCGTCGTACGGCGTCGGTGCGTACGCGGCCGGTGCGCAGGCCTCGGCGTTCGGTGCGGTCGCCAATGCGACCGGCGACTACTCCACTGCGGTGGGGACGCAGAGTGTGGCGACCGGCAACAGCAGCACGGCCATCGGTGGCCCAGCAGATCTGCTGCCGGGGCTGGGCTTCTTCGTGCAGACCCAGGCCAGCGGCGAAGCCGCTACGGCGGTGGGTGCAGGTGCGATCGCCAGTGGCGATTACGCGGTGGCCAACGGCACCCTGAGCGAAGCCTCGGGTACCGAGGCGACCGCCGTCGGCTATTTCGCCTACGCCCCGGGCGAGGGCGCCACCGCGCTCGGCGCGGAGACCTGGGCCAGCGGTGAGCTGAGCACGGCCGTCGGTTTCTACAGCACCGCGCGCGGCGCCAACAGCGTCGCCCTTGGCGCCAACTCCACCGCCACCCGCGACAACACCGTGTCCGTCGGTGACGTCGGCAATGAGCGCCAGATCACCCATGTCGCTGCGGGCAGCGAAGCGACCGATGCGGTCAACAAAGCACAGCTCGATGCAGTCGCGACGTCGGCGTCGGCGACCTCGGCGCAGTTCAAGGCGAACGGTGCGGCCGGCGGTGCCTTCGTGGACGGCGAGGACGCGCTGGCGGCCGGTGAGGCCAGCAACGCACTGGGTGCCGGTGCCACGGCGGTCGGCGGCGGCGCGACCGCAGTCGGCGACGATACCGTCGCGCTGGGCCGCAACAGCAGCGCCACCGGCAACGGCAGTGTTGCCATCGGTGGGCTGGGCCAGGCCTATGACGAATACAACCAGCCGCTGGTCGATGACCAGGGCAATGCGATCCTGATCGGTGCTACCGCCGCGCCGGACAGCGTCGCCGTCGGTGCCGGCGCGCAGGCCACGGGCACCACCAGCAATGCGTTTGGCAGCGGCGCACAGGCCACCGGCAGCAACAGCCTGGCCAGCGGCTACAAGGCGCGCGCGACCGGCGATTACAGCGTGGCGCAGGGCGACAACGCCTTCGCCAGTGGCGAAGAGACCACGGCGACCGGTGCGTATGCATGGGCGACTGCCGATGGTGCCACCGCCTTCGGTTCCAGTGCATGGGCAACCGAAGCCAACGCGACGGCGGTCGGCCAGTCGGCCTGGGCCAGTGGCACCGGGTCCACCTCGATCGGCTACAACAGCTGGGCGCGTGGCAGCAGCTCCACCGCGCTCGGCCGTGGTGCGTTCGGCTACGGCGACAACAGCGTCGCCGTCGGCTTCCAGGCCCTGGGCAACAGCATCAACAGCATCGCCATCGGCACCAACGTGGTGGCCGGTGGTGAAAGCGCGATCGGCATCGGGGCAGGCAGCAGCGCGACAGCCTCCAATGCGGTCGCGCTCGGTGCGGGTGCGGTGGCCGATCGTGCCTACACCGTCTCGGTCGGCAACGATGGCCGGCAGCGCCAGATCACCCAGGTCGCCGCCGGTACCGACGGCAGTGATGCGGTCAATCTCGATCAGCTGAGCGCCGCCACCGATCGGTTCCAGGCCAGCGGTGACGGTGTTGCCGTCGCCGGTGGCGAGGAAAGTGTCGCTGCCGGTGCGAATGCCGCGACCGCTGGCGACTACGCTACCGCGGTCGGTTCGAGCAGCTTCGCGGCCGGCACCGGCGCATCGGCTGTCGGCAGTGGTGCCTTTGCCTTGGCCGACAACGCCAGTGCCGTCGGCTTCAACGCCGTCGCCAGCGGTGCCAATGCAAGCGCAACCGGTGCCAACGCACAGGCGACCGCCGAATACGCAACCGCCAGCGGTGCCGAAAGCCTCGCCTCGGGTGAGCAGAGCACCGCGACCGGTGCGGCCAGCGTCGCCTCCGGTGCCGGCAGCCTGGCTGGTGGCGCGCTCTCCGACGCGGCCGGTGAAGAGTCGGTGGCCCTGGGCTACTTCAGCAGCGCCAGCGGTGATGGTGCGACCGCGGTCGGCGCGGAAAGCGTGGTCAGCGGCACGCTGTCGGCCGGCTATGGCTTTGCCTCCGAAGCGACCGCCAACTACACCACCGCGATCGGCGGGTATGCGGTGGCCTCGGCCTTCAACGCC
The DNA here is from genome assembly GCF_059422145.1 of Stenotrophomonas sp. GW821-FHT01H02A. Taxonomy (NCBI): domain Bacteria; kingdom Pseudomonadati; phylum Pseudomonadota; class Gammaproteobacteria; order Lysobacterales; family Lysobacteraceae; genus Stenotrophomonas; species Stenotrophomonas sp. GW821-FHT01H02A. The sequence continues at coordinate 236,765 of NZ_JBWKWI010000001.1, forward strand.
ACCGCGCTGGGCAGCTTCGCGCAGGCGACCGGCTCCAACAGCGTAGCGCTCGGTGGTGATGCCGAAGCCTCGGGTGCGTACAGCACCGCCACCGGCCAGGGCAGCCTGGCCAGTGGCATCAACAGCGTGGCCGTCGGTGGTGCGCTGTTCGGCCTGCTGCCTACCGAAGCGTCGGGCAACTACTCCACGGCTGTCGGTGGTGGGGCATGGTCGCCCGGCGTGAACAGCACCGCGCTCGGCAATGCAGCGACCTCCACCGGGGCGAACAGCGTGGCGCTGGGTGCGGATTCGATCGCCGACCGCGATGACAGCGTGTCGGTCGGCAGTGCCGACGCGCAGCGCCAGATCACCCACGTCGCCGCCGGTACCGATGGTACCGATGCGGTCAACGTGAACCAGTTGAATGCAGTGGCCGATGCGGCCGCCACCACCAGCAGGTACTTCCAGGCCAGCGGCAGCGCCGACAGCGATGCCGGTGCCTACGTGGAAGGTGATGACGCGCTGGCCGCGGGTGAGGCGTCCAATGCCATCGGCAACGGGGCCACCGCGCTGGGCAGCGGTAGCACCGTGCTCGCCAACGAATCCACCGCACTGGGCTTCAACGCCACGGTTACGGGTGACAACGCCGTGGCGATCGGCAGCAATGCCAGCAGCAGTGCTGCCGGGGCGGTCGCGATCGGCGATCTGAGCGCGGCATCCGGTGCAGCATCCGTCGCCATCGGCGGTGGTTCGCTGTCGCAGGGCTTCGGTGCGGTCGCGATCGGCGCTGGCTCGGAGGCGGCGGGGCTGGCCGCGACGGCGGTCGGGTACGGTGCGTGGGCGCTGGGCCGCGAGTCCACCGCGATCGGCAACTTCGCCACCGCCGACGGCTGGCAGGCCAGCGCGTTCGGTGCCAATGCCAGTGCTGCCTTCTTCGGCACCGCGCTGGGCAGCAACGCACAGGCAGCCGAGGTGGCCACCGCAGTCGGCCAGGGCACGCGTGCGGACATCGCCGGCGCCGCGTTCGGCGTGCAGGCCAATGCCGGCCAATATGGCGTGGCGGTTGGCAACAATGCAGCCACCGCCGAGGATGGCGTGGCCGTGGGCTTCAACGCGTTGGCCGGTGCGGATGCCGGCAGCGTGACCCAGGGCATCCAGACCACCGCCATCGGCAGCGAAGCGTGGGCGACCGAAGACGGTGCCACCGTAGTGGGCTACAACAGCTACGCGCAGGCAGTGAATTCCACGGTGGTCGGCAGCAACACCTGGACCACCAAGGACGCCGACAACAGTGTCGCGCTCGGTGCCGGTTCGCTGGCCGATCGGGCCAACGCCGTTTCGGTCGGCGCCGCACAGGCCTGGACCGATGCAGCGGGCGTGGTGCACGCGGCCATCGATCGCCAGATCACCAATGTCGGTGCCGGTACCGAAGACACCGATGCGGTCAACGTCGCGCAGCTGAAGGAAGTGGCGGCCACCGCCGAAGCCACCGGCAAGTACTTCCAGGCCAGCGGCAGTGATGACAGCGACGCCGGTGCCTATGTGGAAGGTGACAACGCGCTGGCCGCCGGTGAGGCCGCCAACGCCATCGGCAACGGTGCCAGTGCGCTCGGCAGCGGCGCCACCGCCATCGCCGACAACGCCACGGCCGTCGGCTTCAATGCCCTGGCGAGCGCCGAGGGCGCTGCGGCCTTGGGCAGCGACGCGCAGGCGACCGGCGAAGATAGCGTCGCCATCGGCAACGGTGCCAGCGCAAGCGAGATCGGTGCCAGCGCCATCGGTGCGGGCGCGCAGGCAGCGGGTGCGTATGCCACGGCCAGCGGCAGCCAGTCCACGGCAGCCGGCCAGCAGGCGACGGCCAACGGTTTCCGCGCCAACGCGTCGGACGCGGGAGCATCGGCCTTTGGCAGCTACAGCGAAGCGACCGGCCAGCTGTCCTCCGCGCTCGGTTATGGCGCAGTGGCCTCCAATGCCTATGCGGTGGCAGTGGGTGCGGCCTCCAACGCCTCCGGCTCGGGCGCGGTCGCGGTCGGTGAGTACTCCGAGGCCACCGGCGATGAGAGCGTGGCGATCGGTGGCACGACCTTCTTCGGGCTGCTGCCGTCGCGCGCGTCGGGTACGGGTGCCTCCGCCTTCGGCGCCGGTGCCTGGGCGACGGATGACTACGCCACCGCGATCGGCTGGAACTCCTGGGCCGATGCGGGCAATGCCACCGCACTCGGTGCCGGTGCCAGCGCGGAGGCCGTGAACAGCGTCGCGCTGGGTGCCGGTTCGGTCGCCGACCGTGACAACGCGGTGTCGGTCGGCACCGCCACCGCGCAACGGCAGATCACCAACGTCGCCGCCGGTACCGAAGGCACCGACGCGGTCAATGTCGATCAGCTCAATGCCGTTGCCGATGTGGCCGGCACCACCAGCCGCTACTTCCAGGCCTCGGGCAGTGCCGACAGCGATGCCGGCGCCTACGTGGAAGGCGACAACGCACTCGCCGCCGGTGAAGCCGCCAATGCGATCGGCAATGGCAGCACGGCCCTGGGCAGCGGTGCCACGGCGCTGGGCAACTATGCCACCGCGAGCGGCTACGGCAGCAGCGCGACGGCCGATTACGCCGCCGCGTCCGGCTATGGGAGTTCGGCCAGCGGTGACTCCAGCTTGGCCCTGGGGCGCGAAGCCTCGGCGCAGGGGGCGGGCAGCCTGGCGGCCGGTCAACTGGCCAACGCCAGCGGACCGCTGGGCGTGGCCGTCGGCGCACTCAGCCAGGCCGGCGCGAGCAGTTCGGTCGCGGTCGGTACGCTGGCCAGCGTGGGCGAAGACGGCATCAACGGCATCGCGGTCGGTACGCTGTCCGGCGTCAACAGTGGGGCGCAGAACGCCATCGCCGTGGGCACCTATGCAACCTCGACCGATGATCGCGCGATCGCGATCGGTGGCGTCTACGCTGGCGTCGTCGACGGTGCGCTGATCACCCGCAATACCGTCGCCGATGGCGTGGATGCGATCGCCCTGGGTGGCGGTGCGCGTGCCCGTTCGGACAACACCATCAGCCTGGGCGCGATGAGCACCAGCAGCGCCGACGGCGCGGTGGCGGTCGGCTTCAGCAGTGCGGCCACCGCCGCCGACAGCGTCGCCATCGGTACCGCCTCGGTGGCGGACCGCGCCCGCACCGTCTCGGTGGGTGCAGCCGGTTCGGAGCGTCAGATCACGAACGTGGCCGAGGGTGCCGAATCCACCGATGCGGTCAACAAGGCCCAGCTGGACCGGGTCGCCGCGACCGCCGACGCGGTCGGCAAGCACTTCCAGGCCACTGGCAGCGGCGTGGCCACGGCCAGCGGCAGTGATGCGCTCGCCGCCGGGTCCGGTGCCACCGCCAGCGCCACCCGCAGCAGCGCGCTGGGAACCGCCGCCGTTGCTTCGGCGACCGGGGCCACGGCCGTCGGCGCCGATGCCTCGGCACGCGGTGCCAACAGCACCGTGCTGGGCCGCCAGGCCTCGACCAATGCCAGCAACGGGGTGGCGATCGGCAACGGTGCGTTTGCCAGCAACGGCGCCAACAGCATCGCGATCGGCGCCGGCGCGGGTGTTTCCGGCGCCAACGCAGTCGCGCTGGGTGCCGGATCGCGGGCGGTCGAAGCCAACGTGGTCTCGGTCGGTGGCGGCAACGGTACGGATGGGCCGGCTACGCGCCGCATCGTCAACGTGGGTGCCGGTCGCATCGCCGCGGGCAGCACCGATGCGGTGACCGGCGGCCAGCTCAACACCACCAACCAGCGCGTCGGTGCGGTGGAAACCCAGGTGGGTGACATCGATACCCGCATCGGCTCGGTCGAGAACGTCGCCGCCAATGCACTGACCTACGACGACAGCAGCCGTGACACGCTGACCCTGTCGGGTCTGCAGGGCACCACCCTGGACAACGTCGGCAGCGGCTCGATCGCGTCCGGTAGTCGCCAGGCGATCAACGGCGGGCAGTTGTTCCAGTCGCTCACCGATGTCGCCACCTTCCTCGGCGGCGGTGCCAGCGTTGGCATGCAGGGCGTGTTCGTCGCGCCGAACTATGTGATCCAGGGCGCGACGTACAGCAATGTGGGCGATGCACTGGGCGCGCTCGACCGCAAGGTCAGCGATCTGGATCAGCGCGTTGCCGGCGGCAGCAGTGGCGGGGCACGGGCACGCACCGCCGCGCTCGCCACTGCCAGCGTCGCAGCGGAGACCAGTGTCATGAGCGCCAGCAGTGACGACGCCATCGCCTCGGTACAGGGCACGCCCACCGCGGCCAGCGTGGGCGGCAGCCAGCCGCTCAGCGCACCGGCAGCTGCATCCGCGGCAGTCAATGCGGTAGTGATGGGGGACGGCGCCGTGGCCAGTGGCGCGTCGGCCACGGCCATCGGCCAGGGCGCGACCGCCTCGGCGGCCAACTCGGTGGCGCTGGGCCAGGGCTCGGTCGCCGATCGTGCCGATACGGTCTCGGTCGGCAGCGTCGGCAACGAGCGGCAGGTCGCCAACGTGGCGGCCGGTACGCAGGCCACGGATGCGGTCAACAAGGGGCAGCTGGATGGCGGCATCGCCACCGCCAACAGCTACACCGACCAGCGCTTCACCTCGATGGCCGACAGCTTCGACATCTACAAGGGCGAGATCGACCAGCGCCTGCGTCACCAGGATCGTCGCATCGACCGCCAGGGCGCGATGAGCGCGGCCATGCTCAACATGGCCACCAGTGCCGCCGGCGTGCGGACGCAGAACCGCGTCGGTGTCGGCGTCGGCTTCCAGGGCGGCGAATCGGCCTTGTCGCTGGGCTACCAGCGTGCGCTCAGCGATCGCGCCACGGTGACCCTGGGCGGTGCCTTCAGCAGTGATGACAGCTCGGTCGGCGTGGGTGCCGGCTTCGGCTGGTAAGCCGTTCCATGGCGGGGCCGTCAGCGGCCCCGCCACAACGCAATGCAAGGCCTGAGGGGGCGGGTCACGGGAACCCTGGCCAGGGCCGGCCAGGGAGCTCGCATGGAGTGTTGGCCTGTACAGTCGTTTGATCCATGACCTTGAAGAGGACGTCAACGTGACCAGTAAGCAGAACCTTCGCATCAATGTGCTGGCAGCCGCCGTGCTGTCGTTGTCCGCAGGCGCCAGCGCCTATGCCGCGGGCCTGCCGGCCAAGGAGCCGGTGCGCCAGCCGGCTGCCGCCCAGGGCGCAGAGCGCATCATCGTCAAGTACCGCACCGGGAGCGCTGCGGCCACGGATCGCTCGGCCAAGCTGACGGCCGTGCAGTCGGCGGTCGCCCGCGCCAGTGTCGGTGGCTCCGCCGCCGGGCGTGCCAGTGCGGTGAACCCGCAGATCGTGCGCAAGCTCGGCGTCGGTGCCGATCTGATCCGCCTGCAGGGCCGCCTGAGTCCGGCCGAACTGCAGAAGGTGCTGGCCGAAATCAAGGCCGATCCCTCCGTGCAGTACGCCGAAGTCGACGTGAAGCTGCAGCGCACCGATGTGCGCCCGCGTGACGCCACCCCGCAGCTGGTGCCGAACGATCCGTACTACGCGCAGTACCAGTGGCATCTGAACAGCGCCACCGGCGGCATCAATGCACCGGCCGCGTGGGACATCGCCCAGGGCGAAGGCGTGGTGGTGGCGGTGCTCGATACCGGCATCCTGCCGCAGCATCCGGATTTCTCCGGCAACCTGCTGGCCGGTTACGACTTCATCAGCGACGCGGAAACCTCCCGCCGTGCCACCGATGACCGGGTACCCGGCGCACTCGACTACGGCGATTGGGTCGAGAACGATAACGAGTGCTACGCCGGTTCGTTGGCCGAAGACAGCTCCTGGCACGGGACCCACGTGGCCGGCACGATCGCCGAATCCACCAACAATGGTGTCGGCATGGCCGGTGTCGCGTACAAGGCACGCGTACTGCCGGTGCGCGTGCTCGGCAAGTGCGGCGGCTATCTCTCCGACATCGCCGATGCGATCACCTGGGCCTCCGGCGGCACCGTCGCCGGCATTCCGGCCAATGCCAATCCGGCCGAGGTCATCAACATGAGCCTGGGCGGTGGTGGCGCCTGCGACGCGCTGTACCAGGACGCCATCAACGGGGCGGTCTCGCGCGGCACCACCGTGGTGGTCGCGGCCGGCAACTCGGCCTCCAATGCGGCCAACTTCCGTCCGGCCAGCTGCGCCAACGTGGTGGCGGTCGGTGCCACCCGCATCACCGGTGGCATCGCGTACTACTCCAACTTCGGCCCGGTCGTGGATCTGTCCGGTCCGGGCGGTGGTGGCGGCGTGGACGGCAACCCGGGCGGTTATGTCTGGCAGTCCGGTTACAACGGCCTGACCACCCCGACCTCCGGTGCCTACAGCTACATGGGCATGGCCGGTACCTCGATGGCCTCCCCGCACGTCGCGGCAGTGGCTGCGCTGGTGCAGGGGGCGGTCGCCGCCGCAGGCAAGGATCCGCTCACCCCGGCCGCGCTGGAGGCCCTGCTCAAGCAGACTGCCCGCGCTTTCCCGGTCACCATCCCGACCGCTACCCCGATCGGCACCGGCATCGTCGATGCCAAGGCCGCCCTCGACAAGGCGCTGGAAGAAGAGTGCACGGAGAACTGCGGCCCGGTGGCCACCCCGCTGACCAACAAGGTGGCCGTGGGCGGCCTGGGCGGTGCCGGCGGCAGCGAAGTGCTGTACAGCTTCGAGGCCCAGGCCGGCAAGGTGCTGAGCCTGCTCACTTACGGCGGCAGTGGCAACGTGTCGGTCTACGTGAGCCAGGGCAAGGAGCCGACCGCGACCGCGTTCGACGCCAAGTCCACGCGCCCGGGCAACAGTGAAACGGTGCGCTTCACTGCGCCGGTGGCCGGCACGTACTACATCAAGGTCGTCGGCGAGTCCGCGTTCAGCGGCGTGAGCATCCTCGCCAACCAGTAAGGCGGTAAAAGCGCAGCGGGAGTCCGTCATGTGACGGGCTCCCGTTTTTGCGTCTGGAGCGCGCGCAATCCCGCGTACGGTCGCGGTGAACTGCTAAAGTCGCAGCGGTTGCCAGGAGAGCATTCTTGAACGCGGTTGCCCAGGATCCCACTGCAGAATCCACCGCCGAATCCCGTATTGTCGCGGTGTTGCTGGAGAAAGGTCGGCTCAAGGACAGCGACCTGGCCCGCGCGCGTGCGCTGCACCGGGAGTCCGGCGGCAGTCTGCTCGGCCTGCTGGTGCGGCTGGGACTGGTGTCCGAACGCGACCATGCACAGACCTGTGCGGAGGTGCTCGGCCTGCCGCTGCTGGATGCCAGGACGCTGCCGGAAGCACCGCCGGAGGCCCTGCTCGATGGTCTGCCGCTGACCCTGCGTTTCCTCAAGCAGTTCCATGCCTGCCCGCTGGCGCTGCACGACGACGCACTGGACCTGTGGCTGTCCGACCCGCAGGACCCGTATGCGGCCGATGCAGTGCAGTTGGCGGTCGGCCTGCCGGTACGCCTGCATGTCGGCCTGCGCTCGGAGATCGACGATCTGATCGAGCGCTGGTTCGGCCAGGGCCGCAGTGCGATGGGCGCGATCATCGAAACCGCCGATGGCGAAGGCGCGGCGGTCGATGACATCGAACACCTGCGCGATCTGGCCTCCGAAGCGCCGGTGATCCGGCTGGTCAACCTCGTGATCCAGCGGGCGGTGGAGCTTCGCGCTTCGGATATCCATATCGAACCGTTCGAGAATCGCCTGAAGGTGCGTTACCGCGTCGACGGCGTGCTGATCGAAGGTGAAAGCCCGCCGGTCAATCTCACCGCCGCGGTGATCAGCCGCATCAAGATCATGGCGCGGCTCAACATCGCCGAACGCCGCCTGCCGCAGGACGGCCGCATCATGCTGCGCGTGCAGGGCAAGGAGCTGGACCTGCGCGTGAGCAGTGTGCCGACCGCGCATGGCGAAAGCGTGGTGATGCGCCTGCTCGACCGCGACACCGTGGTGTTCGATTTCCACCGGCTCGGCTTTACCGACGCGTTCCTGCCGCAGTTCCGCAAGGTGCTGGAACAGCCGCATGGCATCCTGCTGGTCACCGGCCCGACCGGTTCGGGCAAGACCACCACGCTGTACACCGCGCTGAGCCAACTCAATACCGCCGACGTGAAGATCATCACCGTCGAAGACCCGGTCGAGTATCAGATCGAAGGCATCAACCAGATCCAGGCCAAACCGCAGATCGGGCTGGATTTCGCCAATGCGCTGCGCAGCATCGTGCGCCAGGACCCGGACATCATCATGATCGGCGAAATGCGCGATCTGGAAACCGCGCGCATCGCGATCCAGTCCGCGCTCACCGGCCACCTGGTGCTGTCCACGCTGCACACCAACAATGCCGCCGGTGGCATCACCCGCCTGCTCGACATGGGCGTGGAAGACTATCTGCTGACCTCCACGATCAATGGCATCCTGGCCCAGCGCCTGGTGCGCCGGCTGGAGCCGCAGCATGCACAGCGTTACCTGGCGTCACCCGAAGAAATCGAGAAGTTCGGTCTGCGCCGGCTGCAGCCGGAAGGCGAGATTTTCCTGTATCGCGCGCAGCCCTCGGCGATCGCGCCGACCGGGTACCTGGGCCGGACCACCATCGTTGAATTCCTGGTGATGAACGATGCGCTGCGCAGCGCCGTGATGCGTCGGGCCGGGATGGGCGAGATCGAGCAGATCGCGCGTGCCGCCGGCATGCGCACCATGTACGAGGATGGGCTGTCCAAGGCACTGCAGGGCCACACCACGCTGGAAGAAGTGCTGCGCGTGACGGAGGAATCCTGATGCGTGCAGATGGCCAGCACCCGGTGGGCAGCTGAGCATGCCCCAGTACCGCTACAAGGCCCTCAACGCCCATGGCGAACTGTTCGATGGCCAGATGGAGGCGGCCAGCGAAGCCGATGTGGTCGCACGCCTGCAGGACCAGGGCCACATGCCGATGGAAGCGCGGCTGGCCAGCGAAGGGGTCGCCAGTGCATCGTCGTGGATGGCGCTGCTGCGCAGGAAGCCGTTCGACGGCGGGGCGCTGGTGCAGTTCACCCAGCAGCTGGCCACGCTGCTGGGGGCCGGCCAGCCGCTGGACCGCGCGCTGAGCATCCTGCTGGAGCTGCCCGAAGACGAGCGCACCCGCCGGGTGATCACCGACATCCGCGACATCGTGCGCGGTGGCGCCCCCTTGTCGACCGCGCTGGAACGCCAGCACGGCTTGTTTTCTCGGCTGTACATCAACATGGTGCGCGCCGGTGAGGCCGGCGGCAGCCTGCACGACACCCTGCAGCGGCTCTCGGACTACCTCGAGCGCAGCGCCGAGTTGAAAGGGCGCGTGATCAACGCGCTGATCTACCCGGCGATCCTGCTCGCGGTGGTGGGCGGCGCCCTGTTGTTCCTGCTGGGCTACGTGGTGCCGCAGTTCGCGCTGATGTACGAGAGCCTGGATGTCGCGCTGCCGTGGTTCACCCAATGGGTGCTCACTGCCGGGCTGGTGGTGCGCGAAGGCTGGATCATCATGATCGTGGTGCCGGCAGTGATCGCGCTGGGGGTGGAACAACGGCTGCGGCAACCGGCCTCGCGCCTGGCCGTGGATGGCTGGCTGCTGCAGCGCAAGGGCATCGGCCCGCTGCTGGGCAAGCTGGAGACCGCGCGCCTGGCCCGCACGCTGGGCACGCTGCTGCGCAATGGCGTGCCGCTGTTGTCCGGCCTGGGCATCGCCCGCAACGTACTGAGCAACCGCGCCCTGGCCGCCGACGTCGATGCCGCCAGCGACGAGGTCAAGAACGGCAACGGCCTGTCGGCATCGTTGTCGCGTGGCAAGCGCTTCCCGCGGCTGGCGCTGCAGATGATCCAGGTCGGCGAGGAATCCGGTGCGCTGGACACCATGCTGCTCAAGACCGCGGACACCTTCGAGCAGGAAAGCGCCCGCGCGATCGACCGGCTGCTGTCGGCGCTGGTGCCGGTGATCACGCTGGTGCTGGCCTCGGTGGTCGGCCTGGTGATCGTGGCCGTGCTGGTGCCGCTGTACGACCTGACCAATGCCATCGGCTGACCGGCCGCTGCCAACATTCCCTACGATTCGATGCAAGGAGCCTGCCACATGCAACGCCGCCGCCTGATCCGCTTCTCGTCCGCGCGCCACCAGTCCGGCATGAGCCTGCTGGAAATCATCATCGTCATCGTGCTGATCGGCGCGGTCCTGACCCTGGTCGGCAGCCGCGTGCTCGGCGGCGCTGATCGTGGCAAGGCCAACATCGCCAAGGCCCAGGTGCAGACCATGGCCGGCAAGATCGACAACTACCAGCTCGATACCGGCAAGCTGCCGGCCAAGCTGGAGGATCTGGTCACCCAGCCCAGCGGCAGCGCGGGCTGGCTGGGTCCCTATGCCAAGCCGGCCGACCTCAACGACCCGTGGGGCCATGCGCTGGAATACCGCGTGCCGGGCGAAGGCCAGCCGTATGACCTGATCAGCCTGGGCAAGGATGGCAAGGTCGGCGGCAGCAGTTACGACGCGGACATCCGGTACGAGTAATCCGTCGTGGCAGCGCTGTCGCCCCTGCAGAGCAGACTGCCGCAGCGCGTGCGTACGGGCGCGCATGCGCGTGGCCTGTCGTTGCTGGAGATGCTGCTGGTGGTCGCGTTGATCGCGATCATCGGGGTGGTCACCGCCACCGCCATGAACGGCGGCATTGACGGCATGCGCCTGCGCAGCGCCGGCAAGGAGATCGCCACCCAGCTGCGCTATACGCGTACCCAGGCCATCGCCACCGGCCAGACCCAGCGTTTCCTGATCGACCCACGCGCACGCACCTGGCAGGCCGCCCACGGTCGGCACGGGCAGATCCCGGCCGCGCTGGACGTGCAGTTCCGCGGCGCCGGCCAGCTCGGCACCGCGCCCGGGCAGGGCGCGATCGCCTTCTTCGCCGACGGCGCTGCCAGTGGCGGCAGCATCGAGTTGAGCACGCGCGGCGCAGCGTGGGACATCCACGTGGGCTGGATCACCGGCGAAGTGCGTGCCGGCCCGCGTCGGGAGGGTCGATGAAGCGCCAGCGTGGCTATTCGCTGCTGGAGGTGATCATCGCCTTCGCGCTGCTGGCCTTGGCGTTGACCCTGCTGCTGGGCAGCCTGTCCGGCGCCGCGCGCCAGGTCGGGCAGGCCGACGTGCGCAGCCGCGCGACGCTGTATGCGCAATCGCTGCTGGCCAGCACCGGTGTGGAGGCGCCACTGCAGGAGGGCAGCACGCAGGGGGAGTGGGAGCAGGGCAGATACCACTGGCAATTGCAGGTCGCGCCCTACCAGGAACCACGCAGCAGCACCGGGCCGGTGACCGTGGACGTCGGCGGCCCGGTGCTGGCGCAGATCACGCTGCAGGTCAGGTGGGGCGACGGCAATGGCGAGCAGCTGCAGTGGCGCAGCCTGCGCCTGTTGCCACCGGTACCGGGCGCGCCGCGATGAGATTCCGCGCGCGCCGCGCCGGCGGCTTCACCCTGATCGAAATCCTGCTGGCGACCGCCCTGCTGGTCGGTGGCCTGGCACTGGCATCTGCCACCGTGCGCTCGGCCATGGCGATCAGCCAGCGTGGCGAGCGCATGGCGGCCCAGAACGAACGCATGCGCGCGGTCGAAGGCTTCCTGCGGCGGCGCCTGTCGACCGCACTGGTCATCGCGACCTCGCCGCCGGACCCCACCCGCGATCCGGTGTATTTCGTGGGCGAGCCACAGCGCATGCTGTTCGTCTCGGACCTGCCCGGCTATCTCGGTCGCGGCGGTCCCTATGCACACGAGCTGCAGGTCCGCCACGCCGGGGGGGCGGCGCAGTTGGAGGTCGGGCTGACCCTGCTGCAGAACGGCGAGGCGATCGACGAGGATCCGCCACGCCTGCCGGAGATGCTGGCTGACCAGCTGCGTGATGTGCGCTTCCGCTATCGCGGCACCGATCCGCGCACCGGCCAGCTGACCGAGTGGTTGGACCGCTGGGACGATACCCGCCGCCTGCCGCTGCTGGTCTCGATCGAGGTCATGCCGCTGCAGGGGCCGGCGTGGCCACCGATGATCGCGGCGCTGCCACCGGCACGCGGGGATCGCCCATGAGGTCGGTACGCGGCGCGGCCCTTGTACTGGTGCTGTGGCTGATCGCCCTGCTCACCGCGGTGATCGGGGCGTTCGCGCTGAGCGCACGCGTGGAGCACATGCAGCAGCGCGTGATCGGCGATGATGCCATCGGCCAGGAATACGCGCGCGCAGGGCTGGAATACGCGCTGCATCGCCTGCAGCCGCGCGCCGCGCAGCCGGCGTGGGTGCCCGATGGGCGCCGCTACCGGTGGACGTTCGATACGCGTCGGATCGACCTGGCGATCCTCGACGAGAACGGCAAGATCAATCTGAACCTGGCCGACGCGAGCCTGCTCGGCGCCTTCCTGCGCGCGATGGGGGAGGAGCCTGGGCGCGCCCAGCAGCTGGCCGGTGCCATCGTCGACTGGCGCGATGCCGACGGCCTCAAACAACCCGGCGGCGGCGCGGAGACGCCCGACTACATCGCCGCGGGCCTGCCCTATGGCGCACGCAATGCGCGCTTCGAGACCGTGGGAGAACTGCAGCGTGTCCTGGGCATGGACGCGGACCTGTATGCGCGGATCGAGCCGATGCTGACCCTGTACAGCCGCCAGGCGCGGCCCGACCCGCGCGTTGCGGCTGGCCCGGTGCTGACTGCGCTGGGGTTGGACGCAGAGCGCCTGCTGGCCGAGCGCGAGCGCGCCGCCGCCGCCGATGAGGCCGGTTTGCCGGTCACGCCGCTTGCAGGCGGCAGCGGCACCTATAGTATCGAGAGTCGCGCCACGGACGAACGCGGACGGATATCGGTATTGCGCGCCGTGGTGAGGATGGGGTCGGCAGGCACGCCGGGAACGGCATACACAGTACTTCGCTGGGAACAGGGAATGGCAGCAAGATGACGGCATGGCGTGACAGTCTGGTGCGGGCCCGCGGGCGTCTGTCGCCCGGCGTGGGCAGCAGCCTGCGCTGGTGGCGGCAGTCATTGCTGGCCTGGCTGCCGGTACGCTGGCAATGGGCGATGGGCTGGTCGCGTTCGCGGCTGCTGCTGCAGCGCACAGGGGACGTGCTGCGGCTGCAGCGCCAGACCGGCGACCAGATCGAGGCGATCGCCGAACTGCCGTGGCCGGTAGCACCTGCAGTGCTCGATGGGGTACTGGACGCGCGCCTGCGCAGCCTGCCCCGGCATTGGCTGCTGCCAGCCGGGAGCGTGCTGCGCCGCCCGCTGCGATTGCCTGCGGCCGCCGCCGAGCGGCTGCGAGATGTGGTCGGATTCGAAATTGATCGGCAGACCCCGTTCGATGCCAGCCAGGTCAGCTATGACGTGCGCGAGCTCGGCGCCTTGGCGGACGGCCAACTGCAGGTCGAGCTGGTGGTGATCCCGCGTGTGCAGCTGGAACAGTGGGCGCAGCAGGCCGGACCGTGGGCGCAGGCCGTGGCCGGCGTCGATGCGGTCGACGCCGCCGGCCTGCCGCTCGACGTCAATCTGTTGCCGGTGGCGCAGCGGCAGCCCTATCGCGACCCGATGGCACGCTGGAACGGGCTCCTGGCCGTCAGCACGATCGTACTGCTGGCGCTGGCCGGCCATCAGTTGCTGGACAATCGCCAGGCGGCCGCCGAGCAGCTGCGCGCGCAGGTGGATGACGCCGCGCGTGATGCGCGCCGGGTCGCGGCCGAGCGGCAGCAGTTGCAGGACCTGGTGGAAGGTGCCGCGTTCCTGGAAGGCAAGCGCACCGAGCATGCCAGTACCGTGGAGCTGTGGAACGAGCTGACCCGCCTGCTGCCCGATGGCACCTATCTGGAGAAACTCTCGGTTGAAGGCAACACGCTGCAGTTGATCGGGCTCAGCCGCGAAGCCTCGCAGCTGGTGCCGCTGCTGCAGGATTCGCCGCTATGGCGCAAGGTCAACCTGACCGGCGTACTGCAGGCCGATGGCGCAACCAGCGGCCGTGACCGCTTCACGCTCACCGCCGAGCTGCAGCCGCTGCCCGGTGCGACGCCGGCCGCGAAGGAGGTTGCCGATGGCAGCACAACCGACGCGCCGTGATCGCTGGCTCGCGCTGGCTCTGCTGCTGGCGGTGATCGCCGTGGCGTACCTGCTGCTGGTGCATCCATGGCTGACCCGCCCGCTGCTGGCGATCAATGCCGATGTCGCGGCCGTGCAGGAACGCCAGCAGCGCGTGGATGCACAGCTGGCACAGCGCGGGCAGATCGCCACCCAGCTGCGCGAGGTGCAGGGCGCGCTCGACGGCCGCCCCGGCTTCCTGCGTGAGGCCACCGCCGAATCGGCGGCCGCGGCGCTTTCCAGCCGCCTGCAGGATGCCGTGGCTTCGGCCAGCCCGGGCAACCGCAGCTGCACGATCAGCAACCGCACGCCGCTGCCCGACACCAACCGCGAACCGGCGTTCCCGCGCGTGGCCCTGCAGGTGCGCCTGCGCTGCGGCGTACCGGAAATGGCCGCCGTGCTGCACACGCTGGAGACCGGCAGCCCGCGCCTGTTCGTGGAGAACCTCACTCTGCTCGCGCAGCGCTTCCAGCAATCCCCCAGCGAAACCGGGACGGGGTTGGATGTGTCGTTCGAACTGGTCGGCTACCTCCGCCCGGGCGCCGCGCTGGAACCCGGTGCGCCAATGGCGGCACCCCTCTCATTGCCGCCAGAGCAGGGCGCCGATCCGGGTGCGGCACCGCCTATCGATGCGGCTGAACCCGCGCCTGCGCCGGCCGCCACCGAGGAGCTCGAGCATGAAGCTTGAAGCAGCCGGTCTGCGCACGTGGGCGCTGGGCGGGATCGCGCTGTGGGCGCTGGCGGTCTGGGTTGCCACCTTGTTCGGCCTGGGCAATCGCATCGCCCCGGCCTCGGATGGCGGGATCGGGCCAGCGCCGCTGCCGCAGTTGGCGCCCGCCGCACCCGAGCGCATGGGCACGGCCGGTACCTATGCGCAGATCGGCGCCCGCCCGCTGTTCGCTGAAGATCGCCGGCCGCGACCGTATCTGCTCGGAGGCACCGAGCAGGGCACTGCCAGCACGGTGTCGCTCACCGGTGTGCTGCTCACGCCTGGCTTCGGCATGGCGATCCTCACCACCGACCAACGGCAGTCGCTGCGGCTGCGCTTGAATGGCGAGGCGGTCAACGGCTGGCAGCTGCTCGCACTGGAGCCCCGCCGCGCCACCGTCAGCGGCCCGGGCGGCACCCAGACCCTGGAACTGCCCGTCTTCAACGGCCAGGGCGGCGAACCACCGACGGTGCTGGGGAGCACGCCGCTCACGACGGTTCCCCCCGCCGGGGCAGGCGCCCGCTCGATCAATGGCGCGACGGTTCCGATGCCGGTCCCCCCACCGCCGGCTGCACCGGCGCCGCAGGCGGCGACGCCGTCGAATGCGGCGGGCCCCGCGCAGAACCCGCAAGGCCCCACCGAAGACCAGATGAAGGCGATCCGCGAGCGCATCCAGGCGCGCCGCCAGCAATTGCAGCAGCAACAGCAGTCGCAGCAACCGCCCGCGGGCGGCTCCGGCCATAACCCTTAGAGTGACAGCATGACCCTGCGCCTTTTCCCCGTATCGTTCCTTGTCGCCCTGTTGGTGGGCTGCACCACCGTGCCTGCGCCGGAGGTCCGTCGCGACGCGGTGCTCGACAGCCATCAAGTGGTCGCCGGCGACGGGTCCCACGAGGGCATCGACGCCGAGCCATTGGGCAGCAGCGGCGCGCCGCAGGCGGTGATACGCCGCGGAACCGGCACCATGATCAACCGCAGTGCTGCGGCCGCCGCGCAGCCGTCGCTGGGCAACGCCTCCACCGGCAACGCCACCTTCAACTTTGAAGGCGAATCGGTACACGCGGTGGTCAAGGCGATCCTCGGTGATTTCCTCGGCCAGAACTATGTGATCGCACCGGGCGTGCAGGGCACCGTGACCCTGGCCACGCCCAAACCGGTCTCCTCGGCGCAGGCCTTGAACCTGCTGGAGATGGTGCTGGGCTGGAACAACACGCGCATGGTCTACAGCGCCGGCCGCTACAACATCGTGCCCGCCGACCAGGCCTTGGCCGGGACGGTTTCGCCGAGCACCGCCCCGCCAGCCAATGCGCGCGGCTTCGAAGTGCGCGTGGTGCCGCTGCAGTATATCTCGGCCACCGAGATGAAGAAGGTGCTGGAGCCGTACGCGCGCCCGAATGCCATCGTCAACGTCGACAACGGCCGCAACGTGATCACCCTCGGCGGCACCCGCAGCGAGCTGGAGAACTACCTGCGCACGGTGGAGATCTTCGACGTGGACTGGCTGTCGGGCATGTCCGTGGGCGTGTTCCCGATCCAGTCCGGCAAGGCCGAACAGGTCGCCGCCGATCTGGAGAAGGTATTCGGTGAGGAGAGCAAGACGCCCAGCGCCGGCATGTTCCGCTTCCTGCCGCTGGAGAACGCCAACGCGGTGCTGGTGATCACTCCGCAGGCGCGCTACCTGGACCAGATCCAGCAGTGGCTGGACCGCATCGATAGCGCCGGCGGCAGCGCCCGGCTGTTCTCCCAGGAACTGCGTTACATCAAAGCGCGCGATCTGGCCGAACGCCTCAGCGAAGCCTTTGCCAGCGGCGGTGACCGCAGCGGCTCCAGTCCGGGCTCATTGGCCCCGGGCGCCATCCCGTCCCAGCTGGGCAGCGACGGCGAACGCGGCATGGACGTAGGCAACAGCAGCAGTTTCAACAATTCCGTCGGCGGTGCAGGCAGCTCTGGCGGTGGCAATTCCGGCAGCTTGAACCTGCCGCAACGCCAGTCGGGCAACGTCAGCATCCGCCTGGAAGTGGAGGGCGATCGGGTGGGCGTGTCAGCGGTGGAGGAAACCAATACGCTGCTGGTACGTGCGACACCGCAGGCATGGCGGTCGATCCGCGAGGTGATCGAGAAGCTGGATGTGATGCCGCTGCAGGTGCACATCGAGGCACAAGTGGCCGAAGTCGGGCTGACCGGCGAGCTGAAGTACGGGGTGAACTGGTATTTCGACAATGCCGTGGCAGGCAGGGCGTTGACGGGGGCCCTTGCCGGGGTGACCCTGCCGGCAGCAGCAGGCGGTTCGTGGAACACCTTCGCCGGGGCCCTCACCGGCACCGATGGTGCTGGCTGGGCATTTACCGGCCATAACGGTGCGGCGGTGGTCAGCGCGCTGGACCAGGTCACCGATGTGCGTCTGCTGCAGACGCCGTCCGTGTTCGTTCGCAACAACGCCGAAGCCACGCTGAATGTGGGTGACAAAGTGCCGATCAACACCACCACGGTGAACACCGGCATCGGGACCGGCAGCTACAGTTCGGTGCAGTACATCGACACCGGCGTCATTCTCAAAGTGCGTCCGCGGGTGACTCGCGACGGCACGGTGTTCCTGGATATCGTGCAGGAAGTGAGTAGTGCCTCGGATGTGCCGAAGGACTGCAATCCACAGGAGCGCAACTGCAATCCGCGCATCTCCACCAAGAAGCTGGCCACCGAGGCTGCGGTGCAGAGCGGGGACACCATCATGTTGGCCGGCTTGATCACCGATTCGGCCACCGATGAGAGCAGCGGCATTCCCGGCTTGAGCCGGATTCCGGTGCTGGGCGCGCTGTTCGGCCAGAAAAGCCGCACCAGCCGGCGGTCGGAGGTCATCGTGCTGCTGACGCCCACCATCGTCCGCAACGGGCAGGAAGCACGCAACCTGACCGATGAGTACAGCCAGCGCTTCCGCGCGATGGAGCCACTGAGTCAACCTCGGCCGCCTGGGAAGTAATCTCGGTCGGCTGAGTGATGCCCAGCCGGTGCTACGCTGTGGCGACCGACAACCACGGAGGCGGAATGGGGGCGATCGTGCTGTTGCCGCTGGGCGTGGACGATGCCGCCCTGGACCGTTGCCTGGCCGCGCTCGATGCCGGTACCGCGCCAGGCACGGCGATCTGGCTGGCCGATGATGGGCAGGCCGGGCCGCGTGCCCAGGCCGTGATCGAGCACTGGCTCACGCACACGCCGCTGCAGGCCGAGTACACCCGCCGCGCCCGGGCCATCGGCGAAATCGCCCATCTGGATGAAATGCTGACCGCGTGCGCCGGCGCCGATGTGGTGGTGCTGGCACCGGACGCGATCCCGGCCCCGGGGTGGCTGCAGCAGTTGGAGGCCTGCCTGGCGCGTGACGCCTCGATCGGCTCGGCCACGCCCTGGTGCAATGCTGGCGAGACGGCGGCCTGGCCGCGCCTGGGCGAGATCAATCCGCTGCCCGATGACCTGGATCTGGCCCCGTTGGCGCAGGCCTGCGCGGCGATGCCGCCGCTGCATCCCGAACTGCCCTCGGCGGTCACGCATGCCGTCATGTTGCGCGGCAATGCGCGGCGCAAGGCCGGCGGGCTGGACATGCACAGCTATGCTTCGTGGAATGCGGCGCTGATCGACCTGAGCCTGCGCATGGCCGGGCTCGGCTGGCGCAACGCGCTGTGCGAGACCGCCTTTATCGCCCGCGTCGCCGAAGGGCTGACCGGCGAAGGCGACATGGAGGCGCTTGCCACGCGCTGGCCGGGCTGGCCGCCACGGTTGGCCGGCTTCCTGATGGCCGATCCCCTGCAGCAGGCGCGCCACGACCTGCAGCAGCATCATCGGCAGGCGATAATGCCCAAGGCGCAGGGCGATCTGTTCGCGCCCCCTGTCACTGCTGCCCCGGAGTCGCCCGCTTGAGCCCTGCCATCGCCGCCATCATCGTCAGCTACCAGAGCGCCAGCACGCTGGATGCCTGCCTGCTGCGTCTGCGCGAGGCGCGCGACATCGCCGAGATCCGCGTGGTCGACAACGATTCCACCGATGGCACCCTGGAGATCGTGCAGCGCCATGCCAGCGCCGACCCGCGGGTGCGCTTCATCGCCAATCCGGACAACCCCGGCTTTGCTGCGGCCAACAACCAGGGCGTGGCCGACAGCCAGGCGCCGTGGCTGGCCTTCATCAATCCGGACCTGATGGTCGGCCCGGATACCCTGGCCCTGTTGCGCGAACGCGCGCTGCCGCTGGGTGACTGCCTGCTGGGGGTCGAGCAGGTGGACGAGGATGGCCGCCCCGACGATGCAGTGCGCCGCCGCGATCCGGATTTCGCCGCGATGCTGCGCAGCCCCGGGCAGGGCGGCAAGCTGGCCATCCCGGTGGACCGCAGCCAGCCACTGCAGGTCGTGCCGGCCCTGTCCGGCGCCTTGCTGCTGATGCCGCGGGCGCTGTTCGACCGGATCGGTGGCTGGGATGCGGGCTACCGCCTGCACGCCGAGGATCTGGACCTGTGCCGCCGCGCACGCGAGGCCGGCGCGGTGATCGCGATCGCCAACGACCTGCGGGTCACCCATGTGCGCGGTGTCTCCAGCCGCTCGCGGCCGTTCTTCGTGGAGTGGCACAAGCACCGCGGGTTGTGGCGGTACTTCCGGAAATTCGAGGCAGCGCAGCGTGCCTGGCCGGTGCGCTGCGCGGTATGGGGCGCAATCTGGGCGCATGCGCTGGTGCAGGTCCCGCGCCTGCTCCGCCGCCGCTAGACGCCCGCGCACCCGGGTCCGCACCGGGGGCGATAGGTGCCGTGAACGCATTCCACGTCGAGCCCGCCGGCCGTTGGTCGTACACGGTGGCAGGCGCATAATCTTCAGCATGATCATCCAGTCCCTGCTCGACACTGACCTGTACAAATTCACCATGATGCAGGCGGTGCTGCATCAGTACCCCGGCGCGCAGGTGCAGTACCGGTTCAAGTGCCGGACCCCGGGCATCGACCTGGCGCAGTTCATCGACCAGATCAACGCCGAGATCGATCACCTGTGCAGCCTGCGCTTCAGCGCCGAAGAGCTGGACTACGTGCGCGGCCTGCGCTTCGTCAAACCGGATTTCGCCGATTTCCTCGGCCTGTTCCACCTGGACCGCAAGTACATCGCGCTGCGCCCCTCGACCACCGGCCCGGGCGAGATCGACCTGGACATCACCGGTCCGTGGCTGCACACCATCCTGTTCGAGGTGCCGCTGCTGGCGATCATCAACGAGGTCTGGTTCCGCAACACCACCGATTCGGACTTCAGCGAGGGCGAGCGCCGCCTGCAGGCCAAGACCGCGCTGCTGCGCGATACGCCCGGTTTCGAGCTGTGCCGGATCGCCGACTACGGCAGCCGCCGCCGCTATTCGCGCGAGTGGCACGGGCGCATGTTGCCGATGCTGCGCGACGCGCTGGGGACGCAGTTCGTGGGCACCAGCAACGTGCATTTCGCGCGGCTGTACGGCATGACGCCGCACGGGACCATGGCCCACGAATACCTGCAGGCGTTCCAGGCACTCGGCCCGCGGCTGCGCGACTCGCAGGTGGCGGCGCTGGAATCCTGGGCTCGCGAGTACCGCGGCGACCTGGGCATCGCGCTGTCCGATGTGGTCGGGCTGGAAGCATTCCTGCGTGACTTCGACATGTACTTCTGCAAGCTGTTCGATGGCGTCCGGCACGATTCCGGCGACCCCTTCACCTGGGGCGACCGCATGCTGGCCCACTTCCACAGCCGCCGCGTGGACCCGCGCAGCAAGGTGCTGGTTTTCAGCGACGGGCTGAACATCGAAAAGGTCATGCAGCTGTTCGATTACTTCCGCGGTCGCTGCCAGGTTGCCTTCGGGGTGGGCACGCACCTGACCAACGATCTGGGTCCGACCCCGCTCAATATCGTCATCAAGATGGTCCGCTGCAACGGCCAGCCGGTCGCCAAGCTGAGCGACTCGCCGGGCAAGAGCATGTGCGATGACCCGGGCTACCTGGCCTACCTGCGGCAGGTGTTCGAGCTGCCGGCCGAGGCCTGATCGCCGCGCCGGGTGGCACCCTTGGCCGCCGTCCGGCTCCGGCGCCGGGGCGGCCCGGTACGCACATCCGTTCAGCGAAGCGGTGGCGGGTGACGCGGCGGGTCAGGAAGCGACGCAGGGCGCTCGCTATGCAGGAAAGCCAGATGTGCCACAATATTGTGAGGCGTAGTTCACACTTTTGACCGACATCGATGCCGGTAATTGCCCGTATACCGCCTCTGCATCGGGGGTCGTCTAGGCTTTCCCACATGAAGTCATCAGCATTGCTCGATTACTACCGGACCCACGCGTGCTCACGCCAGTGGCGCGGCTTCCTGCTGGCGCTCTGCGAAGAGTTCGACAGTGCGTTGCCCGATGCCGAACTGTCGCGGTTGATGGCGCGTATCGGTGAGCGCTTCGGCCGTGACCATGCGCTGCCGGCGGTCGCCACACTGGAGGAACTGCAGCAGGCGGCCAATGCGGTGTGGTCCTCGACGGAATGGGGGCAGGTCGTGTTCGAGGAAGCCCCCGAACAGGTCCGCATCCACCACGCCGCCTCGCCGCTGTCAGCCGTCCTCGGCGCCGGGGACGGGTGGGACACTGGGTTTCTGGAAGGTGTGTACCGCCAGTGGTTCCGGGCCGCCGGGATGATGTCGGTGCTGGATGTGCGCTATCTGCAGAGTGATCATCCCGATGTAGCTACCTACACGCTGTCGCGTGTGTTCTGACCCTCTCCCCCTTTCGATGGTGCCATGAGCAAGTTTCAGCAACCTGCCGATGCCGAGAGCCACGACGACGTGGCTGGTCTCTTCAACCGCCTGGGGGATCGCGATGACACGCGCGCTTACCGGGATTTCTCCCACAGCCAGTCCCGCGTGAGCACGGTGGCCAAGCCGCGCGATGAGGTGCCGCCGCCGATTCCGGCCGCGACGAACCTGCCGCTCTCGGTCAGTCTCGCGCCGGTGGCCACGCCGGTGACCACGCCGGTCCAGGCGACCACCGTGGAGACGCCGGCCACGGCCGCACCGGGGCGCAAGACACCGCTGGAGCAATTGTTCCAGCGCCTGGCGGAGGCACGTAGCGCCACGCCGGGGCACAGCCCGCTGAGCCGGCTGCGCCAGGGTTGAAACGTAGTCGGTGATCGTCCGTCGCGCCCAGCGGGGTGCGGCAACGGGACCGGCTGATGCAAGGGGATGCCGCGATCTGCGGCCGTGTTGGGGGGAACATCATGAGCAAGTCATCCACCCCGAGAGGGGATGCCATTCTGGCCCGCCTGGCGCTGCTCGCGCTGGCGGTCGGCTGCGCCGTGCTGCTGGCCTTTGTGGTTACCATCCCGATGGAGATCGGCCAGCAGTTCCTGTTCTCGGCCGTGGTGTTCCTGATCGCCCTGTGCCTGCGCAACCGCGAGAACCGGTTGATCCCGCTGGTGCTGATGGGGCTGTCGCTGGTGATGTCCACGCGCTACATGTACTGGCGCCTAACCGACACCATGGGCATGAGCAGCTTCGTCGACCTCACCCTAGGCTTGGGCCTGGTGGCCGCCGAGGTGTACTCCTTCATCGTGCTGGTGCTGGGCTACTTCCAGGTGGCATGGCCACTGCACCGCAAGCCGATGCCGCTGCCCGAGGACCAATCGTTGTGGCCCAGCGTGGATGTCTTCATCCCCACTTACAACGAACCGCTCTCGGTGGTGCGCACCACGGTGCTGGCGGCGACCGTGCTGGACTGGCCCGCCGACAAGCTCAACATCTACCTGCTCGATGACGGCCGCCGCGAAGAATTCCGTGAATTCTGCGAAGAGGTCGGGGTGCAGTACATCACCCGGACCAACAACAACCACGCCAAGGCCGGCAACATCAATGCGGCGCTGAAGAAGACCACGGGCGAGTACGTGGCGATCTTCGACTGCGACCATATGCCGACCCGCTCGTTCCTGCAGATGTCGATGGGCTGGTTCCTGCACGACGAGAAGATGGCGGTGGTGCAGACCCCGCACTACTTCTTCTCCGCAGATCCGTTCGAGCGCAACCTGGGCAACTTCGGCCGCGTGCCCAACGAGGGCGAGCTGTTCTACGGGCTGCTGCAGGACGGCAACGACCAGTGGAACGCCACCTTTTTCTGTGGCTCCTGCGCGGTGATCAAGCGCGGCCCGCTGGAAGAGGTGGGCGGTGTGGCGATCGAGACGGTGACCGAGGATGCGCACACCGCGATCCGCCTGCACCGTGCCGGCTACCGCAGCGCCTACATTCCGGTGCCGCAGGCCGCTGGCCTGGCCACCGAAAGCCTCTCGGCGCACGTCGGGCAGCGCATCCGCTGGGCGCGTGGCATGGCGCAGATCCTGCGGGTGGACAACCCGATGTTCGGCAAGGGCCTGAGCTTCGTGCAGCGGCTCTGCTACACCAACGCGATGTTGCACTTCTTCTATGGCCTGCCGCGGATCATCTTCCTGACCGCGCCGCTGGCCTTCCTGTTTTTTGGTGCGCACGTCATCCACGCCTCGGCGCTGATGATCCTCGCCTACGCGCTGCCGCACATCGTGATGGCCAACCTGACCAACCTGCGCGTGCAGGGCAAGCACCGTCATCTGCTGTGGAACGAGGTGTACGAGACCACGCTGGCCTGGTACATCCTGCGCCCGACGTTGATGGCGGTGATCAACCCCAAGCTCGGCAAGTTCAACGTCACCGCCAAGGGCGGCCTGGTGCAGCGCAGCTATTTCGATGCACAGATTGCCCGCCCGTACCTGTTGCTGCTGCTGTTGAACCTGGCCGGCGTGATCGCCGGCATCGTACGGATGGTGATGGCCGAGACCAGCGGCGAGGTCAATACGATCTGGTTGAACCTGGGTTGGACCGTTTACAACATGATCATGCTGGGCGCGGTGATCGCCACCTCCAGCGAACAGCGCCAGATCCGCCGCGCGCACCGCGTGCCGCTCAACATGCGCGCCGTGCTGCACCTGCCCGATGGCCAGGTATTACCGTGCCGCACGCTGAATTTCTCCACCGGTGGCATGGCGATCCGCCTGGACCAGGCCCAGCCGGTGCAGCCGGGCACGCGCGTGGAGGTTGAGCTGGCCCATCGCCAACGCAGCCAGCGCTTGCCGGCCGAAGTGCGGCATGACCGCGACGACCAGGGCATCAGCATCCAGTTCGGTGAGCTCACCCTGGAACAGGAGCGCTGGCTGGTCACCTCCACCTTCGCCCGCGCCGATATCTGGGTGAAGCTGTGGGGTCGCCACGACCGCGACACCTTCCTGCGTTCCACCACCGACGTCCTCAAGGCCAGCATGCGCGGCTTCCACCGCCTGGGCCAGTTCGTTTTCGCGGGCGGCCGCAAGGATGCCCCCACGCCGCCGCGCACCGGAGATTCCGCATGACCCGTCGTCACCGTTCCCTGTTCCGCCCGGTGCGCCTGCCGCGCCCGTCCGCCGCAGCGGTGGCGTTCACCCTGACTTTGCTGTGCGGGGCCGTCTACGCGCAGAGCCCGCCCGTGCCCACGGCGGCAGCGGCCGCTGAACCGATGGCCGCACCTGCCGACGCCGCGCCCGCCGCCGTGCTGCCCACCGCCCCGGCCGCGGGGACCCGGCAGAGCCGCTCCACACTCAAGCAGCTCGGCATCGATTACGAGATCACCCTGCGCGGCATCCAGGGTACGGCCGGCGTGCCGTTCTCGATCCGCAACGACCAGGTGGTGGATCGGGCCTCGCTGCACCTGAAGTACAGCTATTCGCCCGCGCTGCTGCCGGACCTGTCTCACCTGAAGGTGACCGTCAACGACGTCACCGTGGCGACCTTGCCGACCCCGGTCGACCAGGCTGGGCGGATGATCGAGCGCGATATCGATATCGATCCGCGCATGATCATCGACTACAACCGGATCAACCTGCAGTTGATCGGCCACTACACGCGCGAGTGCGAAGATCCCGATCACACCAGTCTGTGGGCGAACATCGACAGCGCCAGCTACCTGGAGCTGGGTTGGGCGCCGCTGCAGCTGACCAATGATCTGTCGCTGCTGCCGGTACCGTTCTTCGATGCCCGCGACACCAACCGGCTGGAACTGCCGTTCGTGTTCACCGGGCAGCCGGGGCAGGGCCTGCTGCAGTCGGCCGGCATCGTGTCGTCGTGGTTCGGCGCGCTGGCCGGTTACCGCGGTGCGCTGTTCCCCGCGTCGATCGACACCGTGCCGCTGGAAGGCAACGCAGTGGTCGTGGCCACCCCGCGCAATCCGCCTGCCGGTCTGGTGCTGCCCGACATCAGCGGGCCGACCCTGGCCGTGATTGCCAACCCCAATGATGCCAACGGCAAGCTGCTGCTGGTGCTCGGCCGCGACGATGGCGAACTGCGCATCGCCGCTACCGCACTGACCCTGGGCGCGCCGCTGTCCGGCCCGACCGCGAGCATCGGCGACTTCAAGGAGATCGCGCCGCGCAAGCCGTACGACGCGCCGAACTGGATTCCCAGCGATCGGCCCGTGCGCGTGTCCGAACTGGTGCGGCAGACCAGCGAGTTGAACGTGGTTGGCTACCACCCGGACCTGATCCGGATCGGCCTTCAGCTGCCGCCGGACCTGTTCGTGTGGCGCCGCGACGGCATTCCGCTGGACCTGCGCTACCGCTATACGCTGCCCGAAGGGGCGGACAAGTCGGCGCTGAACATCAGCATCAACGATGCCTTCGTTACCACGCTACCATTGAACGGTCGACCGGCACCGCGTTCGGTGTCGGACATGCTGTGGAACAAGCTCAAGGCACCGGGTGCGATGCCGATCCAGCAGAAGGTGATGCTGCCCACCGGGCCGTTCTCGTCCAACAGCCAGCTGCGCTTCCACTTCTTCTTCGACCGCCCGCAGGCGGCCGAGTGCAAGAACACCTTCCCGGATGTCTCCGCGGCGATCGATGGCGACACCAGCATCGACCTGAGCGGTTTCGACCACTACATGGCGATGCCCAACCTGGCCGCCTTCGGCAATGCCGGGTATCCGTTCACGCGCCTGGCCGATCTGTCCGAGACGGTGCTGATCCTGCCGGACAACCCCAACGCCGATGATGTCGGCAACGTGTTGACCCTGCTCGGCCGCATGGGCGCCTCGACCGGTTATCCCGCACTGCGCAACCGCATCATCGCCGCGCGCCAGGTTGGCGAGCATGCCGACCAGGACCTGGTGGTGCTCGGCTCGCGCCGCAGCCAGCCGCTGTTCGGCGAATGGGCCGCGCATCTGCCGATCGGCGAGGCGGGGCAGTCGCGCCGTGTCCAGCTCTCGGACTGGGTGTTCGAACGCATGCCCTCGTTCCTGTCGCCGGATGCGCGCCGCACCGATCTGCCGACCACCGCCGAAGTCTCCGTGCGCCCGGATGCCGGTGACGTCGTGCTGATGGGCTTCGAGTCGCCGCTGCGCAAGGGTCGCAGCGTGATCGCGGTGATGGCCGACGACCCGGCCCAGGTGAACCGCCTGTTTGAAGCGTGGTTCGATCCGGACCGCCTGCGCGATTTCCAGGGCAGTGTGGTGCTGCTGCAGAAGGACAAAGTGCGCAGCCTCGCCGGTAACCAGAGTTACTACGTCGGTCACCTGCCGCCGCTGACCTGGTTGCGCTGGTATTTCTCGCAGAGCCCGCTGCTCCTGGGGGCGTTCGTCGGCCTGGCCTGCCTGTTGCTGGCGCTGATCGCGCGGTGGCTGCTCAAGCGCAATGCCAAGGCCCGCATCGGGATGTCCGGCTGAGCATGCGCGACCCGTCCGTCCCCGTGCTGGCGCCCGCGCGCAGGCGCTTTCTGCAGGCGATGGCGGCGGCCGGTGCCGCCGCCGTGCTGCCGCTCACTGCCCTGGCACAGGCCTGCGGCACGCCTTGGCGCGAGTGGCGCGCGTTTGTCGATCGGCATATCGAGCCGGACGGCCGCGTGGTCGATCATCTCAATACCGACCTGCGCAGCACCTCCGAATCGCAGTCCTACGGGTTGTTCTTCGCCCTGGTGGACAATGATCCGATCCTGTTTGATCGGATTCTGGCCTGGACCCGCCGTCATCTCTGCCGTGGCCGTGCCGATCTCAATCTGCCGGCGTGGCTGTGGGGCCGGGCAGCCGATGGCCAGTTCCGCTTGCTCGATACCAACACCGCCTCCGACGGTGAGCTGTGGATCGCCTACGCACTGCTTGAAGCCGGACGGTTGTGGAAGCGCCCCGGCCTGGTCGAAGCCGGCCGGCAGACGCTGGCGCTGATGCGTACGGCCGAAGTCGTCGAGCTGCCCGGCTTCGGACCGATGCTGCTGCCAGGAAACCGCGGCTTCGTCCATGCCGACCGCTGGACGCTCAACCCCAGCTACCTGCCGCTGTTCGTGCTGCGCCGCTTTGCCGCCGTTGATGCGCGCGGCCCGTGGGCGCGGCTGGCCGAACGCAGCGTGGCGATGACGCGGGCCAGTGCACCGGTTGGTTTCGCGCCGGACTGGATCGCCTGGAACGGCAAGGCCTTCGTGGTCGACCCGGGCAAAGGCGCGAACGGCAGCTACGATGCCATCCGCTGCTATCTGTGGGCGGGGATGACCGATCCGGCCGATCCATTGCGGCGCACGCTGCTGGACGGCTTGTCCGGCCCGGCATCTCTGCTGCGTGCACAGACCGGCTTTGCCGAGAAGATCGATACGCGTCGCGGCGTCGGCACCGGCGCACCGTCGCCGGGCTTTGCCGCCGCGCTGCTGCCCTACCTCAGTGCCCTCGGGCAGCCCGCGCTGGCCAAGGCGCAGCTGGCGCGGATTCCCGCGGCCGGCACCCTCAACTATTACGATCGTGCCCTGGTGCTGTTCGGCAAGGGCTGGATGGATCGCCGCTACCGTTTTTCTGCCGATGGGCGACTGCTGCCCGCGTGGAGTTCGCCATGTTCCGCAAGACCCTGACCCCCCTTTGCCTGGTCGGCCTGTGCGTGCTGACCGTGCCGGCCTTCGCGCAGAACGCGTCGTCGACGCAGCAGCTGGTCAGCCAAGGCAACTACTGGCAGGACCAGGGCCGCGAGGATCTGGCCGCCGATGCCTGGCGCAAGCTGCTGGCCACCGACCCCAACCAGGCCGATGCACTGCTGGGCCTGGGCCTGATCGACCTCAACCAGGGCCGCCGTGCCGAGGCGCAGAAGCGGCTGCAGCAGTTGCAGGCACGTCATCCGTCCTCGGCGCAGACCACGCGCCTGCGCATGGCGCTCGGCGGTGGCGGTGGTGGCAACCAGCTGCAGACCGCGCGTCGCGCGGCGGCGGCCGGTCGCTATGTCGAAGCGGTGCGCGCCTACGACGAAGCGTTCGGTGCGGGCGGCCCGCCCAATGATCTGGCGCTGGAGTACTACCAGGTACTGGCTGGCACGCCGGAAGGCTGGACGCGTGCGCGCGATGGCCTGCGCCGCATCGCCACCGGCAACAACAACCCGGCCAAGCTCGCGCTGGCGCAGGTGCTGACCTACCGCGAGCCGACCCGCCGCGAAGGCATCGCCCAGCTGCGCACGCTCAGCCAGGCCAACGACACCGCCGGCCCCGCACGCGCGGCCTGGCGCCAGGCGCTGCTGTGGCTCAACGCCACCACCGCCGATGCGCCGCTGTACCAGGCCTTCCTGGAGGTGGTGCCGAATGACCGCGAGGTGGCGGCCAAGCAGGCGCAGCTGCGCGAACAGGCCATCGCCAACCGCCCGGTGCCGCAGGACCCGAACCAGCGACTGCTGGGCGAAGGCTTCCGTGCTTTGGACGGCAACAACCTGGCCCAGGCTGAAGCCCGTTTCGCCCAGGTGCTGCGCGCGCGTCCGCGCGATGCCGAGGCACTCGGTGGCCTGGGCTCGGTGCGCCTGCGCCAGGAGCGCTTTGGCGAGGCCAATGAACTGCTGCGCCCGGCGGCTGCGATCAACGGCAAGTGGCGAAGCGCGGCCGATGCCGCGCGCTACTGGCTGACCCTGCAGGAGGTGCGTCGCCAGCCCGGCGCCGATGCCATCACCCGCGTGCAGCAGGTCATCGCGCTGCAGCCCAAGGAACCGGCCGGCTATGTCGCGCTGGCCGACCTGCAGAGTGGCAGCGATCCGGCTGCGGCCGAACGCAGCTACCGCAAGGCGCTGGAACTGGATGCCGGCAACGCCGGCGCCCTGCAGGGCCTGGTCGGTCTGCTGGGTCGCCTGGGCCGCGCCGATGAGGCGGCCGCGCTGTTCGACCGCCTGACTCCGGCCCAGCAGGAAAGCGCCGGTGGCCAGTCCGTGCTGCGCGCCAACCTGGCCCGTGCCCGCGCGCAGCAGGCGCTGGCCGAGGGCAGCATCGAGATGGCGCAGATCGAGCTGGAAGATGCATTGCTGGTACAGCCGCGTGATCCATGGCTGCGATTGGAACTGGCGCGGCTGTACAAGCGTGCCGGCCGCCCCGACCAGGCCAACGGCGTGATCGAAGGCCTGCGCGCGCTGGATGACAGCTCGGCGACCTCGCTGTATGCCCAGGCCCTGTTCGTCCAGGAAAACAGCGACTGGCCGCGCGCGTATGCGTTGCTGGAACGCATTCCCACCGCTTCGCGTGATTCGGAAATGACCGCGTTGCACGACACCGCGTGGGTGCAGGTGCAGGCCGCCCAGGCGCGTTCGCTCATGCAGCGCCAGCGCAGCGGCGAAGCGCAGCTGTTGCTGGCCCGCGCCGAAGCCGCCCTTGGCGACCGGGTCAAGAACCCGGCCATCGTGGCCGCGTTGGCCGGTGCCTACGCCGACATCGGCAGCCAGCAGCGCGCCCTGGTGCTCGCGCAGCACCTGATCGAAGGCGGTTCGTCCAGCGTCGACAACCGCCTGGAATATGCCTCGGTGCTGCTGCGCGCCGGTCGCGATGGCGAGGTCGCCGCGATCCTGCGCCAGCTCGCCGACGTGCCGCTCTCGGCCAGCCAGCAGACCCGCTTGAACGATCTGCGCAGCGGTTACGTGCTGCGGCAGGTCGATGCCCTGCGGGAGCTTGGCAATCTTGAAGGCGCATACGCGGTGTTGGCCCCGGCATTGGCCGAGCGCCCGCAGGACCCGCGCAACATCGCGGCTCTGGCGCGCCTGTATGCCGCCGCAGGCGACAACGGCCAGGCCCTGGCGCTGTACCAGCAGCAGTTGCAGCTGGCCCCAGGCGATCTGGATGCGATGGTTGCCGCTGCCGGCAGTGCCGCGGCAATGCGCGACATGGACCTGGCCGAACAGTATCTGGAGCGCGCGCTCAAACAGGCGCCGGAGTCGCCGGAGGTGCTGGCCGCCGCAGGACGTGTGTATCGCGCCGCGGGCAAGAACCGCCGCGCCGAAAGCTACTTCCGCGCGTCGCTGGCCGCCGCCGCGAAGGGCAGCGGCCAGCTCGACAATGGCTACCCGCAGGCCAGCACCGCGATGCTGGCCAGCGGTGGCAGCTTCAATCCGTTCGCCGGTCTCAACCGTGGCGGTGGCACCCGTACCGCAGCGCTGCGCGATGGTGGTCTGCCACTGCCGGCCGCGACTGCCCGCCTGGCTGCCGAACCTCTGCCGATGTACGCCGGCCCGGCGATGGGCATGAGCCGGGCCCCGGCAAGCGTCGCCCCGGTAATCGATGCCGATGACCTGCCGGAACCGGTCATGGCCACGGCCGCGGCCAGCGGCGGTGTCGCCCTGCCGTTGCCGGTGCCCGGCTCGCGCCAGGTGCCCAGCCAGGCGAGTGCGCCGCGCGCCTCGCGCAATACCGCGCTTGGTCCGCTGCCGCCGGCCACCACCGGCAACGGCGTGCTCGATGAACTGCGCGCGCTCAAGGCCGAGAACAGCAGCAGCCTGGCGGTCGGCGCGGCGTATCGCACCCGCGCTGGCGAAGCCGGCATGGGCCAGCTCGATGACCTGCAGGTGCCGCTGGAAGGGCAGTTCGCGGTCGGCGACGGCAAGCTCAAGGTGGCCATCACCCCGACCGTGCTCGATGCGGGGCGCCCGGATCCCGAGTACACCAGCGCCAGCCGCTTCGGCGGTGGCCCGCAGGCCGCCCTGGCCGGGGCGCTGGCCGCTGACCGCATGCCGGTCGATGATCTGGTTGGCTCGTCGCTGTACCAGACGCTGTTGACCCGTGGCGAAAGTAACGCGACCCGCAATCTGATCTACGACCGCGCGCTGGACAACGGCCGCTACCAGGAACTGTTCAACCAGACCGACGGTTCGCTCACCCAGGCAGAACGTGCCGCTGCCGCACGTGCGCTGCTGTTCGCCGATCCGCTGCCGAGTTACATCCTCAGCCGCGATCTGGCCAATACTCCGATCAGCGACATCGCCACCCAGGTACTGGGCAATGCCGGCCTGGTGCGCGGGCTGAGCGCGGCCGAGCAGGCCCAGCTCAAGACCCTGGCCCAGGGCGGCGGTGGCTCACAGACACCGCAGGCGTTCCAGGACACTTTGTACGCGATGGTGGCCAATGCCGCCGGCGCGCGCCGCATGAGTTCCCAGGATGCCAGCGGCGCCGGTGTCTCGGTGGGCTATGAGCGGGGTGGCTTCCGTGCCGATGTCGGCAGCACGCCGCTCGGCTTCGATGACACGCAGATCGTCGGCGGCATCGGCTACCGCGGTCAGATCGGCGACGCGCTGACCTGGTCCGGCGAAGCCTCGCGCCGCGCGGTGACCGACAGCCTGCTGTCCTTCGCCGGCGTGGAAGACGGGCGCAACGGGCTGCGCTGGGGCGGGGTGACCGCGAGCGGCGCCAAGCTCGCCGCGACCGTCGACAACGGTCAGTTGGGCGGCTACGCCAGCGCGTCCTGGCATCGCCTGGAAGGCGAGAACGTGGCCGACAACGATCGCCAGGAAGTCGGCGTGGGCGTCTACGTGCACGCCCTGGAGACCGACAACCAGTCGCTGACCGCCGGCCTCAACCTGACCGCGATGCAGTACGACCGCAACCTCAGCGGCTTCACCTACGGACATGGCGGTTACTTCAGCCCGCAGCGCTATGTGGATGTCGGCTTCCCGGTGCACTGGAACGGGCGTACTTCCAGCGGCCGCGTGGCGTGGCAGCTGGATACCAGCGTCGGCGTACAGCACTTCAAGGAAGACGCCGCGCCGTACTTCCCGACCGATCCGGCGATGCAGCAGGCTGCCTACGAGGCCGCCTCGATGGCTGCGTTGTTGGGACTGACCACCGCGTACGTGGACCCCGTCTATACCGGCCAGACCAAGACCGGCGTGTCCTACAACCTCAGCGTCGCGGCCGAATGGCAGCTATCTTCGCAGCTGTTCCTGGGCGGGCGCATGGAGTTCAACAACGCGCGTGACTACCGGCAGTTCGGCACCAGCCTGTACCTGCGCTTCCTGCTCGACCGCCTCGGCGCCGGGCTGGGCAAGCAGCCGCAGCCGCTGCGCTCGCCGTACGCGTCGGGTGAATGATTACCGTCATGCGTTGATGACCGGCCCGCTGCCAGGCTTTACCTGGCAGCGGGCGTCCCGCAGGCTTGCCAGGTTCCTGCTGCGAAGAGGCTGATGTCCGTGACTGAGTCCCCATCGTTCCATCGGATGCGCCGCCGCCTGTTGCAGGCGCTGGCCGTTACTCCGCTGCTGGCCTGCTCGGCCAACGGCCCGGCGCGCGGGCCCGGCCCGTGGACGGCCTGGCAGGTGATGCGTGCCTCCAGCGTGACCCCGGACGGGCGCATGGTCGACTACAACAACGCCGACCAGCGTTCGACCTCCGAAGGCCAGTCCTACGCGCTGTTTTTCGCGCTGGTGGACAACGACCAGCCGCTGTTCGATCGCCTCCTGCGCTGGACCGAGAACAACCTCGCCGGCGGCAGCATGGCCCAGCGCCTGCCGGCCTGGCTGTGGGGGCGCGACACCACGGCCAATGCATGGAAGGTGCTCGACGACAATCCCGCCAGCGACTCGGATGTCTGGCTGGCCTATACCCTGCACGAGGCAGCGCGGTTGTGGAAACGGCCGGCGCTGCGGCAGACCGCCGAGGCGATGCTGGCGGCGATCCAGGTGCAGGAGCTGGTCGATGTGCCGGGCCTGGGCACGATGTTGATGCCTGGGCCCAAAGGATTTGCGACGGAAGACACGTGGCGGTTCAACCCCAGCTACCTGCCGTTGCCGCTGCTGCGCCGCTTCGCCGCGCTTGATCCGAGCGGGCCGTGGACCACCGTGATCGGCAACAGCGTCCGCCTGCTGCGCGATACCGCACCCCACGGCTTTGTGCCGGACTGGACCGCGTGGCGCGACGGCGGCTACATCGCTGATCCGGACAAGGGTCCGCTCGGCAGTTACGACGCCATCCGCTGCTATCTGTGGGCAGGCATGACCGCCGTGAACGATTCCAGTTTCCGCTCGGTTCTGGATGCGCTGCACGGCCCGCTGAGCACCCTGCGCGAGGGCCAGCCGATGCCGGAGAAGGTCAACACGCTCACCGGCATACGCGAAGGCACCGGCAACTACGGTTTCCAGGCGGCCCTGGTGCCGTACCTGCAGGCGCAGGGCGAGGCCGAACGCACCAAGGCAATGGTCGCTGCGCTGCCGACACCGGAGCAGCAGCGCGCCGCGCCGCCGCGCTATTACGAGCAGGTGCTCAGCCTGTTTGCCATCGGTTGGTACGAAGGCCGTTATCGCTTCGCCGCAGACGGCCAGCTGCGGCCGTCCTGGGCCTGATCGGCGTGTCGATCACTCCAGCGCGTAGCGCAGCACGAACAGCCCCGCCACCAGCCATACCGCCGGATGCACTGCGCGCCAGCGCCCGGTGCCGGCCTTCAGCACCGCATAGGCGATGAAGCCGAAGGCCAGGCCATTGGCGATGGAGTAGGTGAACGGCATCGCCAGCGCACACAGTGCGGCCGGCACTGATTCGGTCAGGTCGCCCCATTCCACATCGACCAGCTCGCGCAGCATCAACCCGGCCACGAACAGCAGGGCAGGGGCGGTGGCATAGCCGGGCACCATCGCCGCCAACGGCGAGAACAGCAACGCGGCCAGGAACAGTGCCGCCACCACCAGCGCGGTCAGTCCGGTGCGGCCACCCGCCTGCACGCCTGAAGCGCTTTCAGCGAATGCGGTGGTGCTGCTGGTCCCGAGCAGGGAGCCGGCCACGATCGCGGTGCTGTCGGCCAGCAGTGCCCGGCCGAACCGCTTCTGCGCGCCCGGCAGCTTCAGCAGGCCGGCGCGATCGACCACGCCGTACAACGTGCCGGTGGCATCGAACACTTCCACCAGTACGAAGACCAGCACCACCTGCAGCAGCACCGCGATCGGTGCGCCGCCGTCGTGATGCAGCAGGCCGGGCAGGTCCAGCTGCAGGAAGGTCGGCGCCAGGCTCGGCGGCAGCGAGATCAGGCCGTGGAACTGCACGTCACCGAGCAGCCAGGCCGCACCGGTGACGGCCAGGATCCCGATCAGGATCGCGCCGCGCACGTTGCGGGCCTCGAGGATCGCGATCAGCAGGAAGCCGGCCAGCGCCAGCAGCGGCGGCGCGGTGTTGAGCGGACCCAGCGCGACCAGGGTGTCGGTGTTGGCGATGATCACGCCGGACTTCTGCAGCGCGATGATCGCCAGGAACAGGCCGATGCCGGCCACGATCGCCGCCCGCAGCGAGGCGGGAATGCCCGCCACCAGCCAGGCGCGCACGCCGGTCAGTGACAGCACCAGGAACACCAGTCCCGATATGAAGACGGCCGCCAGTGCCTGCTGCCAGGGCAGGCCGGCCGCACCGACCACGGTGAAGGCGAAGAAGGCATTCAAGCCCATGCCCGGGGCCATGCCGACCGGGAAGTTGGCCGCGAACGCCATCACCAGCGAGCCCAGTGCGGCAGCCAGGCAGGTGGCGACGAACACCGCGCCCGGGTCCATGCCGGTAGTACCCAGGATGTCCGGGTTGACGAAGACGATGTAGGACATCGTCAGGAAGGTGGTCAGGCCGGCCAGCAGTTCGGTGCGCACGGAGGTACCGTGCTGCTGCAGCTGGAACAGGCGCTCGGGGAGGGACATCGCGAAATCTCAAACCGTTGGTGGTGGGTACCGACCGTTGGTCGGTACGCTTCAAAGCGTCACCACCAACGGTGGTGACCTACCGAAATGAGAAAGGCCGCGCGAGCGCGGCCTTTCCGGTTGCCTTACTTCAGCGCCTTGAAGCGCAGGCGCTTCGGCGCGGCGTCGTCGCCCATGCGGCGGCGCTTGTCTTCTTCGTACTCGCGGTAGTTGCCCTGGAAGAACTCCACGTGCGAGTCGCCTTCGAACGCCAGGATGTGGGTCGCGATGCGATCCAGGAACCAGCGGTCATGCGAAATCACGAAGGTGTTGCCCGGGAACTCCAGCAGCGCATCTTCCAGCGCACGCAGGGTTTCGATGTCCAGATCGTTGGACGGTTCATCGAGCAGCAGCACGTTGCCACCCTGCAGCAGGGTCTTGGCCATGTGCAGGCGGCCACGCTCACCACCGGACAGCGAACCGACCAGCTTCTGCTGATCCTGGCCCTTGAAGTTGAAGCGGCCGATGTAGGCGCGCGACTGGATCTCGATGCCGTTGATGTTGAGGATGTCCAGGCCGCCGGCGATTTCCTGGAACACGTTGTGGTTGCCCTCCAGCGCGTCGCGGCTCTGGTCCACGTAGGACAGCTTGACGGTCGGGCCGACGGTGATTTCGCCCGAATCCGGCTTTTCCTGGCCGGTGATCATCTTGAACAGGGTCGACTTACCGGCACCGTTGGGGCCGATGATGCCCACGATCGCGCCACCCGGCACCAGGAAGCTCAGCTCGTCGAACAGCAGACGGTCGCCGAACTTCTTGGAGACGTTCTTGAACTCCATCACCGAGGCGCCCAGACGCTCGCCCGGCGGGATGAAGATTTCATTGGTCTCGTTGCGCTTCTGGTAATCCACCGACTGCAGCTCTTCCAGGCGGGCCAGACGGGCCTTGCCCTTGGTGCGGCCGCCCTTGGCGTTCTGGCGCGACCACTCCAGTTCCTTCTGGATCGCCTTCTGGCGGGACTTCTCCTGGTTGTCTTCCTGCTTCAGGCGCTCGTCCTTCTGCATCAGCCAATCGGTGTAGTTGCCCTTCCACGGAATGCCGCGGCCGCGGTCCAGTTCCAGGATCCACTCGGCGGCGTTGTCCAGGAAGTAGCGATCATGGGTGACCGCCACGACGGTGCCGGTGTAGCGCGCCAGGAACTGTTCCAGCCATTCCACCGACTCGGCGTCCAGGTGGTTGGTCGGTTCGTCGAGCAGCAGCATGTCCGGCTTCTGCAGCAGCAGGCGGCACAGCGCCACGCGGCGCTTTTCACCACCGGAGAGCTTGCCGATCACGGCATCCCACGGCGGCAGGCGCAGCGCATCGGCGGCCACGTCCAGCTGGTTTTCCAGGGTGTGCGCATCGCCGGCGGCGAGGATCGCCTCCAGGCGCTCCTGTTCCTTGGCCAGCTTGTCGAAGTCGGCCCCTTCCTCGGCATAGGCCAGGTAGACGGCATCCAGCTGGGCCTGGGCCTGCAGCACCTCGCCGACGCCTTCCTCGACCGCTTCACGCACGGTCTTGGTCGGGTCCAGCTCCGGTTCCTGGGCCAGGTAGCCGACCTTGATGCCGGCCTGCGGGCGGGCTTCGCCCTCGAAATCGGTGTCCACGCCGGCCATGATCTTGAGCACCGTGGACTTGCCGGCGCCGTTCAGGCCCAACAGGCCGATCTTGGCACCCGGGAAGAACGACAGCGAGATGTCCTTGATGATCTGCCGCTTGGGCGGGACCACCTTGCTGACGCGGTTCATGGTGTAGATGTATTGCGAGGACATGAGGTCTCCGAAGGCGCAACCCTGCGCCCGTTCCAGACGGAACAGGAACAGATGGAAGAAAAGGATGGTCCGATTATAGCCGGAAGCGGTCCGTGCCGCCGGGCGTCCCGGACCGCAGGGCTTGCCGCCGCCTGAATGCGGGGTCAAAGGCGTTGAATTGGAAACCGTTTCCAGCCGGAGAGCGTTCAGATGGCGTGCGCATGATGGAGCCATCAATCCATCGAGCGAGGCCAATCATGCGCATGAATCGATTTGTGGTCGGGGCCGTGGCCTCGCTGCTGGCCTTGGGCACCGCGGCCCCGGCCTTCGCCGATGACCATCGTGGCCGCGGCCATGACCGCCGTGAGTGGCGCGATGACCGTCGGGATGACCGGCATGATCGCCGGCACTGGCGCGACGACCGCCGCGAAGTCCGCCATGACCGTCGCTACGACCGCCGTTATGACAACCGGGGCTACTACCGTCCGGCACCGGGCTATGGCTCCTACGGCTGGGCCCGTGGCCATCGCTACCGTGAGTACTACGGTGGCCCGGTGTACGTGGTCAACGATTACAGCCGCTACTCGGTACGCCGCCCGCCGCGCGACCACCAGTGGATCCGCGACGACCGCGGCAACCTGCTGCTGGTCGCCATCGCCACCGGCATCATTGCCGACTACGTGATCAACCGGTAACGCGGCCACCGCGCGGCCTGTTCCTGGACGGCGTCCCTCGGGGCGCCGTCGTTCGTTGCGGAGGCGGGCGCCCGGATCACCCGCAGGCGTACCGGTCGCGAATCCGCAGCATGGCCCCTGCATTGGTCAGCCCCGTGCCCGGGGACTACAATCCAAGGCTCGCGCTGTACCCCCTCTGCCTGCCTGGAGTAACCGATGTTCTCGCGTGACGTCCGCATCGAAACCTACGATCCCGAACTGGCCAAGGCCATCGCCGCCGAAACCCAGCGCCAGGAAGACCATGTCGAGCTGATCGCCAGCGAGAACTACACCAGCCCGGCGGTGATGGAAGCCCAGGGCAGCCAGCTGACCAACAAGTACGCCGAAGGCTATCCGGGCAAGCGCTACTACGGTGGCTGCGAATACGTGGATATCGCCGAGCAGCTGGCCATCGATCGCCTCAAGCAGCTGTTCGATGCCGACTACGCCAACGTGCAGCCGCACAGCGGTTCGCAGGCCAACCAGGCCGTGTATTTCGCGCTGCTGCAGCCGGGCGATACCATCCTGGGCATGAGCCTGGCCCACGGCGGTCACCTGACCCACGGTGCCAAGGTCAATGCCTCGGGCAAGCTGTTCAACGCCATCCAGTACGGCGTGAACGAAGCCGGCCTGATCGACTATGACGAGGTCGAGCGCCTGGCCCTGGAGCACACGCCGAAGATGGTCGTGGCCGGCTTCTCGGCCTACTCGCAGGTAGTGGACTGGGCACGCTTCCGCGCCATCGCCGACAAGGTCGGTGCCTACCTGTTCGTGGACATGGCGCACGTGGCCGGCCTGGTCGCCGCCGGCGTCTACCCGAGCCCGCTGCCGCACGCCCACGTGGTCACCTCCACCACCCACAAGACCCTGCGCGGCCCGCGTGGCGGCATCATCATCGCCAAGGGCGCCAGCGAAGAGCTGCAGAAGAAGCTGCAGTCCATCGTGTTCCCGGGCATCCAGGGCGGCCCGCTGATGCACGTCATCGCCGGCAAGGCCGTGGCCTTCAAGGAAGCACTGGAGCCGGGCTTCAAGGCTTACCAGCAGCAGGTGGTGAAGAACGCCCAGGCGATGGCCGACACGCTGATCGCGCGCGGCTACAAGATCGTCTCCGGCGGCACCCGGAACCACCTGATGCTGGTCGACATGATCGGCAAGGATGTCTCCGGCAAGGATGCGGAAGCCGCGCTCGGCCTGGCCCACATCACCGTCAACAAGAACTCGGTGCCGAACGACCCGCGTTCGCCGTTCGTGACCTCGGGCCTGCGCCTGGGCACCCCGGCGGTCACCACGCGTGGTTACCTGGAGCAGGACTGCGTGGACCTGGCCAACTGGATCGCCGACGTGCTCGACGCCCCGGCTGACGAGGCCGTGATCGCCCGCGTGCGCGATGCCGTCAGCGCGCAGTGCCGCAAGTACCCGGTCTACGGTTGACATGGACGAGGGCCGGCAACGGCGTACTTACGCCGTGCTGGCCCTGGTCTGCGGCATCGTGGGGATGGCTGGCGGTGGCACCTTCGCCGCCATCGGGGTCTGGGTCGCATTCGTCGAGCCGGCCTATCTGGACCGGGCCTCGCGCCTGGTGATTGGCGGCTGGGGGGCGGCCGGCCTGATCGGGATCGTGGGCTGGCTGTGGTTGAGTTGCCGCTACCTGCGTCATGGCCGCGACGGGCTGCGCGCGAGTGGCCCTTGGGCGTGGACCGCGCTGTGGATAGGCATGCTTGCTTCGGTGCCGGTCGTGGGGATGGCGTTCTGGCACGCCACTGCGGGCCCGATGGGGCTGATCCTGCTGCTGGCCGGGCCGCCGATGGCATGGCCTGCTGTCCGGCTGGTGCAACTGCGGCGGACCCCGGGAACCTGACCGGATGGCGCCTCACCATCGACAGCGGCGCTCGATGCTGCTGCACCTGGGCTTGTTTGGTGTCCCGCATGCCGTGGCGGTCTGTACCGTGGTCGGGCTGTGCCTGCGCGACGTGCTGCATCAATACGGTGGGCCGGGCGACATGCCTGGCTGGGCGGTTGCCTGGTTCGCCAGCGTCAGTCTGCTGGTTGTCGCGTGGTGCGCGCTGGTGGCGCGGTGGCGCCGGGGCGCTGCGCGCGTGCCCGGCGGGATGGGCCTTCCTGTTGCTCGGCATCGTGGCGACGGCCGTGACCTGGGGCGGCATGCTGCAGGCGCTGTTTCACCTTGATGTCGCCGCACCGTCGGCGCTGGCTGCCGCCCTGATCCTGCTGCTGCCCGGCATTCCGATGCTCTCCTGCGCGGCGCACCTGCTGTGGGTGCGTTGGCAGTCCACCTAGACGGGGCTGGCCTCTGGCCCCCGCCATTTGCTGTAGCCGGTCCCTCTCAGGTACCGTTGCGACGCTGCCGTGACCACGGTATGACGTTTTCCTGATGCAAGGCGTTCCATGTACTGTCCGTTCTGCCAGCATGCCGACACCCGTGTGATCGATTCGCGCGTCTCTGAAGACGGCGCGACGATCCGGCGTCGCCGCGAGTGCGAGGCCTGCAACGAGCGCTTCAGCACCCTGGAAACCATCGAACTGAAGCTGCCGGCGATCGTCAAGAGCGACGGCAGCCGCGAGGCCTTTGACGCCCGCAAGGTCCGCAGTGGCTTTGATCGTGCGCTGCAGAAGCGCCCGGTCCCCGAAGACAAGATCGAGTTGGCGGTGCGCGCGGTGATGCAGCAGGCGCGCATCTGTGGCGAACGCGAAATTCCGTCGATCAAGGTCGGCGAGTTCGTGATGAACGAACTGCGCAAGCTCGACCATGTCGGCTACGTGCGCTTTGCCTCGGTGTACCGCAGCTTCGAAGACGTGGCCGATTTCCGCGAGGAGATCGAGAAGCTTGAACGCGAACTGCCCTCCAGCACCGAACAGCTGCAGCTGCTGGGCGATGTGATCGCGCTGACGAAGAAGAAAAAGGGCTGAGCCCCGCCGCATCGCGGCCAGCCCGGCTGGGCTACCATCGCGGCTGCACGACTGTCGCCAGATGAGCTTCGCCATGACCGAATTTTCCGCCCTCGACCACCAGCACATGGCGCACGCATTGCGCCTGGCCGAATGTGCCGCGTACACCGCGCGGCCCAATCCGATGGTCGGCTGCGTGATCGCCCGTGATGAGGTCGTGGCCGGCGAGGGCTGGCACCAGCGCACCGGTGGCCCGCACGCGGAAGTGTTCGCGCTGCGCCAGGCCGGCGAACAGGCCCGCGGTGCCACCGCCTACGTCACCCTGGAGCCGTGCGCGCACCACGGCCGCACACCGCCGTGTGCACTGGCCCTGATCGACGCTGGCGTCAGCCGCGTGGTCGCAGCGATGCGCGATCCCTTCCCGAAGGTCGATGGCGGCGGGTTCGTGTTGCTGCGCCAGGCCGGCATCGAGGTGGCCGAAGGGCTGATGGCCGCGCAGGCGCGTGAACTCAACCACGGCTTCCTCTCCCGGATCGCGCGTGGTCGCCCGTGGGTACGGGTGAAGCTGGCTGCCAGCCTGGACGGGCGCACGGCGATGGCCGATGGCCGCTCCAAATGGATCACCGGCGCGGCCGCGCGCGAGGACGTGCAGCACTGGCGTGCACGTGCCGGCGCGATTCTCACCGGTGCGGCCACGGTGCTGGCCGACGATCCGATGTTGACCGTGCGCCTGGCCGATACCGAGGTGCTGCCGCCGCTGCGCGTGGTGCTCGATGCGCGGCTGCGCTCGCTGCAATGCGCCCGGGTGCGCGAGGGTGGGGCGCCGACGCTGTATGTGCATGACGCCGCGGTCAGTCCACCGGATGCGGCCGATGCCGACTTCGCCAGCGTGCCCAGCGTGGAGGGTCGCCTGGACCTGGGTGCGGTGCTGGCGCTGCTGGCCGAGCGCGGCATCAATGAGGTGCACACCGAAGCCGGCGCGACCTTGGCCGGCGCGCTGCTGGCCGGCGGCTGGGTCGACGAACTGCTGCTCTACCAGGCCCCGACGCTGCTCGGCGAGCATGGCCTGCCGCTGCTGTCCGGCCTGGGCATCCACGCGATGAAACAGCAACGCCGGCTGCGGGTGGTGGACCAGCGGCAGGTGGGGACGGACCTGCGTCTGGTGTTGCGCCCATAAAAAACGGGCCCCTTGCGGGACCCGTTCGATCATGGCGCGGCGCGGGGCCGCGGCCCGATCAGTAACCGACGCACGCACCTGCCAGCCAGGAGGCGCCGTGGTCAGGTGATGATCTTAACACTTATTTAACTTAAAGCCCCCAGTCAGGGTGCCCTGCTACACTAGGCGGGCCGGTTCGCCGGTACACAAACGTCTTCAGGGCGGGGTGCGATTCCCCACCGGCGGTAGGTGCGCAAGCACGAGCCCGCGAGCGCTTCCCGTTTCTCCGGGAGGGTCAGCAGATCCGGTCCGATGCCGGAGCCGACGGTATAGTCCGGATGAAAGAAGACGGTGCGGCCGGGCCTGGTGCCCGGCGTGCGCCTATATGCCTTGCGGCGTTTTTCGCTCACTTTCCGCGGAGAACGTTACTTGTTTACTGGAATCATCGAAGGCGTCGGCCGTCTGGCCGCACGCGAGACCCTTGGCGGCGATGTCCGCTTCACCTTCAACGTGGGCACCCTGCCGTTCGAGAACGTGCAGATGGGCGAGAGTATCGCCATCAACGGGGTCTGCCTCACCGTCATCGCCCATGACGCCGCCAGCTTCCAGGCTGACGCCTCGACCGAGACCCTGGGCCTGACCACGCTGGGTCAGCTGGCCGACGGCGCCGTCATCAACCTCGAACGCGCCATGCGTCCCACTGATCGCCTGGGCGGGCATCTGGTCAGTGGCCATGTCGATGGCCTGGGCCAGGTGCTGTCGGTGCATGACGACGCGCGTGCCCAGCGCTGGCGTTTCGCCGCGCCGGCCGCGTTGCTGCGCTACATCGCCAAGAAGGGCTCGATCTGCGTGGACGGGGTCAGCCTGACGGTCAACGAGGTGGACGAGCAGGGCTTCGAGGTCGCCCTCATTCCGCAGACTGCCGCCAACACCGCCTTCGCCGCCACTGTCGTGGGCAGCACGGTCAATCTTGAAATCGATCTGGTTGCCCGCTACGTTGAACGTTTGCTGGGTGCAGGAGCACGCGCATGAATTTCGCCCCCATTCCCGAGATCCTCGAGGACATCCGCCTCGGCCGCATGGTCGTCATCGTCGATGACGAAGACCGCGAGAACGAAGGCGACCTGATCATGGCTGCCGCGCTGGTCAAGCCGTCGGACATCAACTTCATGGTCACCCACGGCCGTGGGCTGGTGTGCCTGCCGCTGACCCGCGAGCGTGCGGCCGACCTGGGCTTGGCCCCGATGGTGCAGGCCAATACCGCGCAGTTCCAGACCAACTTCACGGTCAGCATCGAGGCCGCCGAAGGCGTCACCACCGGCATCTCGGCATATGACCGTGCGCACACCATCCGCACTGCGGTGAAGCCGGCCGCCAAGCCGGTCGACCTGCATCGGCCGGGCCACATCTTCCCGCTGATCGCCCAGCCGGGCGGCGTGCTGACCCGCGCCGGGCATACCGAAGCCGGCGTCGATCTGGCCATGCTGGCCGGACTGGAGCCGGCCGGCGTGCTGGTGGAGATCCTGAATCCCGACGGCAGCATGGCGCGCCGCCCGGAGCTGGAAGTGTTCGCCCGCGAGCACGGCCTGAAGATGGGTTCCATCGCCGACCTGATCGCTTACCGCCTGGCCACCGAGAAGACGGTTGAGCGGGTGGACGAGCGCGAGATCGAGACCGAATTCGGCCCGTTCACGCTGGTGACCTACCGCGATCGGATTGCCCATGACCTGCATTTCGCGCTGGTCCGCGGCACCCCGGATACCGAGCCGACCTTGGTGCGGGTGCAGGTCGAAAACCCGCTCGCCGATCTGCTGCACTGGCGCCGCGACGATTTCGAGGCCTCCACCGATGCACTCCGCGCGATCGCGGCGGCCGAGCGTGGTGTGATGGTGGTGCTGTCGGCCCCGCGCGACACCGACAGCCTGCTGGCCCGCCTGCGCCAGCAGCCGCAACCGGTGGTGCCGGGCAAGGACAAGGATGTGAGCCAGTGGCGCCGCCACGGTGCCGGGGCGCAGATCCTGTCCGACCTGGGCCTGGGCAAACTGCGCGTGCTGGGCACCTCACGCTGCCAGATCGGTCTGACTGGGTATGGGCTGGAAGTGGTCGAGACGGTGGAGAACACGTCATTGCATGCGCGCTGACGCCGCACGATCTGCTTCGCAAACCGCGGGCCCCTCTTACCATCCTCCTGGCCCCCGCCGCTTCGCGGTAGCCCCCTGACTCAGGGGGCTTTTTCACCCGACCCGTCCCGTAATGCGCGGTGACCGGCTGCACGCGGCCATGCGCTAGAATATTCACCTACTAAATGGACCCCACGCCGAACATGAGCCATTACGAAGGCGACCTCCGTACTCCGGAAAAGGCCCGTTTCGCCATCCTCGCCAGCCGCTGGAATGCCCGCATCACCGATGTGCTGGTGGCCGGCGCGCGCCAGAGCCTGGCCGGCAACGGGATCGACGAGTCCGCCATCGACGTGATCCGCGTGCCCGGCGCGTGGGAACTGCCGCTGGTCGCCGCGCGTCTGGCGGCGGCCCATCAGCATGCCGCGATCATCACCCTGGGCTGCGTGATCCGCGGCGATACCCGCCATTACGAACACGTGGCCGACCGCTGTGCCGAGGGCCTGATGCGCGTGCAGCTGGATTTCGGCGTGCCGGTGCTCAATGGCGTGCTCGCGGTGGAGCGGGTCGAGGATGCCGAAGCCCGCGCGGGTGGCAGTCACGGCAACAAGGGTGAGGAAGCCGCACTGACGGCGTTGGAAATGGTCAATCTTCTGGAGCAGCTGCCATGAACAAGTCAAACCAGGGCAAGCTCTCCGGTAAGCCCGTCCGCCGTGATGGCGTCGACCCGGTGCTGCGCTCGCGCGCCCGTCGGCGCGCGCTGCAGGCCATCTATGCGTGGCAGATCTCCGGCGGCAACGCGCAGAGCGTGATCGCCCAGTTCGCCCACGAGCAGGCCCGCGAAATCGCCGACCTGGCCTACTTCGAAGCGCTGGTGCACGGCGTGCTCGACAACCGCAAGGACCTGGATGCGGCGCTCGACCCGTATCTGGATCGCGGCATCGAGGAAGTGGATGCGATCGAACGCGCTGCGCTGCGCGTGGCTGCCTATGAAATGCGTTACCGCTTGGACGTGCCGTACCGCGTGGTGATCAACGAAGCGATCGAATCGGCCAAGCGCTTCGGCTCCGAGCACGGCCACACCTACGTCAACGGCGTGCTGGACCGTGCCTCCGTCGAGTGGCGCAAGGTCGAAAACGGGGGCTGATCGGCCCCATGTCCCTGGCCGAATTTGATCTGATCGACCGCATCCGTGCGCGCACCACCGTGCGCGCCGATGTCGTGCTCGGCATCGGCGATGACGCCGCGTTGCTGCAGCCGCGCGCTGGCGAACAGCTGGTGATCACCGCCGATACGCTCAACAGCGGCGTGCATTTCCCGGCGGAAACCCCGGCCT
Organism: Stenotrophomonas sp. GW821-FHT01H02A; assembly: GCF_059422145.1. Classification (NCBI taxonomy): domain Bacteria; kingdom Pseudomonadati; phylum Pseudomonadota; class Gammaproteobacteria; order Lysobacterales; family Lysobacteraceae; genus Stenotrophomonas; species Stenotrophomonas sp. GW821-FHT01H02A. Next base: position 281,466 of record NZ_JBWKWI010000001.1, read on the forward strand.
TCGACATCGGCTGGAAAACCCTGGCGGTGAATCTGTCCGACCTCGCCGCGATGGGCGCCCGCCCGGCGTGGTGCACCTTGGCGCTGTCCTTGCCGCAGGCCGACGCGGACTGGATCGAAGGGTTTGCCGATGGCTTTTTCGCACTGGCCGACGAGCACGACATCGTGCTGGTCGGTGGCGACACCACGCGTGGCCCGCTGTCGCTGTCGGTGACCGCGATGGGTCAGGTCGCGCCGGGCCAGGCCCTGCGCCGTGACCGGGCGCAGGTCGGCGATGACATCTGGGTCAGTGGGACCCTGGGTGATGCCGCCGGCGCCCTGCGCCTGTGGCAGCAGAACCGGTTGAAGGTGGCGGTCGCCACGTTGCTCGGCGACGACGAAACACTGCGCCAGCGCCTGCTGCGTCCCACCCCGCGGGTGACCCTGGGCCTGCGCCTGCGTGCCTACGCGCATGCGGCCGTGGACGTCTCCGACGGGTTGCTCGCCGACCTCGGCCACATCGCCGCGTGCAGCGGCGTACGCGCCGAAGTGGATGCCGATGCCTTGCCGATCTCGAGCGCGCTGCGTGCGTTGCTCGGGCGCGATGGCGCCCGTGACTGCGCGCTGGGCGGTGGCGACGATTACGAACTGTGCTTCACCGTCGCGCCATCGCAGCGCGAGGCGATCCAGGCATTGTCGCCGTCGCTGGGCCTGCCGCTGACCCGCATCGGCCGGATCGTGGAAGGGCAGGGCGTGCATTGCGCCGATGTGGCCGCCACCGATGGTGGCTACGAGCACTTCGCCGAACGCCGGTAGGGTCAGTTCACACCGAGGGCAGCACTTTACCCGGATTGAGAATCCCATCCGGGTCCAACGCACCCTTGATCGCGCGCATCGCCGCCAGCGTGGCCGGGCTGAATGCCTGCGCCATAAAAGCCCGTTTGGCCAGGCCGATGCCGTGCTCGCCGGACAGCGTGCCGCCCAGGGCCAGGGTCAACGCGAACACCCGCGGCAGCGCTGCGTGTGCGCGTGCGTTCTCGCCGGCATCGTCCGGGTGGTAGAGGATGTTGACGTGCAGGTTGCCGTTGCCGGCATGGCCAAAGGTGACGATCGGCAGATCGAACTCCGTCGACAGCGCCTGCACCCCGGCGACCAGCGCGGGAATGCGCGAGACCGGGACCACGACGTCTTCGTTGATCTTGCCCGGCGCGATGCTGCGCAGCGCCGGTGACAGTGCCTTGCGCGCCGCCCACAGGGTCTCGCGCGCGCGGCCCTCCATCGCCACGTCCAGCGCGATCAGGCCATCGCCTTCGGCGGCCGCGGCCAGGGCCTGCAGCAGATAGGGCAGCGTGTCGTGGTCGCCATCGGCCTCCACCAGCAGCATCGCGCCGGCCTCGGGCACCTCAGCACCATTGCGACGCAGCAGCTCCAGGCTGCGCGCGTCCATGAACTCAAGGCGCGTGGGCACCACCGGCTGCGCCATCAGCCGCGAGACCGCCTGCGCCGCGGCGTCCGCGTCGCGGTACAGCACGCGCAATCCTGCCTGCGACACCGGCAGCGGCGTGAGCTTCAGGGTGGCCTCGACGATCAGCGCCAGCGTGCCTTCGCTGCCCACCAGCAGATGGGTCAGGTCGTAACCGGTGGCGTCCTTCGTGTACGGCCCGCCGCACGTGATCAGCTCACCGGCGCCGGTCACCGCGACCAGGCCGAGTACGTTGTCGCGGCTGGTCCCGTACTTCACCGCGCGCGGGCCGCCGGCATTGCAGGCCAGGTTGCCGCCGATGCTGCAGTTTTCCGCACTGGAGGGGTCCGGCGGCCAGAACAGACCGTGCGGCATCAACGCCTGCTGCAGATCGCCGTTGAGCACGCCGGGTTCGACCACGGCGCAGCGGTCCCCCGGTTGTATCGCGAGGATGCGGTTCATGCGCGCGAAGGACAGCACGATGCTGCCTTCGATCGGTACCGCAGCACCGGTGGTGCCGGTGCCCGCGCCACGCGCGACCAGGGCGATGCGGTGGTCGCGGCAGGCGCGGACCAGGGCGACGACCTGCTCGCGATCGCGGGGGAAAGCGACACCCGCCGGCAGCATGTGCCGCCACGAGTTGTCCTGTGCATGCGCGTTGCGCGCGCTGTCATCCGTGCGCCAGCCATCTTCGCCGAGCAGTGCATGCAGGGTGGCAACGAACGCGGTGGGCAGGGCAGGGGTCATCAGCAGTCTTCCAGTCGGAACGCGTCGCGCAGCCAGGTCAGCTGCGGCGGCTCGCCACTGGCGTCGACCACGTCGAAGCGGCAGGGCTGCTCGGCCAGCCAGGGATGCGATTGCAGGAACAATTGCGCGGCGATCACCAGTTTGCGTCGCTTGCGCAGGTCCACCGAGGCCGCGCCGCCGCCGAACCGGGCACTGGCGCGGTAGCGGACTTCCACGAACACGACGACATCGCCGTCGCGCATGATCAGGTCGATCTCCCCGCGGCGATAACGTGCGTTGATCGCAACCGGGCGCAGCCCGGCATCGCGGAGATGTTGCTGCGCGGCGGCTTCCACCGCCGCGCCACGCACTGCGCGCCCGGTGGGCACGCGGCTTAGTTGCTGCTGGCGATCGGCATCGGCCGGCCGCCGCTGAAGGTCGACCATGCCGGCACCCGCAGTACGTTGCCGTTGCTGTCCAGGAACAGCGTGCCGGTGGCGCCGGCCAGGCCGCCTTCGGTCGCGACCTTGTCCAGGTAGGCGCTGATCTTCCAGGCATCGAAACCGAACGCGAACAGGCGGCCGGAGGCGCCGCGCGCCGAGGGCAGGATCTGCCCGGCGGTGGAGGCGGCCGGCAGGCCGGGCACGCCGCGCACGTTCCAGGCTTCGTTCGGGTAGACGATGCCGTCCAGCGCCATGTCTTCTTCCGGCTTGCCGGCACCGACGGTCAACTGCGAGGTGCCGACGCGGGTCGCACCGCCTGCACCGGCCAGCGCCAGCTGCGGGGTCAGTGCGCGCGCCTGCGGTGCTTTCACGGCGAGCAGTACGCCGTCCACGGCGCCGGCAGCACGCACCTGGGCGCCGATGTCGCCGACGGTATCGCTGACGCCGATCGTCGCCACCACCTGGCCACCGCGCTGCGCGAAGCGCTCGCGGAACGCAGCGGCGGCGCGGCGGCCGTTGTCATCATTGCTGTGGATCACCAGCACCTTGCCGCGCTCGCGGCCGCGCAGGTATTCGGCGGCGATGATGCCGTCGTCTTCCGGGGCCAGCGAGAAACCGGCGCTGCCGGCCGGCGGGGTGTCCTTGCCGCGGTTCAGCGCCAGCACCGGTACCGGCAGCTCGCGGAGGCCGAACACGGCGTCGACTTCGTCGCGGCCGAGCGGGCCGACGATGAAATCAGCCCCGGCGGTCACCGCCTTGTCGTAGGCGGCCACGGCGCCGGCAGCGGTGCCGGCGGTATCGATGAACTGGATGTCCGGGCGACGACGGCTTTCCCCGTAGTAGCCGCTGAGCAGGCCATCGCGGACCGGCTGCGCGGCGGTGGCCAGGCGGCCGCTCAGCGGCAGCAGCACGGCCATCTTGACCGGCGGGCGGTAGCCATCGCTCATCGCCGGCGGGCGCTTGTTGGTGTCGAACTGCGAGGCACCTTCGCGATCGAAGGGACGCGGCAGCGGCAGGCCGCGGGCGATCAGCGCACGGCCGGCGAAGTTGTACAGCGGCTCATTGGCCGGCAGTGCCGCCGCGCGCGCGCGCAGGGTGGCATCGTCCAGCGTGCCGAGCAGGCCGGCGATGGCCTGCTGGTTGTCGCTGCGCGCCTTGCCGGTGAGCGCGGCGTGCGCACGGGCACGTTCGAGCGCGGCACCGAGATTGTCACCGGTGGCCTGCAGCGCGTTGGCGCGGGCCAGCTGCCAGCGGGTCCGCAGCGACGGCGTAACCGAGTCGGCTGATTCTTTCAGTGCGGCCAGCGCCTGCGCCGGCTGCTTGTCGGCCAGGGCCAGTTCGGCGGTGGTGAGCTGGTAGCGCTGCAGGCTGGCGCCACTGAGCTGGCGCGCGGTGACCTGGGCCAGCAGGGCGCGGGCGCGGGTGGCATCGCCGGCTTCGTGCCAGGCAAACGCGGCATCGGCCAGTGCGGCACTGCGGGCACTGCCGCGCAGGGTGTTGGCCAGTGCTTCCAGCTGGACCGCCGCATCGCGCGGCTTGCCCTGCTCGATCAGGGCCAGGGCCTGGCTCTGGGCCGGGGAGTCCGGCGCGCTGGTGAAGCTGGTCGTGGCGCAGCCGGCAAGCAGCATCAGCGACAACGAAAGGGCGGAGATCCGTACGACGGGCTTGTTCATGATCAGGTCCATTCGATGGGGGCAGCGGCCGTGGCCGGGGAACGGTACGATTCTACCCTTGACCACGGAAGAGCCGCTGATGAGTGCTGTCCCCACGCTGTACGTCGTTGCCACCCCGATCGGCAACCTTGCCGATCTGACCCCGCGGGCACAGGACGTGCTGCGTTCGGTGGCCGCGATCTGCGCCGAGGACACCCGCCGCAGCGGTCAGCTGCTGGCCCACTTCGGCATCCAGCAGCCGCTGGTGGCCCTGCATGACCACAATGAGGAAGCGTTGTCGCAGCGGATCGTGGCGCGCCTGCTGGCGGGTGAGTCGCTGGCGCTGGTCAGTGACGCCGGCACCCCGCTGGTCAGCGATCCGGGCTACCGCCTGGTCCGCGCCGCGCGCGAAGCCGGCATCAAGGTCAGCCCGGTGCCCGGCGCCTGCGCCGCGATCGCCGCGCTCAGCGTGGCCGGCCTGCCCAGCGACCGCTTCACCTTCGAAGGGTTCCTGCCGGCCAAGGCCTCCGGCCGCCGCGAGCGCCTCAACGCGCTGGCCGGTGAGACCCGCACCCTGGTGTTCTACGAATCTTCGCACCGGATCACCGAATCGCTGGCGGATATGATGGCCGCGTTCGGGCCCGAGCGTCCGGCGGTGCTGGCGCGCGAGCTGACCAAGCTGTTCGAAACCGTGCTGGATGGCGACCTGGCCTCGCTGCTGCAGCAGGTCGAGGCCGACGACAATCAGCGCAAGGGCGAGTTCGTGGTAATGGTGCAGGGCGCGGCCGACGATGACCAAGCTCAGCTGGCCCAGGGCCGGCGCCTGTACGCCAAGCTCAGCGAGCACCTGCCGCCGTCGACTGCGGCCAAGCTGGCGGCGGAAATCACCGGGGCCCCGCGCAAGGCCTTGTACGGCGGATAACCGCCTGACGGTGTGTGAGATGCAGGGTGGAGCCACCTATAGGGGGAGGGGGGCTGCGCGTGATGCCGAAACGAAAAGCAGCCACACATGGGATGTCTTTACCGGAGTTTGCGTCGCAAGCCGTAGAGCTTTTTCGCGGTATCGCGAAAGACAAGGGCGGAGCCGGCCGATAAGCCGGGTTTTGTCGTGGACAGTCATTCTTCTAGGCGCTGCGTCACCGCAGCGCTCAAGCAACCTACCCGGACCCGACGCGGGCCACGCCATTAGGTCCCTATTTGGTCTTGCTCCAGGTGGGGTTTGCCGTGCCGGTCTGTTACCAGACTCGCGGTGCGCTCTTACCGCACCATTTCACCCTTACCGGCTCCCCGAAGGGAACGTAGGCGGTATCTTTCTGTTGCACTAGTCCGTCGGCTCGCGCCGCCCAGGCATTACCTGGCACCTTGCCCTGTGGAGCCCGGACTTTCCTCGGCATCCGCAAGGGATGACGCGACTGTCTGGCCGACTCCGCCATGTGTATTGTCCCATATCCGCAGGTTTGGCGGGCGATCAATCCGGAGTGCGGTATTGCCCGGCCGAGATGAACTGCGCGAAGCGCTCGCACCACACCACTACGGTAGTGAATTCCTCCACGTCCACGCCCGCTGGCACATCGACCACGAATCGGTTGAAAGTCTTTACCTCTCCGATCCTTACCGAATCGGCCTTGATCCGTTCGAACCCGGCCTTGTTATCGACGAACTCACGGGTCAAGTACAATTTGTAATCAGGGCCCGGAGCGATCTTGCCGGTGAACGCGACCTTTGTGGCGCTCACGCTCAGCTTGCCGTCGGCCCAGTGGAGAGCATCGCTGCCCTTCTGGTCCCGGTGCAGGGTGGCGTGGTATCGCGCTTGGTCCATCGCTGCGTGTACCTGCTGCACGGGCGGATCGTCAGGCGCGGTCAGGATGGGCAGGAAATACACTCCCAGCCCGAATCCCATGCAAAGCGTGAGTAGATGGCTGGACATTAGTAAAAGGGTGGTGCGTCGCATGCGGGACTCCGGCTAATCAGGCTGCGGCGAAGATGCCACCGGGCCATCCTCTCTGCGGGGCGCAGCGTGTCAAGCGCTGGACGACATCAAATCGTAGCGGCATTGCAACTCGCCCTGCCTGGGCACGCCGTATTGCTCGAAAGCCCTTGGGCCGCAGCGCGTTAGACTTCGATGAACACATTTAATCGCGGCTGAAGAGCCCTGTCAGGGGGGGGCGAGGTCGGGCTGATTGCGTCGCGGACGACAGCCAGCGCTCGCGCTCCAGGCCGATGCCGGTATCAGCGCTGTCGTCAGCGCGGATCTCGTCGCGCAGGGCATATCCCACAGCGGCGCCAGGTCATCGTCGCCACGGTCCACCCACGCGCGCAGGGCTGCATTCAATGTCACGGTTTTCGGCCAGGGCGCATCCAGCGGTGATGCCGTCATCGGGGGCGACCCACCGCGCCAAGGCAGCCGTGGGCCGCGCGTGGAGCTCATCGCGGTTGCCGGCCATCACCAGCTGCCAGCGGGGGTGTGATTTCCAGGCGAGGGCGAGCAGACACATGCCTCACATTGTGCCGGTTCTGCGCAGCGGCGAGGCGATGCCGCCCCCGTCGGGACTGAATGCGGGGGGGGGTGTTTCACGCGGCCTCCACAGGCCTGAACTTCGGCGAAATCTCAAAAAATGAGACGAAACAGCAACTTGTGGATAAGCCTTGAACAAGTCTCTAAACATTGCTGCAAGCCCTTGATGTTCAAAGTGATTTCCCCTTCGCAAAGTTGTTGACAACCCAATCGGCACTGTTAAGGTGGGCATCAGAGGGGAAACCGGGTTTTTTGTGGTTTTTCGTGGTTCAATGTTTCACCGGGCGAAGGAAAGGTGAAAACGTCGTGTTTCAAGGCGAGGCGGCCATCACTGTTGACGACAAAGGGCGCATGGCGGTTCCGACCGCGCATCGCGACCTTGTCGCGCGCGTGAGCAACAACCGTCTGGTCCTGACCTACAACCCGTTCGAGTCCGGCTGCCTCTGGCTGTACGCCGAACAGGAGTGGGAACGCGTCCGTGATGACGTCATGTCCAAGCCCAACACACAGCGCGTCGTGCGCCTCCTGCAACAGAAGCTGGTCGGTTCGGCCGCGCATCTTGAGCTGGACGGCAACGGCCGCATCAGTATTCCCGCCAGCCACCGTGGTGCCGTTGGCATTGAAAAGAAGGCGGTGCTGCTCGGTATGGGCGACAAATTCGAATTGTGGAGCGAGCAGGCTCATCGCGCGTTGATCCAGCAGACGTTGTCTGACGGGGATCTCGGCGATGGGTTGCTCGACCTGAAGTTGTGAGCCGGGGTGCCCGGATGCGCGGAGCAGCGCAGACCGGTCACCTTCCGGTGTCGCAGTCGCCGGCAGGCCACCTGCCGGTCCTGTACACGCAGGTCCTGGATGGCCTGAAGGTGATCGAAAACGGAGTGTATCTCGATGGCACGTTCGGTCGTGGCGGTCACGCCCGCGGCGTGCTCGAGCAACTCGGTCCTGGAGGCCGGCTGCTGGTCATGGACAAGGATCCCGAGGCGATTGCGGTAGCCGAGCGTGATTTCGCGCCGGACCTGCGCGTCTCGATCTTCCGTGGCAGCTTCGCCGATCTGCTGCACTGGGACGCCACCGCCGACGGCCTGGATGGCGTGCTGTTCGACCTGGGCGTCTCCTCGCCCCAGCTGGATGTCGCCGAGCGCGGTTTCAGCTTCGGCAAGGACGGCCCGCTGGACATGCGCATGGACCCGGACAGCGGCGAAAGCGCGGCGCAGTGGCTCAACCGTGCCGAAGAGCGCGAGATCGCCGACATCCTGTGGACCTATGGCGAAGAACGCCAGAGCCGGCGCATCGCCCGCGCCCTGGTTGCCCGCCGCGAGAAGCAGCCGTTCAGCCGCACCGCCGAACTGGCCGATGCCATCGCCGCGGTGATGCCGCGTGGCAAGGACAAGATCAACCCGGCCACGCGCAGCTTCCAGGCGATCCGCATCCACATCAACCGCGAACTGGCCGACCTCGAAGCCGGCCTGGACGCCGCCCTGGCGCGCCTCAAGCCCGGTGGCCGGCTGGCGGTGATCAGCTTCCATTCGCTGGAAGACCGTATCGTCAAGCAGTTCATGAACCGCCATGCCAAGGCCCCGCCGAGCAATCGCCGGTTGCCCGAAGCACAGCCGTTCGTGCCGACCCTGGACCTGCACGGTGGCGCCATCAAGGCAGAAGACGACGAGCTGGCGGTCAACCCGCGCTCGCGCAGCGCCGTGCTGCGTGTCGCCGAAAAGCGCGAGGTGGCCGGATGAGCCGCCTGCTGTTGATCGTGCTGCTGGCCTGCACCGTCGCCTCGGCGATCGGGGTGGTGTTCATGCGCCATCGTCACCGCCAGACCTTCGTGGAGCTGTCCCGGGTCGAGCGTGCGCGCGATGAGATCAACATCGAGTTCGGTCGCCTGCAGCTCGAGCAGGCCACCCTGGCCGAGGCTACCCGGGTCGACAGCGTCGCCCGCGAGCGCCTGGGCATGAAGTTCCCCGAAGCGGCCGATGTCGTGGTGATCCGGCCATGAACAAGTCCGGCCGCAACCGTGCGCGCAACAGCTTCAACCTCCGCCAGCGCCTGAAGTGGGTGGGGCTGGCGCTCGGCTTGTGCTCAGTCTCGCTGGTCGGTCGCGCGGCCTACGTGCAGATCATCAACAGCGAGTTCTACCAGCGCCAGGGCGAAGCCCGTTACCTGCGCGAGCTGCCGATCAACACCTCGCGCGGCATGATCACCGACCGCAACGGCGAGCCGGTGGCGGTGTCGACCCCGGTCGCCTCGATCTGGGTCAACCCGCAGGAACTGCTGCGCGCGCCGGACCGCATCCCCGAGCTGGCCACCGCGCTGGGCATGCCGCTGGACGAGTTGAGCTCCAAGCTCTCGCAGAAGGCCGATAAAGAATTCATGTACCTGCGCCGCCGGATCAATCCGGACGACGCGGAGAAAGTGGTCGCGCTGAAGATCCCGGGCGTGGCCTCGCAGCGCGAGTTCCGCCGCTTCTACCCGCAGGGTGAGGCGATGGCGCACGTGCTCGGCTTCACCAACATCGACGACCGCGGCCAGGAAGGGCTGGAACTGGCCTTCGATGAGTGGCTGCGCGGCAAGGCCGGCGCCAAGCGGGTGATCCGCAACCGCAAGGGCGACACGGTCGAAAGCGATCTGCTGCGCGCCGCCGAGCCGGGCAAGGACCTCACCCTCAGCATCGATCGCCGCATCCAGTTCCTGGCCTTCAAGGAGCTGCGCAACGCACTGATCGCCAACAAGGCGGCCGGCGGCTCGATGGTGATCATGGATGTGGCCACCGGTGAAGTGCTGGCCATGGTCAACCTGCCGACCTACAACCCGAACGCCGTCGGCGGCGCGGCACCGGACACCCGTCGCAACCGCGCGGTGACCGACCTGGTCGAGCCCGGCTCGACCATGAAGCCGTTGACCATCGCCTCGGCACTGCAGTCCGGCGTGGTCACCAAGGACACCACGGTGGATACCAACCCGGGCTACATGGCCGTCGGGCGTTTCACCATCAAGGACGTGCCGCGCAACAACGGCGTGCTGAACGTCACCGGCGTGATCACCCGCAGCTCGAACATCGGCGCGGCCAAGATCGCGGCCAAGATGCCGGACCAGGTCTTCTACGACCACGTGCACAGCTTCGGCTATGGCGTGTCTCCGCACAGTGGCTTCCCCGGCGAGTCGGCCGGCGTGCTGCCGCGTCCGGCGCGCTGGAGTGGCTCGTCCAAGACCACCATGTCCTACGGCTACGGCCTGAATGTCACGCCGCTGCAGATCGCCACGGCGTACTCGGCGCTGGGCAATGGCGGCAAGTTGATCGCGCCGACGTTCGTCAAGGGCCAGCGCAACGAAGGCAAGCAGATCATCGACGAGAACATCGCCAGGGAAGTGGTGGCGATGATGGAAACCGTGGTCACCCAGGGCGGCGCCAAGCAGGCCGCGGTGCTGGGTTACCACGTGGCCGGCAAGACCGGCACCGCGCGCAAGGCCGGCCCGGGTGGTTACGAGCGCGGGCATTACAACGCGCTGTTCGCCGGCGTGGTGCCGGCCACCAACCCGCGCTTCGCCACGGTCATCGTGATCAACGACCCGCAGGCCGGCAAGTACTACGGCGGCCTGGTGTCCGCACCGGTGTTCCACAACGTCATGGAAGGCGCACTGCGCCTGATGGACGTGCCGCCGGATGACATCGAGTCGTGGCTGGCCGCGCAGCAGTCCGGAAAGATGGGCCACTCGGCCTCGGTGTTGCCGATGCCGCCGCCGGAAACGGTGATCGCGCCCGACGCCGCCGCAGAATTCGATGCCGCGCTGCCCAGCGCGCACGCCACGGTGCCGCCCGCGCAGGGAGGCACCCAATGAGCCAGACGATGTTGCTTTCGCAGTTGCTTCCCGATGTGGCGCTGAGCCACGACCCGACCATCACCGGCCTGGTGCTGGACAGCCGCGCGGTGCGCCCGGGCAACGCCTTCGTGGCGATCGCCGGTTTCGGCGCGCACGGGCTCGGCTTTGTCGACCATGCGCGCGCCAACGGCGCGGCCGCGATCCTGTTCGACCCGCCGGCCCCGGCCGAACTGCCGGCGCCGGCCGATGCGATCGCCGTGCCGGGCCTGCGCAACCGCATGGGCGCGATGGCGGACCAGTTCCACGGCCACCCCTCGCGCGCGATGACGATGGTCGGGGTGACCGGCACCAACGGCAAGACCTCCACCGTGCAGCTGCTGGCCCAGGCCTGGCACCTGCTCGGCACCCGCAGTGGCAGCATCGGCACGCTGGGCGTTGGCCTGTACGGCGATGTCGTGCCGACGGGTTTCACCACGCCGCTGGTGCTGCAGATGCATGACGTGCTGGCACAGCTGCGCGACGGCGGCGCCCAGGCCGTGGCGATGGAAGTCAGCTCGCATGCGCTTGACCAGGGCCGCGTTGATTCCGTGCACTACGACGTGGCGGTGTTCACCAATCTCACCCGCGACCATCTCGATTATCACGGCGACATGGCGCAGTACGGCGCGGCCAAGGCCAGGCTGTTCCACCGCGACGGCCTCAAGGCCGCCGTGGTCAATCTGGATGACAGCTTCGGCAGCGAACTGCTGCGCACGGTCGGCGAGACCGTGCGCCCGATCGGGGTGAGCTCACGCGGTGCCGCACAGGCCGCCCTGCGCGCCGATTCGCTCACCCTGGATGGCCGCGGCATCGCCTTCGACCTGGTGGTCGACGGCCAGCGCCATCCGGTGCAGTCGCCGCTGCTCGGCCGCTTCAACGTGGACAACCTGCTGGCCGTGGCCGGTGCGCTGTATGCGCTGGGGCACGCCCCGGATGCGATCGCCGCGCTGCTCTCGCAGCTGCAGCCGATCGCCGGCCGCATGAACCGCCTGGGCGGCGAGGGCGGCCTGCCCACCGTCGTGGTCGATTACGCCCACACACCGGATGCACTGGAACAGGCCTTGACCAGCGTGCAGGGCCATCTGGCCGGCCGTCTGGTCTGTGTGTTCGGCTGCGGCGGCGAGCGCGATACCGGCAAGCGCCCGCAGATGGCCGCCATCGCTGAACAGCACGCCAACGTGGTGATCGTCACCGACGATAATCCGCGCGGCGAAGACGGCGACACGATCGTGGCCGACATCCTCAAGGGATTCCACGCACCCGCCGCCGTCACCGTGCAGCGCGACCGTGCCGCCGCGATCGCCACCGCGATCGGCCAGGCCGGTGCGGGCGATATCGTGCTGATCGCCGGCAAGGGCCATGAGCCCTACCAGGAGATCCACGGGGTAAAGCACGCCTTCGACGACACCGAGGTGGCCGGCCGAGTGCTGGCCGCGCGCGTGGACAACGCGGGCACGCTGCGCAGGGAGGCCCCATGAAGCGCACTCCGCTGTCGCTGATCGCCCATTGGGCCGGTGGCGAGATCCATGGCGAAGACACCGCCATCGATGCCATCAGCAATGACACCCGCACGCTTGCCCCGGGCAGCCTGTACGTGGCGCTGCGTGGCGAGCGTTTCGATGGCCATGACTTCGCTGCCGATGCCTTGGCGCGCGATGCCTCGGCGATGCTGGTCGAGCGTCTGCTCGATGTGGCCCTGCCGCAGATCGTGGTCGCCGACAGCGAGCATGCCCTGGGCCGCATCGCCGCCGGCATGCAGCGCGACCGCGCTACCGAGGTGTTCGCGATCACCGGCAGCAACGGCAAGACCAGCGTCAAGAGCCTGCTGCTGGCGATCCTGCAGCAGGTGGCACGGGACGACCGCAAGGTGGTCTACGCCAACCCGGGCAACCGCAACAACGAGATCGGCCTGCCGCTGGCCGTGCTCGACGCACCGGAAGACGCCGACTACGCCGTCTACGAGATGGGCGCCGGCAAGCCGGGCGATATCGCCTACCTCACCGAGATCGTGCGTCCGCACTACGCGCTGGTGAACAACATCGCGCCGGCGCATCTGGAGCGCATGGGCAGCCTGCAGGGCGTGGCGACCACCAAGGGCGCGATCTACGCGGCGCTGCCCTCCGATGGCGTGGCCGTGATCAATGCCGATGACGCCTTCGGGATCTGGTTCGAACAGCACATCGTCGGCCAGCCGCCGCGCTGCCGCGTGCTGCGCTACGGCATGGACCACAGCGCCGATGTTACCGCGCGTGCGATCCGTCCGGCCGCGCAGGGCAGCCAGTTCGTGCTGTCCACGCCGCAGGGCGACGCCGAGATCACGCTGGGCCTGCCGGGCCGGCACAACATCAGTAATGCCCTGGCCGCTGCCTCGCTGGCACTGGCCGCCGGCCTCCCGGTCGCGCAGATCGCCGCCGGCCTGGCCCGCGCCGAGCCGGTCCCGGGTCGCCAGATCGCGCACCAGCTGCCCAACGGCGCAGTGCTGATCGATGACAGTTACAACGCCAACCCCGGCTCGCTGGCCGCCGCCATCGATGCCCTCGCAGCGGCGAAGGAAGACGGCTGGTTGGTGCTCGGCGACATGCGCGAACTCGGCCCGGACGGCGAAGCGCTGCATGCCCAAGCCGGCCGCCGCGCCCGCGACGCTGGCCTGAAGCGGCTGTACACGCTCGGCCCGCTGAGCGCCGCTGCCTCGACCGCCTTCGGTGAGGGCGGCCAGCATTTCCAGAGCCACCAGGCCCTGGCCGCCGTGCTCGCCACCGAACTGCATGCCGGCGTGCGCTGCCTGGTCAAGGGCTCGCGTGGCAGCGCCATGGACACGATCGTCAAAGCGCTGCTCGCGCAAGGAGAGGAAACCCCCAATGTTGCTTGAACTGGCCCGATGGCTGCAGCAGTTGGAGAGCCTGTTCGGGCTGTTCGGCTACCTCACCCTGCGCGGCATCCTCGCGGCGCTGACCGCCCTGTTCCTGTCGCTGTGGCTCGGCCCGGCGATGATCCGCAAGCTCGCCCAGTTCAAGGGCGGCCAGCCGATCCGCAAGGACGGGCCGCAGACCCATTTCTCCAAGGCCGGCACGCCGACCATGGGCGGTTCGCTGATCCTGCTGACGATCACGCTGTCGGTACTGCTGTGGGCCGACCTGCGCAACCGCTATGTCTGGCTGGTGCTGGCGGTGATGCTGTGCTTCGGTGCGATCGGCTGGTACGACGACTGGATCAAGATCGTCCGTCGTGACCCGAACGGCCTGAAGTCGCGCTGGAAGTACCTGCTGCAGTCGATCTTCGGCCTCGCGGCGGGTCTGTTCCTCTTCTACACCGCCGATGTCCCGGCGGCGATGACGTTCTACATCCCGATGTTCAAGTCGATCGCGTTGCCGCTGGCCGGCATCAGCTTCGTGGCCATCGCGTACTTCTGGATCGTCGGCTTCTCCAACGCGGTCAACCTGACCGACGGCCTGGACGGGCTGGCGATCATGCCGACCGTGCTGGTCGCCTGCGCGCTGGGCGTATTCGCCTACGCCTCGGGCAACGTGGTGTTCTCCAGCTACCTGCAGATCCCGCAGATCCCGGGGGCCGGTGAGCTGGTCATCATCTGCGCGGCGATCGCCGGCGCGGGCCTGGGCTTCCTCTGGTTCAACACCTATCCGGCCATGGTCTTCATGGGCGACATCGGCGCGCTGGCGCTGGGTGCGGTGCTGGGCACGATCGCAGTGATCACCCGCCAGGAGCTGGTGCTGGTGGTGATGGGCGGCGTATTCGTGATCGAGACGCTGTCGGTGATGATCCAGGTCGCCTCGTTCAAGCTGACCGGCAAGCGCGTGTTCCGCATGGCACCGATCCACCACCACTTCGAGCTGAAGGGCTGGCCGGAGCCGCGCGTGATCGTGCGCTTCTGGATCATCTCGGTGGTGCTGGTCCTGATCGGCCTGGCCACGTTGAAGGTCCGCTGATGAACGACCTGTCGCGCCAAGCCACCCGCCTGGAAGCCATCGGAGGCCACTTCGACAAGTGGCTGCTGGGCGCGATCATCGCGCTCACCGGGCTGGGCGTGGTGATGGTCGCGTCGAGCTCGATCGCGCTGATGAGCAGCCCGTTCTACTACCTCAACCGCCACCTGATCTTCCTGGCGGTGGGTATCGGCCTGGCGATCATCGCCATGCGCACCGAGCTCAAGAGCATCGAGCAGTACAACCAGATCCTGCTGCTGGGCTGCTTCGCCCTGCTCGTGGTGGTGTTCATCCCGGGCCTGGGCAGCAGCGTCAACGGTGCCCGCCGCTGGATCAACCTGGGCATCTCCAAGTTCCAGACCGTCGAAGCGGTCAAGGTGCTCTACATCGTGTGGCTGTCCAGTTACCTGGTCCGCTTCCGCGATGAGGTCAACGCCACCTGGCCGGCGATGCTCAAGCCACTCGGCGTGGCCGGCGCGCTGGTGGTGCTGCTGTTGCTGCAGCCGGACTTCGGCTCCTCGACCCTGCTGCTGGCGATCACCGCCGGCATGCTGGTGCTGGGCGGGGTCAACATGCCGCGCATGTCCATGCCGGTGATCATCGGCATGGTCGGCATGAGCGCGCTGGCGATCATCGAGCCGTACCGCATGCGCCGCATCACCTCCTTCCTGGACCCGTGGGCCGATCAGCAGGGCGACGGCTACCAGCTGTCCAACGCACTGATGGCCGTGGGCCGTGGCGAGTGGACCGGCGTGGGCCTGGGCAACTCGGTGCAGAAGCTCTACTACCTGCCCGAAGCGCATACCGACTTCATCTTCTCGGTCACCGCCGAGGAGCTGGGCTTCCTCGGCACCTGCCTGATCATTTCCCTCTACGCGCTGCTGGTTGGCCGCACCTTCTGGCTGGGCATGCGCTGCGTGGAGATGAAGCGCCACTTCTCCGGCTACATCGCCTTCGGCATCGGCCTGTGGATCAGCATGCAGAGCTTCGTCTCGATCGGGGTCAACCTCGGCATCCTGCCGACCAAGGGCCTGACCCTGCCGCTGATCTCCTCGGGCGGCTCGAGCGTGTTGATGACCTGCGTGGCGATGGGCCTGCTGCTGCGCGTCTCCTACGAACTGGACCGCGCCGAACGCCGCCAGGCCGTGCGCATGGGGGCCGACCAGGATGGTCCACTGCCCGGTGACCTGCCCAAGGCCGAGAGCGCCAGCGCGGTCGCCGCGGCGATGCAGGACAGCGCGACGCGCGATGCCGCACCGCGCGACAGTTCGACCCGTGGCACCAGCCGCATGCAGCAGCGCATCGAGCCGACGCTGGGGAGGATGGGATGAGCACGCCTCGCCTTGAAGCGTCCCGGCGTCCGGTCATGATCATGGCCGGTGGCACCGGTGGGCACATCTTCCCGGGCCTGGCCGTGGCCAAGGTGCTGCGTGAGCGTGGCGTGCCGGTGACCTGGCTGGGGGCCGATGGTGCGATGGAAACGCGCCTGGTGCCGCAGCACGACATCCACATCGACACCCTGGCCATCGGTGGCCTGCGCGGCAAGGGCAAGCTGGCCCTGCTCGGCGCGCCGCTGCGCCTGCTGCGTGCGATCCGCGCGGCAGGCTTCGTCATCCGCGATCGCCAGCCGCGGGCGGTGATCGCCTTCGGCGGCTACGCTTCCGGCCCCGGCGGCATCGCTGCGCGCCTGCACGGCCTGCCGCTGCTGGTGCACGAGCAGAACCGCGCGCCGGGCATGACCAACCGCGTGCTGTCGCGGGTCGCGCGTCGCGTGCTGTCCGGCTTCCCGGGCAGCTTCGCGCAGCGCGAGGAAGCGGTGGGTAACCCGGTCCGCGCCGAGATCGCCGCGATCACGCCGCCTGATCTGCGCCTGGCCAACCGCCAGGGCCCGCTGCGCCTGCTGGTGCTCGGCGGCAGCCAAGGCGCACGCGTGCTCAACAACGCGGTGCCCAAGGCGCTGGCTGCACTGGGCACCGGCCTGCCGGTGCAGGTGCGTCACCAGGGCGGCGAGAAGCTGCACGCCGAAGCGCTGCAGGCCTATGCCGATGCTGGCGTGCAGGCGAGCGTGGAACCGTTCATCGCCGACATGGCCGAGGCGTTCGCCTGGGCCGATCTGGTGGTATGCCGCTCCGGTGCCTCCACCCTGGCCGAGCTCTGCGCAGTGGGGGTGGGCAGCGTGCTGGTGCCGTTCGCCGCGGCCGTCGACGATCACCAGACCCGCAATGCGGAGTATCTGGTCGAGCGCGGCGCCGCGGTGTTGCTGAAGCAGGATGAAACGCTGGCGACGCAGCTGGAAGGCGTGTTGCGCGATTTGTCCGAAAATTCCGCCCGACGCATGCAGATGGCCAACGCCGCGCGTGCCCTGGCCAAGGTCGATGCCGCCGAGCGCATCGCCGACATCATTCTCGAGGAATCCAAATGAACACCGCTACGCGCGCCAGCCTGGCGCGAGGCCGCGCATGATCCGCCGCCTCCACGACACCAACGACCTGGTACGCGCGTTCCCGCGCGTGCACTTCGTCGGCATCGGCGGCACCGGCATGAGCGGCATCGCCGAAGTGATGCTGACGCTGGGCTATGAAGTATCCGGTTCGGACAACGCCGACAACGCCGCGACCCGTCGTTTGGCCGGCCTGGGTGCGCGCGTGATGCGCGGTCACTCGGCCGCCAACGTACTCGGCACCGACTGCGTGGTCGTCTCCAGCGCGATCCGCGATGACAACCCGGAACTGATGGAAGCGCGCAGCCAGCGCATTCCGATCATGCCGCGCGCGGCGATGCTGGCCGAACTGATGCGCTTCCGCCGCGGTATCGCGGTGGCCGGCACCCACGGCAAGACCACCACCACCAGCCTCACCGCTGCGGTGCTGAGCGAAGGCGGGCTGGACCCGACCTTCGTGATCGGCGGCCAGCTGCTTGCCGCCGGTGCCAACGCCAAGCTCGGCAGTGGCCAGTGGCTGGTGGCCGAAGCCGACGAAAGCGATGGCAGCTTCCTGCGCCTGAACCCGCTGGTCTCGGTGATCACCAACATCGATTCGGACCATCTGGAAAACTACGGCAACGATTTCGCCCGGGTCCAGGCCGCGTTCGCCGAGTTCCTGCAGCGCCTGCCGTTCTACGGCCTGGCGGTGCTGTGCATCGATGATCCGGAAGTGGCCGCATTGGCCGCGCAGACGCCGCGCCATGTCATGAGCTATGGCATGAGCAGCAACGCCGACGTGCGTGCCGAGGACGTGGTCCAGGACGGCCCGCGCATGCGCTTCACCCTGCGCCTGCCGGAAGGCAGCAGCCATCCGGTGACGCTCGCCCTGCCAGGCGCGCACAACGTACTCAACGCCCTGGCCGCCGCCGCCGTGGGCTGGCAGCTGGGCGTTGCGCCCGAGGCGATCGCGCGCGCGCTGGAGAGCTTTGCCGGCATCGGCCGCCGCTTCAACGATCTGGGCATCGTCACCACCCATACCGGCGCCAAGGTCCGCGTGATCGACGACTACGGTCACCACCCGCGCGAACTGGCGGCCGTGTTCGCCGCCGCCCGCGGTGGCTGGCCGAGCCAGCGCCTGGTCGTCGCTTTCCAGCCGCATCGCTACAGCCGCACCCGTGATCAGTTCGATGCCTTCGCCGCGGTCCTCTCCGAAGTGGACGCGCTGGTGCTGAGCGAGGTCTACCCGGCCGGCGAAGCACCGATCCCGGGCGCCGATTCGCGCTCGCTGGCGCGCGCCATCCGCGCGCGCGGCCGCAGCGAGCCGGTGGTGGTCGGCAATGCGGCCGAGCTGGCACACGTGCTGCCCGACGTGCTGCAGGACGGTGACCTGCTGCTGATGATGGGCGCCGGCGACATCGGCTACATCGCCCAGCAGATTGCCGGCGAAGGCTTCCAGGAGGCCCCGGCGGCATGAGCGCGCTGACCTTCCCGCCGCTGCGCATCACCGACCCGGCTCTGTTCGGCCGCGTCGCCGTGCTGCTGGGCGGTACCTCCAGCGAGCGCAACGTCTCGCTGGATTCCGGCCGCAACGTGATCGAAGCGCTGCGTGCGCGCGGCGTCGATGCGATCGCCGTCGATGGCATCCCGGCCCTGGCGCTCGCGCTGGTCGAGAAGCGCTTCGACCGCGTGTTCAACATCCTCCACGGCCACAACGGCGGTGGCGAGGACGGCATCGTGCAGGGCCTGATGGAGGCCTTCGGGGTGCCGTACACCGGCTCGGACGTGCTCGGCTCGGCGCTGAGCATGGACAAGATCCGTACCAAGCAGGTGTGGATCTCGCACGGCCTGCCGACCCCGCGCTTCATTGCGCTGGACCAGGCCTCCGATGTCCATGCGGCCGCGGCCGAACTCGGCCTGCCGGTGGTGGTCAAGCCGGCCAACGAAGGGTCCAGCGTCGGCATCAGCCGGGTCACCGAAGACGCCGGCCTGGACGATGCGGTCGCACTGGCGGTGCGCTATGACGGCCAGTTGCTGATGGAGCAGATGGTGGTCGGCGACGAGTTGACCGTGGCGATCCTGGGCGACCAGGCGCTGCCGTCGATCCGCATCGTGCCCAAGGGCCAGTGGTACGACTACAACGCCAAGTACATCGCCGAGGACACCCAGTACCTGTGCCCGGGCCTGGAGGGCGAGGACGAACTCGAGATCCGTCGCCTTGCACTGGCTGCGTTCCGCGCTGCCGGTTGCCGCGGCTGGGGCCGGGTGGACGTCATGCGCGACCGCGGCACGGGCCGCTTCTACCTGTTGGAAGTGAATACCGCGCCGGGCATGACCAGCCATTCGCTGGTGCCCAAGTCGGCCAGCCAGGCCGGGATCGGCTTTGAAGAGCTGGTCTGGCGCGTACTCGAGCAGACCCTGCCGGGTCACGCAGCGCAGGAGCACAGCCACGCATGAACGCGGTGCTGCGCATCTTCGTCTGGTTGCTGGCCCTGTCGGTCGTGGCACTGCCTGTGGTGGCGGTGCTCAACGGCTGGGTCGGTGCCGAGCGGTGGCCGTTGGCCAAGCTGCGCGTGCACGGTGAGTTCAAGCGGGTTCCGGCCGAGCAGCTGCAGCAGGTCGTGCTGCCGTATGCGAAGTCCGGCTTCTTCGCGGTCAAGCTGCAGGATGCGCAGGATGCGATCGAAACGCTGCCGTGGGTGGAAAGCGCCCAGGTTCGCAAGCAGTGGCCCGACGTGCTGGAAATCACCCTGGTCGAGCACAAGCCGTTCGCGCGCTGGGGCAATGACCGCCTGCTCTCCGAACAGGGCAAGCTGTTCGCCACGCCCAAGAAGCTGCAGGACCTGGAACTGCCCGACCTCGATGGTCCGGACAGCCAGACCGAAGAAGTCGTGGCGCTCTACAACGACGCGCGCGCGCTGTTCGCGCCGGCCGGGGTGGACGTCAAGCGGGTCACCATGGACGCACGCGGCAGCTGGTCGCTGGTGCTGAGCAACGGCACCGAAGTGGTCGTGGGCCGCGACGATGCCCGCTCGCGCCTGCAGCGCTTCGTGCGCGTGCTGCCGCAGCTGGCCAACCAGGCGGCGCCGATCGAGCGCGCCGACCTCCGATACACCAATGGTTTCACGCTGAGCTGGGGTACCCCGGCTCCGGCCGCACCGGCCGCGCCGGCCAATGTGGCGCACAGGACGCAGGACAGGACATGAATCGCAAGGGTGACAAATCACTGATCGTCGGTCTGGATATCGGCACCTCCAAGGTGGTGGCGCTGGTCGGCGAGTACTCGCCGGGCAATCCGATCGAGGTCATCGGCATCGGCTCGCACGAATCGCGCGGACTCAAGCGCGGCGTGGTGGTCGATATCGAATCGACCGTGCAGTCGATCCAGCGCGCGGTCGAAGAAGCCGAGCTGATGGCCGGCTGCGAGATCCGCTCGGTGTATGCCTCGATCTCCGGCAACCATGTGCAGTGCAAGAACTCGCCCGGCATCGTGCCGATCCGCGACGGCGAAGTGACCTGGGGCGACCTGGATCGCGTGCTGGACGCGGCCAAGGCGGTGGCGATCCCGGCCGACCAGAAGATCCTGCATGCGATCCCGCGCGAGTACGTGCTGGACGATTCGCAGGAAGGCATCCGCAACCCGGTCGGCATGACCGGCGTGCGCCTGGAAGTGCATGCCCACCTGGTGGTGTGTGCGCAGTCGGCCGCGGCCAACATCTCCAAGTGCGTGCAGCGCTGCGGCCTGCAGGTCGATGACCTGGTGCTGTCCTCGCTGGCCTCCAGCGTGGCCGTGTTGACTGCCGATGAGCGCGAGCTCGGCGTGGTGCTGGTCGACATGGGCGCCGGCACCACCGACCTGGCCGTGTTCGTGCAGGGCGCGATCTGCCACACCGCCTCGCTGCCGATCGCCGGCGACCACGTCACCAACGACATCGCGCACATGCTGCGCACGCCGACGCCGGAAGCCGAGCAGATCAAGGTGCGCTACGCCTGCGCCCTGGCCCAGCTGGCCACCGCCGAGGAAAGCATCCAGGTGCCCAGCGTCGGCGATCGCCCGCCGCGCCGGATGCCGCGCCATGCACTCGCACAGGCAGTGCAGGGCCGCTACGAGGAAATCTTCGAGATGGTGCAGGCCGAACTGCGCCGCTCCGGTTTCGAGGAACTGGTGCGCGCCGGCATGGTGCTCACCGGGGGCGCTTCGAAGATGGAAGGCGTGGTCGAACTGGCCGAGGAAATGCTGCAGATGCCGGTACGCGTGGGCATTCCGCAGCACGTCACCGGCCTGGGCGAAGTCGTCGGCAACCCGGTGCATGCCACCGGTGTGGGCTTGCTGCTGATGGGCAGCCAGATCGAACACCCGCGTCGCCCGTCGCTGCCCACCGGCCGCGCCGGCAGCATGTTCAAGAAGCTCAAAACCTGGTTCCGCGGCGAGTTCTGACCGCGGTTCGCAACACGCAGTACACAGGCAATACGCGATAAGCAGTTCCCGAAAAATCCACGTAGTCCATGCAACACCCGCAACACCCCGCAGTGCGATGTAGCAACACCGGCCCACGGGCCGTTCATTGAAGCAGGCAACACCGCCGCGGTTGGCTCTATCCAGCCCGGCATACCAACTACAACTCGCCGGCACGACGGTGGGGAGGACAGGAGAAGGAGTCTCCGAAGCCCCCGTCCCGCGTAAACGGCAACACGAGGACACGGACATGGCGCATTTCGAACTGATTGAAAAGATGGCACCCAATGCGGTGATCAAGGTGATCGGCGTGGGCGGCGGCGGCGGCAACGCCGTGGCGCACATGGTCAGCACCAGTGTGGACGGCGTGGAATTCATCACCGCCAACACCGACTCGCAGGCCATCAAGAATTGCGGTGCCAAGCTGCAGCTGCAGCTGGGTACCAACGTCACCAAGGGCCTGGGCGCAGGCGCGAACCCGGAAGTCGGCCGCCAGGCCGCGCTGGAAGACCGTGAGCGCATCATGGACGCCCTGCAGGGCGCCGACATGGTGTTCATCACCGCCGGCATGGGCGGTGGCACCGGCACCGGTGCGGCACCGGTGGTGGCACAGCTGGCCAAGGAGATGGGCATCCTGACCGTCGCCGTGGTCACCAAGCCGTTCCCGTTCGAAGGCCGTCGCCGCATGCAGGTCGCGTTGAAGGGCATCGAGGAGCTGAGCCAGCACTGCGACTCGCTGATCACCATCCCGAACGAGAAGCTGATCACCGTGCTGGGCCGCAACGCCACCATGATCCAGGCCTTCCGTGCCGCCAACGACGTCCTCCAGGGCGCCGTGCAGGGCATCGCCGACCTGATCGTGCGCCCGGGCCTGATCAACGTCGACTTCGCCGACGTCCGCACCGTCATGTCCGAAATGGGCCTGGCGATGATGGGCACCGGCACCGCACGTGGTGATGACCGCGCCCAGGCCGCTGCCGAAGCCGCCATCCAGAACCCGCTGCTGGACGATGTGAACCTGGCCGGTGCCAACGGCATCCTGGTCAACATCACCGCCGGCGCCGACTTCACGATGGCCGAGTTCGACGAGATCGGCCGCACCATCGATGGCTTCGCGTCCGAAGACGCCACCGTGGTCGTGGGTACCGTGCTGGATCCGGACATGCAGGACGAAGTCCGCGTGACCGTGGTCGCCACCGGCCTGAACCGTGCCGTGACCGCCAAGACCCAGCGTCCGGGCGAGCGCGCGCCGATCAAGCTGGTCCGCAACGCCACCACCGGCCAGCCGGAGTTCGGCGAGTTCGACAACGGCGGCGACGCGGTCTCCAAGGCCGTCGGCGGGATGGGCATGGGTATGGGCCTGCGTCGTCCCAGCGCCGACACCGTGGCACCGTCGGCCCCGAGCGCGTCGGGTCCGGCCGCTGCTGAACTGCCCAACGATTACCTGGACATCCCGGCGTTCCTGCGCCGCCAGGCGGACTGAGCATTGCGTGCCGGGGCCTTGTCCTCCCCGGTAAGCACCTCCATGTCCCATGCTGCCGGGCCAGGATCGGCCCGGCAGTCTGACCGCCGTCGTGCATCGCGCACGTCCGGGCAGTGCTGTCGACGCACCACGGTTCACGGAAGGGACAGCGGTAGTGCGTGTTATTCTTGTTTGTCACAGCCGCGCTGACCGCGCGCTTTCTGGTCCTGCCCCCCGATGATCCCGCAACGCACCCTCAAGAACACGATCCGCGCCACCGGCGTCGGCCTTCACAGCGGTGACAAGGTCTACATGACCCTGCGCCCGGCCCCGGTCAACCATGGCATCGTGTTCCGCCGCGTCGATATGGAGCCCGCGGTGGAAGTACCCGCGCGTGCGGACCTGGTCACCGAAGTCACGCTGTGCACCGGCCTGACCTACCACGAGGCCAAGATCCAGACCGTCGAACACCTGATGTCGGCCCTGGCCGGCCTGGGCGTGGACAACATCATCGTGGAGCTGTCCTCGGCCGAGCTGCCGATCATGGACGGTTCCTCCGGCCCGTTCGTGTTCCTGCTGCAGTCGGCGGGCATCGCCGAACAGGACGCGCCGAAACGCTTCATCCGCATTCTCAAGACGGTGGAAGTCACCGACGGCGACAAGGTCGCCCGCTTCGAGCCGTACGAAGGCTACAAGCTCGGCTTCACCATCCAGTTCAACCATCCGATGATCCCGGCCAAGCAGTCGCGGGCGGAGATCGAGTTCTCGACCCTGGCCTACACCAAGGAAATCTCGCGCGCCCGGACCTTCGGCTTCATGCGCGACCTGGAATACATGCGCGAGCGCAACCTGGGCCTGGGCGGCTCGATGGACAACGCCATCGTGCTCGACGAGTTCCGCGTGCTCAACGATGACGGTCTGCGCTACGCCGATGAGTTCGTGCGCCACAAGATCCTCGATGCGATCGGCGATCTGTACCTGGCCGGCGGCCAGGTGCTCGGCGCCTATGAAGGCTTCAAGTCCGGCCATGCGCTCAACAACAAGCTGGTGCGCGCCCTGCTGGCCGACGCCAGTGCGTGGGAATGGGTCAGCTATGAGTCGCCGGCCGCTGCGGCGCCGGTGGTCTACGGCCTGCCGGCGTACGCCTGATCGCGTTTTGCGCACAAGTCATTGATTTGAAAGAAAACAAAACGGCGCCTGGGGCGCCGTTCCTGTATCTGCAGACGTGGCGCCATGCGCACGCGGCGTGATCTTGACGTCAATGAACCGTGGGGGTGCATGGCGCACAGATTTGTGAACCTCATCAAGGTTCTTGCCGAATTTAACGCTAATTTAATAAAAGACTAACGACTGGCGGCACTTACGCCGCTACAGTGCAGACCGGCTCCCAGCCAAGTTCACGTGATCGTGACGCGGCCGGGAAGGGGCGGGATGCCCCGATGGCTTCACGATGTGGAGGAATCCACGTCGCGCAGACAAGCCAACGCGTCGCGTAGCCCTTTGTGCGTGGCGGCTGAAACAGCGTGGGGGCCATTCCTGTTGTCGAGCGCTGGGGAGCGTGGGGGAGGGGCAGACGCTGTTTTGACGGTCACCTTGGTGACCTTCAGCCCGATGGACCGGGCCGCGTCGATCAACTGTGCTTCGGCAAGCCGGACCTTGGCATGCCAGACGGGAGATTCGACGAGAAAAACGAGGTGCTCGCCGTTTACATTCGCCAGCCGGCAACGGGTGGCCAGTGCAGGCGGCAAATGGGGGCGCAATTGACGGTCCAGCGCGTCGAGCCACAAGGCACGACGCAGCGGATTACCGGCTTTGTCCGCCATGACCGCATCCAGCGCCGGCTTCGGCGTGGATGGGGAACGGGCACTGGATTTCGGCTCAGACATGAAAACTCACTGATGGCATTCAAAAAGATCGTAATCAAAACGCGTGAAGGACAGGCCAAGACGCCGCTGGCGCGTTTGCGTTTCTACTTCGAAGATTCCCCCCGGGCCCTGCTGGGCAGTGTGCTGGGGGTGGGCTGCCTGATCGGCTTCGGTGCCGGTATCGGTGGCAGCATGTTCAACGATTCCCGGCTCCACGCCAAGGTCGCACAGCAGGAACGCGAACTGGCGCAGGCCCAGAAGGACGCCCAGACCCAGGTCAACGCGCTGGCTGCGCGGATGGGCGAGCTGCAGGCGCAGGCCACCCGTCTCAACGCCCTGGGCGAACGACTCACCCAGATGGGCAAACTGGAAGACGGCGAGTTCGACTTCAACGAGACCCCCGGCCTCGGTGAAGGCGAGCCCGGCCCGACCCAGGACATCCCGGTCAGCGCGGTCAACGCCGACTTACAGGTGCTGGAGCAGCGCTTTGCTGCTTCAGGCCGCCAGCTGTCGGTGATGGAATCGCTGATGTTCGACCACCAGCTCGAGCAGAACGCCGTGCCCTCGCGCATGCCGATCCGCAACACCTACATCACCTCCAACTTCGGTACCCGCAGCGATCCGTTCGGTCGCGGTGCGGCCACCCACAAGGGCATGGATTTCCACGCCAAGGTCGGTGACCCGGTGATGTCGGTGGCCGATGGCGTGGTCAGCTTCGCCGGTGTGAAGGGCGGGTACGGCAACGTGGTGGATGTTGACCATGGCAATGGCTATGTGACCCGCTATGCGCACAATTCGCGCCTGGTGGTGAAGCCGGGCGATCTGGTCCGGGCCGGCCAGGAAGTGGCCAAGGCCGGTTCCACGGGCCGTTCCACCGGTGCCCACGTGCACTTCGAGGTCTGGGAACGCGGCCAGGTGGTCAATCCGCGCAAGTTCCTCGGTGATGGCGGCAACACCCCGGTCGGCCGCGTTTCGCGGGGCTGATCACGGTAACGAACTTGAACGGGGGTGCTTGAAACGCCGGACCCCCGTCCCAAGCTACAATGGGTGTTGCCATAGACAGGGCGCGGTGCGCCCTGTTTCGTTTGCGGCGCGCGCATCCCCCGGGGAGAGCGCCGCCGTTGGGGCGTCTCATTCCAACCGGTTCCTTCAATGATCAACAGCCTGCTTACCCGCGTCTTCGGCAGTCGTAATGAACGACAGCTGCGCCAGCTCAACCGCATCGTCGCCAAGGTCAATGCGTTGGAGCCGGAAATCGAAAAGCTCTCCGACGAGCAGCTCAAGGCCAAGACCCCGGAGTTCAAGCAGCGCATCGCTGACGGTGAGGCCCTGGACAAGGTGCTGCCCGAAGCGTTCGCGGTCTGCCGTGAAGCCAGCCGCCGCGTGCTCGGCATGCGCCATTACGACGTCCAGCTGATCGGCGGCATGGTCCTGCACCTGGGCAAGATCGCCGAAATGCGCACCGGTGAAGGCAAGACGCTGGTCGCCACGCTGCCGGTGTACCTCAACGCGCTGGAAGGCAAGGGCGTCCACGTGGTCACCGTGAACGACTACCTGGCCCGCCGTGACTCGGCGCAGATGGGCAAGCTCTACAACTGGCTGGGCCTGAGCGTGGGCGTGGTCTACCCGGGCATGCCGCACGGCGACAAGCGCGAGGCCTATGCCAGCGACATCACCTACGGCACCAACAACGAATTCGGCTTCGATTACCTGCGCGACAACATGGCGCTGTCGCGTGCGGACCGCTACCAGCGCGGCCTGCACTACGCGATCGTCGACGAAGTCGACTCCATCCTGATCGATGAAGCCCGTACCCCGCTGATCATCTCCGGCCCGGCCGATGATTCCCCGGAGCTGTACATCCGCGTCAACCGCGTCGTCCCGCACCTGATCAAGCAGGACGCCGAGGAAGGCGAGGGCGATTTCTGGGTCGACGAGAAGGGCAAGCAGGTCCATCTGTCCGAGGCCGGCATGGAGCATGCCGAGAAGCTGCTGGTCGAAGCCGGCATCCTCAATGCCGAGACCGAAGGCCTGTACGCCGCGCAGAACCTGACCGTGGTGCATCACCTCAATGCCGCCCTGCGTGCGCATGCGATCTACCAGCGCGACGTGGATTACATCGTGCGCGATGGCGAAGTGGTGATCGTCGATGAATTCACCGGCCGTACCCTGGCCGGCCGCCGCTGGTCCGATGGCCTGCACCAGGCGGTGGAAGCGAAGGAAGGGGTGCCGGTCCAGCGCGAGAACCAGACGCTGGCGAGCATCACCTTCCAGAACCTGTTCCGCATGTACAAGAAGCTGTCCGGCATGACCGGTACGGCCGATACGGAAGCCTACGAATTCCAGAGCATCTACAACCTGGAAGTGGTGGTGATCCCGACCAACCGCCCGACCATCCGCAAGGACGGTTCGGACCAGGTGTTCCTCAACCGCAACGGCAAGTTCAACGCCGTGCTGGCCGATATCCAGGCCTGCAACGAGCGCGGCCAGCCGGTGCTGGTGGGTACCACCTCGATCGAAACCTCGGAGATGCTGTCCGAGCACTTGACCAAGGCCGGTGTGCACCACGAAGTGCTCAACGCCAAGCAGCACGACCGCGAAGCGACCATCATCGCCAACGCCGGCATGCCGGGCGCGGTCACCATCGCCACCAACATGGCCGGCCGTGGTACCGACATCGTGCTGGGCGGTTCGCTGGAAGCGCAGCTGCATGAGCTGGGCGAAGACGCGACGCCGGAACAGCGTGCCCAGGTCAAGGCCGAGTGGCAGAAGCGCCATGACGCGGTCAAGGCGGCCGGTGGCCTGCACATCGTCGGTACCGAGCGCCACGAATCGCGCCGTATCGACAACCAGCTGCGTGGCCGTTCGGGCCGCCAGGGCGACCCGGGTTCGTCCCGTTTCTACCTCTCGCTGGAAGACAACCTGATGCGCATCTTCGCCTCGGACTGGGTCCAGAAGGCGATGCGCATGATGGGCATGAAGGAAGACGACGTCATCGAGGATCGTCTGGTCAGTCGCCAGATCGAGAAAGCGCAGCGCAAGGTCGAAGCGCACAACTTCGACATCCGCAAGAACCTGCTGGACTTCGACGACGTCAACAACGATCAGCGCAAGGTGATCTACAGCCAGCGCGACGAACTGCTGGATGCGGAGTCGGTGAAGGAGAACGTCGATGGCATCCGCGGCGACGTGATCTTCGATGTGGTGGCGCGCTTCGTGCCGCCGAACTCGATCGATGAGCAGTGGGACCTGCAGGGTCTGGAAGCGACGCTGGCCTCGGACTTCGGCATCGACATGTCGCTGACCGAGCTGGTCAAGGCGCACGAGGAACTGGACGCCGAAGGCATCGCCGAGAAGGTGCAGGCCAAGGTCGACGAGCACTTCGCCGCGAAGGAAGCCGGCGTGGGCGACGAGACCATGCGCGCGCTGGAGAAGCACGTGATGCTGACCGTGCTGGACCAGAGCTGGAAGGAGCACCTGGCGCGCATGGATTACCTGCGCCAGGGCATCTACCTGCGCGGTTATGCGCAGAAGCAGCCGAAGCAGGAATACAAGAAGGAAGCGTTCGAGCTGTTCTCGGAGATGCTGGAGAACGTGAAGCGCGAAGTAGTGACGCTGCTGGCGCGCGTGCGTATCCGCAGCGAAGAGGAAGTGGCGGCACTGGAACAGGCCGAGCGTCAGCAGGCCGAAGCGCGCCTGCTGCAGTCGCAGTTCCAGCACCAGGACGCCGGCGGTTACGGTGCGGACGAAGAGGCTGCGCAGGTGGAGGCCGCCCAGAACGGCGTGCCGCAGGTCACCCGCGATGAGCCGAAGGTCGGCCGCAATGATCCGTGCCCGTGCGGCAGCGGCAAGAAGTACAAGCACTGCCATGGTCAGCTGAGCTGATCGGTTGATTGGCTGATCGACGGATCGGCTGATTGGAAGTGCTGAAGAAGCCCCGCCTTGTGCGGGGCTTTTTTGTGGTTCTTCGCCAACGGCGCGGCGCCTCGAATGTTCATGGCGTGAGGCGACCGGGCAGCCCCGTCCAGGACGCGCCGTAAATACATCCTTGTAGGCTCGACACCCGCATCCATGCGGGTGACGGTCCTTCCCGGAGCAGCTCGGTCGCTGCGGGGCCCTCACGCTCGCGGCAGACGCGATCGGAGACACACCACGGTCCGCACTGCGCCTCCACAACTACCGGCAGGGGCATTGCGCCACCCGGCCCGGTTTGGGCATCCTCCGGGTATGTCATCTCCCCTTCGTTCGATCCATGTCGTGGCCGGCGTCATCACCGATGCCCGTGGCCGCATTCTGCTCAACCGTCGCACGGAGAACCGCGATATGGCCGGCCTGTGGGAGTTCCCGGGCGGCAAGCGCGAGCCCGGCGAGACCTCGGAGGAAGCGCTGGTCCGGGAGCTGCGCGAGGAGCTGGGGATCGAAGCCGAGGTCGGTGAGTGGATCATGGACGTGCCGCAGATCTACCCGGACAAGCGACTGCGCCTGGAGGTGCGCCGGATCCAGGGCTGGAAGGGCTCGCCGCGCGGTCGGGAAGGGCAGGCGATCACCTGGGTGGCGCCGGACAAGCTGCACCGCTATTCGATGCCACCGGCCGATCTGCCGGTGGTGGCGGCGTTGCGCCAGCCCGACCGGTATCTGATCACCCCGGAGCCGGAGGGCGAGGAAGACAGCGTCCACCAGGCCTGGCTGGGGCGCCTGGCGCAGGCGCTGGAGAGTGGCGTGCGCCGCGTGCAGCTGCGCACCCCGTCCAGCCCGGCGCGGGTGGCGCTGGCCGAGCGGGTGATCCAGCAGCACGGGCCGCGCACGCAGTGGCTGGTAAACCGCGATATCGACCTGGCCGGACGGTTGGGCGTCGGGGTGCATCTGGGCAGCGAGCAGCTGTTGGCGCTGGGCGAGCGGCCGTTGCCGGCCGGCCAGCTGGTGGCGGCCTCCTGCCACGATCTGGCTCAGCTGCAGGCGGCGCAGCGGCTGGGCTGTGACTTCGCGGTGCTGGGGCCGGTGCAGGCGACCGACAGCCATCCAGGGGCGGTGCCGCTGGGTTGGGATGCGTTCGAAGCGCTGCGCGAGCAGGTGTCGCTGCCGCTGTATGCGCTGGGCGGACTGGGCCCCACCGATATCGAGCAGGCACGCCGTCACGGGGCGCAGGGCATCGCCGCGATCCGGTCGCTGTGGCCGGCTACAGCGTGATCCAGAAGCAGCCGTACTGACGGCGCAGGCCGAACACCGTGCGTGCGGGGGTGGCGGTGCTACCCAGGGTCTGTTCGATGCGCAGGCCGACCGGACGCGGACGTGCCGGTGTCTGGGGGGCGTCCACGGCGGCAAGCGCGGGGTCCAGCGGTACCGGGGCGCTTTCCGGGTAGACCGGCGCGATGTCGATCAGGGGGCGCTGCACCACCGATTCCAGCCGCCCGATGATGTGGTTCGCGGTGGCGTTGGAGACATTGCTCCAGAGGTAGATCGAGGACAGCCGGTTGACGTCCTGCGCGCTGACCGCGTCGCGGATCTGCCCGGTCAGCTCACTGAGCCGACGCGCGCAGCCGGCGCGATAGATGCCGGTGTTGCCCACGCTCCCGGTGCGAGGGGGCAATCGCGAGGTAGCACCCAGCGCATCGCAGCGGCGGTCGGTGAAGACGGTTTCGCCCTGCGCGTTGGTGCAGCGGTTCACGCGCTGCGGCGCCTGCGCCAGGGCGGGCGGCGAGGGCAGGCACAGCGCACACAGCAGCAGCGGCACGAGCGGTTTCATCGCAGCAGCGTAGCCGCGCTGGCGTTATCTGCAAGCGATGCGTGGCGGCCTCAGCTGCGCAGCAGTTTCAGCACCTGGGTGGTCGGCTTGGCCAGGTTGAGCGTGTAGAAGTGCAGGCCGGGCGCGCCACCGGCGACCAGGCGTTCGCACAGGCTGGCCACCACCTCGGCACCGAATGCGCGCACCGATTCGGCATCGTCGCCGTAGGCCTGCATGCGCTTGCCGATCCAGCGCGGAATTTCGGCGCCGCACTGTTCGGAGAAGCGGCGCAGCTGGCTGAAGTTGGAGATCGGCATGATGCCCGGCACGATCGGCACGGTGACGCCCAGCCTGCGCACGGCATCGACGAAGTGGAAATACGCGTCGGCGTTGAAGAAGTACTGGGTGATCGCCGCATCGGCACCGGCGTCGATCTTGGTCTTGAAGTGCTTCAGGTCGAGCAGGGCATCGTTGGCCTGCGGGTGGGTCTCCGGATACGCGCCCACTTCGATCCGGAACGCATCGCCATGCTCGGCGCGGATGAAGCTGATCAGTTCGGAGGCATAGCGCAGGTCACCCGGGTGGCCCATGCCGGAGGGCAGGTCACCGCGCAGGGCGACGATCCGTCGGCAGCCGATCGCGCGGTACAGCTTGAGCAGCTCGCGGATCTCCTCGCGGCTGCCACCGACGCAGGACAGGTGCGGGGCCGCGTCGAAGCCATGGTGCTGCTTGAGGTGGCGCACGGTCTCGGAGGTGTAGCTGAGCGTCGAGCCGCCGGCACCGAACGTACACGAGACGTACTCCGGCGCGAATACCTTCAGCTTGGCCGCGGTCCGGTCCAGCTGGGCACGCTGGTCGTCGGTCTTGGGCGGATAGAACTCGAAGCTGATGGCGGTCATGGGCAGGGCGCGTCGGCGGGTGTGGTTCAATCATATCTCTTCATCGCGATGAATGTGAAGTGCATCGATGTACCGTGCACGCCGTGCCGGGTACAGTGAGCGCTGATCTTCCGGAGCAATGGCCATGCAGATTCTCGTGACCGGTGGCACCGGCTTCATCGGCAGCCGCCTGTGCACGCGCCTGCTGGCCGAGGGGCACGAACCCATCGTGCTGACCCGTCGGCCCGGCCTGCGCCCGCAGCCGGGGATTCACCACGTGGCCACGCTGGACGAGGTCGGTGCGGTCCAGGCGGTGGTCAACCTGGCCGGCGAGCCACTGATGGATGGCCGTTGGAGCGCTGCGCGCAAGCAGGCGCTGCGCGACTCCCGGATCGGCACCACGCAGGCGCTGCTTGCCTGGATCGGCGCGCTGCCCGAACGGCCCCGGGTGCTGGTATCGGGTTCGGCGATCGGCTGGTACGGCCCGCGCGACAGCACGCCGCTGGATGAAACCGCCTCGCCCGGGCACGACTTCGCGGCGATGCTGTGCCGGCAATGGGAAGCCGAGGCGCTCAAGGCCGAGGCGCTCGGCGTACGCACCTGCGTGCTGCGAACCGGGATCGTGCTCGACCAGGATGGTGGGGCGCTGCTGAAGATGCTGCCGCCGTTCCGGATGGGGCTCGGCGGGCCGATGGGCGATGGCCGGCAGTGGATGAGCTGGATCCATCGCGAGGACCTGGTCGGCATGATCCTGTGGCTGCTGGGCAACGAGCAGGCGCGCGGTGCCTACAACGGCACTGCGCCGGGTACCGTGACCAACCGCGTGTTCGCCACCACGCTCGGCGAGGCGTTGCACCGTCCCGCGCGGCTGACCACCCCGGCCTTCGCCTTGAAGCTGGGCTTCGGGGAAATGAGCGGCCTCTTGCTGACCGGGCAGAACGTACAGCCGGTGCACGCGCTGGCCGAGGGCTTCGCGTTCCAGTACCCGTCGCTGCCCGAGGCACTGCAGGCGATCGTCGGTGCGCGGGATCGCTGAGGCCGGCGGGTTCGACCGTCCCGCGCGACCGCTGAGCGCCGTTCTGCAGCCGCTGATCATGTAATTGCCCCGGCCGCCTCGCTCCGGGCCAGTCTGTGCTCCCACTTGCCAGGAGCGTGCCATGTCGACCGTCCGTCCCCGCCGCATCTACTCCATCGCCCCGTTGGCTGCGCTCGCGCTGACCGCATGGGCCACTTTGGTCAGCCCCGCCCACGCCGCCGCCGGACAGTTCCAGGATCTGCAGGTCGAGGTGATCGGCAGCGGCCGGCCGGTACTGATGATTCCCGGCCTCAACAGCGGTGCCGAGGTCTGGCGTGAGACCTGCGCCGCGCTGCAGCCGCAGGTGCAATGCCATCTGATCCAGCTCCCGGGCTTCGCCGGTGCGCCCGCCGTGGCCAGCGATGATTTCCTCAGCGCCATGCGGGACCGGCTGCTGGCCTACAGCGCCGACCGCAAGCTCGATCATCCGGCCGTGATCGGCCACAGCCTGGGGGGTGTGTTGGCCCTGCAGATGGCGATCGCGGCCCCACGGAACATCGGCCCACTGGTGATCGTCGATGCCTTGCCGTACCTCGGCGCGGTGCAGAACCCGGCGGCGACACCGGCCACGCTCAAGCCGATGGCCGAGCAGATGCGGGCCGGCATGCTCGCCGCCGACGCAAACCAGTACGCGGCGCAGACCGATGCCGCGGTGGCCGGGATGGCGCATGCACCGGACCGTGTTGCCACCTTGAAGCAATGGGGACGCGACAGTGACCGCGCCACCACCGCCAACGCGATGTATTCGATGATGATGACCGACCTGCGCCAGCCGGTCGCCGGCATCACCGCACCGGTGATGGTGCTCGGTGCCTGGGCGGCCTACCAGCCGATCGGTGCGACCGAAGCCAGCACGCGCCAGGTGTTCGCGACGCAGTACGCTGCGCTGCCCGGCGTGCGGATCGAGATGAGCCGCGCCGGCTACCACTTCCTGATGTGGGATGATCCGCGCTGGCTGCAGACGCAGATCCGGGACTTCCTCGATCTGCCTGCGGCGCCCTGATCGATAGCGGCGTGGAGACGATGAGCGCGAGGCAGGCAGCACGCAATTCCGGTTTCTGGTGGCGCAACAGCGCGGTCTGGCTGGTCTACCTGGCAGTGAGCCTGGTGCTCGGGTTTTCCTATGGAGGCCACTGGTCCGGCATCGTCCTGATCTCGCTGATGGTGTCGCTTTGCTTGTGGGTGGGCAGCGCGTTCATCCGCCGCTGGGCGCTTCGCCATGACTGGTTGCAGCGCGATCTGCTTGGATTGACGTGGCGGCTGCTGCTCGCGGTGGTGATCGTCGCAGCGGCTACCCAGGTGCTCACTGCCGCTGCGCTGCTGCCTGCGTTGGCCTGGGACTGGGTGCAGCTGCCGGGGCAACGTGCCAACTATCGCCCGGCCGCGGTCTTCGGTTACTGGTTCAATACCGCCATCGTCCTGAGCGTGTGGTGCGCACTGTGGACCGGCCGCCGCGCGCTGCATCGTGCCCGCCACAGCGAAATGGCGCACCTGCGCGCAGAAGCGCAGCGGGCGACGCTGGAGCACCAGGCACTGCGCGCGCGGCTCAATCCCCACTTCGTATTCAATGCCCTCAACAACCTGCGTGCGCTGATCAACGAAGACCCGGCACGCGCACGCGACATGGTCACCCATCTGTCCAGCACGCTGCGCCACGCGCTGGTGCACACCGACGGCGGTTGGGTCGCCCTGGCGGAAGAGTGGCGCGTGGTGCAGGACTACCTGGCGGTGGAGGCGATCCACTACGAAGACCGCCTGCGGGTGCGCACCGATATCCACCCGACCGCGCTGTCCGCACGGCTGCCGCCGATGGCGCTGCAGCTGCTGGTGGAAAACGCGATCAAGCACGGCATTGCGGTCCACCCGGGTGGCGGCGAGCTGCATGTGCGTGCGCATGTCACGGGTGAGGTGCTGCGCGTGGAAGTGGACAATCCCGCCTCGCACGCCGCCGGCAGCGAAGGCCACGGTGTCGGGCTGACCTATCTGCGCGCCCAGCTCGGCCTGGATGCGTCGCGCGCCTCATCCGGGCGTGGCGCGTTCCTGCTGGAGCGTCAGGGCGAGCGGACGGTGGCGCGGTTGGAGGTGCGGCAATGACGGCTTCCCTGCGCGTGTTGATCGTGGACGATGCGCGGCTGGCGCGTCGCGAACTGCGCACGCTGCTGGCGGCGATCCCATGGGTGGAATGTGTCGGCGAGGCGGATGACGTACCCGCCGCGCGCGATGCGATCCTGCGTGAGCAGCCCGACCTGGTACTGCTGGATGTGCAGATGCCCTCGGGGGAGGGTTTCGAGGTGCTGGACGGACTGGAGACGGTGCCGATGGTGGTGTTCGTCACTGCCTACGACCAGTACGCCGTGCGCGCCTTCGAAGCCAATGCACTCGATTATCTGGTCAAGCCAGTGGAGGCCGACCGCCTTCGGGCGGCGCTGGAGCGCGGCCGGGCGCGCCTCCCGGCACCGGCCGCGCCTGCAGCGACGCCCGGCGCGCGCGATCTGCTGGGCGCCGACGATCAGGTGTTCCTGCGCGATGGCGAGCGTTGCTGGTTCGTGGCGCTTGGCGAGATCCGCAAGATCGTGGTCGACGGCAACCATGCCCGGCTCTGGTTCCGTGACCAGAACGCGGTGCTGGCGCGCAGCCTCAGCACCCTGGAAGCACGCCTGTCACCGGCGCTGTTCTTCCGCGCCAACCGCAGCACGCTGGTCAACCTGCGCCGCGTGCGGTCGATCGAACCCTCGCTCGGTGATGGCTACGACCTGACCCTCGACGACGGCAGTCAGGTGGAGGTCTCACGGCGGCAGGCGCGCGAGCTGCGTGAGCGGCTCGCGCTTTAAACTCTAGTCAAAATCTAGTTGCGACTGATGAACAATCGGGCGGGGCACGATCCTGATCACCTCGACTATCCTATATTCCTTATGCACTTCCCTGCCGTTGTAATCGTAAAAGACATCTACCATCAGTTTTGCATGCAAGGAATCGCCTGGGACGAGAACTTCGTCTCCAGCTTGAAACCTCGTGAGCCACGGGATGTCGTCGAAGTCTGCATGCTGAGAGTGCCCATCAATTCTGATCGACCACTGCGATTTCCCAAGAAAGTCAGGCTTCTTGACCTTGAATTGGTCAACTATTTCGATCCTATCGATTCTCTCGATGAGAATGCTTGACGCCGCGTCGTCGCTCAGGTGCGGGTCGATTTGCAAAGTTGCATCCCCAATGGGAGATTGGAACTTCGCTTTGTCGCCTGGCAAAAGGTGCCTTGTTGCACCGTCTATCTTCTTGGTTACATCAAGCAGATCGTCAAACGCAATGGGTCGGTAGAATGGAAGGCTAAGATATTGAGTTTCTTCAGCTGCGATGAGTAGCAGCTGGTGCACCTCCTGAACCTGTTCTATCGATTCAATTTTTGGATTCTCTTCAAGCCATTTGCAAAGGATGTATTTACCCTTGATGAGGAAGTGTCCCAAAACTTTCTTCCATTCTCCGTCGCGGAGCGCGTCGTCTGGTATGTCGATGATCACGCTTCTAAGAATGGATCGAATTGAGCCGCCCTGTACATCTTCAAGAGCAATCGTGCTATGGATTTTGGTTGACACCATTCCTGAAAGGGCGACATCAAATTTTGTGAAGGCATCAATCAGTCCCGCCGAGGCGTGGAATACTCGTGAGGCGGAGCCAAGCCCCTTCTCGAAGTCGATGTACAAATCGAACTGCATCTCTTCAGTAGCTTCCAGCATGCTCACGGATCTCCAAGTTTGTAGCCTTGGCTAGATCGGCGAAGATGCTGACTTCTTTAGCTCCGCGTGCTAAATCACCTCCATCGAAGGAATTTTTACCATCCCCCTCCCATGTCCATCGTCCTTACCGCATTCGCCCGTCCCCGTCTGTTCCCCCGCGTGCCGCGTGGCAACACCATCCAGGACTGCAGCGCCGAGCAGTTCGAACAGCACCTCAACACGCACGCGCCGTTGAAGGTGCTGGACGGCTACGCGCCGTTCTGCAAACTGCATGTGTACGAGAACTGGACCTCCACGCGCTGCCTGACCGTGCCGGTCACCGAGGCCAACCGTCACCAGCTGCGCAGCGGTTACGAGGCGCGCAACCGCGACGAGCTGCCGGTGCTGGTGCGCTGGTTCGAAGGCGTGGAATCGCCGCGCGCGAACTTTCTGGTGGTGATCCTGTACAGCGCCGAGCAGTTGGCCAAGGAAGGCTCACCCATCGATGCGGACTGGGGCATCGTCGGCTGCATCTACACCGCCGAGCCGGAGGAAGTGCCGATGGCCCCGATCACCATGATGCGCAACGCGCTGGGGGTGGAAGAGGGCGGCTCCGGTGTGCCGCTGGATCGTGACGCCTACGCGCGAGCGGTGGCGTTCTGGGACCGCAATGCCAACTGGCGGCCGTGATCGGATGACCCGGTAGAGCCACGCCATGCGTGGCTACCCCTGGATTCACGATCAGCGTTGCGGAAGCGGCGTCCATTCCCACCACGGCGCGTGATACTCGCGGTCGATGCAGCGCCACTCACGCCCGCACCCGGTGCAGGTGGCGTCCTGCGTACCGCCCCAGCCACCCTCGGCCACGCCGGTGGCGACGGGCACTACGTGACCACTGGCGATCTCGCGCCCGGGCTCGTAATGCATCCAGTGCGGATACAGCTGGCACAGGCAGCCAGCGTGATCGCGCCAGTGGCGCAGCTTGCGCAGCACGAAGTCCAGTTCGTAGTGCTCGCGGATCCACCTGGGGTCGGTCGTATAGCGTGCCCGGGCAGCCTCCACATACGGCAGCTGCAACGCCAGGTCATCCAGCAGCGCCGCCTCGCGGGTGAGGGCGACGGTGGCCGCTGCGCTCCGCAGCAGGCCGTAGTCGCCACTGCCCAGTGCACGTAGCAGGGTGGTGCCGCGGCGGCCTTCCGGCAGCGGCGGCAGGGGCGTGCCGAACAGACGCTCGAACAGGCTGCCGATCATCGCGACTTGCCGATCGGTGCGTATGCGCCGCCGGTGAGCCGCAGCAGGTCGGCCGGCGACAGAGCCACTTCCAGCCCGCGCCGGCCGGCGCTGACATGCAGCGTCGGCAGCACCTGCGCGCTGGCATCGAGGAAGGTGCGGTGCTTTTTCTTCTGCCCCAGCGGACTGATGCCGCCGACCAGGTAACCGGTGGCGCGCTGTGCCTGCTCGACCTGTGCCATCTCGCACTTCCTGCAGCCGGCTGCTTCGGCGAGCGCCTTCAGGTCGAGCATGCCGCTCACCGGCACGATCGCCACCAGCAGCTCGTGCTTCTCGGTGCTTGCCAGCAGCGTCTTGAACACCTGCGCCGGATCCAGCCCCAGCTGTTGCACCGCTTCGCCGCCGTAAGACTCGGCGGTGGCGTCATGGTGGTAGGACAGCACGCTGTGCGCGATGCCTGATTGCTTCAGCAGGTTGATGGCGGGCGTCATGGCGGCATCGTAGCGCGGTGCGCGGGGTGCCGGCTTGACCGAGGCTATCGGCACCGCCGTACCGACCAACGGTCGGTTGCTGCCACAAAAAAACGGGCGCCCGAAGGCGCCCGTTGCAGTTCAACACAACTGGACCGGCACGCCGATCAGTAGCGGTAGTGCTCCGGCTTGAACGGACCGTCCACCGGCACGCCGATGTAATCGGCCTGTTCCTGGCTCAGGGTGGTCAGCTTCACGCCGATCTTTTCCAGGTGCAGGCGCGCCACTTCCTCGTCCAGCTTCTTCGGCAGCAGGTACACCTTCTTCTCGTAGCTGTCCTTGTTCGCCCACAGGTCGATCTGCGCGAGCGTCTGGTTGGCGAACGAGTTGGACATCACGAAGCTCGGGTGGCCGGTGGCGCAGCCCAGGTTCACCAGGCGGCCTTCGGCCAGCAGGAAGATCGCGTTGCCGTTCGGGAAGACGTACTTGTCCACCTGCGGCTTGATGTTGATGTGCTGCACGCCCGGGAAGCCGACCAGCGCATCGACCTGGATCTCGTTGTCGAAGTGGCCGATGTTGCAGACGATCGCCTGGTCCTTCATCGCGCTCAGGTGCTCGATGCGGATGATGTCCTTGTTGCCGGTGGTGGTGACGTACAGGTCGGCACGGCCCAGGGTGGATTCGATGGTGTTGACCTCGAAGCCTTCCATCGCGGCCTGCAGGGCGCAGATCGGATCGATCTCGGTGACCACGACGCGGGCACCGTAGGCACGCAGCGACGCGGCGCAGCCCTTGCCCACGTCACCGTAGCCGCAGACCACGGCGACCTTGCCGGCCAGCATCACGTCCATCGCGCGCTTGAGGCCATCGGCCAGCGACTCGCGGCAGCCGTACAGGTTGTCGAACTTGCTCTTGGTGACCGAGTCGTTGACGTTGATCGCCGGGATCAGCAGGGTGCCGGCCTGGGCCAGCTGGTACAGGCGGTGCACGCCGGTGGTGGTCTCTTCGGAAACGCCCTTCCAGTCCTTGACCACGCGGCCCCAGTAACCCGGGCGCTCCTTTGCCACGCGCTTGAGCAGGTTCTTGATGACCTGTTCTTCGTGCGAGGCGGCCTTTTCATCGACCCAGGTGCTGCCGTTTTCGAGCTCGTAGCCCTTGTGGATCAGCAGGGTCACGTCGCCGCCGTCGTCCACCACCAGCTCCGGGCCGGTCAGGGTGCCGTCGGGCAGGGTGAAGGTCAGTGCGTCCAGGGTGCAGTCCCAGTATTCCTCCAGCGACTCGCCCTTCCAGGCGAACACCGGGGTGCCGGACTTGGCGATCGCGGCGGCAGCGTGGTCCTGGGTCGAGAAGATGTTGCACGAGGCCCAGCGCACGTCGGCGCCGATGTCCTTCAGGGTCTCGATCAGCACCGCGGTCTGGATGGTCATGTGCAGCGAGCCGGTCACGCGCACGCCCTTCAGCGGCAGGGTGGCGGCGTGCTTGCGGCGGATCGACATCAGGCCCGGCATTTCATGCTCGGCGATGTCCAGCTCCTTGCGGCCCCAATCGGCCAGGGAGATGTCGGCAATCTTGTAATCGCCTTCGGTGGAGAAGGTCTTGGCAACAGCGTTCATTCAAAGCTCCGGTGTCATGACGAGTCGGTACTCGTGTTCGCCGGGCGCCGTTGGAACCAATCCTGGCCACCGAGCCTGGCCGCCCTCGGACAGGTCCGGAACGGTCGCAGCGCCCCTCGGTGGAGGGTCGCCCATTATATCGCGGCCCGCTGCGTTGGCATGAATCGGTGCCCGCCCCCAACCATCGGCAGGGGGGCGATCGGCGCCCGGCTGTTAAGGTCGGGGGTTTGTATCAGCATAGGGACGGAACATGACACGCAACCACGGTGCACGCACGCCACACTGGCGCCATACCTTGATCCTCGGGCTGGCCCTGCTGGCGGTGCCGCCGTTGGCGCTGGCCGCCGCTCCGGCCGCCAGGACCTCCGCGCAGGCCGTGGCTGCCGCCAAGGGCGACCCGAGCGGCTATGAGCTGCCCTCGCCGGCGCTGCAGGCCGTGGTCGACGCGCCGCGTGCGCCGACCCTGAGCCTGTCCCCGCGCCGTGACCTCGCCGCGCTGCTGCAGACCCCGCCGCTGCCGTCGATCGCCGACGTCGCCCAGCCCGAACTGAAGCTGGCCGGCCTGCGCATCAACCCGGCCACGCATTCGGCCAGCCGCTTCAGCTTCGCCGACAAGCTGTGGCTGATGAGCGTGGCCGACGGCAGGGAGCGCCAGATCAGCGGGCTGCCGCAGCCATTGTCGATCGCCACCTTTGCGTGGTCGCCGGACCAGAAGTACCTGGCCTTCAACCAGGTGCACGCCGCGACCGGCACCAATGAACTGTGGATCGTCGATGTCGACGCCGGTTCGGCGCGCCGCCTGGTCGGGGATCTGAACACGGTGATGGGCGATGGTTACAGCTGGCAGCCCGACAGCCGGGGCCTGCTGGTGATGCAGCAGCTCAAGGGCCAGGGCGCGGCACCGGCGGCGGGCGGCATTCCGACCGGCCCGGCGATCCAGCAGACCGAGGCCGACGCCGGCGTCCGTACGATCCGTACCTACCAGGACATGCTCAAGAACGAGGCCGATGCCCGCCTCTTCGACTATTACGCCAGCGCGCAGCCGGCCAAGGTCGCGCTCAACGGCGTGATCACGCCGCTGTCCACCGGCGGTGTTTACTGGGATGTCACCATTTCACCCGATGGCCGTTACCTGCTCAGCGAGCGGGTGGTGCGTCCGTACTCCTATCTGGTGCCGGCCAGCGCATTCGCGCGTCGCATCGAAGTGCTGTCCGCCGTGGATGGCAAGCTCGAGCACACCGTGGCCAACCTGCCGTTGAAGGAAGGCCTGCCGACCGGCAACGATGCGGTGGCCACCGGCGTGCGCCGGATCGACTGGCGCGCCGATGCCCCGGCGACCCTGGTCTGGGCCGAAGCGCAGGACGGCGGCGACCCGAACCGCGATGCCAAGGTGCGCGATGCGGTGCTGATGCAGGCCGCCCCCTTCGACAAGCCGCCGGTGACCCTGGCGCAACTGGGCAGCCGCTATGCCGGCATCCAGTGGGGCCGTGGCGATCTGGCGCTGCTCAACGAGTCGTGGTGGAAGAATCGCGAGGTCAAGCAGTGGCGGATCGCGCCGGATCAGCCGGAGAAAGCGGCCGAGCTGCTGTCCGCGCGTTCCTCGCAGGACCGCTACAACGACCCGGGCCGCCCGGGCCTGGTGCGCGACGTCAACGGTCGCTCGCGCCTGCAGGTGAGTGCCGATGGCCGCAGCATCTTCCTGTACGGCCTGGGCGCCTCGCCGGAAGGCGACCGTCCGTTCGTGGACCGCCTTGATCTGGACAGCAAGCAGACCACGCGCCTGTTCCACTCGCAGGCCCCGTCGTACGCCGCGCCGGTGGCACTGCTCGACCAGGAAGGCAGCTCGCTGCTGTTGACCCGTGAATCGCCCGACGAGCCGGCCAACTTCTACGTGCAGTCACTGAGTGATGCCACGGCTGCACCGAAGGCGCTGACCCACTTCCAGCACCCGTTGCCGCAGCTGCGTGGGGTGAGCAAGGAGCAGATCCGCTATAAGCGCAACGACGGCGTCGACCTGACCGCCACGCTGATGCTGCCGCCGGGTTACAACGCGAAGAAGGACGGCCCGTTGCCGCTGCTGATGTGGGCCTACCCGGGCGAGTTCAAGACCGCCGAAGCCGCCAGCCAGGTCACCGATTCGCCGTACCGCTTCAACGCGATCAGCTACTGGGGCCCGCAGGCATTCCTGGCCAAGGGCTACGCGGTGCTGGTCAGCCCGTCGATGCCGATCATCGGCGAGGGCGACAAGGAACCGAACGACACCTACCTGCCGCAGTTGATCGCCAA
This sequence comes from Stenotrophomonas sp. GW821-FHT01H02A, assembly GCF_059422145.1. NCBI lineage: Bacteria > Pseudomonadati > Pseudomonadota > Gammaproteobacteria > Lysobacterales > Lysobacteraceae > Stenotrophomonas > Stenotrophomonas sp. GW821-FHT01H02A. The sequence goes on from NZ_JBWKWI010000001.1 coordinate 323,227, forward strand.
TGCCGAAGCAGCGGTGAATGAAGTGGTGCGCCGTGGCGTGACCGACCGTGAGCACATCGCGATCGGTGGTCACTCCTACGGTGCGTTCATGACCGCCAACCTGCTTGCGCATACCCGCCTGTTCAAGGCCGGCATCGCGCGCAGCGGTGCCTACAACCGTACGCTGACCCCGTTCGGCTTCCAGGCCGAAGAGCGCAACTACTGGCAGGCGCAGGACGTCTACCAGAAGATGTCGCCATTCAACTACGCCGACAGGATCAAGGACCCGATCCTCTTCATCCACGGCGTGGACGACAACAACTCCGGCACGTTCCCGATCCAGAGCGAGCGCATGTTCGCCGCGGTGAAGGGGCTGGGTGGTACCTCGCGGCTGGTGATGCTGCCCAACGAATCGCATGCCTACCGCGCGCGCGAATCGATCATGACCATGCTGGCCGAGAGCGAGCGTTGGCTGGAGCAGACCGTCGGCGAGGGCAAGCCGGTCAAGAAGAAGCGCTGACCGCACCCGGCCGGTCCCGCCGCGGCGGGACCGGCTACGAGCCGATGCAGATCATGATCGTGGATGCCGACCGGTCGGCCAACACGGAAAATGACGGGTAGGTACCGGCCGTTGGCCGGTACCAGGAATGATCGGCACCTGCCGGCCAGCGGCCGGCACTACCAGATGTAACTATTTGCGCGACGCAGCAATGACCCCAATGTGGGGTAGGCTTGAGCGGATTCCGTTCCCGAGGCCAGTGCGTCGCAGATGAACGAGTACCGAAGCAGCATCGTTTTTGCCACTCCCGATATTCCCCTGCGTGACGATGTACGCCGGCTCGGCGCACTGGTCGGCGACCTGCTCGCCGAGCAGGTCTCCACGCAGTTTTTCGATGATGTGGAACAGGTGCGCACGCGCGCCATCGCCCGCCGCGAAAGCGACGCTCCTCTGTTCGATCTCAACGACGCGCTGACCGGCCTGCCGCCGGCGCGTGCCGAAGCGATGGTGCGTGCGTTCAGTACCTATTTCCAGGTGGTGAACATCGCCGAGCGGGTGCACCGCATCCGCCGCCGCCGCGACTACCAGCGTGCCGGTACCGCCACGCCGCAGCCCGATGGCCTGCAGGACGCACTGGTCAATCTCAAAGCGCAGGGCGTCACCCTGGACGAGCTTGCCGAGTGGCTGCCGCGGATCGACATCGAGCCGGTGTTCACTGCGCACCCGACCGAAGCGGTGCGCCGCGCGCTGCTGGAAAAAGAGCAGTTGATGGTGGCAAGCCTGGTCGACAACCTCGACGGCCAGCGCACCCCGGGCGAAGCGGCCGCCGACGCCGCGCGGTTCCGCATGGCCCTGACCGCCTCGTGGCAGACCACCGATTCCTCGCCCGTGCGCCCGACCGTGGAAGACGAGCGCGAGCATGTCGGCTTCTATCTGGTGCAGGTGCTGTACCGGGTGATTCCGGTGCTGTACGAATCGCTGCAGCAGGCACTGCTGGATACCTATGGCCAGGAACTGCCGCTGCCGCGCCTGCTGCGCTTCGGTACCTGGGTAGGCGGCGACATGGACGGCAATCCGAACGTGGATGCCGGCACCATCCGCAACACCCTGGATGCGCAGCGCCAGGCCGTGCTCGGCCGCTACCAGAAAGACCTGCTGCAGCTGGCCAGCCTGCTCAGCCAGTCCACCGAACGGGTGGCGGTCAGCGATGAACTGCAGGCACGCGTGGAGCATTACAAGGTCCTGTTGCCCAAGGTCACTTCGCGCCCGCGTCATGCCGACATGCCGTACCGCCTGCTCAATGACCGCATGCGCGCGCGCGTGCAGGCGACGATGGAGGATGCGGAAGGCGCCTATGCGTCGCCGCAGGAACTGACCGACGACATCGAGCTGATCCTGCGCAGCCTGCACGAGAACAAGGGCGACCATGCCGGCGGCTTCGCGGTGCGTCGCCTGCTGTGGCGGGTGCGCACCTTCGGCTTCCATCTGGCGCGCCTGGACGTGCGTCAGGAATCGAGCGTGCATGGTCGCGCGCTGGCCAGCGTGCTGGATGGGCAGGAGGCCTGGGACGCCGCCGATGCGGTCACCCGCGCGGCACGCCTGGCCCCGTTCGCCAGTGGCGAGCAGGCGCTGCCGGTGAGCAACGAAGAAGGCGGTGAGCGCCTGGACGCGGTGTTCGCGGCGCTGGCCGATGCACGCCGGCGACACGGTGCCGATGCGCTGGGCAGCTACATCATCTCGATGGCGCATGACCGCAGCGATGTCCTCGCCGTGCTCGCCTTGGCACGTCGTGGCGGCCTGGTGGATGACGCCGGCGCGGTGCCGCTCGACATCGCCCCGCTGTTTGAAACGGTGGACGATCTCAAGCGCGGGACCGATACCCTGCGCGATCTGCTCGCCGATCCGGTCTACCGAACGCACCTGGCCTCGCGCGGCGATGTGCAGATGGTGATGCTCGGCTATTCGGACAGCGGCAAGGACGGGGGTATCGCAGCGTCGCGCTGGGGCCTTCAGCGCGCCCAGGTGGAGCTGCTGGACGTGGCCGCCGAGAACCACATCCGGCTGACCTTCTTCCACGGCCGTGGCGGCTCGATCAGCCGCGGTGGCGGCAAGACCACGCACGCCGTGGATGCCTCGCCGCGTGGCAGCATCGACGGCCGCCTGCGGGTGACCGAGCAGGGCGAGGTGATCCATCGCAAGTACGGCATCCGTGCGCTGGCGCTGCGCTCGCTGGAGCAGTCCACCGGTGCGGTGCTGCGCTCCAGCCTGCGCCCGCGCGCACCGGAGCCGCGCGAGGAACAGTGGCGCCCGGTGATGGACCTGATCGCGCAGAAGAGTGCGGACGCCTACCGCGCCTTCGTTGGCCAGAAAGACTTCATGCAGTACTTCCGCCTGGCCACGCCGATCGACGTGATCGAGCGGATGACGCTGGGCTCACGCCCCTCGCGCCGGTTGGGCGAAGATGCGGCGCTGACCAATCTGCGCGCGATTCCGTGGGTGTTCGCCTGGAGCCAGGCGCGTGCCGTGATTCCGGGCTGGTATGGCGTGGGTAGCGGCCTGCAGGCGGCGATCGATGCCGGGCACGAAGGCATCCTGAAAGAGATGGCGCGCGACTGGCCGTTCTTCAGCACCTTCCTGGACGACATCGCGATGGTGCTGTCCAAGGGCGACCTGACCATCGCCGAGCAGTTCTCGCAGCTGTCCGGTGCGTTGCATGGCCGCTTCTTCCCGCAGATCCAGCGCGAGCTGGAGCTCACCTCGCAGTGGATCCTGGGGTTGACCGGGCAGGAGGAGCTGCTGCAGCACGACCAGCGCCTGGCGCTGTCGATCCGCCTGCGCAACCCCTACATCGATCCGATCAGCGTGCTGCAGGTGGACCTGCTGCGCCGCTGGCGTGAGAGCGGGGGCGAAGACGACGACGTGCTGCGCGCGCTGGTGGCCTGCGTGAACGGTGTTTCGCAGGGCGTACAGAACACCGGGTAGGCCATCAGGGGCAGTGCCGGCCGCTGGTCGGCAGCGCTGCTCAGACCCGCTCGACCAGATCGCCCGGTGCGGGTGGGTTGGATGCCAGCAGCTCCAGATGGCGCTGCTCCATCTCCTCGCGCAGCTGGCGGCGGATCAACGCGGCGGCATGCCGGCGGCGTTCGTCGGCGGTCTCCAGCACCAGCGGCGGCACCGGGGTCGGCTTGCCCTCGTCATCCACCGCGACCATGGTGAAGAAGCAGCTGTTGGCGTGGCGTACGCTGCGCTTGAGGATGTCCTCGGCCACCACCTTGACCCCGATCTCCATCGAGGAGGTGCCGGTGTAGTTGACGGAGGCCAGGAAGGTGACCAGCTCGCCGACCGCGATCGGCTGGCGGAACATCACCTGGTCCACCGACAGGGTGACCACGTAGCTGCCGGCATAGCGGCTGGCGCAGGCGTAGGCGACCTGGTCGAGCAGGCGCAGCACCGCACCGCCGTGCACCTTGCCGGAGAAATTGGCCATGTCCGGCGACATCAGCACGGTCATGGAGAGCTGGTTGGATTTGAATTCGGGCATGGGGGAAGTGTAGCGCCGCTCGGCCGACAGGTAGAGCCGACCGTTGGTCGGCTGGTCGGGCGCGGCGTGACGATGGGTCAAGGCGCCCAAACGACGACGGGCCGCTTTTGCGGCCGCGCCGCGATAGTGTTGATGCGCCGCGACGACGAACGCATCGCCATGCGCCTTGCTGTTGCCGCCCAAACGACGACGGGCCGCTTTCGCGGCCCGCCGTTTGTTTCGCCGATCATTGCCGCGCTGCGCGGCCAGCCGACCAACGGTCGGCTCTACCCGTAAGAAAAGGGCCGCTTTCGCGGCCCATTTCTTACTTCAACTTCGCATCCGCGCGCAGGGCGGCGGCACGATCGGTCTTCTCCCAGGAGAAGGCGGTCGCGTTGACCTGTTCGCCAGCACCGTTGGTGTAGCTGAACTCCTTGGCCTTGCGGCCGAAGTGGCCGTAGGCCGCGGTCTGCTGGTACATCGGGTGGATCAGGTCCAGCATCTGGATGATGCCGTACGGGCGCAGGTCGAAATGCTTGCGGATCAGCTTCTCGATCTTGTCATCGCTGATCTTGCCGGTGCCAAAGGTGGTGACCGAGATCGAGGTCGGCTCGGCCACGCCGATGGCGTAGGAGACCTGCACTTCGCAACGGTCGGCCAGGCCGGCGGCAACGACGTTCTTGGCGACGTAACGGGCAGCGTAGGCAGCCGAACGGTCGACCTTGGACGGATCCTTGCCCGAGAACGCGCCACCACCATGACGGGCCCAGCCGCCGTAGGTGTCGACGATGATCTTGCGGCCGGTCAGGCCGCAGTCGCCCACCGGGCCGCCGATCTCGAACTTGCCGGTCGGGTTGATGTGGAACTTGGTGCCCTTGTGCAGCCACTTGGCCGGCAGCACCGGCTTGATGATCTCTTCGCGGACGGCCTCGATCAGGTCCTTCTGCTTCACGCCCGGGGCGTGCTGGGTCGACAGCACCACCGCGTCGATGGCGGCCACTTCGCCGTTTTCGTAGCGCAGGGTGACCTGGCTCTTGGCGTCCGGGCGCAGCCAGGACAGCGGCGAGTTCTTCTTCTTGCGGATCTTGGCCTGCTGCTCGACCAGGCGGTGCGACAGGTGGATCGCAGCCGGCATGTAGCTGTCGGTCTCGTTGGTGGCATAGCCGAACATCAGGCCCTGGTCGCCAGCGCCCATTTCTTCGGGCTTCTTGCGGTCCACGCCCTGGGCGATGTGCGGCGACTGCTTCCCGATCAGGTTCAGCACGCCACAGGTCGCGCCGTCGAAGCCGACGTCGGAGCTGTCATAGCCGATGTCCAGGATCACCTTGCGGGTCAAGGCTTCCAGGTCGATCCAGGCGCTGGTGGTGATTTCACCGGCGACGATGGCCACGCCAGTCTTGACCATGGTCTCGCACGCCACGCGCGCACGCTTGTCCTGGGTCAGGATCGCGTCCAGCACCGCATCGGAGATCTGGTCGGCAATCTTGTCCGGATGGCCTTCGGAGACCGATTCGGAGGTGAACAGGTAGCTGGACATCAGGCGTAATATCCTTTGATTCGGATGGAAAGATGGGCGCGAATGATACACGGCAAGTCGCGTGCTTGCATTGTGCGCCAGCACGGGTTGCCCGTGGTTAAGCCTGTGTGCCCGTCGCAGGGCCCGGTGTGACGGGATTGGGGGCCAGCGTCGCGGCCCAGTGTTCCACGAGCGTGACAAATGGCCGGCGGCAGTGCCGATGGGCGGGTGCCGCCACGCTCGCCAAGCCTGAGCGTGTCACCCGCCCGTCGTCCAACCGCCATCGGACTGTCGTCGAAACAGTGCAGGCTTCGGCGCATCCGGCCGCCGGACCTGGGGAGCACGCCATGCACGGATTCGAGCAGCGCGACGCGCGGGAGGCCGCCAAACGGCCCGTGACGACCCTGGTGCCGCATCGGCGGGCCGTCTTCCTTTCTGATGTCCACCTGGGTTCACGCCACTGCCACGCCGCCGAACTGGCCCGGTTCCTGGCCGAGTTGCGCTGCGAGCGCCTGTACCTGGTCGGCGACATCATCGACCTGTGGTGGATGGCGCACCGCCGGGCCAGCTGGCGGCCGGCCCACAGCGAGGTGATCCAGGCCCTGCACGCGCTGCAGCGCGCCGGTACCGAGATCCTCTACATCCCCGGCAACCACGATGCTTCCCTGCGCAAGGTCTGTGGGCTGATGCTGCCGGCCATGCAGGTGCGCAGGCGGGCGATCCACGTGACCGCCGACGGACGCCGGCTGCTGGTCGTCCACGGCGATGACTACGACGGTGTCACCCACTTCGGGGGCCTGCAGGAACGCTTCGGCGACTGGCTGTACTACCGCATCCTGACCGGCAACCACCTGCTCAACGCGGTCCGGCGGCGGCTCGGTCGGCGCTACTGGTCGCTCTCGGAGTTCCTCAAGAAGCGCAGCGGCGCGGCCGAACGCTACATCGAACGTTTCGTCCAGGCCGGGCTGGAGGATGTGCGTCGGCGTGGGCTGGACGGCATTGTCTGCGGGCACATCCACCGCGCCGCGCTGGTCGAACGCGACGGGCTGATCTATGCCAACGACGGCGACTGGGTGGAAAGCCTGACCGCGCTGGCCGAGGATCCGGACGGCAGCCTGCGGCTGCTGGATCACACCGGACAGACGCTGGTGGCGCTGCCCGGCAGCCCGCGCCTGGCCCGCGCCGCCTGAGCCCGCCGCGGCGCGCACGCCCGGTCACGGCTGCTAGCATCGGCCGATGGACTCCTTTACCCAGATCGTACTTGGTGGCGCGGTCGCCGCCGCCATCGCCCCGGCCGGGCATCGCCGCGCCGCCTTGTTGGCCGGTGCCGCGCTCGGCACCCTCCCGGACCTGGACGCCCTGGTACTGGCCTTCACCGCAGCCGATCCGGTCGCGTTGATGGTCGAGCACCGCAGCTACAGCCATTCGCTGCTCGTGCTGCCGTGGGTGGCAGCGCTGATCTGGTGGCTGTTCAAGCGGTTTGGTCACGGGCGGGTGGCGCAGGCGCCGGGGCGCTGGTTCTGGGCGATCCTGCTGGCGCTGATCACCCACCCGTTGCTGGATGCCTTCACCGTCTACGGCACCCAGCTGTGGTGGCCGTTCACCCCACATCCGACGATGTGGGCCAGCGTGTTCATCATCGATCCGCTGTACACCGTGTGGCTGCTGCTCGCCTGCGTGGTGGCCTGGTTCGCCCGGGCGCGGCCGCTGGCGCAGAAGGCACTGCTCGCCGGGCTGGTGCTCAGCAGTGGCTACCTGGGCTGGTCGCTGCTGGCCAAGCACAGCGTCGACCGCGAGGCCGACCGCGCGTTGGCCGCCATGGGGTTGGCCGATGCCCCGCGCTTCTCGGTTGCGATGCCGTTCAACACGCTGCTCTGGCAGGTGGTGGCGATGACGCCCAACGGCTACGTGATCGGCGAGCGTTCACTGATCGCCGACCGCGGCCCGATGCGCTTCGAAGGGCATCCCTCCAACGTGCAGGCCCTGCGCCAGGCGGCCACGCTGCCGGCCGTGCAGCGGTTGAACTGGTTCAACCGCGGGTTCATGCGCGCACAGGTGGTCGATGGCGAGCTGCGGCTCAGCGACCTGCGCATGGGACTGGAGCCGGACTACACCTTCACCTTCGCAGTGGCCCGGGCCGAGGGTGGTGGCTGGGCTGCGATCACGCCGCGACAGCTGCGCCCGGCGTATGAAGGAGAGCAGGGCAGGGCGATGGTGAAGCGCCGGTTCTCGGCGATGTGGCAACGCATCTGGCACGCACCGGCGAGCACCGAGGTGATCGCACCGAAGGCAGGTTGGACGGAGGCACCGTGACCGAACGGTTCGAAATGGAGATCAATGGCACGCGCTACACCCGGCTGGCCGATGTGCCGTCGGAGTACCGCGCGCTGCTGCTGGATCTGGCCCCGGGCCGGTCCGCCGAACAGCCGGCAGTGCCGTTGCGCGAGATCCTGCACAAGGCCAGGGCGCAACCGGATCGCGCGCGTCAGCAGCAGGTGCTGCTGGAGGAACTGCACAAAGTGGATCCCGAGCGGGCGCGGCGCATGCAGAACAAGCTCGCCGAGCGTGACCAGCGGCCGGCCACCGGCACGCTGGAAGTAGGCCACGCACCGACCGCGCGTCCGCGCGAGGGCGCCCGCATCACCGCCGGGGGTGCGACGGTCGCCCCGGGCGATCGGGGCGGGCTGGGCCTGTGGGTGGTACTGGCAGGCGTGGTCGTGGCCAGCCTGGCGGCGTGGCTGATCGGGTAGGGCGTCCTCCCGGTCAGTACACGGTCGCGCGCGCCTGCACGAAGGAGAAGAAGAGCACGGCGTTCGGGTCGTTCTGGACCAAGCTGAACTCGCGGCGCATGCCGTCCACGGTGTCCTGGTCGACCAGGCCGGCCTCCAGCAGCGGATCGGCCGCCGACAACAGCAGCTGTTCCCAGAACGCGATCATGGTCTTGCGACGCGCCGGCTCGCGGTTGTCCAGGTGGATGGTCTTGATCTCGGTGTGCACGTCGCGGAAGCCGCCGGCCAGCAGCAGGTTGCCGAGCTTGGCACCGACGAACGGATCGCCACCGTGGTCGTACTGGAAATCATTGAACGCCATCCAGTAGCGCCAGATGTGCGGCGAGTACGGATCGAGCAGGAACGAAGCGTTCATCACTTCGGTGACATACACCGGCGAACCCGGCACCAGCACACGCCGTACTTCATTGAGCACCCGCGCCGGCGATGGCACATGCTCCAGCACCCAGCACAGGAAGGCCGAGTCGAACTCGCGGGCCCCGAACGGCAGATTGCCGGCGTCGGCCTGCAGCAGGGTGTAGCGCTCACGGCACCACGGCGTCTTGGCCAGGTTGGTGGCCGCGGTCGCCAGCTGCGCCTCGCTCAGGTCCACGCCGGTGACGTGCAGCTCGGGGAACCGCCGCAGCAGGATGTCCGTCTGCGCGCCCACGCCGCTGCCGACCTCCAGCAGGCGCGTGGCGCCGCCGTAGTCGATGCCGCTGAAGATGCTCGATTCGAACAGGCGCGACTGGGTGACCAGGCGATGCTGTTCGGTATCGGAGAAGCCGTGGAGATAGGTCGGTGCGGTGATCGGCGGGGTCATGGCAAAGGGCTCAGGCAGCGGACGACAACGGCTCGCCGGCGGCGAGGGCGTCGAAATAGGCGGTGGTCAGGGCGACCTGGCTGGCGGCATCCTCGGCGCGGTTGACCACCGCACGGAAGGCGGCGTTCTCCGGCCGGTCCTTGGCATACCAGCCCAGGTGCTTGCGCGCGATGCGCACCCCCTGCTGCTCACCATAGAAGTCATGCAGCGCATGCAGGTGGCCCAGCAGCAGGTCGCGCACCTCGGTGACCGAGGGGGGCGCCAGCAGCTCGCCGGTGGCCAGGTAGTGCGCCACCTCGCGGAAGATCCAGGGCCGGCCCTGGGCGGCGCGGCCGATCATCACCGCGTCCACGCCGGTCTGCTTCAACACCTGCGCCGCTTTCTGCGGTGAATCGATGTCGCCGTTGGCGACCACCGGAATGCGCAGCGCCGCCTTGATCGCGGCGATGGTGTCGTACTCGGCGGTGCCGGTGTAATGCTGATCGCGGGTGCGGCCATGCACGGCCAGCGCGGCGATGCCGCTGTCTTCGGCAATGCGCGCGATCAGCGGGCCATTGCGGTGGTCGCAGTCCCAACCGGTGCGGATCTTCAGCGTGACCGGCACGTCCACCGCGTTGACCACCGCGCCGAGGATGCGCGCGACGAGGTCTTCATCGCGCATCAGCGCCGAGCCGGCCCAGGCGTTGCAGACTTTCTTGGCCGGGCAGCCCATGTTGATGTCGATGATCTGCGCACCGTTGTCCACGTTGTAACGCGCCGCCTCGGCCAGCTGCAGCGGCTCGGTGCCGGCGATCTGCACGCTGATCGGGTCCGGTTCACCGGCATGGTCCATGCGGTGGAGCGATTTGCGGGTGGTCCAGAAGCGTGGGTCGGAGATGGTCATCTCCGAGGCGGCCAGACCCGCGCCCAGCTGTTTGCACAGCAGGCGGAAGGGCTTGTCGGTGACACCGGCCATCGGTGCCAGCACCACGTTGGGCTGGATGTTGTAGGGGCCAATCTGCATGCGCCCATTGTAGAGCGCGCCGGCCCGGCCGGCCGTGCCGCCAGCCAGCCTGTTCAGGCCGATCCGGAAGGGGCTGATGCGCACCGGTCATGAGCATATGCTTGACGATTGGTTCCGCCGTCCCCAGCGGGCGGGGATGCTGGGGAGTTGGGCGTTGGGGAACCGTCCCACCCCTCCGTGGGAGAAGCACAAAAAAAGGCCAGCGCGAACGCTGGCCTTTGGGTGTCCACACCGGTGACGCTTACTTGTTCTCGGCATCCCCGGGAGTGAAGTGCGGCATCGCGGCGGCGGCGCCTTCCTTCTCGGTCGAGCGACCGGCGAACTGGTTGGCAAAACGCACGTGACGGGCGAAGGCGGCCTCCGGGTCCTGCGCGATCGAGGCCACCAGGGCACCGTTGAAGGCATCGCCGGCACCAGTGGTGTCCAGCACCTGCACCTGCTCGGCACCGACGCGGTAGTAGGGCTGGGTGTCGCCACGCAGGTTTTCTTCGGCGTGCGAGACGAACACACCGACCGAACCCAGCGTCACTACCACGGTGCCGTTGCCGACCAGCTTGCGGCACAGTGCATGCAGGCTGGCACCATCCAGCGCGGCGACGTCGTTGGCGTCCACGCGCTCGCCGACATGACGGCCGAGCAGCGCGGCGAATTCCGTCTCGTTCGGGGTCAGCACGTCGGCCAGCTTGAGCAGGCCGATGCTGGACGGTGCGTCGGCAGGCGCGACGTTGAGCACGGTGGTGGCACCGGCCTCACGTGCGATGGCCAAGGCCGCCTCGATCGTTTCCACCGGCGATTCCAGCTGCGCCAGCACCACCTTGGCACCGGCCAGCAGCGCGCGCTGCTGGTCGACGAAGTCCAGGCTCAACGCGGCGTTGGCACCGGGGCCGATCACGATGGTGTTGCGGCCGCGGCTGTCGACATAGATGCCACCGGTGCCGGTCGGCTCGCTGCTGGCCTCGGCGGTGAGCGCGAACCCATCCTGCTCGGCCAGGCCACGAGCCATGGCGCCGCCGGCATCATCGCCCAGCGCGCACAGGAACGTGGTCGGCGCGCCGGCACGGCGGGCGGCCACGGCCTGGTTGAAGCCCTTGCCGCCGGGACCGGTGCTGTAGCGGCCGGCAATGGTCGCACCCGGGGCGGGGAGCGACTCACAACGCCAGACATGATCCACATTGAAGGAACCGATTACGACGACACTGCTACTCATAAAGACTGTTTCTCAGGGAACGGATATCAGCTGAAATGCGTCAGCACGCCGGCGATGGTCGCCGTCATGAAGGTGGCAATGGTACCGCCCAGCACCGCACGCAGGCCGAACTTGGCCAGATCGTGGCGGCGCTCCGGCGCCAGGCCACCAATACCACCGATCTGGATCGCGATGGAGCTGAAGTTGGCAAAACCGCACAGCGCGTAGGTGGCGATCAGGCGGCCCTCGTCGGAAAGCACCATGCCCGGCACCTGGCCGTTGACGATCTTGGACAGCTCCGAGTACGCCACGAACTCATTGATCACGACCTTCTGGCCGATCAGTGAGCCCACCGTGGTGGCATCGGCCCACGGGGTACCGATGACCCAGGCGATCGGCGCCAGCAGGTAGCCGAACAGCGTCGACAGATCGGTCGGGCGGCCGATGATGGTGGCCAGGCCGGTCACGTCGCCCAGCCAGGTCAGCGGGGCGTTCAGCAGCGCGATCAGGGCGATGAAGGCCAGCAGCATCGCACCGATGTTCAGCGCCAGCTTCAGGCCGTCGCCGGCACCGGCCGCGGCGGCGTCGATGATGTTGCTGGAGGTCTTCTCGACTTCCATCTTGACCGTGCCGCGGGTCAGCGGGGTGCCGGTCTCGGGGACCAGCAGCTTGGCCACCACCAGGGTCGCCGGGGCGGCCATGATGCTCGCCGCCAGCAGGTGCTTGGCGTAGAAGGCCTGCTGGGCCGGATCGCTGCCACCGAGCATGCCCACGTAGGCCGCCAGCACGCCGCCGGCGATATGCGCCATGCCGCCGATCATCATCGTGATCAGTTCGGACTGGGTCATCTTGGCGATGTACGGGCGCACCGTCAGCGGTGCCTCGGTCTGGCCGATGAAGACGCTGGCGCAGACGCTGGTCGTTTCCGCACCGGACACGCGCATGATCTTGGTGATCGCCCAGGCCATCGCACGCACGATCGTCTGCATCACGTTGAGGTGGTACATGACCCCCATCAGCGCCGAGAAGAAGATGATGGTCGGCAGCACCTGGAAGGCGAAGATGAAACCGAACTGCTCGGTGTTCATCAGGCTGCCGAAGATGAAGCCGGAGCCCTCGTTGACGAAGCTCAGGATCTTGACGAAGCCCTTGCCCAGCGCGTCGAACACATCACGGCCACCCGGGACCAGCAGCACCACCGCCGCGAAGGCGATCTGCAGAGCGATACCGGTGACCACCAGGCGCCAGTCGACAGCCCGCTTGTTGTTCGAGAACAACCAGGCAATGCCGATCAGCACTGCCAACCCGAACAGGCCGAAGCCAATCCTGCCCAAACCTTCGACCATGAGACTTCCCTTGGGGCGCCGCGAAAAACGGGAAGCCTAGAGCAGCGGCAAGGGCGGGGCAAGGAAAAGCAGCGTCCGCGAGCCGATCGGCCGTGATCGGGCCTGTATCGGCAAGGCGCGACCCGGTTTCCGGGCGGTGTGTCACGGGCCGTGAGATCGCGGCGTCCGCCCTGCGCGCGCCGCGCGCCACCCTCTACACTTACCGGCATCGATCCGGCCCGGTCGCGGGCCCGCAGCAGGAGAACCACATGCTCTACCGCCGTCTTGGCTCCACCGGCCTGAAGCTCTCGGCCCTGTCCTTCGGGGCCTGGGTGACCTTCGGCGACCAGATCGGCCGTGATGAGGCGCGCAGGCTGATCGCCACCGCCTGGGATGCCGGGGTCAACTTCTTCGACAATGCCGAGGGCTATGCCCGCGGCCGCGCCGAGCAGGTGATGGGGGATGTGATCGCCGACCTGCGGCTGCCGCGCGATGGCTACTGCGTGTCCAGCAAGGTGTTCTTCGGCGCCGTCGACGACCCGCGCCCGACCCAGCACGGCCTGTCGCGCAAGCATGTCACCGACGCCTGCCACGCCGCGCTCAAGCGCCTGCGGGTGGAGTATCTGGACCTTTATTATTGCCATCGCCCGGATCCGGACACCCCGATCGCCGAGACCGTGCAGGCCATGGATACCCTGATCCGCCAGGGCAAGGTGCTGTACTGGGGCACCTCCGAATGGTCGGCCGCGCAGATCCAGGAGGCGGTCGACATCGCCCACGCGCGCAATCTGCATGCGCCGTCGATGGAACAGCCGCAGTACAACCTGTTGCACCGCGAGCGGGTCGAGCGCGAGTACGCGCCGCTGTGTGCCGAGGCCGGGCTGGGCACCACCATCTGGTCGCCGCTCGCCTCGGGCCTGCTGACCGGCAAGTACAACGCCGGCATCGACCCGCAGTCGCGGCTGGGCCAGCAACAACTGGGCTGGTTGAAGACGCAGGTTCTGGACGACGGCAGCGACCGCATGGAGCGGGTCCGCCGCTACACCGCGCTGGCCGCGCAGCTGGGCGTCTCCCCGGCGCAGCTGGCGATCGCCTGGTGCCTGCGCAATCCCAACGTCTCCAGCGTGATCCTCGGCGCCAGCCGGGTCAGCCAGCTGGAAGAGAACCTGGGCGCGCTGGCGCTGTTCGAGCAACTTGATGAGAGCGTCTGGCAGCAGGTGGACGCGGTCTTTGCCTGATCCGGGCCAGCGTCTGCGGGCCGGCGTCCGCCGGAGAGCCGGCCTGCGGCCGGCCTTGGCGCTCCGGGGCAGCCGATGGAGGAGGGGATGCCCCGCATCCCCCGAGTGAGCACCGGTGGTGGGCGTAACGCCCGCTTCCTCCAATTTGCCTGGTGATTCATTTCATCTATCGAAACTTCAATTTCGATCATTAATGCAATCTATCAAAGTGAGAATGGTTGTTGATTGTCAACTGAGAATCATTATCATTTGACTCGCCCCTCGCAACGAGTCCAGACGATGAACACTCAAGCTGCTGTACTGCTGCGCCCCGAAACGCTGACCCTCCGCGACCGTCCGGTCCGCGTGGTCCCGCCCGAAGAAGTGATCGACAGCGAAGCTCTGCTCAAGGGCCGCCGCGAAATCCTGATCCAGCACGGCGACCGCTTCTATCGCCTGCGCCACACCAGCAACGACAAGCTCATCCTGACCAAGTAACACGGTCGCGGGCGGCCGTCGTTACGGCCCCGCGCAGCCGTGCCCGGGCGTGACGCTGCCTCCCCCTCGTCGGCATGCCCACCGCTCTCTCCCCCTCGATTCTGCGTCAGTGGCCCCGGTGGCCGCTGGCGCCGGTCGGGGGTTCCTCCTGCCCCGGCCCCCCGGCCAGACACGTCCGCCCGACCATGAACATCCGTCCCAATGCCCTGTGCGCCGCCTTGTGGCTGGCGCTGCCGATGGCCGCGCATGCCGCTGCCGATGCCGCCCCCGACGCGCGCGAGTTCGACCGCGTGCAGGTGACCGCCACGCGCACCGAACGTGCGCTCAGCGACGTTGCCGCCACCGTCGATGTGATCGACCGGGAGCAGCTCGACAACCGCCTGGTGCAGAACATCAAGGACCTGGTCCGCTACGAACCCGGCATCTCGGTCACCAGCAGCGCCGCCCGCTTCGGCCTGGGCGGCTTCCGCATCCGCGGCCTGGATGCCAATCGCGTGCTCATCCAGACCGACGGCATCGCCATGCCCAAGGCCTTCGCCATCGGCAGCTTCTCCGACGCCAACCGCAACTTCACCGACCTTGAAACCCTCAAGCGCGTCGAGATCGTGCGTGGCCCGGCCAGTGCCCTGTACGGCTCGGATGCACTGGGTGGCGTTGTCGCCTTCGTGACCAAGGACCCGGCCGATTACCTCGGGGACGGCAAGAACAGCTACGTCGGCCTGAAGTTCGGCTACGACGGCGAATGGAAGGGCCTGCTCGGCAGCGCTACCACCGCGTTCGGCGGCGAGCGCTGGAGTGGCATGGTCAACGTCAACCACCGGCAGGGACAGGAAACCGAAAGCAAGGGTGACGTGCGCAGCAATGACAGCACCCGCACCGCCGCCAACCCGCAGGAGCGCGATGGTCGCAGCGTACTGAGCAAGCTCGTCTACGCACCCAGCGACGACCAGCGTTTCAAACTGACGGTGGAAGGCAACGAAGACAGCGTGGACACCAACGTGCTGTCCGCCGTCGCCCCGGCCACCGCGGCGCCGCCGTCGGCCACCACCACCACCGCCATGAAGGCGCACGATCACCAGACCCGCGCCCGCGTTTCCTTCCGCCATGAAATGGACAATCTGGGCCAGGCCTTCGCCGATGATCTGTCCTGGCAGGTCTATCGGCAGGACAGCGAAACCACCCAGCGCACCATCGAAAACCGTGGCCGCGACGCGAACGCCAGCCTGCGCCACCGTGAATTCAACTTCGACCAGCGCGTCTACGGCCTGCAGGCCGTGTTCCACAAGGGCCTGCAGAGTGGTGCCGTCGAGCACGACCTGACCTACGGCGTGGAAGGCACCTGGACCGAGACCCACCAGAAGCGCGATGGCTACCAGGTCGCGGCCAACGGCACGGTCAGTACCACCATCCTGCCTGACAGCTTCCCGGTGCGCGATTTCCCGATCAGCAAGACCACCGAGCTGGGCCTGTACGTGCAGGATGAAATGCGCTTTGCCGACGGCCGCTTCTCGCTGGTGCCGGGCGTGCGCGTGGACCACTACGAACTGCGTCCGGAGGTGGACGGCATCTTCGCGACCGACAACCCGGGCGTAGCCGTGTCCGACCTGACCAAGACCAGCGTGTCGCCCAAGCTTGGCATGGTGTGGCGCTTCGCCGACCAGTGGTCGTTGTTCGCCGGTTATGCGCATGGCTTCCGCTCGCCGCCGTTCAACGACGTCAATCTGGGCTTCACCAACGTCATGTTCGGGTACACCGCCATCCCCAATCCGGACCTGAAGCCGGAAACCAGCGACGGCGTCGAATTCGGCCTGCGTTACCTCACTCCGGCCGCGTATGTCAGCCTGAGCGCGTACTACAACGACTACAAGGATTTCATCGAATCACAGCGCTTTGTCGGCATCAACGCACAGGGCCTGCAGGTGTTCCAGTCGCAGAACGTAGCCGATGCCGAAATCCACGGTGCCGAGCTCAAGGCCGGCGTCGATGGCGGCCAGCTCAGCAGCGCGCTGGCCGGTTGGTCGCTGAACGGCTCGGTGGCCTGGTCGCGTGGCCAGAACAAGACCGAAGACACGCCGCTGGAATCGATCGATCCGCTGCGTGGCACGCTGGGCGTGGCCTTCGATCGCGACAGCTGGGGGGTGGAACTGGTCGGCACGTTCGCCAAACGCAAGGACCGCCTGCCCAGCGCCGGTGCGTACAGCCCGGCCGGCTACGGCGTGCTGGACCTGATGGCGCATTGGGCGTTCGCGCCCGGCGCGAAGTTCAACGTCGGCGTGTTCAACCTCGGCGATCGCACCTATATCGATTACTCGGCGATCACCTCGTCGCTGGCCACCAACAGCGCGGTGGTCGATCGCTTCAGCAACCCCGGCCGCACGCTATCGGCCAGCGTCGCCGTGAGCTGGTAGCGCCATGAGCCGCGCCCTGTCCGCACTGCGATCGGTTACCGCGGGACGCCACCCGGGCGGCTTGCCGTCGCCGGCGCAGCTGGCCCGGCTGGGCACGGTGCTGTGCCTGTATCGCCCCGACAGCAGCGAGCTGGGAGGGTGGAAACATGCGGTATCGGCGCACGCCTGCCAAGGCGTGGACAGCGACGGCATCCGTGAAAGCCTGTGCTTCGCCGACGTGCGTGGCCGCTGCTGCTGGCGCCTGTACCTGCTGCCCGACAGTGACTTCCTGGCCTGGGACCGCCTGGTCGGCAGCTTCCCGTCGCGCCCGGAGCCGACCGACGACGGCAGCGTCGCCGAGCGGCTGTGGCGGCGCCTGGCGGTGCACCTGGGCGGCGAGCCATGGCGCATGTGCGCTTTGCGCCTGCACAGCACCGACGACGGCCTGGGCCTGGCCGCCAGCCTGGCATCGCTGTCGTCGCTCGGGGCTGCCACCGCCCGCCGGATCGCGCGGGTGGAAGGCGCCGAGGGCGAGCTGTGGGTGGACGACTGCTGCTGCGCCAGTGCCGCACGGCTGCCGGATGCGCCCGGCGACGCGATGCCCCTGGTCCGTCTGTAATCCCTGCAATGGAATGAATGCCGCCAAGGAGGGCGTTGAACCCGTGCATGTACTCCTGAAGGAAACCACCTGATGAAACGCCAGACAGCCAGCGTAGTGGTGCTGCTTGCCAGCAGTGCCGCCGCGTGCGCCCAGCCCGCCGACCTGCAGCGCGACCACGACAGCATCGTGGCGATGCAGGGCGAATACATCGTCGATTTCGCCTTCGATGAAACCGTGCTGCTCAAGCCCGGCTACGAGCGTGCCCCGGCGGTGCGCAGTGGCGGCAACGAAGTGGTGATCGTGATCGAAGACAGCCCCAGGCGGATCGTGCTCCAGCACCTGCTGGTGGATGGCAAGAGCGGCCATGTGACCAAGCACTGGCGCCAGGACTGGGTGTATGAAGCGCCCAACCGCTTCGAGTTCAGCGCCGACCAGACCTGGCAGGTGCGCACGATCCCGGCAGCGGTGAACGCCGGCGCGTGGACCCAGTGTGTGTACGAAGTCAGCGACGCGCCGCGCTACTGCGGTACCGGCAAGTGGGATTACCGCAACGGTGTGGCGACCTGGACCAGCGACCTGGGCTGGCGCCCGCTGCCGCGCCGCGAATACACCCGTCGCAGCGACTACAACGCCCTGGCCGTGGTGAATCGCCACACCCTGACCCCGAACGGCTGGACCCACGAACAGTTCAACACCAAGATCCTGCGCAATGCCGACGGCAGCCAGCAGGAGATCGCGCGCGAGTTCGGCTTCAACGATTACAACAGGACCGGCGAGGTGGACTTCAAGCCGGCCTACGACTACTGGACCGCCACCGCCGGCTATTGGGCCAAGGTTCGCCAGCGCTGGGATGGTTTCCTCGGGCAGGCCCCCGGCGTGCACCTCAAGACCAAGCTGGATGGCATGGCCATGATCATTCCGCTGTTCACCCAGGCCCAGGACATCCAGGACGGCAAGAAGGTGAAGGACGCCGAGATCGACAACGTGTTCAAGCAGTGGGTGGAAAAAGCGCCGGCCGACATCGCTCGCTGATCAGGCCGAGGCAGTGCCATCGCTCGGTGGCTGCTGGAATGAGGGCGTCGCCCTCATTCCTTGAACATCAGGAATGCCGCCACCAGGATCAAGCCGAACGCCGCCCAGTGATTCCACTTCAGCGGCTGGTCCAGGTAGAACGCCGAGAACGCGGCGAACACCACCAGCGTGATCACCTCCTGCATGCCTTTGAGCTGCGGTGCGGAATACACCGCACTGCCCAGCCGGTTGCCCGGCACCTGCAGGCAGTATTCGAAGAATGCGATGCCCCAACTGACCAGGATCACCGTGATCAACGGTGCACTCTTGTACTTCAGATGCCCGTACCAGGCGAAGGTCATGAAAATGTTGCTGCCCAACAGCAGCAACACGGGATACAGATACGCAGTGAACGGGGTGCCGGGCATCCGGGCGATCTCAGGGGGCAGGGGCGTGCAGCATACCGAGGCACGCCCCGTCCCCGTGTCATCGCCGCGTGCTCAAACCTCCCGCAGCGCCAACGCCGGCGGCGTGTGCAGGATCCGGCGCGTGCCCCACCAGCCGGCCAGCATGCTCAACAGCACGCCCAGGCCACCGCCGACCAGCAACGGCCCCCACGGCGGACTCAGCGTCAATTCGAACACCTGCCGCGCCACCACGCTGCCCAGCAGCGCCGCCGTGCCCACGGCCAGCAACGCCGACAGCAGCCCCAGCGCCCCGAACTCGACCAGCACCGCGCCGCGCAACTGAACGCGCGTGGCTCCCAGCGTGCGCAGCACCGCGCTGTCATAGCGGCGCTCGCCGGCCGTGGCCTGCAGCGCTGCCAGCAGCACCAGCAGCCCGGCCAGCAGACTGAAGCCCATCACCAACTGCACCGCCTGGGTCACCCGGTCGATCACCTCGCGCACGCGCTCCAGGATGCCGTCGATGTCCAGCAGCGAAATGTTGGGATACTCCCGGGTCAGCCCGGCCAGCGCCGGCGCCTGCGCACGTGGCAGATGGAAGGCGGTGATCAGGTTGTAGGGCGCATCGGCCACCGCGCCCTCGTTGAGCAGCAGGAAGAAGTTGACCCGGAACGAATCCCAGTCTGCCTTGCGGATGCTGGTCACCGTGAAACTGCGCTCCTGGTCGCCCATCTGCAGGGTCACGGTATCGCCCAGTTTCATCCCGTAACGCTCTGCCCAGCCCTGCTCGATCGAGGCTTCCGCCGCGGTACTGCCAGCCTTCCAGAACGTCCCGCTGAGCAGCGTATTGGCGGGCGGGAAGTCATGCCGCCAGGAGAAATTGACCGGCCGGTTGGCATCGTCGTCTTCGTTGCTGTTGTCCTCGCGGGCCTGCCGCTGCGGCGGGCGATCGTTGACCGCCAGCAGGCGACCGGTACTGAATGGCTCGATCCCGGGCGACACCACGCCCAGCCCGCCCAGCGTGGCCAGCACCGCATCGCGCTGCTCGGGCTGGATGTTCATCAGGAAGTAGTTCGGCGTATCGCTGGGCAGGCGGTCGCGCCACTGCGACAGCAGGCCCGGGCCAATCACCGACAGCAGCAGCAATGCGCACAGCGACAGCGACAGGCCGACCAGCTGCATCACCGCCAGTCCGCGCCGCCGCGTCAACGAGGCCAGGCCCAGTTTCCAGCGCCCGCGCAGGCGTGGCTGCACGCCACGCAGCAGCCACAGCAGCAGCGCACCAAGCGCACCGGCGAGCGCCGCCAGCGCGGCCAGCCCGCCCAGCACCCAGGCGGCCAGCTTCACATCGCCGGTGGCCTGCACCGTGAGCGCCACGGTAGCTGCCAGCGCGGCCGCGTAGACCAGCATCGAACTCGGCGGCAGCGCCGCGAAGCTGCGGTTGAGCACGCGCATCGGCGGTACGCTGCGCAGGCGCAGCAGCGGCGGCAGGCCGAAGCCCAGCAGCAGCACCAGGCCGATGCCCGCACCACTCAGCGCGGGTGTGGCCTGCGGCAGGGGCAGGCGGTTCGGAATCAACCCGCCCAACGCCTGCACCAGCCCGGCCTGCGCGGCCATGCCCAGCCCGATGCCGACCAGACAGGCCGGCACGGCAAGCATCACCAACTGCAGTGCCATCGCCGTGAGAATGTCGCGCTGGCGCGCCCCCAGGCAGCGCAGGATCGCCACCTGGTCGATGCGCCGCAGCGCGAAACGGTTGGCGGCCAGCGCGGTCGCCACGCCGGCCAGCAGCACCGCCAGCAACGCGGCCAGCGACAGGAAGCGCCCGGCCAGATCGAACGCACCGCGCACGCCGCGCTGGGTATCGTCGATGCCGACGATGCGATAGCCCTTGGCCTGCGGGGTCAGCCACTCGCGGAAGGCGGCGATCTGCGCCGGCTCGCCGGCGAACATCATCCGGTACGACGCGCGGCTGCCCGGTCCGAGCAGGCCGGCGCGGTCGACGTCGACACGGTTGACCAGCAGCGGCGGCGACAACTGCATCAGTTCACCGGAGGTGTCCGGCTCGGCCTGCAGCACCCGGGTCACGGTCAACGTGCCTGCGCCGAATTCCAGGGCGTCGCCCACCCGCAGGCCGAGCGCCTGCATCAGCCGCGGATCGGCATAGGCCTCACCGGGCGGCGGTGTTCCGGCGGTCTCGCTGGCGCTGTCATGCAGGGTGCGGCTGACCTGCAGTTCGCCGCGCAGCGGGTAGCCATCGGCGACCGCCTTGATGTTGGCCATCTGGCTGTCATCGCCATGGAACAGCACGCTGGGGAAACTGACCATGCGCGTGTTGGCCAGGCCGCGCTCGCGCGCTGCATCGGCGAAGGTCTGGGGTACATCCTCACGGCCGCTCAGGCCGAGATCGCCGCCCAGCATTTCCGCCGCGCTGCTGGTCAGCGCCAGCGTGACCCGGTTGACCAGCGTGCCGACCGCGGTCATCACTGCCACGCCCAGCACCAGCGCGGCGAACACGGTCAGCAGATCGCCGGCCAGGAACTCGCGGCGCAGCGCACGCGCCGCGTGGCGGACGACGTTCATGCGCCCAGGCCGGCAACGGTGTCGGCCAGGCGCCCACCGTCGAGTTGGTAGATGCGCTCGCAGCGCTGGGCCAGGCGCAGGTCATGGGTGACCAGCACCAGGGTGGTATCGCTGGTGGCGTTGAGCGCGAACAGCAGGTCGCTGATCTGCTGTCCGGTGGCCTGGTCCAGGCTGCCGGTGGGCTCATCGGCGAACAGGATGCGCGGCCGCGCCACGAACGCGCGCGCCAACGCCACCCGCTGCTGCTCGCCACCGGAAAGCTGGCGCGGGTAGTGGCGCGCACGGTGGCCCAGACCGACCTGTTCCAGTACCTCGCGGACCCGCGCCGGATCCTCGCGGCCGGCCAGTTCCAGTGGCAGTGCGATGTTCTCTTCGGCGGTCAACGCCGGCAGCAGATGGAAACTCTGGAAGACGAAGCCGACTTCGCGCGCACGCAGCTGCGCCCGGGCTTCCTCGTCAAGCGCGCTGAGATCGGCACCGGCCAGCGCGATGCTGCCGTGGCTGGGCAGGTCCAGCCCGGCCAGCAGCCCGAGCAGAGTGGTCTTGCCCGAACCTGAAGCGCCGACGATCGCCACGCTCTCGCCTTCATGGACGGTCATGTCAATGTTGTCCAGTATGTGGACTTCACCCTCCGGGCCACGTGCGGACTTGCCCACGTTGTGGGCGGCGATGGCGACGGGTGCGCTGCGGGGGGACAGGCTGTCGATGAGGATTCTCCAATGAACCAAGCAAGTGGAAAGGGCCGCGCGGCCCCGATGGGCTGGCTGCTGGCATGGTTGCTGCTGATGCCGATGCTGGCCTGTGCCAAAGGTCCGGACACCCGTGCGGCGGTGCTGGTGGTCGGCGACAGCCTCAGTGCCGCCCACAATATCCCGGCCGCGTCGGGCTGGGTAAACCTGCTTCAGCAGCGGGTCAAACAACAGATCAAGGCGCCGCCGGCGGTCATCAATGCCAGCATCAGTGGTGAGACCACGGCCGGCGCGCTGACCCGCCTGCCGGGCCTGCTGGAGAAACATCGGCCTTCGGTGGTGGTGATTGAGCTGGGCGGCAACGATGCGCTGCGCGGGCTGACCCCGGCCCAGCTGCGCGGCAATCTGGAGAAGATGATCGTGGCCAGCCAGGAGGCCGGCGCGAAGGTCCTGCTGCTCGGCATCGACGTGCCGCCCAACTATGGTCCGGCCTACCGCCAGCGCCTGAAGCAGACCTACGCCGAGCTGGCCAGCCAGTACCAGGTGCCGCTGCTGCCGTTCCTGCTCGACGGCGTGGCGCTGAAGCCCAACCTGATGCAGGCCGACGGGCTGCACCCCACCGCAGCTGCGCAGCCGCAGGTGCTGGACAACGTCTGGCCGCTGCTCAAGCCCCTGCTTTGATCAGTGCGTGAGGAACTTCACACCGCGTCCACCGGCGATGCGGCATGTTTCACAAAGCTGAAGAAAGAGGGAATCCCATGCGTCAGACAAAGGAGACCTCCGGCCTGGTGCTGGTGGTCGAAGACAACCGTAATATTTCCGAGATGATCGGCGAGTACCTGGAAGGGCGCGGCTTTGAAGTCGACTACGCCCAGGATGGGCTGGACGGTTATCGTCTGGCGGCCGAGAACAGCTACGACGTGGTCGTGCTGGACCTGATGCTGCCGCGTCTGGACGGCATCGAAGTCTGTCGCCGCCTACGCAACGACGCCCGCAAGTCGACGCCGGTGCTGATGCTGACCGCGCGCGACACGCTCGACGACAAGCTCACTGGCCTGGGCTTCGGCGCCGATGACTACCTGACCAAGCCGTTCGCCATCCAGGAGCTGGAAGCCCGCCTGCGCGCGCTGATCCGCCGCGAGCGTCGCCAGGTCGGCTCGGAAGTGCTCAAGGTCGCCGACCTCGTGCTCGATCCGGTCAGCATGCGTGCCACCCGTGCCGGGACCGAACTGCAGCTCTCGCCGATCGGCCTGCGCCTGCTGACGATCCTCATGCGCGAATCGCCGCGCGTGGTGACCCGCCAGGAAATCGAACGCGAGATCTGGGGCAATGGCCTGCCCGACTCGGACACCCTGCGCAGCCATCTGTACAACCTGCGCAAGATCATCGACAAGCCGTTCGACCGTCCGTTGCTGCACACCGTGCAGAGCGCCGGCTACCGCATTGCCGATATCGCCCAGCCGATGAGCTGACGGGCGGTCGCTCGCCGCCCGGTCGCCTGCGGGCGGCCCGGGTGGTCCGATCCTCGGTACCCTCTGGAGCATGACGGCCCGGCGCTTGCCGGGCCGTTGTCACGGTTTGCACGATGGAATCACGGCAAGCTTTCCTATAATCGCCGCGAACCGCCCTGGACCCCGTAATGCCGCACGGTCTGCCGCGCAAGATCCGTATCGTCTTCATCCTCCAAGCCGTGCTCGCCAGCCTGGGCATCCTGCTGGGCGCCTGGCTGGTGTCGTTGGTGATCAAGCACAGCCTGGTCAGCAGCGCGCTGCAGGAGGAGGCCGGCTATTACTGGCAGCTGCACGAGGCCTCGCCGGTGCAGCCGCCGCCCAATACCCAGAACATCCGCGGTTACCTGCTCGAGACCGGGCAATCACCGCTGAGCCTGCCGGCCAATCTGCGCACGCTCAGCCCCGGCTTCCATGAGCTCAAGGACGACGACCAGCTGGTGCTGGTCGATGCGCGTCCGGAAGGCCGCCTGTACCTGGTGTTCCTGCGCTCGCGCGCGGAAATGCTGGCGTTCTGGTTCGGCATCGTGCCGGTGCTGCTGACCCTGCTGGCCGTCTATGGGGCCTCCTGGATCACCTACCGCGCCTCCAAACGCCTGGTCTCGCCGGTCAACTGGCTGGCCCGGCGCGTGTCGCGCTGGGACCCGGGGCATCCGGAAGCGGCCGATCTGGCACCGGCCAAACTGCCGGCCGACATGCAGGGCGAGACCCGCCAGCTGGCGGCGGCGCTGCACTCGCTGGCGACCAAGGTCACCGCGCACGTCGCGCGCGAACGCAACTTCACCCGCGATGCCAGCCACGAGCTGCGCACCCCGCTCACCGTGATCCGCGTGGCCAGCGACATGGCACTGGGCGACCAGGACATGACGCCCCGCCTGCGCCGCGGCCTGCAGCGCATCCAGCGCGCCGGACGCGACATGGAAGCGGTGATCGATGCTTTCCTGATCCTGGCCCGCGAAGCCGATGTCGAGCCGCAGGTGGAACTGTTCGACGTCAACGAGATCGTCCGCTACGAGGTCGACAACGCGCGCGAACTGATCGCCGGGCGGCCGGTGGAGATCCACCTGCACAGCCGCGGCCCGGTGATGCTGCACGCGCCGCCGCGGGTGCTGCAGGTGGTGGTCAGCAACCTGCTGCGCAACGCCTGCAGCTATACCGACGAAGGTCGTATCGACGTCGATGTCGAAGAGGACCGGGTGGTCGTGCGCGATACCGGCATCGGCATGTCCGCCGAAGCATTGAGCCGCGCCTTCGAGCCGTTCTACCGCGCCGAGCCCAGCCGCCCGCAGGGCACCGGGCTGGGGCTGTCGATCGTGCGCCGGCTGTGTGATCGCTTCGGCTGGAAGATCGGCCTGGCCAGCGAGCCCGGGCAGGGCACCCAGGCCACGATCCACTATCGCTGAGTCGGGGAGGCCGCAGGCCCCCCCGCACGGCTCAGTCGCACTGCACCTTGGGTGCCAGCGCCTTGCGCCAGATCGCATAGCCTTCCGGCGTCATGTGCAGCATGTCCTCGCGGAACAGCGCGGCACGCGGCTGGCCATCGGCACCGAGCATCGGGGTGTATACATCGGTGTAGCCGGTGTTGGGCAGCGTGGCCAACGCCTTCTGGATCAGACCATTGGCCTCGACCACGGCCGGCAGCAGCTGCGCACGCGACGGGCTGGGTTTGATCGAGATGATCTCCACCGTGGTCTTTGGCAGGTCGCGGTGCACGCGCTGCACGAAGGCCACCACGTCATCGCGGACCTGGGTTGGGCTGCGCCCGCTGTTGAGGTCGTTGTCGCCGGCGTAGAAGAACACCTTGCACGGCGCATACGGGATCACGATGCGGTCGGCGTACCAGGTGCTGTCGCGCACTTCCGAGCCGCCGAAGCCGCGGTTGAACACCGGCTGGCCCGGGAAGTCGGCCGCCAGGCTTTCCCACATGCGGATCGAGGAGCTGCCGATGAACTCGATGCCGCCACGCGGTGGTGGGTTGGTGGCGTCCTGGCCCGCGAACTGCGCCATGTCGTCGGCCCAGGCCACGTTGGAGACCTGGGTCGGCACCTGCGGCGCGGCGGGGGCCGGGGTGCGCGCCAGCGCGGGCAGGGCAGCCCCCAGGGCAAGGGCGAGCAGAAGGGGGCGGGCACGACGGTGCAGCATGGACGACTCCTGTGGTGGGGCACCGGGGGTGCCCGGACGGGTAGGCATTCATCATAGAAGTTGCGGCCCGGCCGCGCTTTACCACGGACGGGCGTTGGCGGCCTTCGACAATGCCCCGACCGGCTTATGGCAAAATGAGGGATTGCCTGCCCCATTCAGCGATGCCCATGACTGTCCGCCGTGTGCTGTTCCTGCCGTTCCGGCCCGCGTTGCCGACCGGGGTACCTGCCCATGGCGGATGAAATCGGGCACCTGCCGCGTGGTCCCAAGCGCATTTTCAAGGCCGCGGTGTGGTCCTGGCAGGGGCTGCGTGCCGCCTGGCTGCACGAGTCCTCGTTCCGGCTGGAGGTCTACCTGCTGGTCGTGCTCGCCCCGCTGGCGCTCTGGCTCGGCCAGACCCCGGTGGAGCGCGCGCTGATGATCGGCTCGTTGCTGCTGGTGCTGGCCATGGAACTGGCCAACTCGGCGATCGAGGCGGTGATCGAACGCTACGGCGCCGAGTTCCACGAGCTTGCCGGACGCGCCAAGGACATGGGCTCGGCGGCCGTCTTCGTGCTGATGATGAACGTACTGGTGTGCTGGGTCCTGATCCTGCTGCCGCAAATCTTCTGACGCGGCCCCACCGCGTCGTCCCCCCTGTAAGGATGGAAGTCCATGTTCCTTGAGTTGTTGTCCGACCCCAATGTCTGGTTGACCCTGTTCACGCTGAGCGCGCTGGAAATCGTGCTGGGCATCGACAACCTGGTCTTCATCTCGATCGCGGTGAGCAAACTGCCCGAGGCGCGCCGTCCGTTCGCGCGCAAGCTCGGCATCGCGGTGGCCTGCATCACCCGCATCCTGCTGCTGGTCTCGCTGGCCTACCTGGCCCACATGGAAGCCAACCTGTTCACCATCGCCGGCATGGGCATCTCCATCCGCGACCTGGTGCTGATCCTCGGTGGCCTGTTCCTGATCATCAAGGGCACCATGGAGATCCGCGAGCTGATCACCGGCGGCGAAGACGAAGACCCGACCACCACCAAGGCCTCGGCCGTGTTCGGCATGGTGATCGCGCAGATCGCCGTGATCGACATCGTGTTCTCGCTGGACTCGGTGATCACCGCCGTCGGCATCGCCGACCACATCCCGGTGATGGTCGCCGCGATCCTGCTGTCGGTGGCGGTCATGCTGCTGGCCGCCAACCCGCTGGGCCGCTTCATCGACGCCAACCCGACCGTGAAGATGCTGGCCCTGGCCTTCATCCTGCTGATCGGCGTGGTGCTGATCCTGGACGGCCTGAGCGTGCACGTGCCCAAGCCCTACATCTATGCCGCGATGGGCTTCTCGGTGCTGGTGGAGTGGCTGAACCTGCTGATGCGCCGCCGCGCCGTGGCCCACAACGTGCCGGGTGCCGGCAACTGGTAAGGGGGCGCGGCAGCCCCCTGACTCAGGGGGCGTGGGTGGTTACGCCGGCTTTACTGCAGACGTGGCATGCTCCGGATCCCGTTCATCGAGATCCGGAGCCGGCCATGCGATCGTTCTCCCGTTTGTTGTGCCTGGCCGTGCTGGCCACCCTGTTGTCCGGTTGTGGCTACAACGCCATCCAGCAGAAGGATGAGCAGGTCAAGGCAGGCTGGGCCGAGGTGCTCAACCAGTACAAGCGCCGCGCCGATCTGATCCCCAACCTGGTGCAGACCGTGGAAGGCTATGCCAACCAGGAACGCCAGGTCCTGACCGATGTCACCAACGCCCGTGCGCGCGTGGGGCAGGTCAACGTCAATGCCGACGATGCCGACTCCCTCAAGCAGTTCCAGCAGGCCCAGGGCGAACTGAGCGGCGCGCTGTCGCGGCTGCTGGTGGTCACCGAGAACTACCCGAACCTGAAGTCCGACCAGGGCTTCCGCGATCTGCAGGCGCAGCTGGAAGGCACCGAGAACCGGATCACCGTGGCGCGCGGCCGCTACATCCAGATGGTGCAGGACTACAACACCTACATCCGCCAGTTCCCGCAGGTGGTCACCGCCAAGCTGTTCGGCTATGCGACCAAGCCGAACTTCACGGTGGAGAACGAAGCGCAGATCTCGCAGCCGCCGGCGGTCAAGTTCGGTTCGCAGCCACCGGCCCCGGCGCCCGCACCGCAGGCACCGCAGCAGCAGCCGCAGCCGGCGAACTGAGCCCGTGACCACGCGCCTGCTGCGTTGCCTGTTGCTGCTCTGCCTGGCGCTGGCACTGCCTGCCTGGGCGCAGACCCAGGCGGCGATTCCACCGATGTCCTCGCCGGTGGTGGACACCACCGGCACCCTGGATGCGGCGCAGATCCAGGCACTGGAGGCGCAGGCGTTGGCATTGCAACAGCGCAAGGGCAGCCAGCTGCAGATCCTGATGGTGCCGACCACCGCGCCGGAGACCATCGAGCAGTACACCCAGCGTGTGTTCGAGCAGTGGTCCATCGGCCGCAAGGGGGTGGATGATGGCGTGCTGCTGGTGGTGGCCAAGGACGACCGCCGGGTCCGCATCGAGCCGGGCTACGGCCTGGAAGGCGCGATCCCCGATGCGATCGCCAACCGGGTGATCCAGGAGTACCTGGCCCCGCGTTTCCGCACCAATGATTACGCCGGTGGTTTGACCGACGCCAGCGCCGCGCTGGTCAAGCTGATCGACGGCGAGCCCTTGCCCGCGCCGGTGAGTACACACCGCGCCACCCGCAACCCGGATGGCGACGGCTGGACCTTCGCCTTGGTCATCGGCTTCTTTGTCGGCAGCATCCTGCGTGCCGTCCTTGGCTGGTTGCCACGCCCGGTGCGCGCGCTGCTCGGGGGCGGTGGCGCGGCGGCGGTCGCGTTCCTGTTCACCTCGCTGTGGCTGGCCAGCGGCCTGGCCGGGCTGATCGGTCTGTTCGTCGGCCTGTCCTCGGGCAAGGTCGGCCGTTTCGCCCGCAACAGTGGCTGGGGTGGCGGCGGCTGGGGCGGCGGTGGCTTCGGCGGAGGGGGCGGTTTCGGCGGCGGCGGCGGTTGGGGTGGTGGCGGTGGACGATCGGGAGGCGGTGGCGCCTCGGGAGGTTGGTGATGCGCTGGTGGCGACACCTCTTTTCGCCGTCGGTGGCGCGTGCATTCCCGCCGGACCGGTTGCAGGCCATTACCGATGCGATCGCCGCCGGCGAGCGCCGGCACGGCGGGCAGGTGATGTTCGCGGTCGAGGCCGATCTGCCGCTGCTGGCGTTGTGGCAGGGGGTAACTCCCCGCCAGCGCGCCGAGCAGGCCTTTGCCCAGCTGCGCACCTGGGATACCGAACACAACAACGGCGTGCTGATCTATCTGCTGCTGGCCGACCATGCCATCGAGCTGATCGCCGACCGCGGCCTTCGTGGGCGGATCGGCGAGGCGCAGTGGCAGGCGATCTGCGCGCACATGCAACAGCGGCTGCGCGAGGGCGCCCTGCAGGATGCCGTGTTGCTGGCCATCGAGGAGGTCTCGGACCTGCTGGCCGGGCACTATCCGCCGGTTCCGGGGTCACAGCAGGACGGCCTGCCGGACACGCCGCAGATCCTGGGCTGAAGCCCGGCAATCGCGTGACCGGGGCCGGCGCGAGGCCGCTCCCGGGCGGCGCTAGAATATCGGCATCCCTGCAAGGCGCCCTTCATGATCTATTTCCACGACATCGACCCCATCGCCCTCTCGCTTGGGCCGATCAAGGTGCATTGGTACGGCATCATGTACCTGCTCGGCTTCACCGCCGCCTGGTGGCTGGGGCGCAAGCGGATCGCGGCCGGGCGCCTGCCCGGGGTCGATGCCAACGGCTTCTCCGACCTGCTGTTCTACGCGATGCTCGGCGTGGTCGTCGGTGGCCGCGTGGGCTACATGCTGTTCTACGCGACCGCCGAATTCCTGCACAACCCGCTGCTGCTGTTCAAGGTGTGGGACGGCGGCATGAGCTTCCATGGCGGCCTGCTCGGCGTCCTGTTCGCCTCGTGGTGGTGGTCGCGCAAGCACCGCCAGCACCTGTTCGACACCCTCGATTTCATGTCCCCGCTGGTACCGCTGGGGCTGGGCTTCGGCCGCATCGGCAACTTCATCGGCGCCGAGCTGTGGGGCAAGTACACCGACGGCACCTGGGGCGTAGTGTTCCCGAGCGGCCTGCCGGCACCGTTGAACGGGCTGGACCTGGCTACGCTCAAGGCCGAGTTCGCCACCGGCGCACTCAACCAGTACGCCCGCCATCCCTCGCAGTTGTATGAAGCGCTGCTGGAAGGCCTGGTGATGTTCGTGGTGCTGTGGGCGGTGTCGGCCAAGCCGCGCCATCGCTACGTGATCGCCGGCCTGTTCGCGCTGATGTACGGCATCTTCCGCTTCGCGGTGGAGTTCGTGCGCATGCCGGACAACGGCGTCTACCTTGCCTTCGACTGGTTTACCCGTGGCCAGCTGCTCAGCCTGCCGCTGGTGGCCTTCGGGCTGGTGCTGCTGGCGCTGTCGCGTCGCGCACCGGTGCTGCAGCCGCAGTTGCCGGTGCAGGCGGCCGGAGCGAAGGCATGAAGCCCTACCTGGACCTGCTGCAGCACGTGCTGGATCACGGCACCGAGAAGTCCGACCGCACCGGCACCGGCACGCGCAGCGTGTTCGGCTGGCAGATGCGCTTCAACCTGGCCGACGGCTTCCCGCTGGTGACCACCAAGAAGCTGCACCTGCGATCGATCATCCATGAGCTGCTGTGGTTCCTGAAGGGCGACACCAACATCGGCTACCTCACCGACAACCAGGTGCGCATCTGGGATGAGTGGGCCGATGCCAACGGCGACCTCGGCCCGATCTACGGCAAGCAGTGGCGCAGCTGGGCCACTGCCGACGGCGGCAGCATCGACCAGATGCAGTGGCTGGTGGAGGAGATCAAGCGCAACCCGGACTCGCGGCGGCTGGTGGTCAGTGCATGGAACGTGGGCGAGCTGTCGCAGATGGCGTTGATGCCGTGCCACAACCTGTTCCAGTTCTATGTGGTGGACGGCAAGCTCAGCTGCCAGCTCTACCAGCGCAGCGGCGACATCTTCCTCGGCGTGCCGTTCAACATCGCCAGCTACGCGCTGCTGACCCACATGGTGGCGCAGGCAACCGGGCTGGGTGTCGGCGATTTCGTGCACACCCTGGGCGATGCGCACCTGTACTCGAACCACGTCGAGCAGGCCCGCGAACAGCTCGCCCGCGCGCCGCGCGCGCTGCCGACGCTCTGGCTGAACCCCGAGGTGACCGATCTGTTCGGGTTCCAGTTCGAGGACATCCGCATCGACGGGTACGACCCGCACCCGGCGATCAAGGCCCCGGTGGCGGTGTGAGTGGCCCGCGCATGAAGCTCTCGCTGATCGCCGCGCTCGACACCGACCACGGCATCGGCCGTGACAACGACCTGCCGTGGAAGCTGCCCGATGATCTCAAGCGCTTCAAGGCGCTGACCGTCGGCAAGCCGATCCTGATGGGGCGCAGGACCGCGCAGTCGCTGGGCCGCGCCTTGCCGGGCCGCGTGAACCTGGTGCTGACCCGCAGCGGGCAGGTGCCGTTCGAGGGCATGCAGGCCGTGGCCTCCGTCGAGCAGGCGCTGCAGGCTGCAGGCGATGCAGGGGCGGAAGAGCTCTGCGTCATCGGTGGCGGCGAGATCTATCGTCTGGCCATGGATCAGGCTACCGATCTGCACCTGACCTGGGTGGACACCCGCGTGCCGGCCGATACCCATTTCCCCCCTGTCGATCCTGCGGGATGGGTGGAAGTGGCGCGCGAGCACCACGCGGCCGATGAGCGCCACGCGTTCGCGTTCGATTTCGTGGATTACCGCCGCGCGTGAGCCGGCGGTGCAGGCAGGCCGGTCGTGCTGACCGGCCTGCGGATCATTCCGCGTCGCTGGTGACGTCGTTGTGCTGCGGCTGCGATTGCGGCTGTGCGCTTTGTGCGGGCCTGGTGGTGCTGCCCCCCTGGCGGCCCTGGCCGCCCCGGCCACGGTCACGCCCCTGGCCTTGACCCTGGCGCGGCGGACGCCCGTTCGGCTGCGTCCCTTCAGCGGCCGGCCGGCGTGCCGGCGGACGCGGCGCGGAGACCGGCTTGGGCACGTCCCGGCCCGGGACCTGCACCACGCGGAGCTCGTCGGTGTCCAGCTGCAATGCGGTGAGCTTGCCGCCCCACACCGCGCCCGTATCGATGGCATGCACGCCCTGGGTGATGGTCAGGCCCAGCGCGGACCAGTGTCCGCACACGATCTTCAGGTCACGCTCGGCGCGGCCCGGCACTTCGAACCAGGGGTACAAGCCCTGTTCCTGCGTGCCTGGCGTGCCCTTGTCCTCGATTCCGATACGGCCACGCGGGGTGCAGTAGCGCATCCGCGTGAACAGGTTGATGATCGCGCGCGAGCGGTCGTAGCCGGCCAGGCCGGGCGACCAGCTGGGCTTGTCGCCGTACATGTTGCGGAACAGCTTGCGGTAGCCGCTGCCATGCAGCTGCACCTCCACTTCGCGGGCGTGCTTCTCGGCCAGCTGGGTGGTCCATTTCGGGGCCAGCCCGGCATGGATCATCATCCAGCCCAGTTCGCGGTCCACGTGCGCCAGCTTCTGCAGGCGCAGCCAATCCAGCAGCACGTCGCGGTCATCGGCCTGCACGATGCGCAGCAGGTCCGGGTTGACCTTGCGCTGTTCTTCCTCGGTGCGTGCACCGACCGCCAACAGGGACAGGTCGTGGTTGCCCAGCACGATCACGCTGCTCTCGCGCAGCGAATGCACCAGCCGCAGGGTCTCCAGCGATTGCCCACCACGGTTGACCAGGTCACCGCAGAACCACAGTTTGTCGACCGCAGGGTCGAACTTGATCTTTTCCAGCAACCGCTGGGTAACGTCGTAGCAGCCCTGCAGGTCGCCGATGGCCCAGACACTCATGCGTGCGCCTCCATCAGTGCAGTGTGCGCGGAACGGTCAGGACGAATGGCGCGATCGGGGCGGCGAACTCGGTGCCGTCATCGGCCACCATGTCGTAGTGCCCCTGCATCGTGCCGTGCTCGGTCTCCAGCATGACACCGGAGGTGTAACGGAAGTCTTCACCGGGGCGCAGCCGCGGCTGCTCGCCGATCACCCCGTCGCCATCGACCTGCTCGGTGCGGCCATTGGCGTCGGTGATCCGCCAATGGCGGGCCACCAGGCGCGCAGCGACACGGCCCTGGTTGAGGATGCGGATCGTATAGGCGAACGCGTAGCGCCCGTCCTCCGGCGTGGACTGGTCATCGAGGAAGCGGGGGGCGACCTCGACGGAGATCGCGTAATTTGCAGCGTCGTTCATGCAGGCAGTTTAGTGAATGTTGTGCACGATGAGATGAGTGCTGCCCGGCTGGCAGCGCTCCCGTCTTGGCGGTCAGGCGGTTTCCACGTGCGCGCGGCCGTTCCGGGCCGCGGCTGACGCGCTCATCCTTGCGGGGCGTCGTCACCGTCGGCGTACGGCATGTTCGCCAGTGCGACGAACTGGGCCACGTCCAGCTGCTCGGCGCGGGCATCGCTGCGCACCCCGGCTGCTTCGAACTGCTCGGGCGTGCACACGTTCTGCAGCGCATTGCGCAGGGTCTTGCGGCGCTGCCCGAAGGCGGCCTTGACCACGTGGGCGAAACGCTTGCGGTCCAGGATGCCGACCGTGGCCGGATCCCGCGGGACCAGCCGCACCACGGCCGAATCGACCTTGGGCGGCGGCCGGAACGCACCGGGCGGCACCACGAACAGCGAGGTCACTTTGCAGAACGCCTGCAGCATCACGCTGAGGCGGCCATAGACCTTGCTGCCCGGATCGGCCGCCATGCGGTCGACCACTTCCTTCTGCAGCATGAAATGCATGTCGGTGATCACCGACGCGTGGTCCAGCGCATGGAACAGGATCGGCGAGGAGATGTTGTAGGGCAGGTTGCCGACCAGGCGGATCGGGCTGCCGGCGGCCAGCTCGGTGAAATCCACCTGCAGCACGTCGCGGTGGATGATGGTCATCTCCCCCAGCGGTTCGGCGGCGGCGGCCAGCGGCCCGACCAGATCGCGATCGAACTCGATCACGGTCAGTTTCGGGTGGCGGCGCAGCAGCGGCAGGGTGATGGCGCCCTGGCCCGGGCCGATTTCGACCAGGCGGTCGCCGTCCTTCGGGTTGACCGCCAGGACGATCTTGTCGATGTAGCTGCGGTCGGCGAGGAAGTGCTGGCCGAGCTGCTTCTTGGCGGGACCGGAGAAACCGGGCGCGCCGGAGGAGGAATACGAAGAAGTCATGGCACCAGTGTACGTTGGCGCGCCAGCCGGGCACACAGCGCGGTGGCAGCGAGGAGGCTGGAAGGGTCGGCGATGCCGCGGCCGGCCAGGTCCAGGGCGGTGCCATGGTCGACCGCGACGCGCGGATAGGGCAGGCCCAGGGTGACGTTGACGGCCTGCTCGAAGCCGCTGTACTTGAGCACCGGCAGGCCCTGATCGTGGTACATCGCCAGCACGGTGTCGAAGCCGGCCAGCTTGGCCGGCAGGAACGCGGTGTCGGCCGGCAGGGGCCCGACCAGCTCCATGCCCCGGGCGCGCAGACGCGCCAGCAGCGGGATGATCAGGTCGAGTTCTTCGCGGCCCAGATGGCCGTCTTCGCCGGCATGCGGGTTGAGCCCGAGCACGGCGATACGCGGCGAGGCCACGCCGAAATCGCGCTGCAGCGCGTCGTGGACGATCTGCAGGGTCAGCGCCAGGCCCTCGGCGGTGATCGCATCGGCCACCGACCGCAGCGGCAGGTGGGTGGTCGCCAGCGCGACCCGTACGATGTCGTTGGCCAGCATCATCACCACCGGGGTCCGGGCCTGGTCGGCCAACAGTTCGGTGGTGCCGCTGTAGGCAATGCCGCCTTCGTTGATGACTGCCTTGTGCACCGGGCCGGTGACCACGCCGGCGAGCTCGCAGGACAGGCAGGCCTGGCCGGCCTGGCGCAGCGCACCGATCACCGCGCCGGCATTGGCCGGGTCCGGCGTGCCGAAGCGGGACGGCACGGCATTGGGCACCGCGCGCAACGGCAGATCGCCCGGCTGGCGGGCGATGGCATCTTCAGGCAGGAGCTGCAGGGGCAGCGACAGCGCTGCGGCGGCGGCCTGCAGCGTGTCGGGGTCGGCAAAGGCGAGCAGCCGGCAGTCGGTGCGCGGCTGCTGGATCAGGCGGAGGCAGAGCTCCGGGCCGATCCCCGCCGGCTCGCCCGGTACCAGCGCGAGCTGCGGGAGCATGGATCAGGACTGCGGCGGCGTGGTCGCCGCGGCACCCGGCGCATAGCCGCGCATGTCCACGTAGGCTTCGCCACGCAGTTCCTGCAGGAAGCGGTTGTACTCTTCTTCCAGCTTGCGGCGGCCGATCGTTTCACGGATCTGGGCACGCTGGTTGTCGGTGGTGGCATCGGTCTGGCGCGTGGCAACGCGCTGGACGATGTGCCAGCCGGCATCGGTGCGGAACGGCTGGCTCACGCCGCCGTCGGCGACGCCTTCCACCTGCTTGCCGAAGTCCGGACCGAACGCGTCGGCCGGGAACCAGCCCAGGTCGCCGCCCTGGCCCTTGCTGTTGTTGTCTTCCGAAGACTCCTTGGCGACCGCGTCGAACTCGGCGCCGCCTGCGATGCGGGCACGCAGGGTGTCGATCTTGGCCTTGGCCGCGGCATTGTCCTGCTGGTCGGTGATGCGGACCAGGATATGACGGGCGTGGTACTCGGTGATGGTGTGGCCGCCGCCGGCCGCGGCGCTGGCATCACGCACCTCGACCAGCTTCAGCAGCTGGAAGCCGCTGGGGCCACGCAGCGGACCGACCACGTCGCCGGTCTTCATCTCTTTCATCATCTGCGCGAACGCATTGGGGATCTCATCCAGCGAGCGCCAGCCCAGGTCGCCGCCTTCCAGCGCGTTCGGACTGTCCGAATAACGGACCGCCGCTGCGTTGAAGTCGATTTCACCCTTGTCCAGCAGGGCCTTGACGCCATCGGCCTTCTTCTGGCCCGTGGTGATCTGCTCGGCGGTGGCGCCTTCCGGCAGGCCGATCAGGATGTGGGCCAGGTGGTACTGGATACCGGCGGTGGCCTGCTGCTTGAGCGCGCCGTCCACTTCACCCTCGCTGACGCTGATCCGGCTCTGCGCGAAGCTCTGGCGCAGGCGCTGGACGGTGATCTCGTCACGCACCGAATTGCGGAAATCGTTGAAATCCAGGCCATCGCTGGCCAGACGCTGGCGCAGGGCGTCCAGGGTGGAGCCGTTCTGCTGGGCGATGGCGTTGATGGCCTGGTTCAGTTCCTGGTCGCTGACCTTGATGCCGCTGCTTTCGGCACGCGCCACCTGCAGCTTGACCAGGACCAGACGCTCGAGTACCTGGCGGTTCAGCACGTCATCGGGCGGCAGCTGGTTTTCACGACCGGCGTACTGCGCCTTGATGTTCTGGACGGCGCGGTCCAGTTCGCTCTGCAGCACGACGTCCTCATCGACGATCGCCGCGATGCGGTCCAGCTGCTGACTCTGCTGGGCCAGCACCTGCAACGGGGCCGTCGCGGAGGAGACCGCCAGCAGGGAGGCGAGGAGTACGGGAAGGGTCTTGGTCATGGGATCTGATTCGGATCGTAGTCGTCGCGGGCTGCACCGGTGTTGCTGGGCGGCACCAGATAGAGGTCGTCTCGGTAGTACCCGAGAATAGCACGGCGCAAGGTGCGGTCCGTGTTCTGGCCGATGGAGCTCAGGCCCTTGAGCACGAACTCGATCTGGAAGGAATTGTTGAGTTCACCCTCGCGATTGCGCACGTAGCGGCGGGCGATGGCGCGGACGGCCAGGCAGCAGCTGTCCCACTGCACGCCGCCGATGATCTCCAGCGGGGCGCGGTCCTGGATGGAGTAGTAATAGCGACCGACCAGGCTCCAGCGCTCGTTGAGCGGGTACAGGAAGGACAGGTCGGCCTGCTCCAGCAGTTCGCTGCCGTTGGGGTTCAGGCGGTGGCGGTAGGTCAGGTTGACCACGCCATCGTTGGACATCAGGTAGCGTGCGCGCACGCTGGCCAGGTCCTCGCGCTTGTACTTGGGGTCCCACTGGTAGGTGGCGCCCAGGTTCCAGCGGTCGTTGATGGCGTAGTTGCCGTCCGCGATCCAGGCCGACTTGCCCTGCTCGACGGGGGTTTCGCCGCTGTTGAGCGTGACCCGTGAGTCGTCGAAGTACAGAATCTGGCCGATGCTGCCCGAGAAGCGTTCCTTGCCGGTGTCCTGGTCGATGAAGCGGGTGCTCAGCGCCATGGTCAGCTGGTTGGCATCGTTCTGCCGATCGGCGCCGGAGTAGCGCGAATCGCGGAACAGCTGGCCCCAGCTGAAGGTGAAGTCACGGGTGTCGAAGACCGGCAGCTCGCTCTGGTCGCGGTACGGGGTCCGCAGGTAGAACAGGCGCGGTTCCAGCGTATGCAGGAAGCGCGTGCCGCCGATGGTGGTCTCGCGGTCGAAGAACAGGCCGGCGTCGATGGTGCCGATCGGCAGGCTGCGGCTGGGCGAGGTATTGCCGCGCAGCTGGTCCGGGGTAGCGGTGGCCGGGTCGATGCCGGCCGCGATCAGGTTCTGCCGGCGGATGTTGTCGGCCAGCCCGCGTTCCAGGTCGTACCCGGTGTAGCGGTAGGCCAGGGTCGGGGTGACATACCAGGCCGCGCCGCTGAACGGCATCGAGACATAGGGCTTGATGTCGATGCGCGAACCACCGTCCATGGGGGTCGGCGGCAGGCCGTCGCGGACATACTCGCCTTCGGCGTCGATGATCTTGCCGTGGACGTCCCGATGCGTGAAATGCACCGCTTCGGCGTACACGCCGGTTTCCAGCCACGGCAGCAGCGGCTTGTCCCAGTTGACGAACAGGCGCGGTTGGCGCGCGTACGGCAGGGAGGATTCGGTCAGGGTGTAATCGGTGAGCTGCCAGTAGTCGGCCATCAGGCCGCCGGTCCAGTTCTCACCCGTCCCGTAGACGCCGATCTGGCTCTGCAGGTTGGAAGACGTCACGCCGAGCAGCCGGTTGGAGAAGTCCTCCAGATAGCGCTCGTCGCTGACCCAGGCAAGGCTGGCACGGGCCTGCCAGTTGGCATTGATGTTGTGGTACCCGCTGAACTCCACGCGGCCGCGATCCTTGTCGCGCAGCTTGTCGTTGGGCAGGTAGGCGGTCAGCAGCTCGCCGCGGCCACCGTCGTAGAGATAGCGGAACTCGTTGTCGAGCATGAAACCGCGCTTGCTCATGTAGCGCGGCATCAGGGTGTCGTCGAAGTTCGGCGCCAGGTTCAGATAGATCGGCTGGGTGTAGTCGAAGCCGTTGCGCCCGGACAGGCCGATCTGCGGATACAGCAGGCCGGTCTGGCGGCGATCGTCGATCGGGAACTTGAAGTACGGTGCCCACAGCACCGGCACCTTGCCGATGCGCAGCACGGCGTTGCGCGCGGTGCCGAAGCCTGCGTCGTTATCGACCTCGATCTGCGGCGCCGACAGCTTCCACACCGGCTGCGAAGGGTCGCAGGTGGTGTAGGTGGAGCGGTGCATCTGGCCGACCGCACCCTGCAGGTCGATCGACTCGGCACCGCCGTTGCCCCGGCGCGACACCAGCTGGTACTGGATGTCGGAAATCTTGTGGGTGTCGCTTTCCTGATTGCCTTCGGCGCGCTTGGCCTTCATCCGGATCGAGGAGTCCTGGTAGCGGACGTTGCCCTCGGCGATGTAGTTGCCGCTTTCGGTATCGAAGCTCAGGTTGTCGGTGCCCAGGAACTGGTCGCCGCGCTTGAGCGCGACATTGCCCTGGTAGTTGGGCACCACGGAGGTGCCGGTCAGTTGGTCGCCTTCGATGTCGGTCGGCTGCTGGTCACGCGTCGCGGCCGCGGCTTTGTCGGCCTTGGGCGCATCGTCGAACACGGGCAGCACGTCGGTCACCGGGCACAGGCCCCAGTTCACCGGCTTGTCGTCGGCCAGGGCCGGCAGGCAGATGGCGATACTGAGGGGGAGGGGCAGCAGGCGGAGGGCTCGGCGCACGCGGTATCGGATTCGGGCGAAAACGGATCGTAGCTTGCCCCATCCCTTGCATAGGGGCAATGAAGGTCCCGCCGACGCAGGGGGCCGGGTTCATTCGCAGGGCGGGCCTGCGCGGCTCAGCGCAGTTGGCCGACGTGGGCCACGCTGCACTCGGCCAAGGCCTGCAGGTCATAGCCGCCCTCGAGCATGGAGACGATCCGGCCGGCCCCGTGGCGGCGGGCCAGCCCACGCAGCTCGGCGGTGATCCAGGCGAAATCCTCGGTTTCCAGCATCAGATCGGCCTGCGGGTCGCGCATGTGCGCATCGAAGCCGGCCGAGATCAGCAGCAGCTGCGGGCGGAAATCATCGATGGCCGGCAGCATCTCGTCGGCCCAGGTGTTGCGGAAGCGGAAGCCGCCGCTGCCCGGGGGCAGCAGGATGTTCATCAGGTTGCCGGCCCCGCGGTCGCGGCGCAGGCCGGAGTTGGGGAACAGGCCTGCCTGGTGGGTGCTGTAGTAGGCCACGCCGGGATCGGCGATGAAGATGTCCTGGGTGCCGTTGCCATGGTGGACATCGAAATCGACGATGGCGATCCGCTCCAGTCCATAGCGGTCGCGCGCGTAGGCCGCGGCGATGGCGATGTTGTTGAACAGACAGAAGCCCATCGCGGTACTGGCGCTGGCGTGGTGGCCCGGCGGGCGTACCGCGCAGAACGCGACCGGGTCCTCGCCGAGCATCACCGCATCCACCGCCGCCACGCCGGCGCCGGCCGCATGCAGGGCGGCGCTGGCCGAACCGGGCGAGGTCATGGTGTCCATGTCGATCAGGCGCAGCGGCTCGGTCTGCGGTTTGAGCACGAGGTCGATCAGTTCGCTGTCGTGGACCCGGGCCAGCTCGCCGAGCTTGGCCGGGGGCGCCTCGCGCCAGTCCAGCTGGTCCGGATAGGCGGCCCTGAGCGCGTCGAGCACTCCCTGCAGGCGCGCCGGGCATTCGGGGTGGCCGCGGCCGGGATCGTGTTGCAGACAGGCGGGGTGGGTGAAAACCAGCATGCGGG
The DNA here is from genome assembly GCF_059422145.1 of Stenotrophomonas sp. GW821-FHT01H02A. Classification (NCBI taxonomy): domain Bacteria; kingdom Pseudomonadati; phylum Pseudomonadota; class Gammaproteobacteria; order Lysobacterales; family Lysobacteraceae; genus Stenotrophomonas; species Stenotrophomonas sp. GW821-FHT01H02A. The sequence continues at coordinate 362,914 of NZ_JBWKWI010000001.1, forward strand.
CAGGAGGTCCGGTGGGGCGGCGGGGCCGCTCAGGCGTGGCGGCGCTCGTGGCGCCAGAGCACCTCGCCGTGGCCGTCGGCCCGGGCCAGTACGCGCGCGAGCACGAACAGCAGGTCCGACAGGCGGTTGAGGTAATGCAGCGCTTCCGGGCGGACCGTCTCCCGGCGCGCCAGGGTGACGGTCTCGCGCTCGGCCCGGCGCACGATGGTGCGGGCCAGGTGGCAGCGCGCGGCGGCTTCGCCACCGGCGGGCAGGATGAACTCCCTGAGCACCGGCAGGTCGGCGTTGTAGTGATCCAGCTGCTGCTCCAGCGCCTCGATGTCGGCAGCGTGGATGGCAGCATGGCCGGGGATGCACAGCTCGCCCCCCAGATCGAACAACTGGTGCTGGATCACCGTCAGCAGGGCGCGCACGTCTTCCGGCAGCGGCGCGGCCAGCAGCACGCCGAGTGCCGAGTTGGCCTCGTCGACGGTGCCATAGGCCGCCACCCGCGCGTCGTCCTTGGCCACGCGGCTGCCATCGCCCAGGCCGGTGCTACCATCGTCACCGGTGCGCGTATAAATGCGGGAGAGGCGGTTGCCCATGATCGCGGCCGGCCGCGGTCAGCGCAGCACGTCGCGGCGCGCCTGCAGCAGCTTGCCGACCTGCTCGGTCGCCAACTGCAGCGCGGCAGCCAGGCCCACATAGACCGCGGCGGTGCGCAGGTAGGGCAGGAACCAGTCGCCGTAATTCTTCGCCCAGCCGCCGAAAGTGGGCGCGGCCACGTTGTCGCTGGTCCAGTAGAAGCCGCCTTCGGCGAACAGATGGCAGACCGCCACCGCCGCGACCAGCAGCAACGCGCCCTTGCCCAGTGCGGCCCAGTTGGCGCCGTGGTAGCCGCGGCGCAGCAGCAGGCCGCCACTCCACATCGCGAAGTAGGCCGGCAGCAGCATCCAGTAGCCCGGCGACACGCAGTAGTGCTGCCAGAAATCCAGCCCGCTGCGCCGGATCACGATCCAGTCGATCAGCACCGCCAGCGCCATCAACAGCGGAAACGTCCAGCGGGTCCACTGGCGCAGGTAGAAGCCGCCGATGAAGAACACCGCCCAGGACGCATCCGGAATCGCCGCGAAATGGTTGACCCGGGTCGCCACCATCAGCAGCACGAGCACGGACAGGACGAAGGCGCGTTGGGCAGTGGAGGTCATGGCGGTGACGGGTGGGGGCAGGCATTCATTCTAGCGCCTGCTGCGGCACCCCGCCGCACGCCGCCGGAACGGGCGAACCCTTATCATGGCGGGCATGAGTGAACGACATGGTGTACTGATCGTAGGCGGCGGGCTGGTCGGTGCCAGCCTGGCCATCGCCCTGGACCGTGCCGGCCGCGATGTCGGCCTGGTCGAGGCCTCGCCGCTGGGCGCGTTGCCGGCGGTGTTCGACCAGCGCAACCTCAGCTTCGCGGCCGCCACCGTCAACGCACTGACCGCGCTGGGCGTGATGCAGAAGCTGGCCGCTGCGCCAGGCCCGATCACCCGCATCCATGTCAGCCGCGCCGGCGATTTCGGCCGGGTGCGGATGGAGGCCGCGCAGTACCAGCGCCCGTGGTTCGGGCAGGTCGTGGTCGCCCGCGATTTCGGCCAGGCGCTGGAGGCGCGGCTGGACACGCTGACCCGGCTGACCCGCTATCGCCCGGCCCGGTTCGTCCGCCTGGGCGCGACGGTGGACGGTTATCGCCAGGTCTTCATCGCCGATGACAGCGGTGAGCGCTGCCTGCTGGCGCGCCTGGTGGTCGGCGCCGATGGGACCCGCAGCGGGGTGCGCGAGGCACTGGGGATCGAGGTGGACGAACATGATTTCGAGCAGACCCTGTTCGTCTCGCGGGTGCGCGCCGCACGTGCGCCGGATGGCACCGCGTACGAGCGCTTCACCGACACTGGCCCAACCGCGTTGCTGCCGCGTGGCGACCGCCACTTCGGTGCGGTGCACGGCGTTGCCCGCGAGCAGGCCGATGCGGTGATGGCGCTGGACGATGCCGCATGGGTAAGCCGGCTGCAGGGGGCGATCGGCTGGCGCGCCGGCCGCCTGCTGGAGAGTGGGCCGCGCAGCGCCTATCCGCTGATCCAGGTGCTGTCGCGCGCGCTGGTCGGCGAGCGCACCGTGCTGCTCGGCAATGCGGCGCAGACCATCCACCCGCTGGGTGCACAGGGCTTCAATCTTGGCCTGCGCGATGCGCTGACCCTGGCCGAACTCGTGGCCGACGCCGACGCCGACGATGCCGGCAGCGATGCGCTGCTGCAGGAACATGTGGCCCGGCGCATCGAAGACCGCGAGCAGACCATCGCCTTCTCCGGTGGGCTGGCGCGCCTGACCAGCAACCCGGCACCGCTGATGCGGCCGCTGCGGTCGCTCGGCCTGCTGGCGGCACAGGCGACGCCGATGCAGTCGATGCTGGTCGGTGGGGCGATGGGCTTCCGTGGCCAGGTGCCGGCGCTGTGCCGGGGAGCGGGCCTGTGAGCCGGCGTCTGCAGGACGTGGTGGTGGTCGGTGGCGGCGTGGTCGGTGCGGCGTGCGCATTGGCGCTGGCCGATGCCGGGCTGTCGGTGACGCTGGTCGAAGGCCGCGAGCCTGCCGCCTGGCAACCGCAGCAGCCTGACCTGCGCGTGTACGCGTTCGCGCCGGACAACGCCCAGCTGCTTGGCGCGCTCGGCGTATGGCCGGCGGTGAGCACCGCGCGTGCCTGTGCCTACCGCCGCATGCGGGTCTGGGATGCCGCCGGCGGCGATGAACTGCGCTTCGATGCCGATACCCTTGGCCGCGAACAACTGGGCTGGATCGTCGAGAACGATCTGCTCGTGGACCGCCTGTGGGCGGCGCTGCCGGCGGCCGGCGTGCAGCTGTGCTGCCCGGCGCGGGTGGAGGCACTCGAACAGGACGCCACCGGCGTGCGCCTGCGCCTGGACGACGGCCGCAGGCTGGAGGCGTCGCTGGCGATTGCCGCCGACGGAGCCGAATCCACCCTGCGCCGCCTGGCCGGGCTGGAGGTCACGCGCCAGGATTACGGCCAGCGCGGCGTGGTCGCCTATGTGGATACCGAAAGGAACAACGAAGCCACTGCGTGGCAGCGCTTCCTGGTGACCGGCCCGCTGGCGGTGTTGCCGATCGGCACGAACCGCAGCTCGATCGTGTGGACGCTGCCCGACGTCGAGGCCGAGCGCGTGCTGGCATTGGACGATGCGGCCTTCGGTCGCGAACTCACCAACGCGTTTGCCGGCCGCCTGGGAGCGATGACGCCGGCCTCCAGGCGCGCGGCCTTCCCGCTGCGCCGCCAACTCGCCACGGGGTATGTGGCCGGCCGCGTGCTCGCCCTCGGCGATGCCGCCCACGTGGTGCATCCGTTGGCCGGGCAGGGCGTCAATCTGGGCCTGCGCGATGTCGCCGCGTTGCGGGCGATGGTGCTGGCCGCGCAGCAGCGCCGCCAGGACTGGATGTCACCGCACCGCCTGCAGCGCTGGGCGCGCGAGCGCCGCAGCGAGAACACCGTCGCTGCGTACAGCTTCGATGCGATCAACACGGTGTTCTCCAACGATGAAATGCACCTGACCCTGGCGCGCGGGCGTGCGCTGGGCTGCGCCGGCAAGCTGCCGCCGCTGGTGTCGATGTTCTGGAAGCGCGCGGCGGGGCTGTGACCGCCGCGCTCAGTCGATCAGCCAGCCAGCCAGATCGGCGCGGTCCAGCTTGCCGCGTCGTTTCACGTCCAGCGCGTTGAATTCATCGGCCAGGGTCGGATTGGCCTGCGCCTCGGCACGGCTGATGAAGCCGTCGCCGTCGACATCCAGCGCGGCGAAGGCGATGCGGTACTGGCCGACCACACTCACCGGCTGCACCGAACGCACCGTCACCGCCGCTTCGCCGGCCGGCGCGGCCAGCGTCACCTGATGGGTCACCTCGCCCTGCGAGAGCGGCTGTGCGCGCACGCTCACGGGAACCTCGCGCAGCGGCTCGCTGACCGCCGGTGACGGGGGGCGGAGCTGGGCGAGGGCGAGCGTGGGCAGCAGCGTCAGCAGCAGGATGAGGCTTGATCGGCGTCGCATGGAATCTCCGTTCTTGACGTGGGGGCGCCGGGCAACCGGCGCGTGCTTCGATCAGTGCCGCGCGTTGCGCGGCCAGCCGGGCATGGCCCGGCGCTACCGGCGGTGCGCGTGGGTCAGCGCAGCGGCGAGGCCAGCACCGTGATTTCTTCGCGGTCGTGGTACAGCTGCTTGGCGCGCAGATGCAGCGGCTTGCCGGCCTGTTCCTGGAACAGCTCCAGGCACATGCGGGTTTCATCCCAGCGCTTTTTCATCGGCAGCTTGAGGTTGAAGATCGCATGCTTGCACCAGCCCTCGCGGAACCAGGTGGCCATGCGCTCGGCCACGCGGCGGGGCTGTTCGACCATGTCGCAGACCATCCAGTCCAGCGGCGTCTCCGGCTGCCAGTGGAAGCCGTCGGCGCGCAGATGTTCGACCAGGCCCGTCTCCAGCACGTGTTCGCGCAGCGGGCCGTTGTCCACGCTGATCACCTTGAGGTGCTGGCGGGTCAACACCCAGGTCCAGCCGCCCGGTGCGGCGCCCAGATCGGCCGCGCGCATGCCGGGCTTGACCAGCAGCTCGCGCTCTTCCGGCGTCATCAGGGTGAGCAGTGCTTCATCCAGCTTCAGCGCCGAGCGCGAGGGTGCATCGGGCAGCAGCTTCAGGCGCGGAATGCCCAGCGGCCACGGCGCACTGTCGCGGGTATCGGCCACGCACACGAATGCATGACGGCCATCGACGAACACGATGTGCAGGCGCGGCAGGCCGGTGTTCGGCTTGTCGGTGAGCAGGCCGGCCTTGCGCAGCGCCGGGCGCAGTGCATTGCCGAACGCGCGGGCCAGGCCGGCCAGCGGCTTGCCTTCGTCCGAGTCCGGATGCTCGACCCACATGTCGCCGAACCGCTGCTGACCCTGCAGGGCGGCGATGATCGGAGTGATGCGATCGGCGGCATCGAGCTGCGGCAGCTCGGCCAGCACCTGCAGTTTCTGCCGGGCGAAGATCAGCGAGCGCCAGGACAGGGCCCTGGACAGCGCTGCGCCTTCCTCGGTGACGAACACCACGTAACCGTCATTGCGCTGGGTGCGCGCATAGCCGGCCACGTTCGCATACGCCGCGCGCTCGGACAGCTCGGCGGCCAGTTCCGGTTCAAACCCCTGGCGGCACAGACACAGCAGGCCGCTCATCGCATCGCGCCCGAAGCGCGGATATCAGTAATGGGCACCGTTGAACTCTCCGTACTGGCGCAGCACCGCGCGCGCGGCGTCGCGCTCGATGTCGCGCACGACCTCGATGCCACGCTTGTTGAGTTCGCCGATCCAGTCCGCCGGCAGCGGACCTTCGTCGAACGGGGTCAGTTCTTCCACGTCCTGTGCGCTGGCACCGATCAGCAGCCGATCAATCCCGGCCCAGATGGTGGCGCCGTAGCACTGGCAGCACGGCTGCGAGGAGGTCGCCAGGGTGATCGGCGACAGCACATCGTTCAGGCGCGGGGTCTGCAGGCGTTGCTGGGCCAGCATGTAGGCCATGTTTTCGGCATGTGCCAGCGAGGTCGTATGCGGCACCACGCGGTTCACGCCGGCGGCGATCACGCGATGGTCCGGCCCAAACACCACGGCGCCGAACGGGCCACCGCTCTGCGCCTCGACATTCAGGCGCGACAGTTCGATCGCCAGCGCGACCTTGTCGGCATCGTCGGGATAGACACGGCCCAGATCGATCTGGTCGTGGATCCAGGCGGGCAGGGTGAGATGGACTTGCGCGTACAGCATCGGGACATGGACCTCTTCGAAGATGGAGCAGCGGCAGTGTATCGGGCCGCGCGTAGGGATGCCGTGCCCGCGCTGAACGCGGCCACGCGCACGCTGGCGCAGGGCGCGCCGGCTGCAGGGAAAGGCAGCACGGGCCCTGGCCGACAGGGCCGTGCGGAGATGGTGCGGGCCGGTGCCAGGCACCGGCCGGGGCCGCTTACGCCGACCAGGTATCGCGCAGGGTCACGCTGCGGTTGAACACCGGCTTGGCCGTGGTGTGGTCGCGGCGGTCGGCAACGAAGTAGCCGGTACGTTCGAACTGGAACGACTGTTCCGGCGCAGCGCTGGCCGCGGCCGGCTCGACATAGCCGGTGACGGTGCGGCGGGAATCCGGATTGAGAAAGTCGCGGTAGGTCTTGCCTTCGGATTCGTCGTCCGGGTTCGGCACCGAGAACAGACGGTCGTACAGGCGGATCTCGGCCGGTACCGCATGCACGGCACTGACCCAATGGATGGTGCCCTTGACCTTGCGGTTGGCGCCTTCCATGCCCGGGCGCGATTCCGGATCCAGCCAGCCGCGCAGTTCGGTGATGGTGCCCTCGGCATCCTTGATCACGTCGTCGCAGCGGATGATGCCGGCCCCGCGCAGGCGCACTTCGCCACCTGGGACCAGGCGCTTCCAGCCCTTGGGCGGGACCTCGGCGAAATCCTCGCGCTCGATCCACAGTTCACGGGCGAACGGCACCTCGCGGGTACCGAACGCCTCGTCCTTGGGATGGTTGGAGAAGGTCAGCGTCTCTTCGTGGCCGTCCGGCAGATTGGTCAGCACCAGCTTGACCGGATCGACCACCGCCATGCGGCGTGCGGCGGCGCTGTCGAGGTCTTCGCGCAGCGCACCTTCAAGCACGCTGAAATCGATCAGCGAATTCTGCTTGCTGATGCCCACGCGTTCGGCGAACAGGCGCATCGCGGCCGGGGTGTAACCGCGGCGACGCAGGCCCTGCAGGGTCGGCATGCGCGGGTCTTCCCAGCCATCCACCAGCTGCTCGGTGACCAGTGCCATCAGCTTGCGCTTGCTCATCACCGTGTAATTGATGTTCAGCCGCGAGAACTCGATCTGGCGCGGCTTGGCGGCTTCACGCGGCAGGCCGCGATCGACCAGCGGCTGGGTCAGCGCGTCGTTGTGGGCGAAATCGACGTTGTCCACGCACCAGTCGTACAACGGGCGGTGGTCTTCGAACTCCAGCGTGCACAGCGAGTGGGTGATGCCCTCGATGGAATCGCCCAGTGCATGCGCGAAGTCGTACATCGGATAGATCGGCCACGCATTGCCGGTGTTCTGGTGCTCGACGTGCTTGATCCGGTACAGGGCCGGGTCGCGCAGGTTGATGTTGCCGCTGGCCATGTCGATCCTGGCGCGCACGGTGCGCGCGCCATCCGGGAACTCACCCGCACGCATGCGGCGGAACAGATCCAGGTTTTCTTCGACACTGCGGTCGCGGAACGGCGACGGACGGCCCGGCTCGGTCAGGGTGCCGCGGTAGGCACGCACTTCCTCGGCCGACAGGTCGCACACGTAGGCCTTGCCATCGGCGATCAGCTTCTGCGCGGCCAGGTAATAGGCATCGAAATAGTCCGATGCATGGCGCAGCTCGTTCCACTCAAAGCCCAGCCAGCGCACGTCATCCTGGATCGCGGCCACGTACTCCGGATCTTCCTTGGCCGGGTTGGTGTCGTCGAAGCGCAGGTTGCACACGCCGTTGAACTCGCCGGCGATGCCGAAATTCAGGCAGATCGACTTGGCATGGCCGATGTGCAGGTAGCCGTTCGGCTCGGGCGGGAAGCGCGTCTTGATCGCGGCATGCTTGCCGGCGGCCAGGTCCTCGCGGACGATCTGACGGATGAAATCCCGTTTTTCCTGGGTTTCCGGAAGGGCGTCGGTGGGGGCGGCGGTAGACTCGGACATGATGCGCGGTCGCAGTTAAAAGGCAGAAAGACCAACAGTTTAGCCTGTCGCAGCGCGACAGGCTAAACGGGTAGGTGCCGACCGTGGGTCGGCACGCCTTCAGCCCCCGGCGTATGCTGGGCCCATGCCCTCCGGAGCCGCCCCATGCACGTGATCTACCAGGCCGACAACCTGTTCGACGCCCATCTGGTCAAACACGCCCTGGAGGACGCCGGCATCCCCGCCTTCGTCTTCGGCGAATCCCTGCTGGGCGGCATGGGGGAGCTCCCGCTGTTCGGCGTCCTGCGCGTCTGCGTGCCCGACCTGGCCCGGCCCGAGGCCGAGCACATCGTTGCCGGACTGGACTTGGGCACGGCCCCGGACGACCCCATATTCGACGGTGACGAAAGCGCCGGCCTGTTGCCGGCCTAGGAGAACGCCATGTTGGGTATTGGAAACGGCCTGTTGGGCATCGGTGCCTTCAAGCAGCGCCTGCCGCGCCCGGAGGAAGCGTTGCCGGGCCGCGAGCACCCGCTGCCGCTGCAGCACAACCAGCATTACGTCAACAGCCACCCGCTGAAAGACAGCTTCACCGGCCTGGCGCGGATCCGCTTCGCCATGGGCTGCTTCTGGGGCGCCGAGCGCAAATTCTGGACCATCCCGGGCGTCTACACGACCTCGGTCGGCTACGCCGGCGGCGTCACCCCGAACCCCACCTACGAAGAGGTCTGCTCCGGCCTGACCGGGCATACGGAAATCGTGGAGGTCGTCTACGACCCCGCCATCGTCCCGCTGGAGCGCCTCCTGCAGGTGTTCTGGGAAAGCCACGACCCGACCCAGGGCATGCGCCAGGGCAACGACACCGGCACCCAGTACCGCTCCGCGATCCACGCCACCACCCAGGAACAGCTCGACGCCGCCCTGGCCAGCCGCGACGCCTACCAGCAGCGCCTCAACGACAGCGGCTACGGCCCGATCACCACCGACATCGCCTTCCCCGCGCCGGAGTACTACTACGCCGAGGACTACCACCAGCAGTACCTCGCCAAGAACCCCAACGGCTACTGCGGCATCGGCGGCACCGGCGTCAGCTGCCCCATCGGCGTGGACGCCTGATGCGCCAGGGCCGAGCAACGCTCGGCTCTACCAAGTCCAACGGACGGCAAAGGGTTCGATGCTCTACTGCTCTCCCCAACGCACCCGCCGTGTGTCGACGGCGCGTCCAGCAAACGCGCCCACACCGCGCCAACCCCGACGAAAGTGAGCGGTTGCCGTCGCCGTAAGCGCCAACAACAAAAGGCCCCGCAGAACGGGGCCTTTTGCATGGCAACCCAACCGCCAGCGCTTACAGCCGCTCGCGGATCGTCTGCCGCAACGCCTCCAGATCCTTGGCGAACGCATCGATGCCGCCCGCCAGCTTCTCGGTCGCCATCGGGTCGGCCGCCAGATCCGTCGCAAAGCGCGCCGCATCGATCGGCGTCACCTGCACCGACTCCACCGCACCGGCCACCAGCCTGCGCGGCAGCTCCCCGTGATCGGCGTCCAGCTTCTCGAGCAGATCCGGCGAAATCGTCAGGCGATCACAGCCTGCCAGCGCCTCGATCTGCGCCGTCGAACGGAACGACGCCCCCATCACCACCGTCGGCGAACCGCGGCGCTTGAACTCCGCGTACACCCCGCGCACGAACACCACGCCCGGGTCTTCATCGATGGTCGCCGGTGCCTGCCCGTTGGCCACGTACCAATCCAGGATGCGGCCCACGAACGGCGAAATCAGGAACGCCCCGGCCTCGCTGCACGCCAGCGCCTGGGTCGGATTGAAGATCAGCGTCAGGTTGCAGTCGATTCCCTCGGCCTGCAGCTGTCGCGCCGCCTCCACGCCTGCCCAGGTCGCCGCGATCTTGATCAGCACCTTGCTGCGCGGTACGCCGGCCGCCTCGTACATGGCGATGAACTGGCGCGCCTTGGCTACCGTCGCCGCGGTGTCGTGCGCCTGGTCGGCATCAACCTCGGTCGAGACCCGGCCCGGCACCAGCGTGCTGAGCAGGGTGCCCACGCCTACGGTCAGGCGATCAGCGACCGCGTGCACGACCGCCTCGCGTTCGCCACCCTGTTCACGGCCCCAGGCCAGTGCGCTCTCGATCAGATCGGCGTACACCGGCAGGTCCAGCGCTTTCTTCACCAGGGTGGGATTGGTCGTGCAGTCGACCGGCTTCAAGCGCTTGATCGCCTCGTAATCGCCGGTATCGGCAACCACCACGGACAGATCGCGCAGCTGGGAGAGTTTGGACAGCGAAACGGTGCTCATTGCTACTCCTGGGACGAAACGGTGGAACCTGCGCGACGACGCAGCAGGCGGGGTCAGGCGTGAGGCTGGTGATGGACGGCGGTCACGCGCAGGCGCAGCTTGCGCCCGCCCGGTGCCACCCAATCCATGGTCTGGCCGATCGACAGGCCCAGCAGGGCGGTGCCCACCGGGGCCAGGATCGATACCTTGCCCTGTTCAACATCGGCCTCGCGCGGATAGACCAGTGTCAGAACGTGCTTCTCGTTCTGCAGCTCATCTTCGCACTCCACGCGCGAATGCATCATGACGGTGCCCTCGGGCACCTCGTCCGGCGCCACAACGGTCGCCCGGTTGAGTTCTTCGGCCAGGGCGAGCCCGGCGGGGGTCTGGCTGACAGCGGGAGACTCGAGCATGGCATCCAGGCGGTCCATGTCGTGGCTTGAAACGATGATCGAGGGGGGCAGTCCGCTGGAAGTGGACATGGTGTAGCTCCTTGCGTTTGTGGAAGACCCATGCAAAAAGGCGGCGCCTGCTGGCACCGCCTCGTCCTATTGTGCTGACAATCGTAGTCGGATGCGACCCGTCCGGCGGATCCGCGCCGCCGGCCGGTTCAGGCAGGCTCAGCCTGCGCGTGGCAGCGGCGTGGCGGCGACGCCCGGGACATCGGTCGACTCCAGCGCGAACAGGCCCTGCGGCAGCCGCTTGAACTGCTCGGCCAGTTGTTCGAGGAATCCGGTCATTGCCGAACTGCGGCGCCAGGCCATCGCGATGCGACGGCTGGGACGGTCATCGCCGCTGAAATCCAGCAGGCGGATGTTGTCCGAGCGCGGTACCGGCGGCTTGACCGAGAGCGTGGGCAGCAGGGTGATGCCCACATCGGCGGCGACCATCTGCCGCAGCGTCTCCAGGCTGGTCGCACGGAACTCCGATTTCTCGTTGGCGCCGAACAACCGGCATACCGCCAGCGCCTGGTCGCGCAGGCAGTGCCCATCCTCGAGCAGCAGCAGCTTCTGCGAGGACAGCTCCTGCACATCCAGATGCTGGCGGCGTGCCAGCGGATGCTGCTGGGAGACCGCCAGCAGGAAGGGTTCTTCGAACAGGAACTCGGCGTGCAGCTGGTCATCGTCCAGCGGCAGGGCCAGCAGGGCGGCATCCAGTTTGCCCTCGCGCAGCCGGGTCAGCAGTTCGTCGCTCTTTTCCTCGACCAGCAGCAGTTCCAGCTGCGGGAAGCGCTCGCGGATGTTGGGGATCACGTGCGGCAGCAGGTACGGGCCCAGCGTCGGGAAGATGCCGAGCCGGACGGTGCCGGCCTCGGGATCGCGACTGCGCCGTGCGGCTTCCTTCATCTGCTCCACTTCGGCCACGATGGTCCGCGCGCGCGCGGCGGCTTCCACCCCGGCCGGGGTGAGCATGACCTTGCGGGGCGCGCGCTCCACCAACGGCAGGCCCAGTTCGTCCTCGAGTTTGCGGATCTGGGTGGACAGGGTGGGTTGGCTGACGAAGCAGGCGGCCGCCGCCTTGCCGAAATGGCGATGGTCGGCCAGCGCCACCAGGTATTTCAAATCACGTAGGTTCATTTCCTTGGACCTCTCATGGCAATGGACCGGGTGATGGCGTGGCTTACCCAGCAGAAAGACAAGGTTCCCGGCGAGCCGGGAACCGGACGTTTCAGGCAGCTTCGGCGACAGCGCCACTGCTCTTGGGAACGGAGGTGCGGATCAGGTGATCAAAGGCGCTCAGTGCCGCAGTGGAACCGGCGCCCATCGCGATGACAATCTGCTTGTACGGAACGGTCGTGCAATCGCCTGCGGCGAAGACACCCGGCACGCTGGTCTGGCCGCGGTCGTCGATCAGGATCTCGCCACGCGGTGACAGGGCCACCGTGTCCTTCAACCATTCGGTATTCGGCAGAAGACCGATCTGCACGAAGATGCCTTCCAGTTCCACCCGGTGCGAATCGCCACCGACGCGGTCCTGGTAGACCAGGCCCGTCACCTTCTGGCCATCGCCCAGCACTTCCTGGGTGAGGGCGCTGGTGATGATGGTGACGTTGCCCAGGCTGCGCAGCTTCTTCTGCAGCACTTCATCGGCCCGCAGTTTGTCATCAAATTCCAGAAGGGTCACATGCGTCACAAGACCCGCCAGATCGATCGCCGCTTCCACGCCGGAGTTGCCGCCGCCGATCACCGCGACCCGCTTGCCCTTGAACAGCGGCCCGTCGCAATGCGGGCAGTACGCCACGCCCTTGTTGCGGTACTGATCTTCACCGGGCACGTTCATCTGGCGCCAGCGGGCACCGGTGGAGAGGATCACCGAGCGCGACTTCAGTGAGGCGCCATTCTCAAGTTTGATCTCGACCAGCCCGTCATCGCCGGCCGGGACCAGCGCGGTGGCGCGCTGCAGATTCATGATGTCCACCTCGTACTCGCGCACATGCTGTTCCAGCGCGGCGGCGAGCTTCGGGCCTTCGGTTTCCTTGACGGAGATGAAGTTCTCGATCGCCATGGTATCCAGCACCTGGCCACCGAAGCGTTCGGCGGCCACGCCGGTGCGGATGCCCTTGCGCGCGGCATAGATCGCCGCGGCCGCGCCGGCCGGACCGCCGCCCACCACCAGCACGTCGAACGGTGCCTTGGTGCTCAGCTTCTCGGCGTCGCGCTTGGCCGCGCCGGTGTCGAGCTTGGCCACGATCTGCTCCAGCGTCATGCGCCCCTGGTCGAACACCTCGCCGTTGAGGTACACGGTCGGCACGGACATGATCTGGCGCGCTTCGACCTCGGCCGGGAACAGCCCGCCATCGATCGCCACGTGCTGGATGCGCGGGTTCAACACGGCGGCCAGGTTCAGTGCCTGGACCACGTCCGGGCAGTTCTGGCAGGACAGCGAGAAGTAGGTTTCGAAGCGGTACTCGCCCTCGAGATTGCGCACCTGCTCGATCAGCTCGGCGGTGGCCTTGGACGGGTGACCCCCCACCTGCAGCAGGGCCAGCACCAGCGAGGTGAACTCGTGGCCCATCGGCAGCCCCGCGAAGACCAGGTGGATGTCCTGGCCCGGCGTGGTCAGCGCGAAGGAGGGCGTGCGCTCGCTGCTGTCGCGACGCACGTCCAGGCTGATCTGCGTCGACAACGTGGTCAGCGTGTTCAGCAGCTCGAGCATCTCCTGCGACTTGGCGCCGTCATCCACGTGCGCCGTGATCTGGATCGGACGGGTGACACGTTCCAGATAGGTCTTCAGCTGGGACTGGAGGTTGGCATCCAACATCGTAAAACTCCTTGATTCAGGCAAGGGAACAGCGTCGACGAACCCCGTGGGTGCATCTGCGCGACATGGGGGTGAACCGAAACCGGCGCGCGGGGCACCGGCTTGGGTTCACCCCCATCCCCGGCGGGCGGGGATGGGGATGGGAAACGGCTTAGATCTTGCCGACCAGGTCCAGCGACGGGGTCAGGGTCTTTTCGCCTTCCTTCCACTTGGCCGGGCACACCTGGTTCGGGTTGGCGGCAGTGAACTGGGCAGCCTTCAGCTTGCGCAGGGTCTCGGACACGTCACGGGCGATCTCGTTGGAGTGGATCTCCAGGGTCTTGATCACGCCTTCCGGATTGATGATGAAGGTGCCGCGCAGGGCCAGGCCTTCTTCCGGGATGTGCACGCCGAAGGCGTTGGTCAGCTGGTGGGTCGGATCGCCGACCAGCGGGAACTGCGCCTTGCCGACGGCCGGCGAGGTTTCGTGCCACACCTTGTGCGAGAAGTGGGTGTCGGTGGTGACGATGTAGACCTCGGCGCCGGCCTTCTGGAACTCGGCGTAATGGTCGGCGGCGTCTTCAATCTCGGTCGGGCAGTTGAAGGTGAACGCGGCCGGCATGAAGATCAGCACGGACCAGTGACCCTTCAGGGTGCTGTCGGAGACTTTGATGAACTCGCCGTTCTGGTAAGCATTGGCTTCGAACGGCTGGATCTGGGTGTTGATGAGCGACATCGTGGTTCCTCTTGGTGAAGGGGGTGGGTGAAGCGACCAACACAGGTTAGCGGCTCCGTTCCAATAAGGACAATCCATTGATTACATCTATGCGATAGTCAAAAACTATCAAAGCGGCATGATCCTCTGATGAATGATCCGGGTTCGATCCGTCAGAACCGTTGCAGCGCAATGACCAGCGCCGCGAACTGGCCATCATCGCGATAGTTGCTGCATATCCGGCGCGGCCGGAACCTGAACGATCACCGGCGTGACTGCGGGGAGGACCCGGGATGCCAGCCGCAACTTCGATAGTGGTTACAAATTCATATAGGAATGGCCATGCATGGATTCAATCGTCGTGGTGGTCGCGGACGGCCGTGAGGCGCGCGCCGGCCCGCAGGGGCCGGTGCACTACACTGCGCGCCCCGACGTTGCCCGCCCCGCCATGACCGCCGCCCCGCCAGACGTCCGCCAGCTGCTTGCCGATGCCGCCACCCGCCTGCCGGGTGTGGAAGGCCGGCATGAAGCCGAATTGCTATTGCTGCATGTGCTGGAGCGTGAACGCAGCTGGCTGTTCGCGCATGCCACCGATCCGGTCGAGCCGGCGCAGGTGGCGGCGTTCGAGGCGCTGCTCGCCAAACGCCTGGCCGGTGAGCCGGTGGCCTACCTGCTGGGCCGCCGTGGCTTCTGGACCCTGGATCTGGAGGTCAGCCCGGCCACCCTGATCCCGCGCCCGGAGACCGAGCTGCTGGTCGAGCTGGCGCTGGCACGCCTGCCGGCCGGCACCGCGCTGGCCGTAGCCGACCTCGGCGCCGGCAGTGGCGCGGTCGCACTGGCGCTGGCCAGCGAACGGCCGCAGGCGCAGGTGATCGCCACCGATCTCAGCGCCGCCGCGCTGGACGTGGCGCGGCGCAATGCGGCGCGCAACGGCCTGGCGCGCGTGCGGTTCGTGCAGGGCGCGTGGTTTGAACCGTTGCAGGGCGAACGCTTCGATCTGATTGCGAGCAACCCGCCGTATATCGCCAGCAACGACCCGCACCTGCAGCAGGGCGACCTGCGCCACGAGCCGGCCGCGGCGCTGGCCTCGGGCATCGACGGCCTGGACGACATCCGCCACATCGTCGCCGCTGCCGGCGCGCACCTGCTGCCCGGTGGCTGGCTGCTGATCGAACATGGCTGGGACCAGGGCGCGGCAATCCGCGCGCTGTTCGAACACGCCGGCTTTGCGCAGGTGCACACCGAGCGCGACCTGGAACAGCGCGACCGGGTGACACGCGGCTGTCTGCCGGGTATGCGCTGACGCTGCCTGGAACATCGCACGGGTAGAATGGCGTTCCACTTGAAAGGAAGCGCCATGACCACTGCCAGCCCCTCTGTTACCCACGCTGAGCTGCAGTCCCACGAATTCCTCGCCGACATGGTCGAGGACGCGTACTTCCCGCCGGCGCTGGTGGCCCAGGGCCAGCAGATCCTGCTGCGCCTGTGCGAACGCATCGAACGCGAACGCCCGGCCGCCGCCGCCGCGCTGATGGCGCTCACCCATGCCGCCACGCTGGAATTCAACGTGCTGGGCGAAGCGTTCGAAGCACAGGACAGCGAGCTGGAAACCGCTGCCCGCGAGAACATCGGCGCCGATTTCGAGCTGATCGCGCGCAGCTACGGATTCGATGTGGATGTTGATGATCTGACCAGCCCGCGCACGTGGTGAACCCGCTCGTCCGCGCCTGTGCCCAACAACGGAGTTCTGTCATGCGTACGCTGTATCCCGCCATCACCCCCTACGACGTCGGCACCCTGAAGGTCGATGACCGCCATACGCTGTATTTCGAGCAGTGCGGCAACCCCGACGGCAAGCCGGTGGTGATGCTGCACGGTGGCCCGGGCGGCGGCTGCAGCGACAAAATGCGCCAGTTCCACGACCCGGCCAAGTACCGGATCATCCTGTTCGACCAGCGCGGTGCCGGCCGTTCCACGCCGCATGCGGACCTGGTCGACAACACCACCTGGGACCTGGTCGCTGATATCGAGACGCTGCGCGAGCACCTCAAGGTGGATCGCTGGCAGGTGTTCGGCGGCAGCTGGGGCTCGACCCTGGCGCTGGCCTATGCGCAGACCCACCCGCAGCGCGTGACCGAACTGGTCCTGCGCGGCATCTTCATGCTGCGCCGCTGGGAGCTGGAGTGGTTCTACCAGGAAGGCGCCAACCGCCTGTTTCCGGATGCGTGGGAGCACTACCTCAAGCCGATCCCGGCGGTGGAGCGCCACGACCTGATCTCGGCCTTCCACCGCCGCCTGACCAGCGACGATGAAGCCACCCGCCTGGCCGCGGCCAAGGCGTGGAGCGTGTGGGAAGGCGCGACCAGCTTCCTGCACGTGGACGACGACTTCGTGAACAGCCACGAAGATCCGCAGTTCGCGCTGGCGTTCGCCCGCATCGAGAACCACTACTTCGTCAACGGCGGCTTCTTCGAGGTGGAAGAACAGCTGCTGCGCGACGCGCACCGCATCGCCGACATTCCGGGCGTGATCGTGCACGGCCGCTACGACGTGGTCTGTCCGCTGCAGAACGCCTGGGAACTGCACAAGGCGTGGCCGAAATCGACGCTGGAGATCAGTCCGGCCTCGGGGCACTCCGCGTTCGAGGCGGAGAATGTCGACGCGCTGGTGCGTGCGACGGATCGCTTCGCGGGCTGATGGCGGTGTGCCGACCCACGGTCGGCACCTACGGGGGGGCGGTAGATCACGACCGTGGGTCGTGATCGGCCGGTCACCAGTTCCCCGCCAGCAACGCCTGCGCCAACACCTGCAGCTTCGGTGAAGCCTGCCGCGAGGGCGGGTACACCAGCGACAGCACCCGGCTGCGGCCTTCGAAGGGCTGCAGCACCCGCTGCAGCCGCCTGTCGGCCAGCGCATCGGCGACCGCGAAATCCATCACCTGCACGATGCCGATCCCGGCCAGCGCGCCTTCCACCAACGGGTCGCCGCTGTCGAACACCATCCGCGCCGGTGGCGTGAAGTCGCGCAGCTGGCCCTCGGCCTCGCGGAACTGCCAATCCACCAGCCGCCCGCTGCGCAGATTGCGCACCGCCAGGCAGGCGTGATCGTGCAGCGCATCCACCGAGGCCGGCTCCCCGTGCTGCGCGATGTAGGCCGGCGAGGCGACCGTGACCCAGTTCAACGGCCGCAGGGGGCGCGCCACCATGCGCACGTCGCTGATCGGTCCGGTGCGCAGCGCGGCATCGAAGCCTTCTTCGACCAGATCGACCAGCCGGTCATTGAGCACCAGCTCGAACTGCAGCTGCGGGTGGCTCGCCATCAACTGCCCGGCCAGCGGTACCAGCACCTTGCGCCCGAACATCGACGGCGCGGTCAGCTTCAACACGCCCGAGGGCGTGGAGGGGCGATCGCCCAGCCGGCGCTCGGCATCCTCCAGCCCACACAGAAGCGGCGCGCAGTGCTCGACGAACTGGCGGCCATCCGGAGTCAGGCTGACGTTGCGGGTGTTGCGGTGGAGCAGGCGCACACCCAGCGCGCTCTCCAGCCGGCTGATCGCCCGTGACAGTCCGGATTGGCTGATCCCCAGCTGGCCAGCGGCGACGGTGAAGCTGCGCGCGTCGGCCACCTGCACCAGCATGCGCACGGCGTTGAGGTCCATGGATTCCTCCGATTCATGCGGATATGCATGACAGATATCGAAGTATCCGGGTTTATTTCTACAGCGTCATCAATGAGACTGCCCACCTTCTTACGCAGTACCGAGTCGGCATGACCTCCCCCCTGTCTCCCGCTGGCACGCCGGCGCTGGCGTTTCCGCGCCTGGCCCTGGCCTTGCTGGCCACCGCCCAGCTGATCATCGCGCTGGATTCCACGATCATCTTCGTCGCCCTGCACGAGATGGGCGCGCAGCTGCGCATCAATGCCCAGCAGCTGCAGTGGATCGTCAGCGGCTACACGGTGGCCTTCGGCGGCTGCCTGCTGCTTGGCGGCCGTGCGGCCGATCTGCTCGGTCGCCGTCGCGTCTATCGGCTCGGCATGGCGCTGTTCGCGCTGGCCTCGCTGGTCGGTGGTTTCAGCAACAGTGCGTGGCTGCTGATCGCAGCCCGCGCGGTGCAGGGCGTCGGCGCGGCACTGTTGTTCCCGGCGACGCTGGCGCTGATCAACACGATCTACGCCGAAGGCGCGCCGCGCAATCGCGCGCTGGCGATCTGGTCGATGGCCAGCGCCGGCGGCCTGGCCTTGGGCACGCTGCTCGGCGGTGTGCTGACCCAGAGCTTCGGGTGGGCGTCGGTGTTGCTGGTGATCGTGCCGTTCGCGGGCGGCTGCGCGCTGCTGGGCGGTTGGTGGCTGCCGCGCGATCCCGCGCCAGTGGCGGGCCGCTCGTTCGATCTGGCCGGCTGCGTGACGGTGACCCTCGGCGGCAGCCTGCTGGTGACCACCCTGGTGCAGGGCCCGGAGTGGGGCTGGCTGGCGCCACGCACGCTGGTCTGTCTGGTCGTGTCGGCGGTGATGCTGGCCGCGTTCGTGCAGATCGAACGCCGCAGCCGTGACCCGCTGATGCAGTTCTCGCTGCTGCGCCTGCGCAGCCTGCGCGCGGCGATGCTGCTGACGATGCTGTTCATGAGCAGCTACGGCGTGCAGTATTACTTCCTGGCGCTGTACTACCAGGACGGCTACGGCTGGAGCGCGCTGCAGGCCGGCCTCGCATTTCTGCCGCCGACCCTGGTCTGCACCTTCGGCATCCGCATCGCCGAGCGCATGCTCGCGCAGCGTTCGCCGCGCCAGGTGCTGACGGTGGGCATGCTGGCCGGTGCGATCGGCATCGCCGCGGTCGCGGTCGCGCTCCCGTATGGCGCGACCTATTGGGCACTGCTGCCGGGCATCGTGGTGCTCAGCCTCGGCCAGGGCATCACCTGGACCTCGATGTGGATCGTGGCCGGGCAGGGCGTGCCGGCCGCGCAGCAGGGCGTGGCCTCGGGCATGGCCGCCACGGCGCAGCAGATCGGCGGCGCGCTGGGCCTGGCGCTGCTGGTGATGCTGGCCAATGCCGGGCGGGGCAGCGCCGGCGCGGGCAGTGAAGCGGCGCTGCAGGGCATGATCCACGCGCAGTACGGTGCGGCGTTGTTCGCGCTGCTGGGTGTGGGCGTGGCGCTGTGGCTGCGGCCGCAGCAGGACCGTGCGGTGCCCGCGCCGGTGTGCGCGGGCGAAGGATGAATCGACGGCCGGGCCTTACCCCGGCGGCAATGCGTCCAGCTGCGGCTGCAGGGCGGTGAAGATCCGCGCCAGGCGCTGCGCCCAGGCCTGTTGCCCAGCCGCATCGGCAATCAGGTCCTGGCGGATCTCCAGCTCCACGTGCACCAGCCCGCGGCCTTCGCCATGCACCGGCACAGCGTAGTCGCTGGTGCTGCTGACGGCGTAGGGCTGGTTGTCGCCCACCACCAGGTCGCCTTCCTCGCGCAGCGCCTGCAGCAGACGATGCGCGAACCGCGTGTCGCGGTGGTACAGCACGCCGGCATGCCAAGGCCGCGCAGCATCATTCATCACCGGGGTGAAGCTGTGCATCATCACCAGTACCGTGGGCCGGGCCTGCGCTTGGCGGGTCTCCAGCTCGGCATCGATGCGCGCATGGTAGGGCGCATGGATCGCGTCGATGCGCTGCTGACGCTGCAGCGCTGACAGGCGCTGGTTGCCGGGAACGACGGTAAGGTCACTGACCGCCGGCATCAGCGTGGGTGACGCCAACGGCCGGTTGCAGTCGATCACCAGCCGCGAATACGTCTGCGTGATCGCCCACGCATCGAGCAGGCGCGCCAGCGCCACGGTGACCCCGGCAATGCCGATGTCCCAACCGATGTGACGGTCCAGTTCATGCTGCGGCAGGCCGAGGCCGGCCAACGCCGTCGGCACCTGCTGGCCGGCGTGGTCGGCGATCAGCACGAACGACGAGCGGCCCTGCGCCTGGTGCACGGTGAACGGCGCCGGATCGGCCGGCCCCAGCAGTGCTGCACTGGCGTGCGGATGGGTGAACGCATCAGCCACGCGGGGTACCGTCCAGATGGTGTTCGATCATCCACAGCCCGGCCCACAGCTTGGCGTCCAGCTGGTAGCCCTGGCCCATCTTCTTGACCAGCCAGGCCGCGGCGCGGGCACGCGGAATCTCATGCACGGTGATGTCTTCGCTGGCATCGCCACCGCCCTCACCGATCCTGCGCAGGCCGCTGGCGCGCACGAACGCGATTTTCTCGCTGCTGGCGCCGGAGGAGGTCGGGCCGATCATCAGGACTTCGGCATGCGCGGCCGTCCAGCCGGTTTCTTCTTCCAGCTCGCGTACTGCCGAGACCTCGATCGATTCACCGGCATCGATGTCACCGACCAGGCCGGCCGGCATCTCGATGGTCTTGGCCTGCAGTGGCACGCGGAACTGTTCGACGAACAGCACGGTGTCGGCCGGGGTCACTGCGATGATGATCGCGGCCAGGCCGCCGGCGTGGGTGCGCTCGCTGTACTCCCACGTGCCGCGCACGACCATGCGCTGGTACTTGCCTTCAAAAACGACCTTGGGGGCTTGCGTATCGGGGCTCATGCGAACTCGCTGGCAACGGAAGAGGAATCGGACAGGCCGGCGGCGGCGAACAGGCGGCGCCGGGTCAACGGGCCGAACCGGAGTGCATCGCACAGGCCCTGCAGCATCTGCGCATCGGCCACGCCGCGGCTGAAATCGGCGGCGGCTCCGTCCAGCGGCGCATCCAGCGCGATGGTGGTCAGCTGGCGCCACAGCAGCGCATGCTCGCGCTGTTCGCGCAGGCGCACGGCCATCTGCGCCGCACCGCGCAGGCGCAGGAACGGCACTTCATCCAGACGTTCGTACAGCACGTCCAGGCTGCCGAAATGGGCCAGCAGCACGGCGGCGGATTTGGCGCCGACGCCGGTGACACCGGGGATGTTGTCGACCGCATCGCCGCACAGCGCGAGGTAGTCGGCGATCTGGTGCGCATGCACGCCGTGGCGGGCCTTGACCCCGGCCATGCCCCAGCGCTGGTTGCGCGCGTAGTCCCACTGTTCGTCATGCTCGAACAGCAGTTGCGAAAGATCCTTGTCGGCGGAGATGATCACCCCGCGCATCCCGGCGTCACGGCGTGCGTGCAGGGCGCTGCCGATCAGGTCATCGGCCTCGTACTCGTGGTGGGCCAGCACCGCCAGGCCGAGCGCGGTGCACAGCGCCTTGCAGTGCGCGAACTGACGGCGCAGCGCGTCGGGCGCGGGATCTCGGTTGGCCTTGTAGGCAGCGTAGATCCGATGGCGGAAACAGCTGTCCAACGCTTCATCGAACGCGATCGCGATGTTGGCCGGGCGCTCGCGTTCGAGCAGGTCGAGCAGGAAACGCGCGAAGCCGTGCACGGCATTGGTTGGCCAGCCCTGCTGGTCCTGGAATTCGTCGGGCATCGAGTGCCACGCACGGAACACGTACAGGCTGGCATCGACCAGGTACAACGGCGCACGCGGCGGCGGCGGGGCCATGCCCGGGCCGGCGGGAAGGGCGGACACCTCAGCCCTCCCAGTCCTGCAGCAGCGCGGCCGGGTCCGGACGCTCGCGCTCGGGCACCGCGGTCTTCGGGGTACCGATATGGATGAAGCCGGCGATCTGTTCGCCCTCGGCCAGGCCCAGGTGGGCATGCACGGCCGGGTCGAACGCCATCCAGGCGGTCAGCCACTGCGCGCCGAACCCCAGCGCCTGGGCGGCCTGCAGCAGCGCGAAGCAGACGCAGCCGGCCGTCATCAGCTGCTCCGCCTCGGGCACCTTGGGACTCGGGCGCGGGCTGGCGATGACGGTGATGATCAGCGGGGCGTGGGAAAAGCGATGGCGGTCCTTGTCCAGTTGGGCCGGCGAGACCTGGGGCTCGCGCTGGACGGCGCGCTCGGCCAGGAACGCGCCCAGACTGTGACGTGCATCGCCGGCGATCCGCAGGAAGCGGTAAGGCACCAGCTTGCCGTGGTCTGGCACGCGCACGGCCGAGGCCAGCATCCGCAGCAGCGTGGCCGGGTCGGGGCCGGGCTCACCGAGTTGCTTGGCGGGGACCGAACGACGGGCGTCCAGGGCATGCAGGGCGGGGGGGACGGACATGGGTTCTCAATCAGACTTAACGATGCCCCGATTATAGTCGCGACCGTTTGTGACACGGCCTTGGGCGATCTCGGTGCAATTTGCGACAAAACGTGATGAACATCACCTAATCAGCGGACTTCCTTCACGTGGCTGTACTCGCTTCCACGGCCTGCTGCGCTTACGATACAAAGCCTGCCGGGTCACCGGTAACGAGGTCTAACGTGTCGACTGTTTCACTGTCTCTGATCGGTCGGCCGGCCTACCATCCGGACGTGGGCGCATGGGGTGCGCCGGCGTTCGTTGTATCCATGCTGTACTCAGTGCCTGCGAGGGTGGGGAGCCTTTTCGCATGATCGCCACGCCCAATGTAGGGGGGCATCCGGGCCGTGACCCGGCGTTGTTGAAGATGGCCCGTGAGGCCGTGCTGCCGGGGCTGGTCGAGTCGTTCTCGACGGTGCTGGCGCGCTTTGACGATGTGCTGTTCGACCGTGCCGGTACCGCCGGCGCGTCGCAGTTGCTGTTCCTGGATGGCATGCGCGAGCTGCGCCGCCGCCGGGACGACATCGTGGCCGGCTTCGGCGCCCATCTTGGCCAGGCCTGGGAGGCGCTGGAGCGGGGTCAACCGCTGTCGGCCGAGGCCACCCTGGCCGGGCAGATCGAAGACGGCCTGAGCCTGGTACCCGAACACGTGCTGGAATCCCGGCTGGCGGTGCGCAACTTCGCCACCGTGCTGCTGCGCGACTTCAAACCGGTGCTGTCGCGGCTGGATCGCCGGCTGGGCGTGATCGCCGGCGGGCTGGAGCTGCAGGCCGATACCAACCCGATCAGTCCCGAGCACCTGGGCGTTGCCATCCATGAGGCCTTCGCCGACTGTGAACTGGCCCCGGAAGTGCGTCTGGTGCTGATCAAGCTGTGCGAGCGCGACCTGCAGCAGCCGATCGGCAAGCGCTACGAGTACCTGGATGAGCAACTGGCCGCTGCGGGCGTGATGCCGCAGATGGCAGCGCGCCGACCGCCGCCGCGCGCACCGTCCCCACCGCCACGCGATGACCGCGACGCGTTCGATGGGTTCGAGGCCGAGGCCGGCATGGGATCGGCGGGCGAAGAAGGCCAGGCACCGGCCTGGGCGCGCCGTTTCGCCGACCGCTGGGCCGAGAGCCGTGGCCGCCTCCAGGGCGGACCGCATGCAGCACATGAAGGCCCGGGCGAGGGCGGTGACAGCCTCGGCGGCAACCAGGGCATGCTGCTCGATGCCCTGCATGAACTGCTGCAGCAGACCCGTCATGTACGCGAGGACGCCACCTCGGCGGCCAGCGTCGCGGTGGGCCAGCAGCGTCCCTTGAGCCAGCGCGAGATGATGTCGGTGCTGTCGCTGCTGCAGGCCACGCCGAGTGCGACCCTGCGCGCGGCGATCGGCGAAGACGGTGAGTCGCTGGCGCAGCGCCTGAAGAGTGAAGTGCTGTCCGGTGCGACCCGGCTCGGGGTCGATCCCGCCCAGGCGCGTCTGGACCCGCAGGACGAGGACGCGATCGATCTGGTCGGCATGCTGTTCGATGTGATGCTCGACGAGCGCGATCTGGAAGGCCGCTCGCGCGAGCTGATCGGCCGGCTGGTGGTGCCCTTCGTCAAGGTCGCCATGCTCGATCGCCGCATGTTCGTGCAGAAGACCCACCCGGCGCGCAAACTGCTCAACTCGCTGGCCGAAGCCTGCGAAGGCAACACCGGCGAAAGCCAGGCCGAGCGCGTGCTGATGGGCAAGGTCGAAGAAATCATCGAGCGGCTGGTCGCCGAGTTCAACGAGAACCTGGCGATCTTCCTGACCCTGGAAGAGGAATTCCGCGAGTTCCTGACCCAGCACCGGCGTCGCATCGAGATCGCCGAGCGCAGGGCCGCCGAGACCCAGCGCGGCCAGGAAAAACTCGAAATGGCGCGCCAGCGCGCCAGCACCGAACTGGATCGCCGCATTGGCGATGCCACCTTGCCCCAGGCGATCGGCGAGTTCCTGCGCCAGCCCTGGCAGCACCACCTGACCCTGACCGTGCTGCGCGAAGGCGAAGACGGGACCTCGGTCGGCGAGGCGCTGGGCCTGGCCGACGGCATGTTGGATGAAGTGGCCGAGGCGCGTCGGCATATCGTCGGCAAGCCGTGGCTGCAGGCCTGGCACCCGGCGCTGCGCAAGGTGTTTGCCAGCGTGGGCGTGCATGCCGACGCCGCGACCAGTGCCATCGATGCACTGCACGACACCCTGCAGGGCATCGCCGAATCGCGTCCTGAGCTCGAGCGCGCGCTGCCCGAACTGCCGCAGGTCGCATTGCCTGCCCTTCCGGCGCAGGAGTCGGCCGCGGTGGAACTGGGCAGCAAGGTGGATGTCAGCGATTTCGACAATGCCGATGCCGACCGCTTCCGCGGCCTGGAAATCGGCAGTTGGCTGGATTTCGTCGACAAGGACGGCAAGGTCCAGGCCGGCAAGCTGTCCTGGGTGAGCCCGATTTCCCAGCGCCTGCTGTTCGTCAACCGGCGCGGCGTGCGCTTCTGTGTCGCCTCGCCGGAAGAACTGGCGGTGATGGTGCGCCTGGGCCGCCTGTGTGCGCATATCGACGATGGTGCCTTCGACAGTGCCATGCAGGGCGTGATCGATCGCCTGGATACCAAGAACGCCACCGTGCATTGATCCCGGGGCCACCTTGGCCGGACGATCAGGTTACGATCAGCCCACAATCCGCTGATCGTCGGGGACAGGCATGGCTGTCGAGGTGTGGGTGGTAAAGGAGCACGCGCCGGGGGAACGGCGCGTGGCGATGACGCCGGAAACGGCGCGCAAGCTGATCGCGCTCGGCGCGGCCGTGTCATTCGAACCCGGCGCCGGATTGGCTGCCGGTTTCCCCGACGCGCTGTACCAGGCGGTGGGCGCGCAGCCTGCTGATGACACCCGCCTGGCCCAGGCCGACATCGTGCTGTGCGTGCAGCCGCCCGCGAATGCCCGCCTTGCCGGGTTGAAATCCGGCGCCAGCCTGGTCGGCATGCTGCATCCGCAGGCGGATCCCGAGCGGGCCGGTCTCATTCAGTCACGCGGCCTGCAGGCGTTCCCGCTGGAGCGCTTGCCGCGGACCACGCGTGCGCAGTCGATGGACGTGCTCAGTTCACAGGCCGGCATGGCCGGCTACAAGGCGACCCTGATCGCGGCGCAGCGCGCACCGCGCTTCTTCCCGATGCTGACCACCGCCGCCGGCACGATCCGCCCGTCGAAGGTACTGGTGGTCGGCGCCGGCGTGGCCGGCCTGCAGGCCATCGCGACCGCCCGCCGTCTCGGCGCACAGGTGGAGGGCTTCGATGTGCGTCCGGAAACCCGCGAGCAGATCGAATCGCTGGGCGGCAAATTCCTGGATCTGGGCGTGAGCGCGGTGGGCGAAGGCGGGTACGCGCGGCCGCTGACCGATGAGGAGCGCGCCGAGCAGCAGCGCCGCCTCGGCGAGCATCTGCGCACGGTGGACGTGGTGATCTGTACGGCTGCCGTGCCCGGCCGTCCCGCGCCGAAAATCGTCAGCACGGCGATGGCGCGGGGCATGAAACCGGGCAGCGTGATCGTCGATCTGGCCGCGGAAACCGGCGGCAACTGCGAGGCGACCCAGCCGGGTGAGGTGGTGGATCTGGACGGTGTCCTCGTCGATGGACCGCTCAACCTGGCCAGCCAGGGCGCGGTGCATGCCAGCGAGATGTATGCCCGCAACGTCTACAACTTCGTCGCCCTGTTCCTGAAAGACGGCGCGGTCACCTTCGACTGGGACGACGAACTGCTCGCCAAAACCCGTTGGGTCGCCGCCTGAAAAAACGGGGACGGAGGTAGTTAATAACTACCCCCGTCCCCGTTATTTGGCTGCGGGTACCGGGTTGGCCTTGAGCCACGCCTTGCGTTCGTCCGGCGTCATCCGGGCCCAGCGGTCGCGCAGGTCCTGGCGCTGTTCGGGGCTCATGCTGCGCATCTGGCCGAACAGCGCCCGCGCCTGCTCGCGCTGCTCCGGCGTCATGTTCTCGAAGCGGTGGCGGCCGCGGTGCGCCTGCGCGCGCTGTTCCGGGGTCATGGTCAGCCAGCGCTGGCCGTGCTGAAGCATCCGCTCGCGCTGCGCGGCTGGCGCATCGTTCCAACGATCACGGACGGGCGCGATCAACGCCTCGCGCTGCTGCGGGCTGAGTTTGTCCCAGTCCGGCAGCGGGGCGGTCTGCGCCCAGCCGGTCGCACTCAGCGTCAGCAACACCAGCCCCAGGGACAGTCGCAGTTTCATCATCACTCCATTGCCAGGTCGGTACCGCCCAGCCACAAATACAGGTCGGGATTCTCGTCGAGGACATCGCTGCCGTCATCGGTGGCGCTCGCCATCACCGGTGCCGGCGGGGCGTTCGATTCGCCGAGGAGGAAACTGTAGCCCAAGGCGAGCGCGACCACCGCCGAACAGGCGGTCGCCATCCACCAGGACGGTGCATGCCGCTTGGCCGGCGAGGCCGCATGGCGCGCACTGCGCAGCCGCGCCAACGTCGTCGGCGAGAGCGTATCCAGCGCCTGCGCATGCAGCTGCCGCAGGGCGGCATCGTCAGGCATCGAAGAGGACGGGGGGCGGTTCACAGGGCGATCTCCAGAGACTGCTGCAGCGCTTGGCGGGCGCGCGAAAGATGGGTTTTGACCGCGCCTTCGCTGCAGCCCATGGCCTTGGCCGTGGTGGCGCCGTCCAGGTCCTGCAGTACGCGCAGGGTGAAGGCCTCGCGCTGGCGCGCGGGCAGCGCCCGCAGCGCCTGCACAAGCTGCGCGTACTGATCGCGCTGCTCATGGGCCTGGGCCGGGCCGGGTGCGTTGTCGGCCCAGTCGATGTCGTGGTCGCCGCCGGCCTCGTCGCTGCTGCGCCAGAACTTCAGGCGGAAGCCGCGGCGGCGCTGCAGGTCGACCACGCGGCGGCGCAGGATGCTCCAGAACAACGGTGCCCACTCGGCCGCGGGTTTGTCGCGGTAACCGAGCATCTTCAACATGCTGTCCTGCACCGCATCCAGTGCGTCGTCGCGCTGGCGCAGGCCGGCCTCGGCGAAGCGGAACGCGCGCGGGCCGATCCCGGCCAGGAACGCGTCCAGCGACACCGGCAGCGCCACCTCGGGCGTGGCAGGCAGGTCGGCATCCGTCGACGGTAGGGGAGAGCTCACCAGCACAGGGTAGCGTTCCGGCAGGGGGATGCCGTGAGAACGCCCCAGGGCAGGTGTGGTTGACCGGCCTGCCCGATTGGTTCAGCGCATGGTTATGATGCAGGGGACGGGATCACCGCCTGGGAGAGTGACGGCAATGAGCGACGGGTTCGTGGCGTTGTACATCTTCATGCTGGCCGCCATTGCCGGCCACGTGATCATTTCGAGGGTGCCGGTGATCCTGCATACCCCCCTGATGTCCGGGTCCAACTTCATCCACGGCATCGTGCTGATCGGCGCGATGGTGGTGCTGGGGCACGCGCAGACCCCGCTGGAGAAGATCATCGGGTTCATCGCGGTGGTCCTTGGCGCGGGCAACGCGGCGGGCGGCTACGTGGTGACCGAACGCATGCTCGACATGTTCAAGCCCAGTGCCAGGCGCGACGCCGGGGAGAAGGCGCCTTGAACGTGACCACCGCGCAGCTGCTGCAGTGGCTGGTCCAGGTGAGTTACCTGGTCGCCGCGACCCTGTTCCTGCTTGGCCTGCAGCGCATGGCCTCGCCGATGACCGCGCGCAGCGGGATCCGCTGGGCCGGGCTGGGCATGCTGATCGCCACGGTGGCCACGTTCTTCCTGCCCGAGCTGCACAACATTCCGCTGATCCTGGCGGCCGTGGCGATCGGCACCGGCGTGGCCTGGTGGTCGGCCAAGCGCGTGGCGATCACCGACATGCCGCAGATGGTGGCCCTCTACAACGGCATGGGCGGCGGCTCGGCGGCGGCGATCGGTGCGGTCGAACTGCTGCGCTTCTCGTTCCTGGCCAACCGCGATACCACGCACTGGAGCGCGCAGGCGCTGGCCGATCTCGCCGCGCGCCAGCCGTCCTCCACCGTGCTGGCGCTGGCCGTGATCGGCTCGGCGATCGGCGCGGTGTCGCTGTCCGGCTCGATCATCGCGTGGGCCAAGCTCGATGGGCGGTTGGACCGCCGCGTGACGTTCCCGGGGCAGCAGGTGTTCAACCTGCTGGTCGCGCTGGCGATGGTCGTGCTGGGCATCTGGGCCGCGGTGACGCTGAGTCCGGTGGCGATCATCAGCTTCTTCATCGTTGCCCTCGCACTCGGTGTGCTGATGACGCTGCCGATCGGCGGCGCCGACATGCCGGTGGTGATCTCGCTGTACAACGCCTTCACTGGCCTGGCGGTGGCGTTCGAAGGCTACGTGCTCGGCAACGAGGCGCTGATCATCGCCGGCATGATGGTCGGCGCGGCCGGCATCCTGCTGACGCGGTTGATGGCCAAGGCGATGAACCGGCCGATCAGTGGCGTGCTGTTCTCCAACTTCGGCGGCGGTGGCGTAGCGCAGGAAATCACCGGCGCGCAGAAGCCGATCGAGGCCAGCGATGTCGCCGCGATGCTGGCCTTCGCCGAGCGCGTGGTGATCGTGCCCGGCTACGGCATGGCCGTGGCCCAGGCGCAGCACAAGGTGTGGGAACTGGCGCAGCGCCTGATCGAGCGCGGCATCAAGGTGAAGTTCGCGATCCACCCGGTCGCCGGGCGCATGCCCGGGCACATGAACGTGCTGCTGGCCGAAGCGGGCGTGCCCTACGACCTGATCGCCGACATGGACGACATCAACCCGGAGTTCCCCAACACCGACGTGGTGCTGGTGATCGGCGCCAACGACGTGGTCAATCCGGTCGCGCGCACCGACCCGGCCAGCCCGATCTACGGCATGCCGATCCTGGACGTGGTCAACGCCCGCAACGTGGTGGTGATCAAGCGCGGCAAGGGCACCGGTTTTGCCGGTATCGAGAATGCGCTGTTCTACGCCGACAACGCCCGCATGCTGTACGGCGATGGTGCCGGTGCGGCGAGCGCGCTGGTCAGCGAACTGAAGGCGCTCGACGGAGGACATTGAGGGGTGGATGCAACGGTCACGGCCCACGGTCGTGACCTGCGCAGACACTGGATCTGCGGCGAAACCGGATCTGCGGTAGTGCCGGCCGCTGGCCGGCTCAATGCGATACGTGAATGCCAGCGCGTTGCCGTACCGACGTCATGAGGAGCCGGCCAGCGGCCGGCACTACCGATCGCATTCGGCGGCAGCGTGCAGGGGGGCGTTACCTCGCCACCCACCAACCCACGACCAGCGCCACGCCCAGCCACAGCCATTCGACCGCGCCGTTGGCCAGGCCGGTCAGGGTCCAGGCCAGATACGGTCCCATGCGCAACGCTGATTCCCACGGGGTGAGCCCCATCGAGCCGCCCAGGTAGGCCGAAACGATGCCCCAGTTGGCGGCCAGCGCAACCAGCGCGGTCGCTACCAGGGTCAGCACCACCCGGGCCGTACCCGCGCGCAGGGTGCCCAGGCGCAGCATGAACGCGATCTCCAGTGCGGCCACGACCGCCATCCAGCCGGCCTGGCGGCCGGTGAGCAGGGCGATGAACAACCAGGCCAGCGTGGCCGTGACGACACCAAGCAGAAACAGCGGGGGCCAGAGCCAGTGGCGGCTCCGGACAGGCACGGACGTGGGCGACATGCAATCTTCCTGTAAGTCCCCACAGGATACCGGCTTGCGGGGTGACCGGCGCGTAGGCGGCCACTGGGCTAAAATGGTCGCCTTGCGGGAATTGGCCGCGACCCCCATATCGATCCACATGTATTCCCGTAGCAGTGAACCTGTCCACTTCGAACGCGACTGCGAGGCCGTCATGGTCCCGCAGGGCGAAACGGTCACGCTGCCCGCTGGCAGCTATGGCTACATCACCCAGGCCCTGGGTGGCAGCTATACCGTCTTTGTCGAAGGCAATCTGTTCCGCATCGCCGGCAAGGATGGCGATGCCATCGGCAAGGAAGCGCCGCCGGCGCTGGAACTGCCCGCCGATGCCTCCGACGAGGAGGTCGAGAAACTGGTGTGGCAGCAGCTGCGCACCTGCTTCGATCCGGAGATCCCCTTCAACATCGTCGATCTGGGGCTGGTCTATGAAGTGGACCTCAAGCACCTGGACGATGGCCAGCGCGAGGTCGACATCAAGATGACGCTGACCGCGCCCGGCTGCGGCATGGGCGAGATCCTCGTCGATGACGTGCGCAGCAAGCTGGAAATGATCCCGACGGTGGCCGAGGCCGACGTCGAGCTGGTGTTCGACCCGCCGTGGGGCCGTCACATGATGTCCGAGGCCGCCCGGCTCGAAACCGGCATGCTGTAACCGCCCATCGCCAGCCGGCGTCACGGCGTTCCCCGTAACCAGAACAGGAAATATCCGGTGTCCCAGTCTTCCGTGAGCTTCAACACCACCCGTTCCGCCCAGCCGCGCAGCAGCGAGGAGCGTGAGCGCATCCTGGCCGCCCCCGGTTTTGGTCTGCACTTCACCGACCACATGGTGGAAGTGCGCTGGGACAAGGACACCGGCTGGCACGACGCCGTGGTACGCCCGTACGGCCCGCTGCAGCTGGACCCGGCCGCCGCGGTGCTGCATTACGGCCAGGAAATCTTCGAAGGCATCAAGGCCTACCGCCACGCCGATGGTTCGATCTGGACCTTCCGCCCGGATGCCAACGGCCGCCGCCTGCAGCGTTCGGCCCAGCGCCTGGCGCTGCCGGAACTGCCGGTGGACATCTTCGTCGAATCGCTCAAGCAGCTGATCGCCGTCGATGCCAGCTGGGTGCCGTCGGCGGACGAATCCAGCCTGTATTTCCGTCCCTTCATGATCGGCGATGAAGCCTTCCTCGGCGTGCGCGGCGCGCACAAGGCCGGCTACTACGTGATCGCCAGCCCGGCCGGCCCGTACTTCGCCAAGGGCGTGGCCCCGGTGTCGATCTGGCTGTCCACCGAATACGCGCGCGCCGCCAAGGGCGGCACCGGTGCCGCCAAGTGCGGTGGCAACTACGCCGCCTCGCTGCTGCCGCAGCAGAAGGCGCAGGCGCAGGGCTGCTCGCAGGTGCTGTTCCTGGACCCGGTCGAGGGCAAGTACTTGGAAGAACTGGGCGGCATGAACGTGTTCCTGGTCTACAAGGACGGCACCCTGGTCACCCCGGCGCTGTCGGGCAGCATCCTGGAAGGCATCACCCGCGAGAGCATCCTGCAGTTGGCCCGCGACCGCGGCATGAAGGTCGAAGAGCGCAAGGTCACCATCGATGAGTGGAAGCAGGGCGTGGCCTCCGGCGAAATCGCCGAAGTGTTCGCCTGCGGTACCGCTGCGGTG
Source organism: Stenotrophomonas sp. GW821-FHT01H02A (assembly GCF_059422145.1). NCBI lineage: Bacteria > Pseudomonadati > Pseudomonadota > Gammaproteobacteria > Lysobacterales > Lysobacteraceae > Stenotrophomonas > Stenotrophomonas sp. GW821-FHT01H02A. The sequence continues at coordinate 394,367 of NZ_JBWKWI010000001.1, forward strand.
GTCACCCCGATCGGCCAGCTCAAGGGCGAAAGCTTCTCGGTGGGCGACATCAACGCACCGGCCGGCGAAGTGACGATGTCGCTGCGCAAGGAACTGACGGACATCCAGTACGGCCGCCTGCCGGACCGTCACGGCTGGCTGGTCCGCCTGGACGCCTGATCCCGCCGGATTGACGCTGATGCTTCGGAATCCGCCTGGTGACAGGCGGGTTTTTTGTTGCCTGTCCTGCGGTGGCAATCCTGTAACCCATTGATGCGCAAGGGTTGACCTGGATTTGTCAGAGATGACAGCCGTTTCGGACATCCTTTGACGCCTGCGGGCCGTTCGAAAGCTCCGTAGCGCCTTCACTTTCACAAACCCTCGACCCGGAAAGTCTCAGATCCGACATTTCATGTCACGGACATGCCGCGGAAACGTTGTTCATCTGCCAGCAAGCTACTAGCGTCGGGCTGGGCGGTTCGATGTCAGGGGACCGATCCACTCACCGGGCCGATCCGCGCCAGCGCTTCCAGCAGCCCCCGGATCGGACCTGGATTCTCAGCCGCGATGACGGCACTCACTGTCTGAAAGGGAAATCCGATGTCTCATGTCTCGCAACACCGTTTGCGTCACCGTGCATTGGTTGTACTGGGCGCGTCCGTTCTGTCGACCCTGCTGCTGGCCACCCCGGCGTTCGCCGGCGACGTGCAGTTGAGCGGCCTGTCCTCGGCGCCGACCCATCAGCGCTTCATCGTGAAATACAAGGACGGCAGCAGCGACGTCGCCACCCCGAGCGCGCTGGCCAGCTCGCTCAAGGCGGCCGCCGCAGCGGTGCCGGCCGCGCAGGGGCGCGCGCTGGGGCTGCAGAAGCTGCGCCAGCTGGCGATCGGCCCGACCGTGGTCAAGGCCGACCGGCCGCTGGACCGTGCCGAAGCAGAGCTGCTGATGCGCCGCCTGGCAGCTGACCCCAGCGTGGAGTACGTGGAGGTCGACCAGCTGATGCAGGCGACCCTGGTGCCCAACGACACCCGCTTCTCCGAACAGTGGGGCTTCGGCACCAGCAATGCGTCGATCAATGTGCGCCCGGCCTGGGACAAGGCCACCGGCACCGGCGTGGTGGTGGCGGTGATCGACACCGGCATCACCAACCATCCGGATCTCAACGCCAACATCCTGCCCGGCTACGACTTCATCAGCGATGCGGCGATGGCGCGCGACGGCGGTGGCCGCGACAACAACCCCAACGACGAAGGCGACTGGTACGCCGCCAACGAGTGCGGCGCCGGCATTCCGGCGTCCAACTCCAGCTGGCACGGCACTCACGTGGCCGGCACCGTCGCCGCGGCGACCAACAACAGCACCGGCGTGGCCGGCACCGCCTTCAACGCCAAGGTCGTGCCGGTGCGCGTGCTCGGCAAATGCGGCGGCTACACCTCCGACATCGCCGACGCGATCGTCTGGGCCTCCGGCGGCACCGTCAGCGGCGTCCCGGCCAATGCCAATCCGGCCGAAGTGATCAACATGTCGCTCGGCGGCGGTGGCAGTTGCTCCACCACCTACCAGACCGCGATCAATGGCGCGGTCTCGCGTGGCACCACCGTGGTGGTGGCTGCCGGGAACAGCAACACCAACGTGTCCTCCTCGGTACCGGCCAACTGCGCCAACGTGATCGCCGTCGCCGCGACCACCTCGGCCGGCGCCCGCGCCAGCTTCTCCAACTACGGCACCGGCATCGATATCTCGGCCCCGGGGCAGGGCATCCTCTCCACGCTCAACAGCGGCACCACAGTGCCGGGCAGTGCCTCGTACGCTTCCTACAACGGCACCTCGATGGCCGCGCCGCACGTGGCTGGCGTGGTCGCGCTGATCCAGTCCGTGGCGCCCACGGCGCTGAGTCCGGCCGCCATCGAAAGCCTGCTCAAGAGCACCGCCCGGCCGTTGCCCGGGGCTTGCTCCGGCGGTTGCGGCGCGGGCATCGTCGACGCCGATGCGGCCGTGACCGCCGCGCTCAACGGCACCGGCCCGGGACCGGGCACCGGCAACGTGCTGCAGAACAACGTCCCGGTCACCGGCCTCGGCGCCGCCAGCGGTGCCTCGCTGGCCTACACCGTGACCGTGCCTTCGGGCAGCAGCCAGTTGAAGGTCACCATCGCCGGGGGCAGCGGCGATGCCGATCTCTACGTCCGCAATGGCAGTGCCCCGACCGACACGGTCTACACCTGCCGCCCGTACCTCAGCGGCAACAACGAGACCTGCACCATCGCGTCGCCGGCGGCCGGCACCTGGCACGTCCGGGTCAAGGCCTACTCGACCTTCTCCGGGGTGACGCTGACCGCGCAGTACTGATCGCTTTCCATGGCACCAACGAAGAACGCCCCGGCATGCCGGGGCGTTCGTTCAATCACCAGGGCTTATGCAGCCTCGAACCGGTTCGCCGCGACGTTCTTGCGCACCTGCTCCGGATTCCAGATCCGGCCGTTCATCGCGATGTACACCCCGCTCGGCAACGACTGCACCGCACCGATCGCACATCCGATATTGAACTCCGCATCCGAACCGCGGAAGCGTGCCGGACTCAGCGCGCCGGTCATCACGATGGTCTTGTCGGTGATCGACTTCAACACCTGGCCGGTCTGCACCATCGAATCGGTTCCGTGCGTGACCAGCACATGCCGCGTCGGCTGCGCGGCGATCGTCGCCCGGATCAGCTCGCGGTCATCGTCGGTGATGTGCAGCGAATCCTTGCGCAGGATCGGGATCACGTTGAAACGGAAGGTCACGCCCAGTTCGCGCAGGATCATGCCGATCTGCGGATCACCGATCTGATAGTCCGACTTGTCGTCGAAGTAGATCTTGTCGATCGTGCCACCGGTGGTGATGATCAGTAGTTCTTCCATTGCAAGCATCCTGGGTACCAGACAGAAGGGCACGGAACCGCCGCGCCGACCCGTAGATGATACGGCCCTCGGCCCGCCCGATGCAGGCGCGCCGCGTCCTCAGCCCGCGGTCGTCCTGCGCCCGAAGCGCCGCCGCAGCCCGGGCGTGCTCGCCACCCCGATCACGGCCAGGGCCAGCCCCAGCTCCAGCCAGCCCCATAGCGCCACCTCCGGATGGCTCCAGGCGCTCATCACCCCGTGGCTGAACCAGAACAGCGCCAGCACCCCGGCCCAGAACATCGCTTTGCCCCGCCGCACCAGTACGCCCAGTGCCAGCAGCAGCGGCGGCAGGGTGAAGACCAGCTGGGTGGCCAGCCAATGCTTGTCCTGCGCGAACCAGACCGCGAACAGCACCGCCAGTGCTGCCAGCAGCAGGGCCAGCACGACCTCCTGCGCCCGCGTGCTCACGCCAGCCGCCGTGCGATGTCGGCGACCCGCCGCCCCAGCGCCCGCGCCAGGATGCTTTCATCCTCGCTCGGCACCGGGTTGTCGTCCGCGCCGGCCACGTGGCTGGCGCCATATGGCGTGCCGCCGGTGGTGGTGTGGCTCAGCGCCGGCTCGGTGAACGGGATGCCCACGATCAGGCAGCCGTGGTGCAGCAGCGGCACCTGCATCGAGAGCAGGGTCGACTCCTGGCCGCCGTGCAGCGAGGCGGTGGAGGTGAACACCCCGGCCGGCTTGCCGGCCAGCGTGCCGTTGACCCACTCCGCGCCCAGCCCGTCCAGGAAGTGCTTCACCGGTGCGGCCATGTTGCCGAACCGGGTCGGACTGCCCAGCAGCAGCCCCGTGCATTCGGCCAGGTCGGCCACGCTCACATACGGTGCGCCGTCCTCGGGCACCGGTGGCAACGCCGTCTGCGTCACCGCGGCCACCGGCGGCACCGTGCGCAGCCGGGCGCTCATGCCCGGCACCTCGCCGATGCCACGCGCAATCTGGCGGGCAAGCCGTGCCACTGAACCGCCACGGCTGTAATACAGCACCAGGATCTCCGCCATTTCGCTTTCATCTCGTTGCGTCCGATGCAGGCAGTATGGCAACGCAGCCCGCTCAGGGCGAGGTCCGTGCATGCCCCACACCCGTCATCGGGTACCCTTGCGCCGATGGAACCTCTCGATACGATCAATCTGTGGATCGAACGCGTCCGGGACCGCGCGCGCACGATCAGCTTCGGCCGCTTCCTGTGGCGCCGTTTCCTCGATGACCGTCTGTTCCAGGCGGCCGCCTCGCTGGCCTACACCACGGTGTTCGCGCTGGTGCCGCTGGCGATCGTGGTGTTCGGGGTGCTCTCGGCGTTTCCGGTGTTCGACCGCTGGAGCGACACCCTCAGCGACTACGTGTTCTCCAACTTCGTGCCCAACGCCGCGCGCGCCGCCGAAGGCTACCTGCGCCAGTTCTCGGCCAGTGCCGGGCAGCTGACCGCCGCCGGCTTCATCGCGCTGGTGGTGTCGCTGCTGATCACCCTCAACAGCGTGGAAGAAACCTTCAACCAGATCTGGCGGGTGAGTTCGACCCGGCCGAAGCTGACCCGCTTCCTGGTCTATTGGACCGTGCTCACCCTCGGTGCGATGCTCGCGGCGGCCTCGCTGGCGGTCTCGGCACGGGTGTTCGCGCTGCCCCTGTTCGGTACCAGTGAAGGACGCTGGCTGGCCAACGTGTCGTTGACGGTCGCCCCGATCCTGATTGAATTCCTCTGCATCATGCTGGTGTACCGCGTGGTGCCGCACCACACGGTCAAATGGCGGCATGCCATTCCCGGCGCGATCCTGGCCGCGATCATGCTGGAGCTGGTGAAGTGGGGCATGGGGGCTTACCTGGGCAGCTTCCAGTCCTATCAGAAGCTCTACGGCACGGTCGCCTTCGTGCCGATCCTGCTGCTGTGGATCTACCTGTGCTGGGTCTCGGTGCTGCTCGGCGCCTCGCTTGCCTCCTCGATCGCCGCGTTCCGCTACCAGCCGGCCGACCTGCGCCTGCCGGTGGGGTACGAGATCTACGGCCTGCTGCGCCTGATCGGCCGCTTCCACCAGGCGCGTGCCGATGGCCGCAGCCTGGACGATGATGAGATCCTGCGGTTGGAGCCGATGCTGACCGACTCGCTGCTGCAGACCCTGCTCTGCGACCTGGAAGCGATCCGCGTGGTCCGCCGTGACGAGCAGGGCGACTGGTTGCTGGCGCGCGACCTGGACAAACTCACCCTGGCCGACCTGTACGAGACCACGCAGATGCGGATCCCGATCAAGGAAGCCTACCTGCCGTATCGCGACGACAGTCTGGGCACCGCCTCGGTGGCCGCGCTGGACACGTTGCGCCTGCCGCTGCGTGAACTGCTCAAGCGCCGCGTCAGCGACATCTACTCGACCCCCGGAGACAAATCATGACCGCCAAGCCCCTGCTGCTGGCCCTGGGCCTGCTGACGCTGGCTGCCTGCAACAAGCCCGCCGCTCAGAGCGAGGCCACCGTGCCCGCCACCCCTGCCCCGATCGATGCGCCCGCCGTGCCACCAACCGAGGCCGTGCCCGCCACCGAGCGCAAGACCGTCGAACAGCCGACGTTCAAGGCCAAGGCGCTGGATGGCACGGACTACGATCTGGCCGCCCACCGCGGCAAGTGGGTCGTGGTGAATTTCTGGGCGACCTGGTGCGCGCCGTGCCGCAAGGAAATGCCCGAGCTCTCTGCACTGCACGCGATGCGCAGCGAGATCGAGGTGGTCGGGCTGGCGTTCGAAGACATCGAGCCGGCCGAGATGAAGGCCTTCCTGGAGAAGCGTCCGGTCACCTATCCGATCGTGATCGTGGATACCTACAACCCGCCGGAGGACTTCGCGATCCCGCGGGGCCTGCCGATGACTTACCTGATCGCGCCGGACGGCAAGGTCGCCAAGGAATTCCTGGGTCCGGTCACCGCGCACGACATCGAAGCGCGGATCAAGGAAGGCTGAGCCTCACGTAGATCCACGCCATGCGTGGATCTACCCGGCACCGAACGGCTCGATCGGCTTCAATACCCCGAAATGCTCTTTGTGCAGCTTGCCCTTCAACGGCGGCAGCGCCAGCACCGGTTCGTCCACGCGGGTATCGGGCAGGCGGTCGAGCAGGTTGCGGATCAGGCCCAGCCGCCCGCGCTTCTGATCGTTGAAGTCCACCAGCGTCCACGGCGCATCGTCGTTGTGGGTGGCGCGCAGCATCGCTTCGCGGCTCTCGGTGTAAGCGCTGTATTTGCTGCGCGATTTCAGGTCCACCGGCGAGAGCTTCCAGCCCTTGAGCGGATCGAGGTGGCGTTCGGCGAAGCGCTTTTCCTGCTGTTCCTGGTCCACGCTGAGCCAGTACTTGAACAGCACGATGCCATCGTCGATCAGCAGCTTCTCGAACACCGGCGCCTGCGCCAGGAAGCTGCGGTACTGCGCCTCGCTGCAGTACCCCATCACATGCTCGACGCCAGCGCGGTTGTACCAGCTGCGGTCCATCAGCACGATCTCGCCAGCCGCCGGCAGGTGCGACACATAGCGCTGGAAGTACCACTGCGTGCTTTCGCGGTCGGTTGGCTTGGGCAGCGCGACCACCTTGCACTGGCGCGGATTGAGATGCTCGGCGATGGCCTGGATCGCGCCCCCTTTGCCGGCGGTGTCGCGGCCTTCGAACAGCACCAGCACGCGCTGCCCGGTGTGCTGCACCCAGCGCGCCATCGCCGCCAGTTCCAGTTGCATCGGTTCCAGCAGGGCCTGGTAGTCCTTGCGCTTGAGCTTGCCCATCCGCGTGCCTCGATCGTCCACAGGGAAGCCGAGCCTAGCGCAGCCGCTGCTCAGGCGATGTGTGGGCCCTGCCAGCCGCGCTCGCGCGCAAGCGTTTCGACCAGTCCGGTGAAATCCCGCGCGAAGCCGGCCATGTCGAACAGGCCGCTGTCCTGGCGGCGCTGCACCAGCGTGGCGCGCGCGGCCTGGAGGGCAGCCGGGTCGTTGCCGAGGCGCACCGCAGCGGCGACGAACGCGGCGTCATCGGCCACGTTGAAATCGTGCATGCCCAGGTGATGGTTCAGGCTGCCGGCCACGCGCGAGGCGAAGGTCGCGCCCGGGCAGGTCAGCACCGGGCAGCCGGCCCACAGCGCATCGGAGGCGGTGGTGTGGGCGTTGTAGGGATGGGTGTCCAGGAACAGATCGGCATGCTGATAGCGGGCCAGGTACTGCGGGTGGGGCAGGCGCGGCATGAACACCAGCCGCGCCGGATCCAGCTGCGCCTGGCGTGCCGCGCTGCGCAGGCGCGCGTCGGCATTGCCCGGACCGGACAGCAGCCACAGCACGCTGCCGGGCACGCCCTGCAGCACCGCGAACAGCCGTTGCATGCTGCGCGGGTTGAGCTTGTAGCTGTTGTTGAAGCAGCACAGCACCATGCCCTGCGCCGGCAGCCCGCAGGCCTCGCGCGACGGCACCGGTTCCAGCGCGCGGGTAGTGTCCGAGGGCTGGAACGCGCGCGGCAGGCGCCGCACGTTTTCACTGAAGCCCGGTGCCAGCGCGTCGGGCAGGACGAAGGCGTCGGCCAGCACGTGGTCGATCCACGCTGCGCCGGACGTGCCCGGGTAGGCCAGCCAGTTGATCTGCACCGGGGCCGGGCGCATCGCCAGCACCTGCGGGGTGCCGCCGCCGCCCCAGCCACGCAGATCGAACAACACATCGATCGCGGTCTCGCGGATGCTCCGGGCGATGATCTGGTGCGGCTGCGTGCTGACATCGTGCAGCGTGTCGGCCGCCTGCTGCAGGCGCTGTCGGATGGGGCTGCCGTCGTCCCCGGTGAGCGCGAACAGATGCAGCTGCAGCGTGCCGAGCGCACGCAGCTGCTCGAACAACGCGACGGTCAGCAGGCCGGTCGGATGCGCGCCGAAGCCGTTGGAGAGAAAGCCGACCCGCAGCGTGCCCTGCGCACGGACCGTGGTCGGGGGCAGGCGGGCAATGCCCTCTGCCAGGGCGGCGGCGCGCTGGCGGGCGCAGGCGAGCTGCTCGGCGGCGCTGCTGTCTTCGCTGAGGAAGGCGAACGGTTCGACCACCGCCTGGCCCTGGGCGACGGCCTGGCGTACCAGCGCCGACAACCGCTCCAGCTCGCGCCAGTCGCACAGCCTGCGTTGCCAGTTGAGCAGCTGGGCGGTGATGTAAGGTTCGTTCGGCAGCAGGCGATGTGCGTGGCGATAGGCATCGGCGGCGGCCTCGGGCTGGCCGGCGTCTTCCAGTGCATGGCCCAGCCACAGGGTGATGCCGGGATGCTGCGGGGCGCGATCGGCGGCCTGGCGCAGCAGGGTGGCCGCTTCGCCATGACGGCCCTGCATCCAGCGCGCACGACCGAGCCGGGCCAGTGCCTCGGGATGGTCGCCACGCAGCTGCAGCGCGCGCGCGGCGGCCTGTTCGCCGGCACCCACATCGCCAGCCTCGAGCTCGGCATCGGCCAGCATCACCCAGGCAATGAAATCCGCCGGTTGCCGCTGCACGGCCTGGCGCAGCTGCAGGCGCTGCGGATCGGCACTCATCGCTGCCGCTCCGGGGCGGCCATGCTCAGCTGCCTTCCGCGAGCCGGGCCAGCTCGTCGGCCTGGTGCTCGTGGGTCAGGCGGCTGACCAGTGCATCCAGGTCGCCGGTCAGGATGTTGGGCAGGTCGTACAGGGTCAGCCCTTCCACGCGGTGGTCGGTGATCCGCCCCTGCGGGAAGCTGTAGGTCCGGATACGCTGGCTGCGGTCGCCACTGCCGACCTGCAGCCGGCGGCTTTCGGCCTGGGCGGCGGCCTGCTTGCTGCGCTCGGTGTCCAGCAGCTGCGCCTTGAGGCGCTTCATCGCCTTGTCGCGGTTGGCGTGCTGGCTGCGCTCGGTCTGGCATTCCACCACCACGCCGGTCGGCAGGTGGGTGATGCGGATCGCCGATTCGGTCTTGTTGACGTGCTGGCCGCCGGCGCCGGAGGAGCGGTAGGTGTCCACGCGCAGGTCGGCCGGGTTGATCACCACGTCCTCCACGTCGTCCGCCTCGGGGATGATCGCCACGGTCGCCGCGGAGGTATGGATGCGCCCCTGCGACTCGGTCGCCGGCACGCGCTGCACGCGGTGCGTGCCCGATTCGAACTTCAACCGCGAGAACGCGCCACGACCCACCACGCGCGCCACGACTTCCTTGTAGCCACCATGTTCGCCGGGGTTGTCCGATTCGATCTCGACCTTCCAGCCCTGGCGCTCGGCATACCGGGCGTACATGCGGAACAGATCGCCCGCGAAGATCGCCGCCTCGTCACCGCCGGTACCGGCGCGGACTTCCAGGAACAGGTTGCCGTCGTCGCGCGGATCGCGCGGCACCAGCAGCAGCGCGAGCTCCTCGTCCAGCTGCTGCAGGCGCTGCTGCGCGGCGGTGATTTCCTCGTCGGCCAGCTCGCGCAGGTCCGGGTCCTCGCGCATCGCTTCGGCGGCAGCGAGATCGGCCTTGGCACGGGCTTCCTCGGCCAACGCCGTGGCGACCGGCTCCAGCTGCGAGAACTCGCGCGACAGCGACCGGAACCGGTCGTTGTCGCCCACCACGGCCGGGTCGGACAACAGGCGTTCAAGTTCTTCGCGGCGCTCGGCCAGCGCTTCCAGCTTACGGCGCAGGGTCGGCGTCATCGTTCCTCGCTACATCGGTACGCACGGCAGGGTGCTGGTAACCCGGCTTGGCCGGGAACAGGCGCTCGGCGGCGCGGGTGAGTTCAGTATCGCCGCTGAGCGCGGCCGCGCGCAGGGCGGCGGTCGGCGGGTGCAGCAGGCGGTTGGTCAGGCCGTGCGCGAGCAGTTCGAGCACTTCGTCCGGGGATTTGCCGTGGGCCAGCTGCTGGCGGGCTTTCTCCAGCATCTCCACGCGGGTCGCTTCGCCGTAGGCGCGCAGCTGCCGCAGCGGGGCCTGGTGCACGCTGGCCTGCAGCGTCTCCACGAAACGGGCGACCTGCAGTTCGATGATCGCTTCGGCCTCGGCCGCGGCTTCCCGGCGGCTGCGGCGGTTGTCTTCGACCGCCCGCTCCAGATCGTCCACGGTGTACAGGAAGGCATCGGCCAGTTCGCCCACGCCGGCCTCGATATCACGCGGTACCGCCAGATCGAACAGCAGCATCGGCTTGTGCTTGCGGGTCTTCAGCGCGGCGGCCACGTGCGCGCGGGTGATCACCGGCGCGCGTGCGGCGGTGGCCGAGAACACCACGTCGGCCTCGCCCAGATGGCGGTCCAGTTCGCTCAATGGCAGGGCGACGCCGCCATGCCGGCTGGCCAGCTCCTGCGCATGGGCGAGGGTACGGTTGGCGATCAGCAGCCGGCGCACGCGCCCTTCGCTGAGATGGCGTGCAGCCAGTTCGATGGTCTCGCCGGCGCCGACCAGCAGCACGGTGGAATCTTCCAGTCGCGCGAACGAATTCTGCGCCAGGCGCACTGCGGTGGAGGCCACCGAGACCGGATTGGCGCCCACGCGGGTATCGGTGCGGGCGCGCTTGGCGACCGAGAAGGTCTGCTGGAACAGCCGGTCCAGGCGCTGGCCAAGCAGGCCGTGGTCGCGGGCGAGGGCCCACGCATCCTTCACCTGGCCCAGGATCTGCGGCTCGCCCAGCACCATCGAGTCCAGCCCGGTGGCCACCCGGAACAGGTGGCGGACCGCATCGGCATCGGTGTGCTGGTAGAGGTACCCATGCAACGTGCCGGCGTGCGACTCCAGCCACTGCGCCAGCGCCTCACCGGATTCGGCCACCGCATACAGCTCGGTGCGGTTGCAGGTGGACAGCAGGACCGCCTCGGCCACCTGCGGGGTATCGCGCAGCGACGCCAATGCCTGGGGCAGGGCGTCGCCGCCAAAGGACGCGCGTTCGCGCAGTTCCACTGGCGCGGTCTGGTGATTCAGTCCGAGCACCCACAGGGTCATTGTTCAGTTGCTTGCGATAAGCTGCTGGCCATTCAAGTCGCCATTTTAAGGCTCAGATGCCCCCGATGCCCGCATTGATTCGCATCTCCAGCGTTCTGCTGCTGTCTTTGTTCACCGCCAACGCCCTGGCCGCCCCGTCGGCGGTCGCGGTCAAGGGCAAGGACAGCACGGCCGAGGCGATTCCCCTGGCCCCGGTCATGGCGGGCGAATTCGCCCTGCAGGCCGGCAAACTGGGCGATGCCGCGCGCTGGTACCTGGAGGCGGCCGAGGCCAGCGAGGGCGATGCCGGGCTGGCCGAGCGGGCGGCCCGGATCGCCATGCTGGCCAACGATGACAAGCGTGCCGCCCGTGCGCTGGCCCTGTGGGAGCAGCGCGCGCCCCGTTCGCTGGCCATGCGCAGCAGCACCGCCGCGCTGGATATGCGCCAGAACAAGGTGAAGGCGGCCCGCACCGAACTGCAGGCCCTGCTCAAGGATCCGGACCCCACCGCCTGGAAGTTCGCGATCGGCGCCCTGATCAGCGGCGGCAGCGATCCCAAGGTGCCAGCCCAGGTGCTGGGCGAGCTGGTCGATGCCAACGCGATTCCCGATCGCCTGGAGGTCTGGCAGGAGTTCGGCCGCCTGGCGATGCGCATGGAACAGCCCGAGCTGGCCCGGCGCATGGTCGATGAGGTGGTCAAGCGCTTCCCGGATGAGCCGCGCGTGGCCCTGCTGCATGCCAGCCAGCTCAACCAGGCCGGCAAGACCGATGAGGCCCTGGCCCTGTTGAAAGGCGTGGAGCCCAGGACCACGCAGGACCCGGAACTGCGCAACGCGGTGGCGATCTCCTACGACCTGATGGGCCAGCCGGCCGCGGCCGAGCGCGTGCTGGCGGTTGGCCCGCAGGACGTGCAGACCTACGGCATGCGCGCCTCGCTGCTGGCCAAGCAGAAGGACGACCCGGGCCTGCTGGCCCTGTATACCGACATCTCCAGGCAGGCGACCAAGCCGGACCCGGCCCAGCGCCTGCTGCTGGGCAAGATCGCCGAGTACCTCAAGCGCTACGAGGAGGCGGTCAACTGGTACCACAGCGTGCCCGGTGGCCCGGAGCGCGATGAATCGCGGCTGCGTGCGGCCAACGCGCAGAACGAACTGGGCCGCACCGACAAGGCCCTGGCCGAAGTGCACGCGATCCAGTCCGATGCCACCGTCGATGACGATGCCCGCCGCGATGCCTATCTGCTCGAGGCCGAACTGCGCCAGCGCGGCAACGACGATGTCGGTGAACTGGACGCGCTGGCCCGTGGCCTGGCGGCGTATCCGGATGAAAACGCGCTGCTGTATGCCCGCGCGCTGGCCTGGGAGCGCCGCGATGACATCCCGCGTGCCGAGGCCGACCTGCGCAAGGTGCTGGTCACCGACCCGGAGAACATCGCCGCGCTCAACGCGCTGGGCTACACCCTGGCCGACCGCACCCAGCGTTATCAGGAGGCCCTGGAGCTGATCGACCGCGCGCGCGTCGCCGAGCCGGACAACGCCGCCATCGTCGACAGCTATGGTTGGGTGCTGTATCGCCTGGGCCGCACGGAAGAAGCGCTGGTGCAGCTGCGCCGGGCCTGGACCCTGGCCAAGGATCCCGAGATCGCCGCGCATGTCGGCGAAGTGCTGTGGGTGTTGAACAAGAAGGACGAGGCGCGCCACTTCTTTGAAGAGGCCCGCAAGCTCGACCCGGACAACCGCGCCCTGCAGCGCGTGATCGAGAAATACGGCGTATGAATCTGCTGTTCCTGAAGGCCGCGTTTGCCGTGGCCGTCGCGTTGTCGCTCTCGGCCTGTGTATCGCTGGATGAGCGCAAGGCGCCCTCCGCCCCGGCCGTGGTCACCACCGTTTCGCCCGCGGCCCAGCAGGCCGAGGCCGAGCGCGTCGCCGCCGTGCGCGCGTCGCCGGCCTGGTCGTTCCAGGGCCGGGTGGCGATCAGCAAGGGCAAGAACGGCGGCAACGGCCGCATCGACTGGCAGCAGCAGGCGCAAGGCTACGTGGTCGAACTCAGTGCCCCGGTCACCCGGCAGAGCTGGAAGCTGACCGGTGACAGCCATCACGAGGGCGGGCGCCTGGAAGGCCTGGAAGGCGGGACGCGCGAGGGTGACGATGCCCAGCAGGTCCTGCTGGAGGCCACTGGCTGGGATATTCCGGTCAACCAGTTGCCCGACTGGGTGCGCGGCCTGGTGGCCGATGCCGCCCCGGCCGAGCGGATCGAGCGCGACGGCGAAGGCCGCCCGCGCCGTGTGCAGCAGCTGGGCTGGGAGATCCAGTACCTGGACTGGTACCCCGCGGAAGCCGGTCGCCCGGTGCTGCCGCGCCGGATCGAAGCGGTCAATGGCGACGCCAAGGTCCGCCTGGTGGTCGACAGCTGGGTGCTGGCCGGCCCATGAGCATGCTGCCGACGGCCGACGGCTGGTCGACCTGGCCGGCCCCGGCCAAGCTGAACCTGTTCCTGCACATCACCGGGCGGCGCCCGGATGGCTATCACCAGCTGCAGACCGTGTTCCGCCTGCTCGAGTGGGGCGATCGCATCCACCTGCGGGTGCGGGACGACGGCCGGATCCGCCGTGAAGGCACCTCGGTGGCCGGCGTCGCCGAGGACGATGACCTGGCGGTGCGTGCCGCCAAGTTGTTGAAGCGCGTGGCGAACATCGCTCAAGGTGCCGATATCGGCGTCGAAAAGCTCGTTCCTGCCGGCGGCGGCTTCGGCGGCGGTTCGTCCGATGCCGGCACCGTCCTGGTCGCGCTCAACCGGCTCTGGAACGCCGGCCTGGACGTCGACGCGCTGGCTGCGCTGGGCCTGCAGCTGGGCGCGGACGTGCCGGTCTTCGTGCGCGGGCACAACGCCTGGGCCGAGGGTGTGGGGGAAGTACTGACCCCGATCGCGCTGCCGCCGGCCTGGTTCGTGCTGGTCCATCCCGGCGTTCACGTGCCGACCCCCGCACTTTTCGCATCACCGGATTTGACGCGCGACGCCCCAGTGGCGAAAATAGCGGACTTCGCTTCCGGGTCTTTGCTCGGGAATGCGTTCGAGCCGGTCCTGCGCCGCCGCGAACCTGCCGTAGCGGCAGCGCTCGCAGCGTTGAGCAGTATCGGCCGGGCACGACTCACCGGGTCGGGAAGCGGTTGTTTCGTCGAGTTCGCCACGCGCGCTGCTGCAGAGCAGGGCTTGGCGCAATTGCCGAAGGAACTGCGGGCATGGGTGGCTGCGGGCGTGGAGCGCTCGCCACTGCTTGATGTACTCGAGCGTTACTGATTTTGATGCAGGGGCGTCGCCAAGAGGCCCAAGGCACCAGGTTTTGATCCTGGCATTCGGAGGTTCGAATCCTCCCGCCCCTGCCACTAGCGGATATCTGCCGCGACTCCATGCGCATGTCTGCGCGGGCGCGGTGCATACGCCGCGGTGTTGTCACCGCAGACACCTCCGGGTGCCGGCGGCCCAGTTCTCCGCCAATCGCTCCCGCCCGAGACCGTCATGATGCAAGAACACCCCAACCTGCTGGTATTTTCCGGCAACGCCAACAAGCGCCTTGCGCAGAGCATCTGCAAGGAACTGGGGGTGCGGCTTGGCAAGGCACTGGTGTCGCGCTTCTCCGATGGGGAGGTGCAGGTCGAGATCGAGGAAAACGTCCGCAAGCAGGACGTCTTCGTCATCCAGCCGACCTGTGCGCCCAGCGCCGAGAACCTGATGGAACTGCTGGTCCTGATCGATGCGCTCAAGCGCGCCTCGGTCAACAGTGTCACCGCCGTGGTGCCGTATTTCGGCTACTCGCGCCAGGATCGCCGCATGCGTTCCTCGCGCGTGCCGATCACCGCCAAGGTGGCTGCAAAGATGTTCAGCGCTGTCGGGGCTGACCGGGTACTGACGGTGGATCTGCATGCCGACCAGATCCAGGGCTTCTTCGACATGCCGGTGGACAATGTGTACGCCTCGCCGCTGCTGCTCGCCGATATCTGGCGCGCCTACGGCACGGAGAACCTGATCGTGGTGTCCCCGGACGTGGGTGGTGTGGTGCGTGCGCGCGCCGTCGCCAAGCGCCTGGATGATGCCGATCTGGCGATCATCGACAAGCGCCGGCCGCGCGCCAACGTCTCCACCGTGATGAACATCATCGGTGACGTCGAAGGCAAGACCTGCGTGATGGTCGATGACATCGTCGACACCGCCGGCACCCTGTGTGCGGCCGCTGCAGCCCTGAAGGCGCGCGGCGCCCTCAAGGTCGCCGCGTACTGCACCCACGCCGTGCTCTCGGGCCCGGCAGTGGACAACATCAACAACTCCCAGCTCGATGAGCTGGTGGTGACCGACACCATCCCGCTGCGTGAAGAGGCGCGGGTGTGCAGCAAGATCCGCCAGCTCAGCGTGGCGGAAATGCTGGCCGAGACGATGCGCCGCATCGCCTTCGGTGAGTCGGTCAGCTCGCTGTACGTGGATTGATTTTTCCGCCCGCCGGCAACGGTGGGTGGTTTCCCGGGGACATCTGGTCGCGGATGTCCCCTCACCGCTTCGCCGCAGGGCGAGGCATCAACTGGTAGTAAAACAATGTCCAAGACTCATGAAATCAAGGTCACCGCTCGTGACGTGCAGGGCAAGGGTGCGAGCCGCCGCCTGCGTCACGCCGGCGTGATCCCGGCCGTCGTGTACGGCGGCGACGTCGCTCCGATCAACATCAACCTGGACCACAACCAGATCTGGCTGGCGCAGCAGAACGAGTGGTTCTACTCGTCCATCCTGGACCTGAACCTGGACGGCCAGGTCACCAAGGTGCTGCTGCGTGACATGCAGCGCCACCCGTTCAAGCAGCTGATCATCCACCTGGATTTCCTGCGCGTGAACGAGAACGAAGCACTGACCGCCAGCGTGCCGCTGCACTTCATCAATGAAGACACCTCGGCCGCCGGCAAGGCTGCCGACGTCGTGGTCACCCACGAACTGAAGGAAGTGACCATCACCTGCCTTCCGAAGGACCTGCCGGAATCGATCGACGTCGACCTGGCCGACCTGAAGGCTGGCGATGTGATCTACCTGTCGGACATCAAGCTGCCGAAGGGCGTCGAGATCCCGGCCCTGGCCCAGGGCAAGGACCATGACGACGCGATCGTCACCGCCAAGCTCGGCAAGGAAGAAGCTGCCGACGAAGCGCCGGCTGCAGAGTAAGTGATTGCGGCGCCTGTCCTCCGGGACAGGCGCCGTTTCTGTATGTGCCGGCACAGGGCCGGTACCGACGAAAGAAGAGTGATGACAGGATTGCGATTGATCGTTGGTCTGGGCAATCCCGGACCCGAGCACGCCCAGACCCGGCACAATGCCGGGTTTCGTTTCATTGACGCCCTGGTGGAACAGGCCGGCGCGCGCTGGAGCGTGGACAGCAAGTTGTTCGGCGAGACCGCCAAGGTCGACATCGCCGGCCAGCCGGTGTGGCTGCTCAAGCCCGCCACCTTCATGAACCTCAGTGGCAAAGCGGTCACTGCCGCGCAGCGCTTCTGGAAGATCGAACCGGAACAGACGCTGCTGGCGCACGACGAACTGGACCTGCCGCCTGGCGTGGCCCGGCTTAAGTTCGACGGCGGTCATGGCGGCCAGAACGGCCTGCGCGACACCATCCGCCTGCTCGGCCACGGAAAATTCCACCGCCTGCGCATCGGCATCGGCCATCCCGGTCACAAGGACCGCGTGGTGCCGTGGGTGCTGGGGCGCGCGAGCAAGGACGACGATGTGCTGATCGGACACGCCGTCAACGATGCGATCGACGTCCTGCCGCTGGCAGTGAAGGGCGATTTCAGCGAAGCGATGAAGCGGCTGCACACCCCCAAGTAGGTACCGACCGTTGGTCGGTACGGAGAATGATTGGTAAAACGGCGAACACACCGCGCCTTTTTCCCAATCACGTTCACCCCAGAGGTTGTCAAAGATGGGTATCAAATGCGGCATCGTCGGTCTGCCCAACGTCGGCAAATCGACCCTGTTCAATGCGCTGACCAAGGCGGGCATCGCCGCGGCCAACTTCCCGTTCTGCACGATCGAGCCGAACGTCGGCATCGTGCCGGTGCCGGATCCGCGCCTGAACGAGCTGGCCGCGATCATCAACCCGCAGAAGGTCATCCCGACCGCGGTGGAGTTCGTCGACATCGCCGGCCTCGTTGCCGGCGCGGCCAGTGGTGAAGGCCTGGGCAACAAGTTCCTGGCCCATATCCGCGAAGTGGACGCGATCACCCATGTGGTGCGCTGCTTCGAGAACGCCGACGTCATCCACGTCAACAACAAGGTCGACCCGCTGTCGGATATCGACACCATCGATACCGAGCTGGCCCTGGCCGATCTGGACAGCGTCGAGAAGGCATTGAACCGCGCCGAGCGCGCCGCCAAGGGCGGCGACAAGGAAGCGGCGGCCCGCAAGCCGGTGCTGGCCAAGCTGCAGGCCGCGCTGGCCGACGGCAAGGCGGGTCGTACCGCCGGCCTGGACGAGGAAGAGAAGGCCCTGGTCCGTGACCTGTTCCTGCTGACCCTCAAGCCGGTGATGTACATCGCCAACGTGCTGGAAGACGGCTTCGAGAACAACCCGCACCTGGACGCCGTGCGTGCCCGCGCCGCCGAAGAAGGTGCGCAGGTGGTGCCGGTTTCGGCTGCGATCGAAGAAGAGCTGTCCCAGCTCGATGACGAAGACCGCGATACCTTCCTGGCCGACCTGGGCCTGTCCGAGCCGGGCTTGAACCGTGTGATCTACGCTGCCTACCAGCTGCTGGGTCTGCAGACCTACTTCACCGCGGGTGTGAAGGAAGTCCGCGCATGGACCGTGCGCAAGGGCGCCACTGCTCCGCAGGCCGCCGCCGTGATCCATACCGACTTCGAGAAGGGCTTCATCCGCGCCGAAACCATCGCGTATGACGACTTCATCAAGTACAAGGGCGAAGCCGGCGCGAAGGAAGCCGGTCGTCTGCGCCTGGAAGGCAAGGAGTACCGCGTCCAGGAAGGCGACATCCTGCACTTCCGCTTCAACGTCTGATTTGCTGCACGTTGATGCCCGCGACGCCCCGCCCTGAGCGGGGCGTTTGCGTTCGTGGACCAGCGTGATCCACGCCATGGAGATCTGGACAAAAAATGACCAGGCATCGAAACGCTTGCCAGGCATGCCTCTGCCTCACTTGTCCACAACAAACTCCCACGCCTCTCCACGCACCGTGTGGAGAACCTGCGGACGATAGTGCCGGCCGCTGGCCGGCAACCCGGCAGACCTGCCCGCCACGCGGCGTGGACAATTTCTGACCACCGCTGAAAACCGTTGCAGTGCATCGTTCACACCGGGTTGTCCACAGCAAACCCCCATCGCTTTCCACGCACTGTGTGGAAAACCGCCACCGCCGCGTGGATAAAAAACAGCCATGCCATGAAAGCGTTGCCCTGCATGGCTTGCATGCACTTGTCCACAGTAAGCCCCCATGCCTCTCCACGCGATGTGTGGAAAACAACGAGGCACATCCGGGGCATGCATGACGCCGGCCAGCGCCCGGTAGCACCCGTGCCTGCGGTGCGCATTCCGCCACTGGCGATGAACCTTCAAGAGCCCACCCGGCGACCAAAAAAAAGACGGAGGCCATGCCTCCGTCCCTGATCCCGCATTGGCCTGGGAAACGGCGTCCTACAACGCCGTACCGCCAAACTTGTGCGTGTACTGCAGATTGATCGTCCGGCCCACCGTGTCGAACCAGGACACGTCGTAGTACGGATACGGCGTGTACGTCGCATCCTTCGGCGGCATCTTGTTGGCGATGTTGACCACCGACAGCGACAGGCGCGAATGATCATCGAAGCGGTACTGCAGCGACACGTTGTAGCGGTACGTCGCCCCGATCCACGGGCTGTCGCCGCTGTCCGGGTCGAAGCTCTGGTCGTAGCTGTCGTAGGTCGGCAGCCTGCCCAGGCGCGAGCCATACAGCGTGGCCGACCATGCCGCGTTCTCCCAGGTCACGCTCGCACTGGTCTTGGTGCGCGGGATATCGAAACCGCTGTTGACCGCGAACTGGTCCTCGACCACGTCGCCCTCGAACTGCTGGAAGTCGTGCGTCTTCACCCAGGTGTGGTTGCCACTGAAGATGAAGTCGCCGATCCCGGTGCCCAGCCGGTAGCGCAGGCCCACGTCGATGCCGCGGGTCGTCTCGCGGGCGATGTTGATCGGGCTCACATGCACCCCGTACAGGCGGCCATCGCTGGTGCGGGTGACCCGGCTGATCGCATCCACGCAGGTCGGCGAGGCCGGATCAGCGCCACCCAGGCGGCAGGCTGCCTCGTCGCGCAGGATCGTGCTCACGTCCATGTCCTGCACCTGGTCGCGCATGTCGATGTCGAACCAGTCCACCGACAGGTCCAGCCCCACTGCCGGCGACCACACGAAGCCGGCGCTCCACGAGGTGCTGGTTTCCGGGTCCAGCTTGCGGTTGCCCTCGCGCGTGCGGATCAGGTTCTCTTCGTAGTCCGAGCAGTCATCGCCGCCGTCCACCGCGCAGGTGTAGTAGTCGTTGGCACTGGTTTCATCGTTGCCCGGGCCGGCATACACATAGTGCAGGTCCGGCGCGCGGAAGGCGGTGCCGTAGGAGCCGCGCACCAGCAGCGTGTCGATCGGGCGCCACTCCAGGCCGCCGCTCCAGGTCGCCTTGCCGATCGTGTTGCCGGAATAGCGGTACTGATCGAAACGACCGGCCACGCTCACGTTGAACGTGTCATGCAGCGGCAGCCGCAGTTCGGCCGCGGTGGCCCAGCGGTTGCGGCTGCCGTGGCCGTCCGAATCCTTCCAGCTGTAGTAGTAGTACTGCGTCGCCAGCGGGTCCGGATTCAGCGCGTAGGACTGGTTGCCGAACTCGGCGGTCGCCGCGAAGCCGGCCTTGCCGCCCGGCAGCTCGAACAGCTCGCCGTTGGTCAGGGTCAGCGCGGCGGTATCGGTGCGCGATTTCGGCGTATAGGTGGTGCGTGCGGCGATCGAGTCGTACTCGCCGCGGCTCAGCGGGCGGTACAGGCGCGCCGGGTCGGCGTTGAACACCGGGAACACGTTGTCATCGTCATCGGTGTACTCGCCCAGCTGCTCGCCCAGGAACAGGGCATTGGCCCTGGCGGCGATGATCTGCGGCCAGCGGATGCTGGACTGGTACTGCGAGTGGCTCAGCGAGGCTTCGTATTCCCAGTCCGCGCCGAGCGCGCCCTTGAAGCCGGTGGTCACGCTGAAGGTTTTCTGCGTGCTGCGCACCATGCCGTTGTCCAGGCCGCCCATTTCCTCGGGCGAGAACTGGCGCTGCCAGAACTCCACCTGGTCGGTGGCCTGGTTGTAGAAGTAGCCGTCTTCGTTGCCATCGGCGGCCATGCGGCCCCACTGGGTGACGTCGCGCATCAGCGCCAGGTCGTGGTAGCCCATCTGCACATCGGCGAACCATTCCGCGCCATTGTCGAAGGCATACCGCAGCGAGGCGTAGCCGTTGGCGCCGCGGCGCTTGCTGAGGATCGTGCCGTAGCCGATCGAGCTGTCGCTGCCGCAGTAGAAGCCATAGCGCGCACGTTCGGCGTACTGGGTGCTGCCGTTGTTCTGGCCAGCCAGCGCATCGCAGGTGGCCTGGCCCGGATCGAGGTAGTCGTCGTTGTAGTCGGTGCGCAGGTAGGCGCGGCGCGCGGCGCGGGCGCTCTCGGTGGGTGCGTCCAGGGTGGAATCCTGCTGGCTGCGCTCATACGCCCACAATGGCGTCTGCGACTGCAGTTCCAGGCTGTAGACCGCGCTGAAACGGCCCGCATCGAAACCGCTGGCGATGCTCATGTCGAACGACTCACCGCCGCCTTCGCTGGTGGTGCCCATGCGCATGTCCACCGTAGTGCCATCCACCTGCTTTTTCAGGATGAAGTTGACCACGCCGGCGATCGCGTCCGAGCCGTAGATCGCCGAGGCGCTGCCGGTGAGCACTTCGATGCGCTCGATCATCCCGATCGGGATGTTGGAGACATCGGTGAAGTTGCTGCGGCCCTGGAAGGGCATCGGGAAATCGGCGATGCGACGGCCATTGACCAGCACCAGGGTGTGGTTGGGGCCGAGGCCGCGCAGGTCGACCTGCTGCGCGCCGGGGGAGAAGTCGGCGCCGCTGGAGGACTGCTGGCTCTGGGTTTCACCGCCGTTCTGGGTCATCGAACGCAGCACGTCCGGCACGCTGGTGAAGCCGCTGGCCTGGATCTGCTCGGCGGTGATGACGGTGACCGGGGCCGGGCCTTCCACCTGCGCGCGCGGAATGCGCGAGCCGGTGACCTGCACCGTATCCAGTTGCTGCACCCCGGGGGCGGGCGCCTGCGCCCCCGCGGTTGCGGCCACACCCATCAACGCCAGCTGGATCGACCACGCCATCGCCTGTTTACGCATGAGAATTCTCGAGAAGAAAGTGTCGGCCTCGAGGGAGGCCTGTCCCCCATTCACATTTCGCGAATGGACGGCGCGCATTTAACGCCTTTTTTACGGGGTTGACCACTTCCAATTTCTCTGGCAAAGAGTGAAAGCGCTTACAGGCCCGTTTTGTTCAGGGAGGTCAACGTGCACAAGGGTTTCCGGCCGTTCCGCGCCTTTCTCTGGCTGCTGCTTGCCGTGCCCTCGGTGCCCCTCTCCGCGCAGGTGTCGCGCAGTCTGCAGGACCCGGGCTACCGCTATTACGAGATCGGCGCGTTGGGCACACCGCCGGCGACGCAGACCGAGCCGGCGATGCTGCTGATGGGCGGCGGCGAGTGGGTGCCGGCCGCCTTCCACTGGTGGCTGGAGCGTGCCCGCCACGGCCGGGTGGTGATCCTGCGCGCCTCCGGCGCCGACGACCTGCAGCGCCGCCTGTACCGGGAGATCGGCGGGGCAGCCTCGGTCCAGACCCTCGTGTTCAACAACCGCCGCGCAGCCGATGACCCGGCGGTGCTGGGCGTGATCGCCGCCGCCGATGCGATCTTCATCGCCGGCGGCGACCAGTCGCGCTACATCCGCTTCTGGAAGGGCACGGCGGTGAATCAGGCGCTCAATGCGCACGTCCGCGCCGGCCGGCCGATCGCCGGCACCAGTGCCGGGCTGGCCATCCTGGGCGGCTACAGCTATGGCGCCCTGGACGGTGGCAGCGTCACCTCCCGGCGCGCCCTGCGCGATCCGATGGGCAAGGCAGTCACCCTGGACAGCGATTTCCTGACGATGCCGTACCTGGCCAATGTGGTCACCGATACCCATTTCGGCAAGCGCGACCGGCTCGGCCGCCTGATCGTGTTCGTGGCCCGTGCGGCGCAGCGCAGCGGGCAGCAGGACATGGTCGGGATCGGCGTGGACGAGGACACTGCACTGTGCGTGGAAGCCGATGGCACCGGCCAGGTGTTCAGTCGTGATGGCGGCTACGCCTGGCTGGTGATGCCGCGGCACACCGCCGATCGCCTGCGTGGCGGCAGGCCGCTGGATTTCCATGCCGTCCCGGTCACCGGCGTGGGCGAGGGCAGTCGCCTGCACCTGGATGGCTTCCGGGTGGACGATGCGGCGTTCGAGATGACGGCGGACATCCGCAAGGGACGCCTGCAGCTGCGATAGCGCATGGCCATCCGGCGCCTGGCCCAGCATCGTGGCTGCCGGGTCAGGCTCTACCCACGGTGCGTCCGTGTCGCCATGATGGGGTTCCCGTCCGATCAGAGTGCGTTGCCCATGCCCCGTCCAAGCGCCTTGCTGCTCTCGCTGTATCTGTCGATCCCGCTGGCGGCCACCGCCGCCGAGCCGGTGCTGGTCATCCATGGGGGAGCGGGGGTGGAGCGCAAGGATCTCTCGCCCACCGAAGAGAAAGCCGCGCGCGCGGCCCTGCGGCAGGCGCTGTTGAAAGGCCATGCCGCGCTGGCGGCGGGCAAGCCGGCGTTGGAGGCCGTCACCGCGGCGATCACCGTGCTCGAGGACGATCCCACCTTCAATGCAGGCAAAGGGGCGGTATTCACCCACGATGGCCGCAACGAACTGGATGCCTCACTGATGGATGGCGCCACGCTCAAGGCCGGCGCGGTGGCCGGGGTGCAGCGCGTGCGCAATCCGATCCTGCTCGCCGAGGCGGTGATGCAGCATTCTCCGCACGTGATGATGGTCGGGCAGGGCGCCGAAGCCTTCGCCACCAGCCAGGGCATCTCCCTGGTGGACCCGTCGTATTTCCGTACCGACAAACGATGGCAGCAGCTGCAGAAGGCACTCAAGGAAGAAGCGAGCGGACAGGCCCATGTGGATCTGGAAACGGCGCGCCACTTCGGCACGGTCGGCGCGGTCGCACTGGACAAGGACGGCAAGCTCGCCGCGGGCACCTCCACCGGCGGGATGACCAACAAGCGCTACGGGCGTGTGGGTGACTCACCGATCATCGGCGCCGGCACCTATGCCGATGCAGGATGCGCGGTGTCCGGTACCGGTTGGGGCGAGTACTACATCCGCACCGCGGCCGCGCACGATATCTGCGCACGCATGCAGTACCTCAAGCAGGGGCCGGCGGAGGCGGGACGTGCGGTGATCAACGAGCGCATTCCCGCCCTCGGTGGCGATGGTGGCGCGATCGTGCTCTCCGCCGATGGCCGCGCCGCGACGCCGTTCAACACCCAGGGCATGTATCGCGGCTGGATCGGCGCCGACGGCGTGCCGCACGTGGCGATCTTCGCCAGCGAAACCCTGCCGCTGCCGGGCCAATAGCCTGTCCCGGCAAGGCAATTCGATATTCGTGTGAAAAAATTCAAAAAGGTTGTTGACAGAACCCCCGTTTATCCCCAAAATTCACGGCTCTTCCACCCCACACCGAAAACGCTTCGGCGCCACGGGACAGGGTGGTAAGGAGGGATACCCAAGCGGCCAACGGGGGCAGACTGTAAATCTGCTGGCTTACGCCTTCGGTGGTTCGAATCCACCTCCCTCCACCAGTTTCATGTTGTGGCAAGAGCTTCCGATGCGGGAGTAGTTCAATGGTAGAACCTCAGCCTTCCAAGCTGATGGTGCGGGTTCGATCCCCGTCTCCCGCTCCATTGAATGAATTTGAATATATTCAAATTCGTGCCATAATACAAAACTCGCTCACGTAGCTCAGTCGGTAGAGCACCTCCTTGGTAAGGAGGAGGTCGAAGGTTCGATTCCTTTCGTGAGCACCATCTAAGTGCCACCAATTCAGACGATTTCGAGATAAGCAGCCATGGCCAAGGGTAAGTTCGAGCGCACCAAGCCGCACGTCAATGTCGGCACCATCGGTCACGTCGACCACGGCAAGACCACGCTGACCGCCGCACTGACCAAGATCGGTGCCGAGCGCTTTGGCGGTGAGTTCAAGGACTACTCCGCGATCGACGCCGCGCCGGAAGAAAAGGCACGTGGCATCACGATCTCGACCGCGCACGTCGAATACGAATCCACCGTTCGTCACTACGCCCACGTCGATTGCCCGGGCCATGCTGACTACGTCAAGAACATGATCACCGGTGCTGCCCAGATGGACGGCGCGATCCTGGTCTGCTCCGCTGCTGACGGCCCGATGCCGCAGACCCGCGAGCACATCCTGCTGTCGCGTCAGGTCGGCGTGCCGTACATCGTCGTCTTCCTGAACAAGGCGGACATGGTCGATGACGCCGAGCTGCTGGAACTGGTTGAAATGGAAGTCCGCGAGCTGCTGAGCAAGTACGACTTCCCGGGCGACGACACCCCGATCATCTCGGGTTCGGCCCGCCTGGCGCTGGAAGGCGACCAGAGCGAGATCGGTGTGCCGGCCGTGATCAAGCTGGTCGAAGCCCTCGACAGCTGGATCCCGACCCCGGAGCGTGACGTCGACAAGCCGTTCCTGATGCCGGTGGAAGACGTGTTCTCGATCTCGGGTCGCGGCACCGTGGTGACCGGTCGTATCGAGCGCGGCGTGATCAAGGTCGGCGAAGAAATCGAAATCGTCGGTATCCGTCCGGTCCAGAAGACCACCGTGACCGGCGTGGAAATGTTCCGCAAGCTGCTCGACCAGGGTCAGGCAGGCGACAACGCCGGTCTGCTGCTGCGCGGCACCAAGCGTGACGACGTCGAGCGTGGCCAGGTCCTGGCCAAGCCGGGTTCGATCAAGCCGCACACCAAGTTCGACGCCGAAGTCTACGTCCTGTCCAAGGATGAAGGCGGCCGCCACACCCCGTTCTTCAAGGGTTACCGTCCGCAGTTCTACTTCCGTACCACCGACATCACCGGCGCTTGCGAGCTGCCGGAAGGTGTGGAAATGGTGATGCCGGGCGACAACGTGAAGATGGTGGTCACCCTGATCAACCCGGTGGCCATGGACGAAGGTCTGCGCTTCGCCATCCGTGAAGGCGGTCGTACCGTCGGCGCCGGCGTGGTCTCCAAGATCCTCGAGTAACAGCGTAATACCGGCGGTTGCATTGCGCTGCCGGTCTCGCGAGTGGCGGGCCGGGAACCTCGGTCCGCCTTCGCCGTCTTAGGGAAGGCAAGTTTTTTCAGTACGCCAGTAGCTCAATTGGCAGAGCAGCGGTCTCCAAAACCGCAGGTTGGGGGTTCGAGTCCCTCCTGGCGTGCCACTTCTCCCTTCCAGCGGCTATGCCGCCACAGCAGCCAGAGCCGGATGAACAGCAAGATCGAGCATTCCAAAGACAACGCCTCCACTGGAGGTGACATCGTCAAGTACGCCGCCGCAGCGATCCTCGTGCTGGCGGGTCTTTTTGCTTGGTATTGGTTCGGTGCTCCTGAGCACGCCTCACAGAGTGCATGGGCCGGTCCGCTTCGCGGTCTGGCCGTTGTCGTTGGCCTGGTGGCCGGCCTCGGCGTGTTCCTGCTGACCGGCAAGGGTCGCGACACGCGGGAATTCCTTTCCGAATCGCGTTTCGAACTGCGCAAGGTGGTCTGGCCGACGCGCCAGGAAGCCATTCGCATGACCTGGGTGGTGATCGTCGTGGTGATCATCCTCAGCCTGCTGCTGGGCGGATTTGACTTCGTGATTCAGAAATTGACCCAGTGGTTCCTGGGTCGATAAGGAGAAACCAGTGAAGCGTTGGTACGTCGTTCACGCCTATTCGGGCTTCGAAAAGTCGGTGGCGCAGGCTCTGCGCGATCGCATCGTGCGTGACGAGATGCAGGAGCGCTTCGGTGACGTCCTGGTCCCGACCGAGGAAGTGGTTGAAATGCGCGCTGGCCAGAAGCGCCGTTCCGAGCGCAAGTTCTTCCCGGGTTACGTGCTGGTCCAGATCGAGACCCACGAAGAAAACGGCATTCCGCGCATCGACAACGAAAGCTGGCACCTCGTGAAGGATACGTCCAAGGTGATGGGCTTCATCGGCGGCACCGCCGACCGTCCGTTGCCGATCCGTGATGAAGAGGCTGCCGCCATCCTGGACCGCGTTCAGGAAGGTGTGGAAAAGCCCCGTCCGAAGGTGCTGTTCGAGCCGGGCCAGATGGTCCGTGTCACCGAAGGTCCGTTCAACGACTTCAATGGCGTGGTCGAGGAAGTCAACTACGAGAAGAGCCGTCTGCGCGTCTCGGTGTTGATCTTCGGTCGTGCCACCCCGGTCGAGCTCGAGTTCGGCCAGGTCGAAAAGGCCGTCTGAGCCTGGGGCAGCAGGGTTCCGGGCGGCCGCCCGGAACCTGAACAGCCGGTGCCCGCGAGCCTGCAGGCAAGGGCGGAAAAAACCTGATATAGTGCGCGGCTTCCTGCCAGGAAGCTGGCAAAAAGCAAGGGCCGCCGCAAGGTGGCCTTCTGCGTGAATTCAAAACGCGATGCCGGGACGCGTGATTCCCGGTCCGATGGGGAGCCTGTTGTCGCAAGGCGCTAGCACCCGGAGAGCATACTCATGGCAAAGAAAGTTGTCGGTTACATCAAGCTGCAGGTGAAGGCCGGTCAGGCCAACCCCTCGCCGCCGGTCGGTCCTGCGCTGGGTCAGCGTGGCCTGAACATCATGGAATTCTGCAAGGCCTTCAACGCCGCCACGCAGAAGCTGGAGCCGGGTCTGCCGGTGCCGGTCATCATCACGGCCTACTCGGACCGTACCTTCACCTTCATCACCAAGAGCACCCCGGCCGCCGTGCTGCTCAAGAAGGCTGCTGGCATCTCCTCGGGCTCCAAGCGCCCGAACACCGAAAAGGTGGGCAAGGTGACCCGTAAGCAGCTGGAAGAAATCGCGAAGACCAAGGAAGCCGACCTGACGGCCGCCGACCTGGACGCCGCAGTGCGCACGATTGCCGGTTCTGCCCGTTCCATGGGCCTCGTGGTGGAGGGTTAAGAAGATGGCACAGACCAAGCGTGAGAAGGCCATCAAGGCCGCCGTCGTCCCGGGCAAGGCATATGCCTTCGAGGACGCGATCAAGATCCTGAAGACCGCTGCCAAGGCCAAGTTCGTCGAGTCCTTCGACGTTGCTGTGCGCCTGGGCGTGGACGCCAAGAAGTCCGACCAGCAGGTGCGCGGTTCCACCGTGCTGCCGGCCGGTACCGGCAAGAGCGTGCGCGTTGCCGTCTTCGCCCCGGCTGGCGCCAAGGCTGACGAAGCCCTGGCCGCTGGCGCCGAAGCCGTTGGTATGGACGATCTGGCCGAGAAGATGCAGGCCGGCGATCTGAACTACGACGTCGTCATCGCGACCCCGGACGCCATGCGCGTCGTGGGCAAGCTGGGCACCGTGCTCGGCCCGCGCGGCCTGATGCCGAACCCGAAGGTCGGCACCGTCTCGGCCAACCCGGGTGAAGCCGTCAAGAATGCCAAGTCGGGTCAGGTGCGTTACCGCACCGACAAGGCCGGCATCATCCATTGCACCATCGGCAAGGCCGACTTCGCCGAAGACGCGCTGAAGTCGAACCTGCAGGCGCTGCTGATGGACCTGATCAAGGCCAAGCCGGCCACCTCGAAGGGCACCTACCTGCAGAAGGTTTCGGTCAGCTCGACGATGGGCCCGGGCGTCACCGTCGACCAGTCGTCGCTGTCGCTGAAGTAATCGTTTCAAGCGGGTACCGGGCTCAGGTCCGGTACCCGCGATATTTGAAGGCAATCCGAGTGGGGTTCGCCCCGCGGAGATAGCCGTCAAAGACCGCAGGCGCGGTCAGTACATACCGGCGACGGGCAGGGATGCTCGCATTGGCAGGGAGTCGCCGCCGGCGCAGTACCGAACGCTTAATCGATTCCCCCGGGAATCACCCTGCGTAGATGGTGCCCTTCTGGAGTTTTTCTGGTTTACGCACGTCTGGGTTCTCCCAGGTTGGCCATCCAGGTCTAGAACGGCCCACCCTTGGAACATCACCTGATGTTCCCGGCGTCCAGGACGGATGCCGCCCAGGACCGCACACGGCAGGAGCCGTAAGCGGAGTTCAATTGGAGGAGTGCAATGGCTCTCAATCTGTCCCAGAAGCAAGAAGTAGTCGCCGAGCTGGCAGACGTCGCCGCCAAGGCTCACTCCTTGATCGCAGCCGAATACGCTGGCACCACGGTCTCCCAGATGACCGCGATGCGCAAGCAGGCACGCGAAACCGGCGTTTTCTTGAAAGTTGTCAAGAACACGCTGGCGGCACGTGCAGTGGAAGGTACCGAATACGAATGCGCCAAAGACGCACTCGTCGGTCCGCTGCTGTACGCGTTCTCGCTCGAGGAGCCCGGCGCAGCCGGTCGCCTGATCAAGGATTTTGCCAAGACCAACGACAAGCTGCAGGCAAAAGTCGTGGCCATCGGCGGGGAACTGTTCCCGGCCGGTCATGTCGACGTGCTGGCCTCGCTGCCGACCCGTGATCAGGCCCTGGCCATGCTGGCCCGCGTCCTGTCCGAGCCGGCTGCCATGTTCGCCCGCGCCGTCAAGGCCGTGGCCGACAAGCAGGGTGGCGGTGAAACCGCTGACGCTGCCGAG
The DNA here is from genome assembly GCF_059422145.1 of Stenotrophomonas sp. GW821-FHT01H02A. Taxonomy (NCBI): domain Bacteria; kingdom Pseudomonadati; phylum Pseudomonadota; class Gammaproteobacteria; order Lysobacterales; family Lysobacteraceae; genus Stenotrophomonas; species Stenotrophomonas sp. GW821-FHT01H02A. The sequence goes on from NZ_JBWKWI010000001.1 coordinate 423,043, forward strand.
CCGGTCGCCGAAACCGCCTGAGTCGACGTTTCCGTGGTTCCGAACGGAACCTCAACCCAGAAAATTATCCAAAGGTAATCAAAATGTCCCTTACCAACGAACAGATCGTCGACGCCATCGCCGAGAAGTCCCTGATGGAAGTGATGGAGCTGGTCAAGGCCATCGAAGAGAAGTTCGGCGTCTCCGCCGCTGCTCCGGTCGCCGCAGCTGCTGCTGCTGGCCCGGCTGCCGCTGTTGAAGAGCAGACCGAATTCGACGTCATCCTGAAGTCGGCCGGCGACAAGAAGGTCGAAGTCATCAAGGCCGTCCGTGCCATCACCGGCCTGGGCCTGAAGGAAGCGAAGGATCTGGCAGAAGCCGGCGGCATGATCAAGGAAGCCGCTTCGAAGGACGACGCTGCCAAGTTCAAGAAGGACCTGGAAGCTGCTGGCGCGACTGTCGAAGTCAAGTAAGCAGTTCCTTGCCTCGCCATCGAAACACGGCGATGCAGCCAAGGCTGGGGGCGTAAGCCCCCGGCCTTTGGTCGTTTCACGCAACACCCGAAATACGAGCCCAACACGGGCTGCGGTCATCCTCTGCTACAGCGGCGCCCAGGCGCGCGGGCAGGGGAGTGGATGCAGACGAGTTGGCAGTTGGAAGTAGCGGGAGAAGGCGTGCTGGTGCCGGCAATACCAGCGACTTCCAACTGACAATTTCAGTTTCCCCTCGGGTCGTGGACGCACGATCCGCACAGCCAAGGTGATACCTCATGACGTCTTATTCGTTCACCGAAAAGAAGCGTATCCGCAAGGATTTCGGCAAGCAGCGCTCGATCCTCGAAGTGCCGTTCCTGCTTGCCATCCAGGTCGATTCCTATCGTGAATTCCTGCAGGAAAACGTCGATCCGGCCAAGCGCACGGACCACGGCCTGCATGCGGCCCTGAAGTCGGTGTTCCCGATTTCCAGCTACAGCGGCAATGCCGCCCTGGAATACGTCGGCTACAAGCTCGGCGACCCCGTGTTCGACGAGCGCGAGTGCCGTCAGCGTGGCATGAGCTACGGCGCGCCGCTGCGCGTGACCGTGCGCCTGGTGATCTACGACCGCGAGTCGTCGACCAAGGCCATCAAGTACGTGAAGGAGCAGGAAGTCTATCTCGGCGAAATCCCGCTGATGACCGACAACGGCACCTTCATCGTGAACGGTACCGAGCGCGTGATCGTCTCGCAGCTGCACCGTTCGCCGGGCGTGTTCTTCGACCACGACCGTGGCAAGACCCACAGCTCGGGCAAGCTGCTGTACAGCGCCCGCATCATCCCGTACCGCGGCTCCTGGCTGGACTTCGAGTTCGACCCGAAGGACGCCCTGTTCACCCGTATCGACCGTCGCCGCAAGCTGCCGGTCTCGATCCTGCTGCGTGCGCTGGGCTACAGCAACGAAGAGATGCTGGCCGAGTTCTTCGAGATCAACACGTTCCACATCAACCCCGATGAAGGCGTGCAGCTGGAGCTGGTCTCCGAGCGCCTGCGTGGCGAGACCCTGAACTTCGACCTGGCCGACGGTGACAAGGTCATCGTGGAAGCCGGCAAGCGCATCACCGCGCGCCACGTCAAGCAGCTGGAAGCCTCGGGCATTGCCGCGCTGGCCGTGCCGGACGAGTACATGGTCGGCCGCATCCTGTCGCACGACGTGGTCGATGCGAACACCGGTGAGCTGCTGGCCCAGGCCAACGACGAAATCACCGACGAGCAGCTGCAGGCCTTCCGCAAGGCCGGCGTGGATGCCGTGGGCACCCTGTGGGTGAACGATCTGGATCGTGGCCCGTACCTGTCCAACACCCTGCGCATCGATCCGACCAAGACCCAGCTGGAAGCCCTGGTCGAGATCTACCGCATGATGCGTCCGGGCGAGCCGCCGACCAAGGACGCCGCGCAGAATCTGTTCCACAACCTGTTCTTCACCTTCGAGCGCTACGACCTGTCCACGGTCGGCCGCATGAAGTTCAACCGTCGTGTCGGCCGCAAGGAAGTCACCGGCGAAGCCGTGCTGTACGACCGCAAGTACTTCGGTGAGCGCAACGACGAAGAGTCCAAGCGCCTGGTCGCCGAGCACGCCGATACCTCCGACATCCTGGACGTGATCAAGGTCCTGACCGAGATCCGCAACGGTCGCGGCGTGGTCGATGACATCGATCACCTGGGCAACCGTCGCGTGCGTTCGGTCGGTGAAATGGCCGAGAACGTGTTCCGCGTGGGCCTGGTCCGCGTCGAGCGCGCGGTCAAGGAGCGCCTGTCGATGGCTGAATCCGAAGGCCTGACCCCGCAGGAGCTGATCAACGCCAAGCCGGTCGCCGCTGCCATCAAGGAGTTCTTCGGCTCCTCGCAGCTGTCCCAGTTCATGGATCAGAACAACCCGCTGTCGGAAGTGACGCACAAGCGTCGCGTCTCGGCCCTGGGCCCGGGCGGCCTGACCCGCGAACGCGCCGGCTTCGAAGTGCGCGACGTGCATCCGACCCATTACGGCCGCGTCTGCACCATCGAAACGCCGGAAGGCCCGAACATCGGCCTGATCAACTCGCTGGCCGTGTACGCCCGCACCAACCAGTACGGCTTCCTGGAAACCCCGTACCGCAAGGTCGCCGACGGCAAGGTCTCCGACGAGATCGAATTCCTGTCGGCCATCGAAGAGAACGAGTACGTCATCGCCCAGGCCAACGCCCTGACCGATGCCAAGAGCATGCTCACCGAGCAGTTCGTACCGTGCCGCTTCCAGGGTGAGTCGCTGCTCAAGCCGCCGGCGGAAGTCCACTTCATGGACGTCTCGCCGATGCAGACCGTGTCGATCGCTGCCGCGCTCGTCCCGTTCCTGGAGCACGATGACGCCAACCGCGCACTGATGGGCGCCAACATGCAGCGTCAGGCCGTGCCGACCCTGCGTGCCCAGAAGCCGCTGGTGGGTACCGGTATCGAACGCGCCGTGGCCCGTGACTCGGGTGTGACCGTGAACGCCCGTCGTGGCGGCGAGATCGTGCAGATCGACGCCGGCCGCATCGTGGTCAAGGTCAACGAAGTGGAGATCACCGACGCGACCGACGCCGGCGTGGATATCTACAACCTGATCAAGTACACCCGCTCCAACCAGAACACCTGCATCAACCAGCGTCCGCTGGTGGAAGTGGGCAACGTGGTGGCGCGTGGCGACGTGCTGGCTGACGGTCCGTCCACCGACATCGGCGAACTGGCCCTGGGCCAGAACATGCTGATCGCCTTCATGCCGTGGAACGGCTACAACTTCGAAGACTCCATCCTGCTCTCCGAGCGCGTGGTGGAAGAGGATCGTTACACCACGATCCACATCGAAGAGCTGACCTGCGTCGCGCGTGACACCAAGCTGGGGCCGGAGGAAATCTCCGCCGACATCCCGAACGTGTCCGAGCAGGCGCTGAACCGTCTGGACGAGTCGGGCGTGGTGTACATCGGTGCGGAAGTGCGCGCCGGCGACATCATGGTCGGCAAGGTCACCCCGAAGGGCGAAAGCCAGCTGACCCCGGAAGAGAAGCTGCTGCGCGCGATCTTCGGTGAGAAGGCCTCGGACGTGAAGGACAGCTCGCTGCGCGTGCCGCCGGGCATGGACGGCACCGTCATCGACGTGCAGGTCTTCACCCGCGATGGCATCGAGAAGGACAAGCGCGCCCGTCAGATCGAAGAGTCTGAAATCAAGCGCGTCAAGAAGGACTTCGACGACCAGTTCCGGATCCTGGAAGGTGCCATCTACGCCCGTCTGCGTTCGCAGATCGTCGGCAAGGTGGTCAACGGCGGTGCCAACCTGAAGAAGGGCGACACCGTTACCGACGCCTACCTGGACGGCCTGAAGAAGGCGGACTGGTTCGTGCTGCGCATGAAGGACGAGGACGCCTCCGAAGCCATCGAACGCGCCCAGAAGCAGATCCAGGCGCACGAGAAGGAATTCGAGCGTCGCTTCGCCGACAAGCGCGGCAAGATCACCGCGGGCGACGATCTGGCCCCGGGCGTGCTGAAGATGGTCAAGGTGTTCCTGGCCGTGAAGCGTCGCATCCAGCCGGGTGACAAGATGGCAGGCCGCCACGGCAACAAGGGTGTGGTCTCCAACGTGGTGCCGGTCGAAGACATGCCGTACATGGCCTCGGGCGAGACCGTGGACATCGTGCTGAACCCGCTGGGCGTGCCGTCGCGTATGAACATCGGGCAGATTCTGGAAGTGCATCTGGGCTGGGCCGCCAAGGGCCTGGGTCGGAAGATCCAGGGCATGCTGGAAGCCCAGGCCGCGATCAACGACCTGCGCAAGTTCCTGGACGATGTCTACAACCACGACAAGACCCAGCACGCCAACCACGTCGACCTGACCCAGTTCAGCGACGAGGAGCTGCTGCGCCTGGCCGCCAACCTGACCGACGGCGTGCCGATGGCAACGCCGGTGTTCGACGGTGCGACCGAAGCCGAGATCAAGCACATGCTTGCCTTGGCCGACCTGCCGCTGAGCGGCCAGACCCAGCTGTATGACGGCCGCACCGGTGAGGCATTCGATCGCCACACCACCGTGGGCTACATGCACTACCTGAAGCTGAACCACCTGGTCGACGACAAGATGCACGCCCGTTCGACCGGCCCGTACTCGCTCGTCACCCAGCAGCCGCTGGGCGGCAAGGCGCAGTTCGGTGGCCAGCGCTTCGGTGAAATGGAAGTCTGGGCGCTGGAAGCCTACGGCGCGGCCTACACCCTGCAGGAAATGCTGACGGTGAAGTCCGATGACGTGCAGGGCCGCAACCAGATGTACAAGAACATCGTCGACGGTGAGCACGAGATGGTCGCGGGCATGCCGGAATCCTTCAACGTGCTCGTGAAGGAAATCCGCTCGCTGGCCATCAACATGGAACTGGACGGCAACTGATCGCGCAGGCGCGGCTGCCCCGGCAGCCGCGCCGCCACATCTGAACCGACAGCCCCATCGACAAGATTTCCTCCTTTCGGAGAAACACCATGAAAGACTTGCTCAACCTCTTCAACCAGCAGCGCCAGACGCTGGACTTCGACGCGATCAAGATCGCGCTGGCCTCGCCGGACCTGATCCGTTCGTGGTCCTTCGGCGAAGTGAAGAAGCCGGAAACCATCAACTACCGTACGTTCAAGCCGGAACGTGACGGCCTGTTCTGCGCCGCGATCTTCGGACCGGTCAAGGACTACGAGTGCCTGTGCGGCAAGTACAAGCGCATGAAGCACCGCGGCGTGGTCTGCGAAAAGTGCGGCACCGAAGTCACCCTGGCCAAGGTGCGCCGCGAGCGCATGGGCCACATCGACCTGGCCTCGCCGGTCGCGCACATCTGGTTCCTCAAGTCGCTGCCGTCGCGCATCGGCCTGATGCTGGACATGACCCTGCGTGACATCGAGCGCGTGCTGTACTTCGAAGCCTACGTGGTGACCGAGCCGGGCCTGACCGCCCTGGAGCGCCGCCAGCTGCTGACCGAAGAACAGTACCTGCAGGCCCGCCAGGAACACGGCGACGACTTCGATGCCGCCATGGGCGCCGAGGCCGTGTACGAACTGCTGCGCACCATCGACCTGCAGTCGGAAATGACCCGCCTGCGCGAAGAAATCGCCAGCACCGGTTCGGAAACCAAGCTCAAGCGACTGACCAAGCGGATCAAGCTGGTCGAGGCCTTCCTCGAGTCGGGCAACCGTCCGGAGTGGATGGTCATGACCGTGCTGCCGGTGCTGCCGCCGGACCTGCGTCCGCTGGTGCCGCTGGATGGTGGCCGCTTCGCGACCTCCGATCTGAACGACCTGTACCGCCGCGTCATCAACCGCAACAACCGCCTGCGCCGCCTGCTCGAGCTGAACGCGCCGGACATCATCGTGCGCAATGAAAAGCGCATGCTGCAGGAATCGGTCGATGCGCTGCTGGACAACGGCCGTCGCGGCCGTGCCATCACCGGCACCAACAAGCGCCCGCTGAAGTCGCTGGCCGACATGATCAAGGGCAAGCAGGGCCGCTTCCGCCAGAACCTGCTGGGCAAGCGCGTGGACTACTCGGGCCGTTCGGTCATCGTGGTCGGTCCGTACCTGCGCCTGCACCAGTGCGGCCTGCCGAAGAAGATGGCGCTTGAGCTGTTCAAGCCGTTCGTGTTCGCCAAGCTGCAGCGTCGTGGCCTGGCCACCACCATCAAGGCCGCCAAGAAGCTGGTCGAGCGCGAAGAAGCCGAAGTCTGGGACATCCTGGAAGAGGTCATCCGCGAACATCCGGTGATGCTGAACCGTGCGCCGACCCTGCACCGTCTGGGCATCCAGGCCTTCGAGCCGGTCCTGATCGAAGGCAAGGCCATCCAGCTGCATCCGCTGGTCTGCACCGCGTTCAACGCCGACTTCGACGGTGACCAGATGGCCGTCCACGTGCCGCTCTCGCTGGAAGCCCAGCTGGAAGCGCGTGCGCTGATGATGTCCACCAACAACATCCTGTCGCCGGCCAACGGCGAGCCGATCATCGTGCCGTCGCAGGACGTCGTGCTGGGTCTGTACTACATGACCCGCTCGCTGGTGAACAAGAAGGGCGAGGGCATGGCCTTCGCCAACATCGCCGAAGTCAAGCGCGCCTACGACAACCGCGTGGTGGAACTGCACGCGCGCGTCAAGGTCCGCATCACCGAAGTGGTGACCGACGAGGAAGGCAACAAGCAGAACAAGACCTCGATCGTGGACACCACGATCGGTCGCGCCCTGCTGGCTGAAATCCTGCCGGAAGGCCTGCCGTTCGCGCTGGCCAACACCGAGCTGACCAAGAAGAACATCAGCCGCCTGATCAACTCCAGCTACCGTCAGCTGGGCTTGAAGGACACGGTCGTGTTCGCCGACAAGCTGATGTACACCGGCTTCGCCTACGCAACCCGCGCCGGCGTGTCGATCGGCATCGACGACATGCTGATCCCGGACGAGAAGAAGGGCATCCTCACCGAGGCGGAAGCCGAAGTGCTGGAAATCCAGGAGCAGTACCAGTCGGGCCTGGTCACCGCCGGCGAGCGCTACAACAAGGTGGTCGACATCTGGTCGCGTACCAATGAGCGCATCGCCAAGGCGATGATGGACACCATCGGTACCGAGAAGGTCGTCAATGCCGAAGGCGAGACCATCGACCAGAAGTCGATGAACTCGCTGTACATCATGGCCGACTCCGGTGCGCGTGGTTCGCAGGCGCAGATCCGTCAGCTGGCCGGTATGCGCGGCCTGATGGCGCGTCCGGATGGCTCGATCATCGAAACGCCCATCAAGGCGAACTTCCGTGAAGGCCTGAACGTGCAGGAGTACTTCAACTCCACCCACGGTGCCCGTAAGGGTCTGGCCGATACCGCGCTGAAGACGGCGAACTCGGGTTACCTGACCCGTCGTCTGGTTGACGTGGCGCAGGACGTGGTCATCACCGAAGTGGATTGCGGTACCACCGAAGGCCTGACCATGACCCCGATCGTGGAAGGCGGCGACGTCGTGGAGCCGTTGAAGGACCGCGTGCTGGGTCGTGTCGTGGCCGAGGACGTGTTCCTGCCGGGCAACGACGAAGATCCGATCGTGACCCGCAACACCCTGCTCGACGAAGCCTGGGTGGCCAAGCTGGAAGACGCGTCGGTGCAGTCGGTCAAGGTCCGTTCGACCATCAGCTGCGCCTCGCCGTTCGGCGTCTGCGCACACTGCTACGGCCGCGATCTGGCCCGTGGCCACATCGTCAACATCGGCGAAGCGGTCGGCGTCATCGCCGCGCAGTCGATCGGTGAGCCGGGTACCCAGCTCACCATGCGTACGTTCCACATCGGTGGTGCGGCGTCGCGAGCGGCTGCGGTCGACAACATCACCGTCAAGACCACCGGTTCGGTGAAGTTCAACAACCTGAAGTCGGTCGAGCACGCCAGCGGTTCGCTGGTGGCGGTCTCGCGTTCGGGCGAAATGTCGGTGCTCGATGCCCATGGCCGTGAGCGTGAGCGTTACAAGCTGCCGTACGGCGCGACCATCACGTCCAAGGACGGCGATGCGGTCAAGGCTGGCCAGACCGTGGCCAACTGGGACCCGCATAACCACCCGATCGTGTCGGAAGTGGCGGGTTTCATCCGCTTCATCGACTTCATCGACGGCGTCACCGTCATCGAGAAGACCGACGAACTGACCGGCCTGGCATCGCGTGAAATCACCGATCCGAAGCGTCGTGGTTCGCAGGCGAAGGACCTGCGCCCGATCGTGCGCATCGTGGACAAGAACGGCAACGATCTGACCATCCCGAACACGGATCTGCCGGCGCAGTACCTGCTGCCGCCGCGCTCCATCGTCAACCTGCAGGACGGCGCCGCCGTCGGCGTGGGTGACGTGGTCGCCAAGATCCCGCAGGAAGCGTCCAAGACCCGCGACATCACCGGTGGTCTGCCGCGCGTCGCCGATCTGTTCGAAGCACGCAAGCCGAAGGATCCGGCGATCCTGGCCGAGCGTTCGGGCATCATCAGCTTCGGCAAGGACACCAAGGGCAAGCAGCGCCTGATCATCAAGGACACCGATGGTTCGGAACACGAAGAGCTGATCCCGAAGTACCGTCAGGTGATCGTGTTCGAAGGCGAGCACGTGACCAAGGGCGAAACCATCGTGGACGGCGAGCCGAGCCCGCAGGACATCCTGCGTCTGCTGGGTGTCGAACCGCTGGCGGCCTACCTGGTCAAGGAAATCCAGGACGTGTACCGCCTGCAGGGCGTGAAGATCAACGACAAGCACATCGAGGTGATCACCCGCCAGATGCTGCGCAAGGTCGAGATCACCGACCAGGGCACCAGCAAGTTCCTGAATGGCGAGCAGGCCGAGCGCCAGCGCGTCATCGAGGAAAATGCCCGCCTGGCCACCCGCAACGAGCTGCCGGCCCGTTTCGATCCGGTCCTGCTGGGCATCACCAAGGCCTCGCTGGCGACCGAGTCGTTCATCTCGGCGGCGTCGTTCCAGGAAACCACCCGCGTGCTGACCGAAGCGGCCGTTCGCGGCACCTCGGACAACCTGCGCGGCCTGAAGGAAAACGTCATCGTCGGCCGTCTGATCCCGGCCGGTACCGGCCTGGCGTACCACGCCAACCGTCGTCGCAACGCCTCCGGGCTGACCGACTCGGAAATGCAGACCCTGTCCGGCGGTGCGCCGGCCGTGGCCGAAGTGGCCCCGGTGGCCGCCGTGGCGGTGGAGTCGACCGAAGCTGAACAGGCTCCGGACAGCGACGAGTAATACGCAGGCCCGGCTCCGGCCGGGCCCGCGGCAGGGCAGGGCGCCGACGCTGGTCGGTGGCCCTCCCGGTAAATCTGCAGGCACCGGCCACTGGTCGTCTGCCTGCCGATGAGGTAGGATGCCCGCCGGTCTTTCAACGGACCGGCTTGACAACCTGAACGGGGGGCATGGAAAAGGCTCCCCTGTAACGGCCCGGGATCAGGGCTGGCTTGGCGCGTGCGCATTTGACTGCGTTTTCGCCGGGTTGCTACAATCGTCTGTCTCAGCAGGCCGGTCTTTCGCCTGCTCGCACATTTCCGCATTCATGGCCAGTCTTTTCATTGGCCTCTCTCAGAAGAACATACTGATGGCGACGATCAATCAGCTTGTCCGCAAGCCGCGGCAGGCAACCACTTATAAGAGTGCCTCCCCGGCCCTCGATAAGTGCCCCCAGCGCCGTGGCGTCTGCACGCGCGTGTACACCACCACTCCGAAGAAGCCGAACTCGGCGCTTCGCAAGGTTGCCAAGGTTCGCCTGACCAACCAGGAAGAAGTGATTAGCTACATCGGCGGCGAAGGCCACAACCTGCAGGAGCACTCCGTGGTCCTGATCCGTGGCGGTCGCGTCAAGGATCTGCCGGGTGTGCGTTACCACACCGTGCGTGGCTCGCTGGACGCCTCCGGCGTTGCCAAGCGTCGCCAGGGCCGTTCCAAGTACGGCGCCAAGCGTCCGAAGAGCTAAGGGAAAGTACACATGTCTCGTAAAGGTAATACGCCGCAGCGCTCTGTCCTGCCGGATCCGAAGCACGGAAGTGAAACCATCGCTCGTTTCATCAACATGGTGATGCTGAGCGGCAAGAAATCGGTCGCTGAAAAGATCGTCTACGGTGCCATGGACGTGATCGGTGAAAAGAACCCGAATTCCGTCGAGCTGGTGCAGAAGGCTCTGGAAAACGTGGCTCCGTCGGTCGAAGTCAAGTCCCGCCGTGTCGGTGGTGCCACCTACCAGGTGCCGGTCGAAGTGCGTTCGTCGCGCAAGATGGCCCTGGCCATGCGTTGGCTGATCGACTCGGCGCGCAAGCGTGGTGAGAACACCATGCCGAAGAAGCTGGCTGCCGAACTGCTGGACGCCTCGGAAAATCGTGGTGGCGCCATCAAGAAGCGCGAAGAAACCCACCGCATGGCCGAAGCCAACAAGGCCTTCGCGCACTACCGCTGGTGAGTTTGACGGCCTTGCAAAACAGGCACGGCAGCACCATCTAGGTGCTGCCCCGCGGCACCTGGGGTGCCGCGCCAATCCGAAGGCCGCCGAAAGGCGGCGTTCGGCCATCCGAATTCCAAGAAATTGAGAGGCTCCCGTGGCCCGCACCACTCCCATCGAGCGTTACCGCAATTTCGGCATCATGGCCCACATCGATGCCGGCAAGACCACCACGTCCGAGCGCATCCTGTTCTACACCGGCAAGAGCCACAAGATCGGTGAAGTGCACGACGGCGCTGCCACCATGGACTGGATGGAGCAGGAGCAGGAGCGTGGCATCACGATCCAGTCCGCTGCCACCACCGCGTTCTGGAAGGGCATGGACAAGTCCCTGCCGGAGCATCGCTTCAACATCATCGACACCCCCGGACACGTCGACTTCACCATCGAAGTGGAGCGCTCGCTGCGCGTGCTCGACGGTGCCGTCTTCGTGCTGTGCGCCGTCGGTGGCGTGCAGCCGCAGTCGGAAACCGTGTGGCGCCAGGCCAACCGTTACAAGGTGCCGCGCATTGCGTTCGTCAACAAGATGGACCGCACCGGTGCGAACTTCACCAAGGTCGTTGGCCAGCTGAAGGCCAAGCTGGGTGCCGTCGCCGTGCCGATGCAGCTGCCGATCGGCGCTGAAGACAACTTCAAGGGCGTCGTCGACCTGATCAAGATGAAGGCCATCCATTGGGATGAGGCCTCGCAGGGCATGAAGTTCGAGTACCTGGAGATCCCGGCGGACATGCAGGCGGAGGCCGAAGAGGCCCGCACCTACATGATCGAAGCCGCGGCTGAAGCCAGCGAAGAGCTGATGGAAAAGTACCTGGGCGGCGAAGAGCTGACCGAGGCCGAAATCGTCGAAGCCCTGCGCGTGCGCACCCTGGCCACCGACATCGTGCCGATGTACTGCGGCTCGGCGTTCAAGAACAAGGGCGTGCAGGCCATGCTGGACGGCGTGGTGCAGCTGCTGCCGTCGCCGATCGACGTGCCGGACGTGACCGGTACCGACGTCGACGATGAAACCGTCGCCCTGAGCCGCAAGTCCGATGACAAGGCGCCGTTCTCGGCCCTGGCCTTCAAGATCATCACCGATCCGTTCGTCGGCGCGCTGACCTTCTTCCGTGTCTACTCGGGCACGCTGAACGCCGGCGACCAGCTGCTGAACTCGGTGAAGGGCAAGAAGGAGCGCATCGGTCGCATCCTGCAGATGCACTCCAACGATCGCGAAGAAATCAAGGAAGTGCTGGCCGGTGACATCGCCGCCGCGGTGGGTCTGAAGGACACCACCACCGGTGACACCCTGTGCTCGCAGGACCATCCGATCATCCTGGAGCGCATGGTGTTCCCGGAGCCGGTCATCTCGATGGCCGTCGAACCGAAGACCAAGTCCGACCAGGAAAAGATGGGTCTGGCCCTCGGCCGTCTGGCCCAGGAAGATCCGTCGTTCCGCGTCAAGACCGACGAAGAATCCGGCCAGACCATCATCTCGGGCATGGGCGAGCTGCACCTGGACATCATCGTCGACCGCATGAAGCGCGAGTTCAACGTTGAAGCCAACGTCGGCAAGCCGCAGGTTGCGTACCGCGAAACCATCCAGGCCGCGGACGTCAAGTCGGACTACAAGCACGCCAAGCAGTCCGGTGGTAAGGGTCAGTACGGTCACGTCGTGATCGAGCTGTCGCCGATCACCGCCGAAGATCGTGCCGACCCGAAGATCGGGCCGCTGATCAAGGACGACTTCCTGTTCATCAACGACATCACCGGTGGCGTGATTCCGAAGGAATTCATTCCGTCAATCGAAAAGGGTCTGCGCGAAACCATCACCAGCGGTCCGCTGGCGGGCTTCCCGGTCGTGGACGTCAAGGTCAAGCTGGTGTTCGGCTCGTACCATGACGTCGACTCCTCGGAAATGGCGTTCAAGCTGGCCGCCTCGATGGCCTTCAAGCAGGGCTTCTCCAAGGCCAAGCCGGTCCTGCTGGAGCCGATCATGAAGGTCGAGATCGTGACCCCGAGTGATTACCAGGGTGACGTGATGGGCGACGTGAGCCGTCGTCGCGGCATGCTGCAGGGTTCGAGCGTGACCGGTGACGGTTCGGCTGAAATCATCAATGCGATGATCCCGTTGGGTGAAATGTTCGGCTACGCGACCTCGCTGCGTTCGCAGACCCAGGGTCGTGCAACGTTCACGATGGAGTTCGACCATTACGAGCCGGCTCCGTCGAACATCGCCGAATCCGTGGTCAAGAAGTCCTGAGCGTAAGCTCGGGACTCCACCTCATTCTTTTCTGATATCCAAGGTATACAACAATGGCAAAGGGTAAGTTCGAGCGCACCAAGCCGCACGTCAACGTCGGCACCATCGGTCACGTCGATCACGGCAAGACCACGCTGACCGCTGCACTGACCAAGATCGGTGCCGAGCGCTTCGGTGGCGAATTCAAGGATTACTCCGCGATCGACGCCGCGCCGGAAGAAAAGGCACGTGGCATCACGATCTCGACCGCGCACGTCGAATACGAATCCACCGTTCGTCACTACGCCCACGTCGATTGCCCGGGCCATGCTGACTACGTCAAGAACATGATCACCGGTGCTGCCCAGATGGACGGCGCGATCCTGGTCTGCTCCGCTGCTGACGGCCCGATGCCGCAGACCCGCGAGCACATCCTGCTGTCGCGTCAGGTCGGCGTGCCGTACATCGTCGTCTTCCTGAACAAGGCGGACATGGTCGATGACGCCGAGCTGCTGGAACTGGTTGAAATGGAAGTCCGCGAGCTGCTGAGCAAGTACGACTTCCCGGGCGACGACACCCCGATCATCTCGGGTTCGGCCCGCCTGGCGCTGGAAGGCGACCAGAGCGAGATCGGTGTGCCGGCCGTGATCAAGCTGGTCGAAGCCCTCGACAGCTGGATCCCGACCCCGGAGCGTGACGTCGACAAGCCGTTCCTGATGCCGGTGGAAGACGTGTTCTCGATCTCGGGTCGCGGCACCGTGGTGACCGGTCGTATCGAGCGCGGCGTGATCAAGGTCGGCGAAGAAATCGAAATCGTCGGTATCCGTCCGGTCCAGAAGACCACCGTGACCGGCGTGGAAATGTTCCGCAAGCTGCTCGACCAGGGTCAGGCAGGCGACAACGCCGGTCTGCTGCTGCGCGGCACCAAGCGTGACGACGTCGAGCGTGGCCAGGTCCTGGCCAAGCCGGGTTCGATCAAGCCGCACACCAAGTTCGACGCCGAAGTCTACGTCCTGTCCAAGGATGAAGGCGGCCGCCACACCCCGTTCTTCAAGGGTTACCGTCCGCAGTTCTACTTCCGTACCACCGACATCACCGGCGCTTGCGAGCTGCCGGAAGGTGTGGAAATGGTGATGCCGGGCGACAACGTGAAGATGGTGGTCACCCTGATCAACCCGGTGGCCATGGACGAAGGTCTGCGCTTCGCCATCCGTGAAGGCGGTCGTACCGTCGGCGCCGGCGTGGTCTCCAAGATCCTCGAGTAATCTGCTAGAATCTGCGCCCCGATGTTGCCTGGGTAGGGCATCGGGGCGTAACCAAATGGGAAAAGAGGCGCAGGATGCTCCTCGTGTTCCCCAGACCAGGAAGGGTCGCGCCATTCAGGCTTTGTCAACAGGACCCCTGTTGACTGCCAACTTGTATGCGCGCTATACTTTTTGTCTGGGCAGATCGGGAGACCGGTCTGCCTCGATTTTTGAGGTCTACGGAAAGATCTTGTCGCCGCGCAGGAATGTGCGGCGTCTGCATTCAGGATATTCATGGGGCAAGGCAACCCAGAGGCCTTGTCCGTCGCTCTTTTAACGAAGGAACCCACCGTCATGGCGGACCAAAAGATCCGGATTCGGCTGAAGGCGTTCGATCATCGTTTGATCGACCGTTCGGCCAGCGAGATCGTAGAAACGGCAAAGCGGACCGGCGCGCAAGTGCGTGGCCCGATCCCCCTGCCGACCAAGATCGAGCGTTACACCATTCTCGTCTCCCCGCACGTCGACAAAGACGCGCGTGACCAGTACGAGACCCGCACGCACAAGCGCGTGCTCGATATCGTTGACCCGAACGACAAGACCGTGGACGCGCTGATGAAGCTCGAACTGGCTGCCGGCGTCGACGTTCAGATCAAGCTGACCTGAGGACTACGACCATGACGAAGAAATATTCGTTGGGCTTCGTGGGCCGCAAGGCTGGCATGAGCCGCGTGTTCACCGAAGATGGCCAGGCCATCCCGGTAACCCTGATTGAAGCCACCCCGAACCGCATCGCGCAGATCAAGACCGTCGAAGCCGACGGCTACAGCGCCGTGCAGGTGACCGTCGGCGCGCGTCGCGCTGCCCTGGTCAACAAGCCGGAAGCCGGTCACTTCGCCAAGGCGAAGGTCGACGCGGGCCGTGGCCTGTGGGAATTCCGCGTTGAAGACGCGCAGCTCGGCGATTTCGCCGTCGGCGGCGAAGTCAAGGCGGACATCTTCGAGGTTGGCCAGAAGGTCGACGTCCAGGGTGTCACCAAGGGTAAGGGCTTCCAGGGCACCATCAAGCGCTACAACTTCCGTATGGGCGATGCAACCCACGGTAACTCGCTGTCGCATCGCGCGCCGGGTTCCTTGGGCCAGCGCCAGACCCCGGGTCGCGTTTTCCCGGGTAAGAAGATGTCCGGCCACATGGGTTCGGTGCAGCAGAGCACCCAGAACCTGGAAGTGGTGAAGGTCGATGTCGAACGTGGTCTGATCGCGATCCGTGGTGCCGTTCCGGGCGCAGCGGGTGGTGACGTGATCGTTCGTCCGGCTAGCAAGGCATAAGGAGAGATGACGATGGAACTCGTTATCACGGGTAGCAACAACAAGGTCTCGGTCTCCGATGCCGTGTTCGGTCGCGATTTCAGCGAAGATCTGGTTCACCAGGTCGTCGTTGCTTACCGCAACGCCGGTCGCGCCGGCACCAAGGCACAGAAGACTCGCTCTGAAGTGGCTGGTACCACCAAGAAGTCGAAGAAGCAGAAGGGCGGCGGCGCGCGTCATGGCGCACTGACGGCTCCGATCTTCATCGGCGGCGGTGTCACCTTCGCGGCCAAGCCGCGCAGCTTCGAGCAGAAGGTCAACCGTAAGCAGTACCGTGCAGCCATGTGCGCGATCCTGTCCGAGCTGAACCGCCAGGGCCGTCTGACGATCGTGGAGTCCTTCGATGTCGAAGCGACCAACACCAAGTCGTTGATCGCCAAGCTGGCCGGCCTGGAAGTGGGCAAGCGTCCGCTGATCGTCACCGAAGATGCTTCCGAGCACCTGTACCTGTCGGCCCGCAACATTCCCTACGTGGAAGTGCGTGACGTGCAGGGCCTGGACCCGGTGTCGCTGGTCGGTGCCGACACGGTCGTCATCACCGCTGATGCGGTCAAGAAGGTCGAGGAGTGGCTGGCATGAGCAGCAACGAAAAAGTCTTCAGCGTGCTGCGCGCTCCGCGGGTCTCCGAAAAGACCGCGCGCCTGCAGGAACATTCCAACCAGTATGTCTTCGAAGTTTCGAACGAAGCCACCAAGGCTGATGTAAAGGCCGCGGTCGAGCAGCTGTTCGACGTCAAGGTCGAGTCGGTCAACGTGCTGAACGTGAAGGGCAAGAACAAGTCCTTCCGTAACCGCACCGGCCGCCGCGGCGATTGGCGCAAGGCGTACGTGCGTCTCGCCGATGGCCAGTCCATCGATGTAACGGCCAAGGCCTGAGGTACATCCCATGCCATTGATGAAATTCAAACCCACTTCTCCCGGCCGCCGTTCGGCCGTGCGCGTGGTCACGCCCGATCTGCACAAGGGCGCGCCGCATGCCGCGCTGCTGGAGCCGCAGAGCAAGTCCGGTGGTCGTAACCACCACGGCCGCATCACCACCCGTCACGTGGGTGGTGGTCACAAGCAGCACTACCGTGTCATCGACTTCAAGCGCAACAAGGAAGGCATTCCGGCGCGCGTGGAACGCATCGAATACGATCCGAACCGCACCGCCCATATCGCCCTGCTGTGCTACGTCGACGGCGAGCGCCGCTACATCATCGCACCGAAGGGCCTGAAGGCCGGTGACCAGGTGATCGCGGGTTCGGATGCGCCGATCAAGACCGGCAACACCCTGCCGCTGCGCAACATCCCGGTCGGTACCACTGTCCACGGCATCGAACTGAAGCCGGGCAAGGGTGCCCAGATCGCGCGTGCCGCCGGCGCTGCCGTGCAGCTCGTCGCTCGTGAAGGCATCTACGCCACCCTGCGCCTGCGCTCGGGTGAAATGCGCAAGGTGCCGGTCGAGTGCCGCGCCACCATCGGTGAAGTCGGTAACGACGAACACAACCTGGAAAAGCTGGGCAAGGCTGGCGCCAAGCGCTGGCGTGGTGTCCGCCCGACCGTTCGTGGTGCTGCCATGAACCCGGTTGACCATCCGCACGGTGGTGGTGAGGCGAAGGCCGGCCAGGGCAACCCGCATCCGGTCACCCCGTGGGGTGTCCCGACCAAGGGTTACAAGACGCGCCATAACAAGCGCACCCAGCAATTCATCGTCCGCGATCGTAGGGGCTAATCGACCATGGCACGTTCACTCAAGAAGGGCCCGTTTGTCGATCACCACCTCATCAAGAAGGTGGAAGCCGCTGCGGGTAGCAAGAAGCCGATCAAGACCTGGTCGCGCCGTTCGATGATCCTGCCGGAAATGGTAGGCGTCACCATCGCCGTTCATAACGGTAAGAACCACGTTCCGGTGCTCGTCAACGAGAACATGGTCGGCCACAAGCTCGGCGAATTTGCCATCACCCGGACCTTCAAGGGTCACGGTGGTGACAAGAAGTCGGGCAAGTAAGGAGAGATGACAATGGAAGCGAAAGCAATCCTGCGCTCCGCGCGCATCTCTGCGCAGAAAGCCCGCCTGGTCGCTGACCAGGTGCGTGGCCTGCCGGCCGAGCGTGCGGTCAACCTGCTGAAGTTCTCGGACAAGAAGGCTGCCCACCTGATCAAGAAGGTGGTGGAGTCGGCTATTGCAAACGCCGAGAACAACCAGGGCGCCGACGTCGACGAGCTGAAGGTACAGACCATCATGGTAGATGAAGGTCCGACCCTGAAGCGTTTCATGGCGCGGGCGAAAGGCCGCGGCACCCGCATCCTCAAGCGCACCAGCCACATCACTGTGGTTGTGGGCGCCGGCAAGTAAGCGGAAAGGAAAACACCATGGGTCATAAAGTTCATCCGATTGGTATCCGCCTCGGCATTTCCAAGGACTGGAACTCCAAGTGGTACGCCAACAAGGCCGAGTTCGCTGGTTATCTGGCAGCCGACCTGAAGGTGCGGGACATGCTGCGCAAGAAGCTTGCGCAGGCCGGCATCAGCAAGATCCTGATCGAGCGTCCGGCAAAGACCGCTCGCGTGACGATCCACACCGCCCGTCCGGGCGTGGTGATCGGCAAGCGCGGTGAGGACATCGAGAAGCTGCGCAAGGAAGTGAGCGAGATGATGGGCGTCCCGGCGCACATCAACGTCACCGAAGTGCGTAAACCCGAGCTGGACGCACAGCTGGTTGCCGAGTCGATCGCGCAGCAGCTGGAGCGTCGCATCATGTTCCGCCGCGCAATGAAGCGCTCGGTCGGCAACGCGATGCGCCTCGGTGCCCTGGGCATCAAGGTCAACGTCGGTGGCCGCTTGAACGGCGCGGAAATCGCCCGTTCGGAGTGGTACCGCGAAGGCCGCGTGCCGCTGCATACGCTGCGTGCCGACATCGACTATGGCTTCGCTGAAGCCAAGACGACCTACGGCATCATCGGCATCAAGGTCTGGATCTACAAGGGCGAAGTCTTCGATTTCTCCCAGGTTGGCCAGGAAAAGCAGGACGACTCCCCGCGCAACGATCGTAACGATCGCGGCGATCGTGGTGACCGTCCGTCGCGCCCGGCTCGTGAAGCGAGGTAACGACAATGTTGCAACCCAAGCGAACCAAATACCGCAAGGTACACAAGGGCCGTAACGATGGTCTGAGCTGGAGCGGCAACGCCGTCAGCTTCGGCGAGTACGGCCTGAAGGCAACCGCTCATGGTCAGCTGACCGCGCGTCAGATCGAAGCGGCCCGCCGCTCGATCAGCCGCTACGTCAAGCGCGGCGGCAAGATGTGGATCCGAGTGTTCCCCGACAAGCCGATCACCAAGAAGCCCATCGAAGTCCGAATGGGTTCTGGTAAGGGCAACGTGGAGTACTGGGTAGCCCAGATCCAGCCCGGCCGCATGATCTATGAAATCGAAGGCGTCGCGGAAGACGTGGCACGTGAGGCGTTCCGCCTGGCTGCCGCCAAGCTCTCCGTGACCACCACTTTCGTGACCCGGACGGTGCTCTGATGGATATCAAACAACTTCGCGAAAAGTCGGCTGACGACCTGAAGAGCCACCTGATCGACCTGCGTAAGGAGCAGTTCTCGCTCCGTATGCAGCAGGTCACTGGCCAGCTGCCGAAGACCCACGAAACCCGCCGGGTTCGTCGCGAGATCGCTCGCGTCAAGACCCTGCTCGGCAGCACCAAGTAAGGATGGCCGCGATGAGCGATAACAACGACAGCAAGACGCTGCGCACGGTCGAAGGCCGTGTCGTCAGCAACAAGATGGACAAGACGGTCACCGTGTTGGTGGAGCGCCTGGTCAAGCACGCCCTGTACGGCAAGTACATCAAGCGTTCGACCAAGCTGCACGCACACGACGCCGACAACACCTGCAACGAAGGTGATGTGGTGCGCGTGGCCGAGATTGCTCCGATGTCCAAGACCAAGAACTGGCGCGTGGTGGAAGTCATCACGCGTGCGGCTGAATAAGGAGATCTGAATCATGATCCAGATGCAGAGCTACCTCGACGCCGCGGACAACTCCGGTGCCAAGGAACTGATGTGCATCAAGGTGCTGGGTGGTTCCAAGCGCCGTTATGCCCACATCGGCGACATCATCAAGGTCACCGTGAAGGACGCAATCCCGCGCGGCAAAGTCAAGAAGGGTGAAGTGTATGACGCCGTCGTGGTGCGTACCCGCAAGGGTGTGCGTCGCGCCGATGGCTCGCTGATCCGTTTCGACGGCAACGCCGCGGTCCTGCTCAACAACAAGCAAGAGCCGATCGGCACCCGCATCTTCGGACCGGTGACCCGTGAACTTCGTTCCGAGAAGTTCATGAAGATCGTCTCGCTCGCTCCCGAAGTTCTGTGAGCGCCAGGAGATAATCATGGCTAACCGTATCAAGAAGGGCGACCAGGTCGTCGTCAACACCGGCAAGGACAAGGGCAAGCAGGGCGAAGTCGTCCGCGTCGACGGCGATCGTGTGATCGTCGCCAACGTGAACATCGTCAAGCGCCACACCAAGCCGAACCCGCAGGCAGGCGTTGCCGGCGGCGTGGTCGAGCGTGAAGCTTCGATCCATATCTCCAACGTGAATGTGCTGAACCCGGCTTCGGGCAAGGGCGAGCGCGTTGGCTTCAAGGTGCTGGAGGATGGACGCAAACTGCGTGTGTTCCGCTCCAGCGGTGAGGCGCTCGACGCCTGAGGAATGAGCTGATGAATTCCCGTCTCGAAAAGTTTTACAAGGAAGAAGTGGTGCCGGCGCTGATGAAGCAGTTCGGCTACACCAATCCGATGCAGGTTCCGAAGCTGGTCAAGGTCACCCTGAACATGGGTGTCGGCGAAGCGGCCACGAACAAGAAGATCCTGGAAAATGCCGTCGCCGACATGGCCAAGGTCTCCGGTCAGAAGCCGATCGTGACCAAGTCCCGCGTCTCGGTGGCATCGTTCAAGATCCGCGATGGTTGGCCGATCGGCTGCAAGACCACGCTGCGTCGTGAAAAGATGTACGAGTTCATGGACCGTCTGATCAACATCTCGTTGCCGCGCGTGCGCGACTTCCGTGGTGTCTCGGGTCGTTCCTTCGACGGTCGCGGCAACTTCAACATGGGTGTGAAGGAACAGATCATCTTCCCGGAAATCGACTTCGACGCTGTCGACGCGATCCGCGGCATGGATATCGCCATCACCACCACCGCCAAGACCGATGCGGAAGCGAAGGCGCTGCTCGCAGCGTTCAAGTTCCCGTTCCGTAACTGATACGTCGAGGAATCCGAAATGGCAAAGACCTCCATGGTCAACCGCGACCTCAAGCGTGCGAAGCTGGCCGTCAAGTACGCCGGCAAGCGTGAAGAGCTGAAGAAGATCATCTCCAGCACGACCGCGTCGTACGACGAAAAGGCCGAGGCCGTCATCAAGCTGCAGAAGCTGCCGCGCGACTCGTCGCCGAGCCGTCACCGCAACCGTTGCGAGCTCTCGGGCCGCCCGCGTGGCGTGTACAGCAAGTTCGGCCTGGGCCGCAACAAGCTGCGCGAAGCCACCATGCGTGGTGACGTGCCGGGCCTGCGCAAGGCCAGCTGGTAAGGGATTCGTCCCTTCAACTGCCCGGCGCCTTCACGGTGCAGGGCAGGGGGGAGGGGCCGGTTTACCGGCCCTGATCCCGGATTAAGGGAGCCCGACGCAAGTCGGGCTCTTTTTGCCGTATACTCCCGCGTCTTGCTCGCCCGCAAGGCGTGAGCAGTGTGTGAAGACGGGCCCTGGCCCATCCCAGGTAGACACAAGATTTTCGCGAAAGCGGATATCGGTGCACTCAAAGGTATCGACTATGAGCATGACTGATCCCATCGCCGACCTGCTGGTACGCATCAAGAATGCGGCCGCGGTTGGCAAGCAGACGGTGAAAGCACCGTCGTCCAAGATCAAGGTGGCAATCGCAGAGGTGTTGAAGGCCGAAGGCTACATCACCGATCTGCGCGTGACCAAGATCGAGAACAACAAGGCCGAGCTTGAAATCGTCCTGAAGTACTTCGAAGGCAAGCCGGTCATCGAGACCCTGAAGCGTTTCTCGCGTTCGGGTCTGCGTCAGTACCGCGGCAAGTCCGAGCTGCCGAAGGTCCTCAACGGCCTGGGCATCGCCATCATTTCCACCTCCAAGGGCATCATGACTGATGCGCAGGCGCGCCAGTTGGGCGTCGGCGGCGAAGTCCTGTGCTTCGTGGCCTAAGGCGAGAAGGAGTCCACTATGTCCCGCGTAGCCAAGAAGCCAGTCAACCTGCCCAAGGGCGTTGAACTGAACATCCAGCCGGAATCCGTCAGCGTGAAGGGCCCGAAGGGCACCCTGTCGCTCACCAAGGTTGCCGGCGTTGAAATCACTGTCGACAACGGCGTTGCCACCCTGGCCGCCAACGATGCCTCGCTGGTCGCCCTCACCGGCACCGTGCGCGCCATCCTGGCCAACATGGTCCACGGCGTGACCGAAGGCTTCGAGCGCAAGCTCGAGCTGGTCGGCGTCGGTTACCGTGCTGCCATGCAGGGCAAGGACCTGAACCTGTCGCTCGGGTTCTCGCACCCGGTCGTGTTCGTGGCGCCGGAAGGCATCACCCTGTCGACCCCGACCCAGACCGAAGTGCTGGTCCAGGGCACCGACAAGCAGCGCGTTGGCGAAGTTGCCGCCAAGATCCGTGGCTTCCGTCCGCCGGAGCCCTACAAGGGCAAGGGTGTGAAGTACGCCGGCGAAGTCATCATTCGTAAGGAAGCCAAGAAGGCGTAACTCACGCCCTCAGCTTTCAAGGAAAAAGATCATGAACAAGAACATCGCTCGTCTGCGTCGTGCCAAGTCGACCCGTGCCCACATCCGTGTGCTCGGCGTGCCGCGTCTGTCGGTGCTGCGCACCGGCCAGCACCTGTACGCCCAGGTCTTCACCGCCGATGGCTCCAAGGTGCTGGCTTCGGCCAACACCACCCAGGCCGACGTCAAGGAAGGCCTGAAGAACGGCAAGAACAGCGACGCCGCCGCCAAGGTTGGCAAGCTGGTCGCCGAGCGCGCCAAGGCTGCGGGCATCGAGAAGGTCGCTTTCGACCGCTCGGGCTACCGCTACCACGGTCGCATCAAGGCACTGGCTGATGCAGCCCGCGAAGGCGGCCTGCAGTTCTAAGGGATAAGGAAGCGGGGCTGGTCCCCGCTTCCGCCTGCCTGCCGGCGCGGGTTGCGCCGGGCGACGTCCTTCTTCTGCAGGGGCGCCCGCACCACCGCTCCATCTCACAGCTATAAGCGGCCCTGAGCCGTACATACTCAATCAATCAAGGAATCAACATGGCAGAAGAACGTCAGCAGCGGGGTCGCGATCGCGATCGCCGCGAAGAGAAAGTCGACGACGGCATGATCGAAAAGCTGGTCGCGGTCAACCGCGTCAGCAAGACCGTCAAGGGCGGTCGCCAGTTCACCTTCACCGCACTGACCGTGGTCGGTGACGGCGCAGGCAAGGTCGGCTTCGGTTACGGCAAGGCGCGTGAAGTGCCGGTCGCGATCCAGAAGTCGATGGAGCAGGCCCGCAAGAACCTGGCCACCGTCGATCTGAACAACGGCACCCTGTGGCACCCGGTGAAGTCCGGCCACGGCGCAGCCCGCGTGTTCATGATGCCGGCCTCGGAAGGTACCGGTGTGATCGCCGGCGGTGCCATGCGCGCCGTGCTGGAAGCCGTTGGTGTCAAGAACGTGCTGGCCAAGGCCGTCGGTTCGCGCAACCCGATCAACCTGGTTCGCGCCACGCTGAAGGGTCTGACCGAAATGCAGTCGCCGGTCCGCATCGCGGCCAAGCGCGGCAAGAAGGTGGAGGATCTCAACCATGGCTAATGAAACCGTCAAGACCGTCAAGGTCCGCCTGGTGGCTGGCCTGCGTGGCACCCAGTCGCGTCACCGCCTGTCGGTGCGTGCCCTGGGCCTGAACAAGCTCAACGATGTGCGTGAACTGAAGGACAGCCCGCAGGTTCGCGGCCTGATCAACAAGGTCCACTACCTCGTCAAGGTTGAGGAATAATCCAATGACCATGCATCTGAATGAATTGAGCCCGGCACCGGGCGCTCGTAAAGAGCGCACCCGCGTCGGTCGTGGTATCGGCTCCGGCCTGGGCAAGACCTGCGGCCGCGGCCACAAGGGTTCGTTCGCCCGTAAGGGTGGCGGCAAGATCAAGGCAGGCTTCGAAGGCGGCCAGACCCCCATGCAGCGTCGTCTGCCGAAGGTCGGTTTCCGTTCCAAGATCGCCAAGGACACCGCTGAAGTGCTGTCCTACCAGCTGGAACGCCTGGAAGCCGGCGAGATCGACTTTGCCGCGCTGCGCGCTGCCAAGCTGGTCCCGAGCACCGCGAAGCGTGCCAAGATCGTCATGAAGGGTGACCTGACCAAGGCCTTCACCCTGAAGGGCGTCGCTGCAACGGCCAGTGCCAAGGCCGCGATCGAAGCTGCCGGCGGCAGCGTACAGGAGTAAGACATGGCGCAAGCTGGCATTGGTAACCTCGGCGGCGGGCTCGGCAAGTTCACGGAACTCCGCCAGCGACTGCTGTTCGTCATCGGGGCATTGATCGTCTATCGCATCGGCTGTTATGTGCCGGTGCCTGGCGTCAATCCCGATGCCATGCTTGCGCTCATGCAGGCGCAGGGCGGCGGCATCGTGGACATGTTCAACATGTTCTCGGGCGGCGCCCTGCACCGTTTCAGCATTTTCGCGCTGAACGTGATGCCGTACATCTCGGCGTCCATCGTGATGCAGCTGGCGGTCCACATCTTCCCGGCATTGAAGTCGATGCAGAAGGAAGGTGAATCGGGTCGTCGCAAGATCACCCAATATTCCCGCATCGGCGCCGTGTTGCTGGCGGTGGTGCAGGGCGGCAGCATCGCGCTGGCGCTGCAGAACCAGGTCTCCCCGGGCGGTGCCCCGGTCGTCTACGCACCGGGCATGGGCTTCGTGCTCACCGCCATCGTCGCGCTGACCGCCGGTACCATCTTCCTGATGTGGGTCGGTGAGCAGGTCACCGAGCGCGGCATCGGCAACGGTGTGTCGCTGATCATCTTCGCCGGCATCGTCGCCGGCCTGCCGGGCGCGGTCATCCACACCGTGGAAGCCTACCGCGACGGCAACATGAGCTTCATCGCGCTGCTGCTGATCGTGCTGGTGGTGCTGGCCTTCACCTACTTCGTGGTGTTCGTCGAGCGCGGCCAGCGCCGCATCACGGTGAACTAC
The DNA here is from genome assembly GCF_059422145.1 of Stenotrophomonas sp. GW821-FHT01H02A. Taxonomy (NCBI): domain Bacteria; kingdom Pseudomonadati; phylum Pseudomonadota; class Gammaproteobacteria; order Lysobacterales; family Lysobacteraceae; genus Stenotrophomonas; species Stenotrophomonas sp. GW821-FHT01H02A. Next base: position 447,574 of record NZ_JBWKWI010000001.1, read on the forward strand.
GCACGTCGCCAGGGTGGCCGCAACGCGTACATGAACCAGACCTCGTTCCTGCCGCTGAAGCTGAACATGGCGGGCGTGATCCCGGCCATCTTCGCCTCGAGCATCCTGGCGTTCCCGACGACCCTGGCGATGTGGTCCGGCCAGGCCAGTTCGGCCACGTGGCTGCAGAAGGTCGCCAACGCCCTCGGGCCGGGCGAGCCGCTGCACATGATCGTGTTCGCTGCATTGATCAGCGGCTTTGCGTTCTTCTACACCGCGCTGGTGTTCAACTCGCAGGAAACCGCCGACAACCTGAAGAAGTCGGGCGCGCTGATTCCGGGCATTCGTCCGGGCAAGGCGACCGCTGACTACGTGGATGCCGTGCTGACCCGCCTGACCGCTGCCGGTTCGCTGTACCTGGTGATCGTCTGCCTGCTGCCGGAAATCCTGCGCACCCAGCTCGGCGCCTCGTTCTACTTCGGCGGCACCTCGCTGCTGATCGTGGTGGTGGTGGTGATGGACTTCATCGCCCAGATCCAGGCCCACCTGATGTCGCACCAGTATGAGAGCCTGTTGAAGAAGGCCAACCTGAAGGGCGGCAACCGTGGCGGTTTTGCCCGCGGCTGATTGAGCTGTTACACTAGTCTTCTTGTTGTGAAGGCCCTCCGGTTCCCGGACTGGCCTTCCAAATCGAAGGGCGGCCCCTGCAGCGGTTTCGGGTGGGGGTGTGATGTGGTGGTCCCGCGCGGGAGTAGCGCGGGCGGCGGCGAGGGCAACCTCTGCAGTCAACGACATCCGGCGCCGGAGCATGGGCACACTCCCCACGCCGGGTCCATGGAACCTCAAGGTTCCACGGGCTTCCCAGTAAACCGAGACCTTGATAGAATCGCTAGTTCACTTTTTTGATCCATCCTGCCGGATTGGCGCGCCCATGGTGTGCTGTCGGCCATCACTCAGCTGGAGAACCGCGTCATGGCGCGTATTGCAGGCGTCAACCTGCCAGCCCAGAAGCACGTCTGGGTCGGGTTGCAAAGCATTTACGGCATCGGCCGTACCCGTTCGAAGAAGGTCTGCGACGCCGCAGGCGTGACCTCGACCACCAAGATCCGCGATCTGTCGGAGCCGGAAATCGAGCGTCTGCGTCTCGAAGTCGGCAAGTACATCGTGGAAGGCGATCTGCGCCGTGAAATCGGTATCGCGATCAAGCGCCTGATGGACCTGGGCTGCTACCGCGGTCTGCGTCACCGTCGCGGTCTGCCGCTTCGTGGCCAGCGCACCCGTACCAACGCCCGCACCCGCAAGGGCCCGCGCAAGGCGATCAGGAAGTAAGGGACCTAAGAAATGGCTAAGCCCGTCGCTAAGACCAAGAAGAAGATCAAGCGCGTCGTCACTGACGGCGTCGCCCACGTCCATGCTTCTTTCAACAACACCATCGTGACCATCACCGACCGCCAGGGCAACGCTCTGTCGTGGGCGACCTCCGGTGGCGCTGGCTTCCGCGGTTCGCGTAAGTCCACCCCGTTCGCTGCCCAGGTGGCTGCCGAGAAGGCCGGCCGTGCCGCGCTCGACTACGGCGTCAAGTCCCTGGAAGTCCGCATCAAGGGCCCGGGTCCGGGTCGTGAGTCGGCCGTGCGCTCGCTGAACAACGTGGGCTACAAGATCACCAACATCATCGACGTGACGCCAATCCCGCACAACGGGTGCCGTCCGCCGAAGAAGCGTCGCGTCTAAAGGAGCGATAAGAAATGGCTCGTTATATCGGTCCTACCTGTAAGCTCGCCCGCCGCGAAGGCGCCGACCTTTCCCTCAAGAGCCCGGCCCGTGCGCTGGACTCCAAGTGCAAGCTGGAGCAGAAGCCCGGCCAGCACGGCGCCACTGCCCGCAAGGGCAAGCTGTCCGACTACGCTACCCAGCTGCGCGAAAAGCAGAAGGTCAAGCGTATCTACGGCCTGCTGGAGCGTCAGTTCCGCAACTACTACAAGAAGGCCTCGACCAAGAAGGGCAACACCGGCGAGAACCTGCTGCAGTTGCTGGAAACCCGTCTGGACAACGTCGTCTATCGCATGGGCTTCGCTGTGACCCGTCCGGCTGCCCGTCAGCTGGTCTCGCACCGCGGCGTCACCGTGAACGGCAAGTCGGTCAACCTGGCTTCGTACCAGGTCAAGGCTGGCGACGCCGTTGCTCTGTCCGAGAAGGCTGCCAAGCAGCTGCGCGTTCAGGAAGCCCTGACCGTGTCTGCCACGCATGACCTGCGTCCGTCGTGGGTTGAAGTTGATTCCGGCAAGTTCGCCGGCATCTTCAAGGCCGTGCCGGATCGTTCGGACCTGCCTGCGGATATCAACGAAGCGCTGATCGTCGAGTTGTATTCGAAGTAATTCACATTGGAGAACCTCCGGGTCACACCGGAGGTTCGCAGGAGAACCCGCAACATGACGGTTACCGCCAACCAGGTTCTGCGTCCTCGCGGTCCGCAGATCGAACGCCTTACCGATACCCGCGCCAAGGTCGTCATCGAACCCTTGGAGCGTGGTTACGGGCATACGCTGGGCAACGCCCTGCGTCGCGTGCTGCTGTCGTCCATCCCGGGCTTCGCCATCACGGAAGTCGAAATCGATGGCGTACTGCACGAGTACACCACGCTCGAAGGCTTGCAGGAGGACGTGCTGGAAGTCCTGCTCAACCTGAAGGACGTGGCCATCCGCATGCATACCGGTGACAACGCTACGTTGTCGCTGTCCAAGCAGGGTCCGGGTGTTGTGACCGCTGCTGATATCAAGCTGGACCACAACGTCGAAGTCCTCAACAACGACCATATCATTTGCCACCTGACCAAGGACACGGCAATCAATATGCGTCTGAAGATCGAGCGTGGTTTCGGCTACCAGCCGGCCGCCGCGCGTCGTCGTCCGGATGAAGAAACCCGTGCCATCGGCCGTCTGGTCCTGGATGCCTCGTTCTCGCCGGTCCGTCGCGTCGCCTACTCGGTGGAAGCGGCCCGCGTTGAACAGCGTACCGATCTGGACAAGCTGGTGCTGGACATCGAAACCAACGGCACGATCGATGCCGAGGAAGCCGTGCGCACTGCCGCCGACATCCTCAGCGATCAGCTGTCGGTCTTCGGTGACTTCACCCACCGCGACCGCGGTGCGGCCAAGCCGGCCAACAACGGCGTGGATCCGGTGCTGCTGCGCCCGATCGACGACCTGGAACTGACCGTGCGTTCGGCCAACTGCCTGAAGGCAGAGAGCATCTATTACATCGGCGATCTGATCCAGAAGACCGAAGTGGAGCTGCTCAAGACCCCGAACCTCGGCAAGAAGTCGCTGACCGAAATCAAGGAAGTCCTCGCACAGCGCGGTCTTTCGCTTGGCATGAAGCTGGAGAACTGGCCGCCGGCCGGTGTCGCCCAGCACGGCATGCTCGGCTGATCCAGCGCGACGCAAGATGCTTGACCCCGCACCTTCGGGTGCGGGGGCTTCACCGGCAACACCCCGCACCGACAGGTCGATAGCCTGCGGTGACGGCCAGCCAGGACGGCTGGCACCGGACCATCCGCAGTCCAAGCAGCAACGCCAGGATGGCGACAGCGATACCCAACCGATCCAACATTCACTTCAGGAATCACCGTCATGCGTCATATGAAGTCCGGCCGCAAGTTCAACCGCACCAGCGCCCATCGCGAAGCAATGTTCAAGAACATGGCCGCGTCGCTGTTCAAGCACGAACTGATCAAGACCACCCTGCCGAAGGCCAAGGAACTGCGCCGCGTCGCCGAGCCGCTGATCACCCTGGCCAAGGTTGATTCGGTTGCCAACCGTCGTCTGGCGTTCGCCCGCCTGCGCGACAACGAAGCCGTCGGCAACCTGTTCACCACCCTGGGCCCGCGTTACGCGAACCGTCCGGGCGGCTACCTGCGTCTGCTGAAGTGCGGCTTCCGCGCTGGCGACAATGCGCCGATGGCCTATGTCGAGCTGGTCGATCGTCCGGCTGCCGTGGCTGAAGCCGTCGAAGAGTAATCTTCGAGCTGTACCTGTTATTCGGTGAAGAACCCGGCCTTGTGCCGGGTTTTTCCGTTTCTGGGGTTTGATGACGGCAACGGCAACGGCAACGGCAACGGCAACGGCAACGGCAACGGCAACGGCAACGGCAACCGCAAGAGCTTGTCGCTGCGGGTGGGGTGGGGCGTCGGCGCGGCTGGGTTGGCGGGACACGCCGTAAATCCGTCCATGGAGGCTCATGTCGCGCCATCCATGGCGCTCATGGTCCCGCCAACCCACCCACGCCAACGCCTGCACACAGGGTCGGTGCGCAGGGGTAAAGCGGGGGCTGTGTGCCGATCAGGGTGCGTGGGTAGAGCCGGCCGTTGGCCGGCTGCTTGGGGCACGGTCGCTACGTTCGTGTCGTTCCGTATGCTGCACGGAACACGCTGTCCGGTCGGTGGCGCCGATGGTCGGCAGGTGTCCGTGGGCGTTGGTGGTCGCGGCCCTGTTAATCTTGGGGCCTGGACTTTCACGAGTGTTGGCAATGAATCCATTGCGTTGGAGTTTCCGCGCCCAGTTCCTGCTGGGGTTCCTGGTCTGCGCGGCGCTGTTGGGGTATGCGATCTTCCTGCAGTTGAAGATGGGGCTGGAGCCGTGCCCGTTGTGCATTTTCCAGCGGATTGCGTTCGCGGCGCTGGGGCTGCTGTTCCTGATCGGGGCGCTGCACGGTCCGCGTGATCCGGCCGGGCGGAAGACGTATGGGGTGCTGGCCTTCATCGCGGCGGCTGTCGGTATCGGCATTGCCGGGCGCCATGTGTACGTGCAGTTGCTGCCGCAGGACATGGGCTCGAGCTGCGGGCCGCCGTTGAGCTTCCTCAGTGAGACGATGGGGCCGTTCGAGGTGTTCCGCACGGTGCTGACCGGTACCGGCAACTGCGGCAACATCGATTGGCAGTTCCTGGGGCTGACGATGCCGATGTGGAGCCTGGTGTGGTTCGCGCTGTTGGCAGCATGGGCGCTGGCCACCGCGTTCCGCGCGCGCCGCCGCCACTGAGGCGGCTGCTCAAGGTCCCCGGCCCGGCACGCGTTGCGCGGCCAGGCCGGATGCGACGATCAGGTTGGGATCCTGCGGATCTGATCAGATCGCAGGGCTGGCTGGCGCAGCTTAGAAATCCTGCTGCAGGCTGAGGTAGGCGCCGCGGCGGGGACCCCACTGCGGGGCGAACACGCCGATGCCGCCGCCGTCGCGCAGTTGGTAGCTGCGGTCCAGTGCGTTGACCAGTGCGAGCTGCGCGTGCAGCGGGTGGCCGCTGTCGGCGTTGAAGTCGTGGCCGGCGCTGAGGTTGAGCTGGAGATAGGCGGGGAGTTCGCCGCCGTTGGGGACGCCGTCGGTGTCCGAGCGCAGGCCGCTGCCGAAGACGTAGTCGGCGCCCAGGCGATTGTGGCCGGCGAAGGCGTAGCTGATGCCGCCGGACGAGGTCAGTTTCTGGTCGTGGTCCAGGTGGATCCAGTTGTCCTGGACGTAGGCGAGTGCCTCGGGATCGAGGTTGTACTGGCCGGTGATGACCTGCTTGCCCATCGCCTTGTTGTAGGCGGCGTTGAAGTAGGCGCTGAGCGGGCCATTGCTGTAGTCGGCGCTGAATTCCACGCCGTGGATATGGCCCAAGCGGTAGTTGAAGGTCGAATAGATGTAGGCGGCGCCGAACTGGCCTTCATCCTGCAGGCGGTCGACCTTGCGGTCGTAGGCATCCAGGCCGAGGGTGAGGTGTTCGCCGATCTGCTGGGAAACGCCGATGTCGTAGTAGTCGCTGCGCTCGGACAGCGGGGTGGTGCTGCCCCCTGCGGGCTGTTGGTTGGTGGTGCCGTCATAGAGCGCGATGTCGCTGCTGGCCACCAGTTCGCTGGCCGGCGGAGTGAAGTAGCGCGAGTAGCCGGCGTGCACGGTGGTGCTGTCGCTGGCGTTCCAGACCACGCCCAGGCGCGGGCTGAGCTGGCCCTCGGTGCCGCCGAACGCCTTGTAGCGGTCACCGCGCAGGCCGTAGTTGACCGTCCAGTCATCACCGAGGCGCCATTCGTCCTGCAGGTAGATGGCGGTCGTGGTGGCGTTGAAGGCGCTGGCGTCGGGGATCCGCAGCGGGGTGGTGCTGGCCTGTCGGCCGTCGGCGTCGACCGGGAAGACCCAGGTGTCGCTGCCGGCGCGCGCGTGTTCTGCGTTGACGTAGAGGCCATAGCGCAGCGTGTGGTTCTCGCCCAGCGGGGTGGAGAAATCGGCCTGCACGGTATTGGCGCGGTTGCTGCGCTCCACCTGCGAGGCCACGCCGTTGAAGATCAGGTCGCCAGCGAGGTCCGGGTCGAATGCGAGGTCGCTGTACCGCTGGCCGGCCGAGACCTGGTAGGCGGTGCTGCCCAGCGAGCCCTGCAGCACCAGCATGCCGAAGCGGGTGGTCTCGCGCTGGTTCTCGTCCAGCGCCGCCGAGTCGGCGTTGACCGTGTCCAGGTAGCCGAACTGCGGAGCCTGGCCGGGGTTGACCGGGATCTGGAAGCGGTTGTTGGAGAAGCCGGCGAACAGGCTCAGGCGAGTGTCTTCGTTGACCAGGTAGGTCAGGTCCGCGAACGCCTTGCCCTGATGGGTGTCATCGTGGTCCGGCCGGCGCGAGGCGGTGGGGTTTTCCATGCCCACCTGGTTCTGGTCGTAGTTGCCGGTCAGGTACCAGCTCCAGCGGCCCTGGCTGCCCCACCACGAGGCGTTGGGGTTGACCTTGCCGTACGAGCCGGCGGTGATCCCGGCGCTGCCGCCATTGCCCAGTTCGGCGCCGCTGCGGGTGGTGATGTCGACCACGGCCGCGGTGCGCTCGCCGAACTGGGCCGGCAGGGCGCCATCCATCAGGCGGATGCTCTTGATCGCGCGGGCATCCAGGGTCTGGCCGAAGCCGGAGATCGATTCGGGCAGCAGCACGCCGTTGAGGCGGTACTGGAGGTTGGCGTGGTCGCCGCGCACGTGCACGCCGCCGTAGGAGTCCTGGACCACGCCGGGCGCCTGCAGCAGCACCTGGTTCAACGGGGTGGAGGCGCCCAGTGGCAGGTTCTGGATGTCCTCGGCGGTGATCTGGTACTGGCTGCTGCCGATATCCGGCGACAGCGCGTTGCGGGCCTGGTCGAGCTGGGCACTGACGGTGACTGCGTCCAGGTCGGTGACGGCCGGGGCGCTGGCCGGGGCGGCGGCGAGGGCGGGCAGGCCGGTGAGGGCCAGGGAAACAGCAATACCGGTAGCAAGCAGGGAGGGCTTCATGAGGATGGCTTGGCTGGGCAAAGGGGGAGGGGGCCGGCCTGGCGAGTGTTACTCCGTAACAAATCATGCGCCTGTCCGCGTCGGCCGGACCATGCGCGATCTGGCCGATCAACGCATCCTTTGCTCGGCGTTCAGCCTGGGAAGACCGCCCGGCCCTTTGCGTCGGCGGCGCGCTCTGCGACCATGACCGGCCCCACACCCCGGAAGTCCGTGATGAGCCTGTCCGCCCCGCTTGTAGCCGATCCCGCCGCGACCGCCGTCGACGCTGCCTGGTCGCCGGAGAGCTGGCGTGGCAAGCCGGCGCTGCAGCTGCCGACCTACCCGGACCCCCTGGCGCTGGATGCCTCGCTGCACGAGCTCAAGCGGCTGCCGCCGCTGGTGACCTCCTGGGAAATCCTGGCGCTCAAGCAGCAGCTGGCCGAGGCCCAGGAAGGCAAGCGTTTCCTGCTGCAGGGCGGTGACTGCGCGGAGAATTTCAGCGATTGCGAATCCACCACCATCTCCAACCGGCTCAAGGTGCTGCTGCAGATGAGCCTGGTGCTGGTGCACGGCATGCGCAAGCCGGTGATCCGGGTCGGGCGCTTCGCCGGGCAGTACGCCAAGCCGCGCTCGGCCGATACCGAAACCCGCGACGGCGTGACCCTGCCCAGCTACCGCGGCGATGTGATCAATGCGCCGGAATTCACCGAAGCTGCGCGCCTGCCGGATCCGCGCCGGATGCTGCAGGCGCATGCGCACTCGGCGATGACGATGAACTTCGTGCGGGCGCTGATCGATGGTGGCTTCGCCGACCTGCACCACCCCGAGTACTGGAACCTGGAGTGGGTGCGGCATTCGCCGCTGGCCACCGATTACCAGAAGATGGTGTCCTCGATCGGCGATGCAGTGCGTTTCATGGAAACGCTGTCCGGCACGCAGGTGTACAACCTCAACCGGATCGACTTCTACACGTCGCACGAAGCGCTGCTGCTGCCCTACGAGCAGGCGCTGACCCGCCAGGTGCCGCGCCAGCAGGGCTGGTTGAACCTGAGCACGCATTACCCGTGGATCGGCATGCGCACTGCGGCCCTGGATGGCGCACACGTGGAATACCTGCGCGGCGTGCGCAACCCGATCGCGATCAAGGTGGGCCCGTCGGTGCAGCCGGACCAGTTGCTGCGCTTGATCGATGTGCTCAACCCCGATGACGAACCGGGCCGCCTGAGCTTCATCCACCGCATGGGCGCGGCGCAGATCGCGCAGAAGCTGCCGCCGCTGCTGGAGGCGGTCAAGCGCGATGGTCGTCGGGTGCTGTGGGTGTGCGACGCGATGCATGGCAACACCGAGAGCACCAGCAACGGCTACAAGACGCGCCGCTTCGACAACGTGCGTGGCGAGGTCGAGATGTCCTTCGATCTGCATGCGGCGGCCGGCACGCGGTTGGGGGGCGTGCACCTGGAGCTGACCGGCGAGGACGTCACCGAATGCACCGGCGGTGCGCGCGAATTGACCGAGCGTGATCTTGAACGTGCCTACCGTTCCTCGGTGGATCCGCGCCTGAACTACGAGCAGTCGCTGGAGATCGCGATGGCGATCGTGCGCAAGCAGGCGCATTACGCCGACTGAGGCGGGCGCGTGTCCTCGACACGCACCTTACATCCGCCTGACACGATGGTCATGGCCGCACCGGCATCCTGTGGACTTCCCCGCGAAGAACACAGGAGCGTGCAGTGACCGTGGACTGGCAGCAGGCAGGGTTGTATCTGTGGCCCATCTCGATCGCACTCGTGATCGGGATCAGTGGCTGGTGGTTGCTGATGGCATTGACGCGTCGGTTGAAACACCGTGATTACCGCCGCGCCCGCATCGCGCGCGTGATCAGCCGGCCGCTCGCCTTCGCCTTGCCACTGCTGCTGTTGATTCCCGCGCTGGAGGCCACGCCGCTGCACGGGCGTTGGCTGGATCAGTCACTGCGGCTGCTGCATATCGGCCTGACCGGCTGCTTCATCTGGTTGCTGGTGCGAGCGGTGGCCGCCGGTGAACAGGCGATCCTTCGCGATCACCCGATGGAGGTGGCGGACAATCTCGAAGCACGCCGGATCCAGACCCAGACCCGGGTGCTGAGCCGCGTACTGATGGGCGCGATCATCCTGGTCGGGGTCTCGCTGATTCTGTTGACCTTCCCGATGGTGCGCCAGATCGGCACGGCGCTGCTGGCCTCGGCCGGCATCATCGGCCTGGTCGCCGGTATCGCAGCCAAGCCGGTGTTCGGCAACCTGATCGCCGGTCTGCAGATTGCCTTGACCCAGCCGATCCGGCTGGACGATGTGGTGATCGTCGAAGGGGAGTGGGGTCGCGTGGAAGAGATCAACAGCAGCTACGTGGTGGTGCGGATCTGGGATGCGCGACGGATGGTGGTACCGCTCACGTGGTTCATCGAGCACCCGTTCCAGAACTGGACCCGGCGCAGCGCCGATCTGCTCGGCACCGCTTTCCTGTGGCTGGACTACACGGCACCCATTCCCGCGATCCGCGCCGAACTGGAGCGGATCTGCAAGGGCGAGGCGTTGTGGGATGGCCAGGTCTGCGTGACCCAGGTGACCGAGACCAGCGAGCACACCCTGCAGGTGCGCCTGCTGGTGAGCGCGCGCAACTCCGGGGATGCCTTCGATCTGCGCTGCATCGTGCGCGAGCGTATGCTCGACTTCCTCGCGCGCGAACACCCGCAGGCGCTGCCGCGCACCCGTGCCGAGCTCAATCAGGAAGTGACGCCGACGCGCCGGCCACGTTCGCAGCCGGCCGAGGATGCGCGCTCGCCAGGTGCCGAGGATGGCGGACCGGCGATCCTGCCGGACCCGGACCCGAAAGAGGTGACCCGGTAGCTACCGACCGTTGGTCGGTACACGCCCCTCAGGGCGCGACGCCGTTGGTGAGCAGGGTATCGGTCTGGAACCGCGGCGGGCGGCGTGCACGGGTGCGCTGCTCGTAGGCGTAGCCCAGCTCGATCAGGCGCGGTTCGCTCCACGCCGTGCCCATGAACAGCAGTCCCAGCGGCAGCCCGTTCACGTGTGCCATCGGCACCGTCAGGCTCGGGTAGCCGGCCACGGCGGCAGCGCTGTAGCTCTCGCCCGGGAAGTCATCCCCGCTGCCCGCCCGGATCGGCCAGGCCGTTCCGGTGGTCGGCGCCACCAGCGCATCCAGCTTCTGCTCGCGCAACACCGCATCGATGCCCTCGGGGCCGGCCAGGCGGCGCGCGTCACTGCGCGCGCGAATGTACTCCGGGGTGCCGAGGCCGCCCATCGAGGCAGCGGTTTCCATCAGGTCCTGGTCGAACAACGCCAGTTCCTTGCCTGCGTGCTGCCGGTTCCAGGAGATGACCTCGTCCAGGCTGCGCACCGGCGCCTGGTAGGCCGTGAAGTAGCGCTGCAGGCCGGCCTTGAACTCGTGCATCAGTACGATGCGCTCGGCGTCCTGCCACTGTCCCTGGGTCGGCAGCTGCACCGGCACCACGGTGGCGCCGGCGTCGCGCAGCACGGCCACGGCATGCTGCAGGGCCGGGGCGATGCCCGGCTTCTGCATCAGGTCGCCATACAGCACGCCGATCCGCGCGCCGCGCAGGCCATCGGGGTTCAAGCGCGAGGTGTAATCGTAGACCGCGCGACCGGGCATGGTGGCGGTGGCCGGGTCGGCCTCGTCGCGGCCGGCGATGGCGGTCAGCAGCGCCGCCGCATCGGCGACGCTGCGGGCCATCGGGCCGGCGGTGTCCTGGCTGAAGGAGATCGGGATGATGCCCTCGCGGCTGACCAGGCCGACCGTCGGCTTGAGCCCGACCACGCCGTTGACCGCGGCCGGGCAGACGATGCTGCCATCGGTTTCAGTGCCGATCGCCGCCACCGCGAGATTGGCCGACACCGCCACCGCGCTGCCGCTGCTGGAGCCGCAGGGGGTGTGGCTGAGTCGATACGGGTTGCGGGTCTGTCCGCCACGCGCGCTCCAACCCGAGACCGATTGGCTGGAGCGGAAGTTGGCCCATTCGCTGAGATTGGTCTTGCCGAGGATCAGCGCGCCGGCCGCGCGCAGGCGCTTGACCAGGAACGCGTCGTCCGGGCGGAAGCCGTCCAGCGCCAGCGAGCCGGCGGTGGTGCTCATCGGGCTGGCGCCGATGTTGTCCTTGAGCAGCAGCGGGATGCCGTGCAGCGGGCCCCGCAGGTGGCCCTGGTGGCGCTCGGCATCCAGTTGGGCGGCTTCGCGCAGCGCATCCGGGTTGAGCTCGATCACCGCGCGCAGGCGCGGGCCGGAGCGGTCCAGGCGGGCGATGCGGTCCAGGTAGGCGCGGGCCAGGGTGACGCTGTCCAGTTCGCCACTGGCCATCCGCGCCTGCAGATCGGCGATGTCGGCTTCGGCGTAGACGAACGGCACCGGCGCGCGGGTCGGGGGTACGGGAGCAGGCGACTCACGGGCATGCAGCGGCGCCGGACCCGGGCTGCAACCGGCCAGTGCGAACAGCATCAGTGATGTCAGTGTCAGGCGCATGCCTGTCCCCCCGAACCGGCCGACAGGCTAACCAGCACAGGCGGCGCTTGGCAACTCAAGCCGCTTTGGCGGCCTTGCCATGGCGTTTGCGGATATCGCGGGCGAGCACGCCGACCACGATCAGATTGATCACCAGCACCGACCACGAGGCCCAGCCCGGGTGACGGAGGATGGCGTAGATATCGAACGGCAGGTAGATGCCGGCAGTGACGCAGCCCAGCCAGGAGGCCCAGGCTTTGGCGCGCCAGAGGCCCCAGGCCTCGAACAGGTGCAGGACGCCATAGGCGACCATCGCAGCAGCCGCCAGATGCACGGCATCGGGGCTGATCATGTTGAGCAGTGAGGGCAGGGTGCCGTGATCCGGGTCCAGGCTGAACCGGCGGATCAGGGCATTGACCGCATCGCGCAGGGGCTGCGGGCCGAGCATTTCCAGCCCGGTCGCAGCCAACAGCGCCAGAACCGCCTTGCTGGCTTCCAGCAAGGCGATCAGGTGAAGCCCCGGATGCTTGTGAGGATCCGGGTTGTAGGGCTTGTCGATCACGACAATGGTCCGATCAGCCGCCGCGCGATGCCTTCTTGCGCTCGCTCTCGGTCAGGCCCTTCTTGCGCAGGCGGATTTCCTTCGGCGTGATTTCGACCAGCTCGTCGTCTTCGATGAAGTCCAGGGCCTGCTCCAGCGAGTACTTGATCGCCGGGGTCAGCTGGATCGCATCGTCCTTGCCCGAAGCGCGCATGTTGGTCAGCGGCTTGGTCTTGATCGCGTTGACGGTCAGGTCGTTGTCCTTGGAGTGGATGCCGACCAGCTGGCCTTCATACACATTGTCGCCTTCAGCAGCGAACAGCTTGCCGCGTTCCTGCAGCGGGCCCAGCGAGTACGCCGGGGTGGCACCCGGAGCATTGGCGATCATCACGCCGTTCTGGCGCTTGGCGATCGCGCCCTGCTCCTTCGGGCCGTAATGGTCGAACACGTGGAACAGCAGGCCCGAACCCTGGGTCAGGGTCTTGAACTCGTTCTGGAAGCCGATCAGGCCACGGGCCGGGATCTGGTATTCCAGGCGCACGCGGCCCTTGCCGTCCGGCTCCATGTTCTTCAACTGGCCCTTGCGGGTGCCCAGCTTTTCCATCACGCCGCCCTGGTGCTGCTCTTCGATGTCCACCACCAGCTGCTCGATCGGCTCCATGGCCTGGCCGTCGATCTGCTTGATGATCACTTCCGGGCGCGACACGGCCAGCTCGTAGCCTTCACGACGCATGTTCTCGATCAGCACCGACAGGTGCAGTTCGCCACGGCCGGAGACCAGGAACTTGTCGGCGTCTTCCAGCTGTTCCACCTTCAGGGCCACGTTGTGGACCTGCTCGCGGTCCAGACGGTCCTTGATCTGGCGGCTGGTCAGGAACTTGCCACCGGACAGGTCCTTGTTGCCGGCGAACGGCGAGTTGTTGACCTGGAAGGTCATCGAGATCGTCGGTTCATCGACGGTCAGCGCCGGCAGCGCTTCCGGGGTATCCGGGTGGCACAGGGTATCGGAGATGGTCAGTTCCGGAATGCCCGAGATGGCGATGATGTCGCCGGCCTCGGCGGTGTCCTGCTCGATGCGCTCCAGGCCCAGGAAGCCCAGCACCTGCGCGACCTTGCCGTTGCGCTTCTTGCCTTCACGGTCGATCACCGCGACCTGCATGTTCTTCTTCAGGGTGCCGCGCTGCACGCGGCCGATGCCGATCACGCCCACGAAGTTGTTGTAGTCCAGCTGGCTGATGCGCATCTGGAACGGACCTTCCGGGTCCACTTCCGGCTTCGGCGCATGCTGCATGATCGCTTCGTACAGCGGGGTCATGTCGCCATCGCGCACGGTATCTTCCAGGCCGGCGTAGCCGTTCAGGGCCGAGGCGTAGACGATCGGGAAGTCGAGCTGCTCATTGGTGGCGCCGAGCTTGTCGAACAGGTCGAAGACCTGGTCGATCACCCAATCCGGACGCGAGCCCGGACGGTCGACCTTGTTGACCACGACGATCGGCTTGAAGCCCATCGCGAAGGCCTTCTGGGTCACGAAGCGGGTCTGCGGCATCGGGCCGTCCATCGCGTCGACGAGGATCAGCACGGTGTCGACCATCGACAGCACGCGCTCCACTTCGCCGCCGAAGTCGGCGTGTCCCGGGGTGTCGACGATGTTGATCCGGTTCTTGATACCGGTCTTCTTGTCTTCCCAGGTGATGGCCGTGTTCTTGGCCAGGATGGTGATGCCGCGTTCCTTTTCCTGGTCATTGCTGTCCATCACGCGCTCGGCGAGCACGGTGCGCTCGGAGAGGGTGCCGGACTGCTTGAGCAGCTGGTCGACGAGGGTGGTCTTACCGTGGTCGACGTGGGCGACGATGGCGATGTTGCGAAGATTTTCGATAGACATGCGAAAGGGGGCCAGTCGGCGCCGGATTTGGAAAAAGAAGTCCAACATTATACGGCCAAGATGACCAATCGCGAAAAGTGCCTCGCAAGCCTTGCCGGACAGGCATTCAGCTGTGTGAGGGGAGCCTGTCCGGGCGGCCTGGCGCGCGCTGGAGAGGGGGTGTTCGACCATCGTCAGGCAGGCCGACGCCGGACCACGGGTGTATCCTTATGGGCTGACGATAACCCCGTATATCAAGGATCCGCATGTCCCTCATCGCCACCTTCGACACCACCCAGGGCCCGATCAAGGTCGAGCTGTTCGCCGACAAGGCCCCGCTGACGGTTGCCAACTTCGTCAACCTGGTCAAGCACGGCTTCTATGACGGCCTGATCTTCCACCGTGTGATCCCGGACTTCATGATCCAGGGCGGTTGCCCGCAGGGTCGTGGCACCGGCGGCCCGGGCTACAAGTTCGAAGATGAAAAGAACGGCGTGAAGCACCAGGTCGGCTCGCTGTCGATGGCCAATGCCGGTCCGAACACCAACGGCAGCCAGTTCTTCATCACCCACATCAAGACCGATTGGCTGGACGGCAAGCACACCGTGTTCGGCCAGGTGCTCGACGGCCAGGCCATCGTGGACTCGGTCAAGCAGGGCGACGTGATCCATTCGATCACCCTGGAAGGCGACACCGACGCCGTGCTGGCCGCCCAGGCCGAGCGCGTGGCGGAGTGGAACAAGCTGATCCCCAGCGCCTGATCCGATCCCGACGGCCCCCTGTGAAGGGGGCCGTTTTCACGTTCACAGCTACTTAGCTTCTTAGCAGAGGAAATCCCCATGAAAGCACCTGTTCGTGTTGCCGTGACCGGCGCCGCCGGCCAGATCGGCTACGCCCTGCTGTTCCGCATCGCCTCCGGCGACATGCTGGGCAAGGACCAGCCGGTCATCCTGCAGCTGCTCGAGCTGCCGGTCGACAAGGCCCAGGCCGCCCTGCGCGGCGTGATGATGGAACTGGAAGACTGCGCGTTCCCGCTGCTGGCCGGCATGGTCGGTACCGACGACGCCGAAGTGGCCTTCAAGGATGCAGACATCGCCCTGCTGGTCGGCGCGCGTCCGCGCGGCCCGGGCATGGAGCGCAAGGATCTGCTGCTGGAAAACGCCAAGATCTTCACCGCCCAGGGCGCAGCGCTGAACAAGGTCGCCAAGCGTGACGTCAAGGTGCTGGTGGTCGGCAACCCGGCCAACACCAATGCCTACATCGCGATGAAGTCGGCGCCGGACCTCAACCCGCGCAACTTCACCGCCATGCTGCGCTTGGACCACAACCGTGCGCTGAGCCAGCTGTCGACCAAGCTCGGCAAGCCGGTCGGTGGCATGGAGAAGCTGATCGTGTGGGGCAACCACAGCCCGACCATGTACCCGGACTACCGTTTCGCCACCGCCGATGGTGCCTCCATCGCCGATGCGATCAACGACCAGGACTGGAACGCCGGCACCTTCATCCCGACCGTGGGCAAGCGCGGCGCGGCGATCATCGAAGCCCGCGGCTCGTCCTCGGCGGCCTCGGCCGCCAATGCCGCCGTCGACCACATCCGTGACTGGGTGCTGGGCAGCAACGGCAAGTGGGTCACGATGGGCGTGCCGTCCGACGGCTCCTATGGCATCCCGGAAGGCGTGATCTTCGGCTTCGCGGTCACCACCGAGAACGGCGAGTACACCCTGGTCAAGGACCTGCCGGTCGACGACTTCAGCCAGAAGTACATCGACAAGACCCTGGCCGAGCTGGAAGAAGAGCGCGCCGGCGTCGCCCACCTGCTGGGCTGATCGCACGCGCTGTCGGGGGCCGGCCGTTGGCCGGTCGCCGCATGAAGAAACGCCGGGCTTGCCCGGCGTTTTTTTTGTCCTGGCGCGCGCGGCATCACGCATCGCATGGATCTGTCCACGCGCCTACGACCAAGGTCGGACGGCCCGCCCGACGGCATCGGACTATGCTCGATCCCATGACTTTGTCTGGGAGGGCTGTCATGCGTTACGAAGATGTCTATCGACGTTCGGTCGATGAACCCGAGGCGTTCTGGGGTGAGGAAGCCCAGCGCATCTATTGGCACACGCCGCCGCAGCAGATCCTCGACTACAGCAACCCGCCTTTCCGGCGCTGGTTCGTCGGCGGTGAAACCAACCTCTGCTACAACGCGGTGGACCGCCATCTGGTCGACCGTCCCGACCAGCTCGCCCTCGTCGCCGTCTCCAGTGAAACCGGGGTCACCCGCGAAATCACCTACCGCGAGCTGCACCGCGAAGTGAATGCCTTCGCGGCCGTGCTGCAGCGGCTGGATGTGCAGCGCGGCGACCGCGTGGTGATCTACATGCCGAACATGGCCGAAGCCGTGTTCGCGATGCTGGCCTGCGCGCGCATCGGGGCGATCCACTCGGTGGTGTTCGGTGGCTTCGCCGCGCACAACCTGGCGCTGCGCATCGACGATGCCGAGCCCAAGCTGCTGATCGCCGCTGATGCCGGCAAGCGCGGTGGCAAGGTGATCCCGTACAAGGCGATGGTCGACGCCGCCTGCGCCGAAGCCGCTTCGCCGCCGCCGCGCGTACTGATCGTTTCGCGCGGGCTGGACCCGGCCGAGCCGAAGGTGCCCGGCCGCGACGTCGACTACGCCACCCTGCGCGCCGAAGTGGGGGACCAGGATGTGCCGGTGGTGTGGCTGGAATCCAGCGAGCCGAGCTATCTGCTCTACACCTCCGGCACCACCGGCAAGCCCAAGGGCGTGCAGCGCGACGTGGGGGGCTACGCGGTAGCGATGGCGCAGTCGATGGAGACCGTGTTCGACTGCAAGCCCGGCCAGGTGATGTTTTCCACCTCGGACGTGGGTTGGGCGGTGGGGCATTCCTACAACGTGTATGGCCCGTTGATCGGCGGCTGTACGTCGTTGCTGTACGAAGGGTTGCCGACCAGCCCCGACCCGGGCATCTGGTGGGCCCTGTGCGAACAGTACGGCGTGCGCACGCTGTTCTCCTCGCCGACCGCGATCCGCGTACTGAAGAAGCACGATGCCGACTTCATCCGCCGCCACGATCTGGCGTCGCTGAAGTACGTGTTCCTCGCTGGTGAGCCGCTCGACGAACCCACCGCGCACTGGATCAACGACGCGCTGGGCAAGCCGATCATCGACAACTACTGGCAGACCGAAACCGGCTGGCCCGCACTGACCCTGCTGCCGGGCGTGGACATGAAACCGGTCCGCTTCGGTTCGCCCGGTTTCCCGAATCTCGGCTACAGCATGAAAGTCATCGACGAGAACACCGGTGAAACCGTCGCACCGGGGCAGAAGGGCGTGCTGGTGATGGTCCCGCCCTTGCCGCCGGGCTGCATGACCACCGTCTGGAAGGACGATGCGCGCTTCATCCAGAGCTACTTCAGCCACTTCAAGGAGCTGCTCTACAGTTCGCTCGACTGGGCGATCCAGGATGAGGACGGGTATACCTTCATCCTGGGCCGCACCGACGATGTCATCAACGTGGCCGGGCACCGCCTGGGCACGCGCGAGATCGAAGAATGCATCGCCGGCCATCCGCTGGTGGCCGAGGCGGCCGTGATCGGGGTCAAGGACGAGCTCAAGGGCCAGGTGCCGCTGGTGTTCGTCACCCTCAAACAGGCGCTGCAGGGCGACGGCAGTGCCGTCGTGGCCGAGATGATGCAGCGGGTGAGCAGCACGCTGGGCGCGGTCGCACGGCCGGCGCACATCCATATCGTGAATGCGTTGCCCAAGACCCGCTCGGGCAAGCTGCTGCGGCGCTCGCTGCAGGCGTTGGCGGAGGCGCGTGACCCGGGGGATCTGTCGACGCTGGATGACCCGGCGGCACTGGACGAGATCCGGCGCGCGCTGGGGAACTGAGCGCGCGCCTGAGCGGCGCGTGCTGCAGCGCATTATCCGTGGCGTCCAGCGTCAGGTAAGCTCGGGACGTGACCGCTCCGGGCTCCCGGCGGCAAGCGTTGCGCTGGGGACACGGCGCGCGTCGGCGCCGGCGTGGGGAGCCGCCCGGAACGGTCGCAAGGGGACGCACGTGCACCGGCCAACGGCTCGGCTGCCGGGCGTGGCAATGCAGCAGGCGACAGGGGGAACCACCAGATGGCCTACATCCATGCCAAGACGGCCGCTGGCCGTCAGGAAATCGAGGACCGTGCACGGCGCCTGCCGCCGGCGTTGCGGTCCATTCTGCTGATGGTCGATGGTCAGCGTGATGACACGGCGTTGAACGCTTTGTTGCCGGGCCTGCGCGCGCCGGAGGATGCGCTGGCACAGCTGTCGGCGATGGGCCTGATCGATATCATCGGCGGCAGCGCCGCACCGGTCGTGGCCGCGGCGCTGACCGCCGGGCGCGAACAGGACCCGGATCTGTACAAGCGACTGTACGACTGGATGAGCGAATCGGTGCGCAGGCATCTCGGCCTGAAGGGCTATTTCATGCAGTTGAAGGTGGAGCGCTGCACCGATGCAGCCAGCCTGGAGAAACTGTGGCCGGACATGGCCGCGGCGATCAGCAAGGCGAAAAGCCCGGCATTGGCCAGCCGCTGGCTGGACGAGACGCGCACGCTGCTGCAGGCCGACGCGTCGATCGCCTGAGACGACGCCTCCACGGCGGCGGGGCAGCGCGCTGTTTAGAATGCGCGCTGATTCTGTGGCGGGAGAGCGGTGATGGAGGATGTGATCGAGGATGACGGTGCGCCCGGTTGGGATGCCATCGATGCCGCGTTGAAGGCGGTGTATCCCGTGCAGGCGCCGCAGCATTACGGCCCGTTGCTGCGTTCGCTGCTGGGCGGCGAGGATCCGCTGGACGGCATCAGCGCATACTGGAACGATGCGCCGCTGCCGCACTGGCACTTCGTCAGCTATGGCTTCTCCGAGCTGTATGAAAAGGAGAGCGATGATCCGGTCACCAGCGGCTACGGTTTCGAGCTGAGCGTCCGGGTTGCCGCCGCGGCGGGCAGCGAGCCGCCGGCCTGGGCGATGAACTTCCTGCAGAACCTGGCGCGCTACGTGTTCGCCAACGGCAAGGTGTTCCAGCAGGGCCACTACCTCAACGCGGGCGGGCCGATCGCCGCCGACACCGATACGCTGCTGCGGCATGTCGCCTTCATGCGCGATCCGCAGCTGCCGCCGCGCGAGACGCCCAACGGTTCGCTCGAGTTCCTGCAGGTGATCGGGCTGACCGATGACGAGATGGAAGCGGTGAAGCGCTGGTCGACCACCGGTGTGCTCGAAGCGCTGCTGCCGAAGATGCCGCTGTGGATCACCGATATCGCGCGTGGCTCGCTGCTGCTGGACGACCCTGCGCTTGCTGCCGCCGTGGCAGCGGGCGCGGCACGCGAAGGCTCGCAGACGGCCTATCTGTTCCTGGAAAAGCTGGGCGGGGCGGCGCAGGGCGAGGGTGCCGACCAGCAGTTGACCCTGACGCTGGGCGCGCGTCAGGTGGAATCGCTGCTCGCACTGCTGCCGGCGCGGTTGCTGTTCGGGCAGCCGTTGACGCTGGTCGGCAATGATCGGCAGATCACGTTGTCGCCGGCGGCGGTCAATGCGCTGGTGGTCGAGGCAGATGCGCTGGACTGCCAGCTGGCCCCGGCCACGGTGCAGGCACTGGTCGCCACGGTCCTGCCACGCCGCGGGACCTATGCGATCCCGGGCTGGCCGGCGCTGCAGGTGGTGGTGGAGCCGAGCGAACTTCGCGATGCCGAGGGCAATGTGGTCGAGGTCGTTGGCTGATCGCCGCGCGCTGGAAACGAAAAAGCCCGGCACTGCCGGGCTTCTTCTTGTCCGTCTGGATCAGACGCACCGGTCAGCTCAGGCCTTCGGCCTTCAGCGCCGCCTGCACGCCGGCATCGGCGTCCATGCGCTGCTTGAACGCGGCGATGTTGTCCAGCCCGCTCAGGTCGATCTTCGCGCCCGCAGCCCAGCGCAGGGTGATGTAGAAGTACGGATCGGCGAAGCTGCGGAAGCCGGCCAGCCAGGGGCGGTCGGCGAGCTGGGTGTCGGCGCGCTCGAACAGGCCACGCAGGCGCTTGCGTGCGGCACTGCGGACCGCGTCGTATTGGGTCTCGTCTTCGATGAACTTGCCCGGCCCGAACAGCGGCGAGAACGCCGGGTGCAGGTCGGAGTTGACGAAGGACAGCCAGCGGGTGGCTTCGGCGCGCTGCTTGGGGCTGCCGTCACCGACCAGGCCGGCCTGCGGGTAGGTGTCGGCGATGTAGCCCATGATGGCCGCGTTCTGGGTCAGCACGAAATCGCCATCGACCACTGCCGGAACCGAACCTGCGGGATTGATGGCCAGGAACGCAGGCGCCTTCAGGGTGTCCTTGTCGAGCAGTTCCACCTCGAACGGCTGGCCGGTCCACTGCAGGGCGATATGGTCGGCGGTGGAGCAGGCTCCGGGCTTGCTGTACAGCTTCATGGGAACTCCGTTGCGGATGGGTGGAAGGTGAGCCGCCCACTATTCCAGAGCCGGCCCCGCATCCTCAACGGTATTGCCGTAACAGATCGTTACGATGCGCGCGGCTTGAGTTTCTGCACGCGGTAGAAGGTGTGGTCGCCGATGGTCGCCACCTGGTAGGCATTGCGCCAGCTCGGGTTGGCGATCGCCATCGCGGCGAAGTGGCTCGCACCAGGCACGATCTCTTTGCGCTCACCGGCCGGCAGGGCCCAGTTACGCTCGGCATCGAAGGCCACGGTCATCGCTTCCTGCCAGGCATCGGCGTTGCCGAGCTGGGTGCCGGGCGCGACGATGGTCGGGGCGAACTGCTTGCGGGCGGTCACCACCTGGCACATCGAGTCGCCCCACAGGCCGCTGTCCAGGCGGCGCAGGGCCACTTCCGCGACGGCTTGCTGGCCGCGCAGGGTCTGGTCACGCGCTTCGAGGTAGACGGTCGTGCTCAGGCACAACGAATCGGCGGCAGGCTGCGGCAACAACTGTGACAGCCAGAGAATCCAGGCCAGTTTCATAAATCTCCTTGCTCCGTGTGGGCCGCACCTGGCTGGTCCATCCGATCGTGCGGACGGGGCGAGGGTTACGACTTGGCGTGATGGGGAGGCGGCCATCGGGGCCGCCCGGGGGCGGACCCGAAGAAGACGTGGGGTCCGCGCGCTCACTCGAACTGGGTGGTGAGCGGGAAAGTTGGCGCACGATAGGGGGGGATTTCCCAATGCATCCTGAACCCGAAGGCTTGACATTCAGGTTCGGAGGTGGGGCTGAATCAGCGGTTCAGCCCCGTATTCAGGTCGGTCTCGACCCGAATCAGAGGGCGGCGGCGACCCGGCTGCCCTGATCGATCGCGCGCTTGGCGTCGAGTTCGGCGGCGACATCCGCGCCGCCGATCAGCTGTGCGTTGATGCCGGCGGCCTGCAGCGCGGCGTGCAGATCGCGGCGCGGTTCCTGGCCGGCGCAGACCACCACGTGGTTCACCGGCAGCAGTTGTTCCTCGCCGTCCACGCGGATGCGCAGTCCGCGGTCATCCACGCCCAGGTACGCCACGCCGCCGAGCATGGTCACGCCCTTGGCCTTGAGCGTGGCGCGGTGGATCCAGCCGGTGGTCTTGCCCAGGCGTGCGCCGGGCTTGCCCGGGCTGCGCTGCAGCAGCCAGACCTTGCGGGCAGGTGCTTCAGGTGCCGGCCTGGCCAGCGCGCCCCGGCCCTCGAAGCTGGGATCCACGCCCCATTCGGCCATCCAGCGCGCCGGGTCCAGCGCAGAGGAGGGCCCCTCGTGGACCAGGAACTCGCCGACATCGAAGCCGATGCCGCCGGCGCCGATGATCGCGACCTGCTCGCCGACCTGGACCTTGCCGAGCAGCACATCCAGGTAGGTCACCACCTTGGGGTGGTCGGCGCCGGGGAAATCGACCCGGCGCGGGGTGATGCCGGTGGCGATCACCACCTCGTCGAAACCGGCCAGCGTGGCCACCTCGGCCACGGTGCCCAGCTTCACCTCGACACCGGTCTCGTCCAGCTTGTGGCGGAAATAGCGCAGCGTCTCGTGGAATTCCTCCTTGCCCGGAATGCGCTTGGCGACGTTGAACTGCCCGCCGATCTCGCTGCCGGCGTCGAACAGCGTCACCGCGTGGCCGCGCTCGGCAGCCACGGTCGCGCAGGCCAGCCCGGCCGGGCCGGCGCCGACCACGGCGATCCGGCGCGGCGCGGTGGTCGGGCGATAGACCAGTTCGGTCTCGTGCACGGCGCGTGGGTTGACCAGGCAACTGGCGGTCTTGTTCTCGAACACATGGTCCAGGCAGGCCTGGTTGCAGGCGATGCAGGTGTTGATCGCCTCGGGGCGCCCGGCGCGCGACTTGTTGGCCCACTGCGGGTCGGCCAGCAGCGGTCGCGCCAACGAGACCATGTCGGCACCGCCCGCGGCGAGGATCCCCTCGGCGACGTCGGGCATGTTGATGCGGTTGGTGGCGATCACCGGCACGCGCACATGCGGCTTGAGCTTGGCGGTGACCCCGGCAAAAGCGCCGCGCGGGACCGAGGTGGCGATGGTCGGGATGCGCGCCTCGTGCCAGCCGATGCCGGAGTTGATCAGGGTCGCGCCCGCCGCCTCGATGGCCTGCGCCTGCTGCACGATCTCGGCCCAGTTGCTGCCGTCGGGGACCAGGTCTACCAGGGAAAGCCGGTAGATGATGATGAAGTCCGGCCCGCAGGCTTCGCGGATGCGGCGCACGATCTCCACCGCGAAGCGCATGCGCTGTGCCGCGTCGCCGCCCCAGCGGTCGGTACGCTGGTTGGTGCGCGGCGCGATGAACTCATTGATCAGATAGCCTTCCGAACCCATCACCTCGACGCCGTCGTAACCGGCGTCGCGGGCCAGCCGCGCGCTGCGCGCGTAATCGGCGATGTGGCGGTCGACGCCTCGCGCGGACAGCGCCCGCGGGGTGAACGGGTTGATCGGCGCCTTCAGCTTGGAGGGCGCTACCGAGAGGGGGTGGTAAGCGTAGCGGCCCGCATGCAGCAGTTGCAGGCAGATCCTGCTGCCGTTCTCGTGCACGGCCCGGGTGACCTGGCGATGCGGGCGTACCTCCCAGGGCCAGGACAGCTTGCCGCCGAACGGCTTGAGCCAGCCGACCACGTTGGGCGCGAAGCCGCCGGTGACGATCAGGCCGACGCCGCCGGCCGCCCGCTCGGCGAAGTACGCCGCCAGCCGCGGGAAATCGCGCGCGCGGTCTTCCAGGCCGGTGTGCATGGACCCCATCAGGACCCGGTTGCGCAGCTGGGTGAAGCCCAGATCGAGGGGGGCGAACAGGTGCGGATAGGCGGTGGATTCGGCGGCTGGCGACATGTGGATACGCTTGCGTACGGAAGCCCGCAGGGTGCCGTGAAAGCCCCTGAAGAGCAAGCGCATGTGTCCCGCCAGATACCCGCCCGCCGGTCGGGACGGGCGCCCGTTACGGCGTGGCGGCGGCCGGGGCGGGCTTGCGGATGCCGAACAGCGGCAGGGTGACGCCGCACAAGGGACCGATCAGCAGGGCGAAGGCGAGGGTGCCGACCCCGACGTTGCCGCCCAGCCACCAGCCGATCAGCAACACCGTGCCTTCGATCGCGCTGCGCACGATCCAGATCGGCCAGCCGGTCCGGGCGTGCAGGCCGGTCATCAGGCCATCACGCGGGCCGGGGCCGAAGCGCGCGCCGATGTACAGGCCGGTGGCCAGCGCGACGAGCAGCAGGCCACACAGGAACATCGGGATCTGCCAGGCCAGGCCGTGCACCTCCGGCAGCAGCCACAGCCCGAACTGCGCGCTGGGGCCGATCAGCATCACGTTCAGTACCGTGCCCAAGCCCGGCTTCTGCCGGATCGGCCACCACAGCAGCAGCACCAGTGCGCCGATCACATTGGTGGCCACGCCGAAGGACAGCGGCGTCTGCAGCGCGATGCCCTGCGAAAGCACATCCCAGGGCGCCACGCCGATGGCGGCGCGGATCATCACCGCCGCGCCGAAGCCATACAGGAACAGGCCAAGCAGGAGTTGCAGCAGGCGCAGGGGCAGGGAGGTGGGCATGACGGGTATCACCGGAAGGGCCACTGACTGTAGGCGGCGCCGGGCACCGCCGACAGATACAGATGACCGCGAATCTGCGCTGACACGTCGGCGCGCGGTCTACGCCCAGCCGGACAGCACCAGCTTGCCGATCACGCCGCCGCCTTCCAGCCGCCGGTGTGCCTCGCGCAGGTTCGCTGCATTGATGATGCCCAGGTGCGTGTGCGCTGTGGTGCGCAGTTCACCGGCATCGATCAGGCTGGCGGCGCGGCCGAGGATGCAGTGCTGCTCGATCATGTCGTCGGTCTGGAAGCGCGAGCGCGCGAACATGAACTCCCAATGGATAGCGATGCACTTGGCCTTGTAAGGATCGCCGATGCGCAGCGGTCCGCGCGGTTCGACGATCAGGCCCACATGCCCCTGCGGTGCCAGCAGGTCACCCAGCGCCTCCCAGTACTGGTCGGTGTCGGCCAGGTTCAGCGCGACCTGCACCTGGGTGATGCCGAACGCCTGCAGCTGCCCAGCCAGCGGCTGGCGATGATCGATCACGTGGTCGGCGCCCATCCGCAGGCACCACGCACGACTTTCCTCGCGCGAGGCGGTGGCGATCACGGTGAAGCCTGCATGGCGTGCGAGCTGGATCGCCATCGAACCGACGCCGCCTGCACCGCCGATGATCAGCAGATGCTGGCCGCGATGGCGGCGGTCCTCGAACTGCAGTGGCATGCGCTGGAACAGCAGCTCCCAGGCGGTCAACGTGGTCAATGGCAGCGCCGCGGCCTCGGCGAAATCCAGCGTGGTGGGTTTGCGACCGACCAGCCGCTCGTCCACCCATTGATACTGCGCGTTGCAACCGGGGCGGGTGACGTCGCCCGCGTAATACACCTCATCCCCGGGCGCGAAGGCGGTGACCTCGGGGCCCACGGCTTCCACCATGCCCGCGGCGTCGTAACCCAGGATCCGCGGCGGATGCTCCTGCTGCGCGCGCGGCGCACGCTGTTTGGTATCCACGGGATTGACGGAAACAGCATGGATTCGCACCAGCAGGTCGCGACCCTGGGGCGTACCCGGTGTCGCAATATTCACGTCCTGCAGTGCGGCGGGGTCTTCAATCGGCAGATACTGGGTCAATCCCACGGCTTTCATGTCGGCTCCGGATCGGGGGAATCCTCCCCATCATACGGATCACGGCGTCGCTGTTTTTGCGCTGAATCAAGGCGCCATCGCGATTTGAACCCTAACGTGAAAAATGTGTCGCGACGTCGCCTGAATTAGGCAAAACCCTTGTCATTGTTGGGTCTTGCGGAATTTCATCAACCTGTATAGGGTGCCACCAGCTGGACCCGGTAGAGGTCTGGCGGTCGTCTTCACATGTTACGGGACTGTTAACATCACCTTCACTCGCCTGAGCATAATGTTCGCGGCGGTGGCGTGCTGAATCGGCAGTCTGAAAACGACGCAGTAGTGCTGGCCCATGCCTCTACCGGTTTCATACCCCCGAAATAGGAGCTGTACTCAATGAACAAGAAGATCCTCACTGCCGCGCTGCTGGGCGGTCTGGCTTTCGCCCAGGCTGCATCGGCGCAGGATTTTGACGACCGCTGGTACCTGACCGGTTCGGCCGGCTTCAACTTCCAGGATAGCGACCGTCTGACCAACGACGCTCCGTTCGTTACCCTGGGCCTCGGTAAGTTCATCAGCCCCAACTGGTCGCTGGACGGCGAGCTGAACTACCAGAACCCGAACTTCGACGCCAACCAGGATCTGAACTGGAGCCAGTACGGCGCCTCGCTCGACCTGCGTCGCCACTTCATCCAGGAAGGCCGCGGCTGGAACCCGTACCTGCTGTTCGGCCTGGGCTACCAGAAGTCGGAAGAAGAGTACGCAGCGCTGAACACCAACGGTCCGCGTGAGCGCAAGGACGGCAACTTCGCCGCCAAGCTCGGCGTCGGTCTGCAGACCACCTTCGAAAAGCGCGTCGCCGTGCGTGCCGAAGTGGCCTACCGCGCTGACTTCGACGACCAGAGCATTGCTGCTCCGAGCGAAGACTGGTTCGGCGACGTGCTGGCTTCGGTCGGTGTCGTGATCCCGCTGGGCCCGGCCCCGGTTGCTGCCGTGCCGGCTCCGGCTCCGGTTGCGCCGAGCTGCGCCGACCTGGATGACGACGGTGACGGCGTCAACAACTGCGACGACAAGTGCCCGAACTCGCAGCCGGGTCAGACCATCGGTCCGGACGGTTGCCCGGTCCCGGTGTCGATCGATCTGAAGGGCGTGAACTTCGACTTCGACAAGTCGAACCTGCGTCCGGACGCGGTTGCGATCCTGAGCGAAGCTTCGGAAATCCTGAAGCGTTACCCGGATCTGCGCGTTGAAGTGGCCGGTCACACCGATTCCAAGGGTACCGACGCTTACAACCAGAAGCTGTCCGAGCGTCGTGCCACCTCGGTGTACAACTACCTGACCCAGAACGGCGTTGACGCTTCGCGTCTGGTCGGTCCGATCGGTTACGGCGAGAGCCGCCCGATTGCGCCGAACACCAACCCGGATGGTTCGGATAACCCGGAAGGTCGCGCCAAGAACCGTCGTACCGAGCTGAACGTCCAGAACTAATCCTTCTGGCAGTACAGTCTCAGAAGCAGGGCCCGGCATTGCCGGGCCCTGTTTTTTTTTGCCCCTGCGGCGAGCTGGATACAGGAAATCAACAATAAATCCAACAAGTTGCCGTATTCATTGAAGGTGGCGCTTGAAAGACGTTGTGGCGCTGTTAAACTCGCCGCGTCGACCCCTTCCTGGATGCATCCCATGCAGCGTTTTGCACTGGCCGCCGCGCTTGGCCTGGCCCTGGTTCCCACCGCCCACGCTGCCGTGGACTGTTCGGCACCTGTCAGCGCATCACCGCTGCCGCTGCCGGCTACCGCGATCGCACCGGTAGCCGAAGAGCTGTACATCCGCAACGTGCAGCTGGGCATGCCCGCTGGCGTGCTGACCTCCAACTTCGACCAGGAACAGTCGCTGGACCGCGTGCTGCAGCGCCTGCGCATCGACGGCTGCCAGAACATCGCCAAGGCGATCCCCAGCGCACCGGTGATCAACCCGAATGATCCGGCCGCCTACAAGCCGCAGACCGAGTTCGACAACACGCCGTGGCGCTTTGACATGAGCCAGAACGGCAAGCGCATGACCGCCGAAGAATTCGACGCCTGGATGAAGGCGCGCGGTGTGCGCGTGGTCAAGGCGCGTCCGGCGCCGGCGGCCGTGCCGGCCGCCACCACCGACGCACCGGCTGAGACCAAGCCGGCGGACAAGAAGTAAGCCGCCTGAGCGAGCACGATGACGACACGCCGGCCCCCCGCCGCGAACGCGTCCCGACCACGCCGCCCCGAGCGGCGTGCGAGCCCCGCAACAGGCAACCGCAGCACCGCCTCCAGCAGCACCCCGACCGCACCGCGCCATGGCCTGGCGCGGGTACTGTCCAAAGCCGGGCTGTGCTCGCGTACCGAAGCCGCGCGCTGGATCGCCGACGGCCGGGTCACGGTCGACGGCCGTGTCATCAACAACCCCGAATTTCCGATCATCGACGGGCGCCATCACGTGCGCGTCGATGGCCAGCCGCTGGATGCCCCCAAGCGCGTGTATCTGCTGCTCAACAAGCCGCGCGGGCTGGTCACCACCGCGCAGGACGAGCGCGGCCGCGACACCGTCTACCGCTGCTTCGACGATGCCGGTCTGCCGTGGATCGCGCCGGTCGGGCGCCTGGACAAGGCCAGCGAAGGCCTGCTGCTGTTCAGCAATGATCCGCAGTGGGCCGCGCGCCTGACCGATCCGGCCACCGGCCCGGACAAGACCTATCACGTCCAGATCGATGCGATTCCCGACGCCGCGCAGTTGCAGGCGTTGTGCGCAGGGATCGAGGACGAAGGGGAATGGTTGCGCGCGCGACGCGCCACGCTGCTGCGCAGTGGCGACAAGACGGCCTGGCTGGAAGTGGTGCTGGAGGAAGGCCGCAACCGGCATATCCGCCGCCTGCTGGCCGCCTTCGACATCACCGTGCTGCGCCTGGTGCGCGTGGCGATCGGCCAGCTGCCGCTGGGCGAACTGGGTAAGGGCGCCTGGCGCGAGCTCAGTCAACACGATCTGGATCTGCTTCATGCCGCGGCCGACAGCGCCGCGGCCACACCGTGACCTCGTGGCCTGCCGGCATGTGGCAGGCCATTCGACCCGGGCAATGGATGGCCTTCGAAGGGATGTTCCGTTCAATACCGGGAGTAAGACCATGCACGTCAGTACCCTCAACCGTTCCCTGTTCCGTGGCGCCTGCCTGCTGTTGCCGGCCGCGTTGCTGACCGCCTGCGGCGGCCACAAGCAGATCGCCAAGCAGGATCCGCCGGTGACCGACAAGGTCGTGGAGGTCAAGGTTCCCGAGCTGGATGGCCGCGGCAGCTACCGCTTCCTGATGAGCGATGGTGACAAGCGCATGAGCGCCGACGAGTTCGATGCCTGGATGAAGGCCAACGGCATCCGCGTGGCCAAGGGCAACGGCCAGGATGGGCCGGTCGCCGCACCGGTGGTGGTGGCCAGCAAGGAACAGGCCAAGGACAAGAAGAAAAAGAAGAAGTAACCCCGCCGCGCGCGTCGCACCGACGGTAGAGCCGACCGTTGGTCGGCTGGGGCACGCAAGGCGTGCCCCCGTGTCGGATGTTGATGACCCACATCTACGGTGGATGACCTGCGACGGAGGGCAGCCGACCAACGGTCGGCTCTACCCCATGACGCGCGGGTGCGGCGCTAGCGCCGTTTGGCACTCAGCCCTTGATCACGCCCAGCTCCACACCGATGCGGGTGAACGCATCGATGGCGCGGTCCAGGTGCGCACGCGTGTGCGCGGCGCTGATCTGGGTGCGGATGCGGGCCTGGCCCTTGGGCACCACCGGGAAGAAAAAGCCGATCGCGTAGATGCCTTCTTCCAGCAGGCGCTCGGCGAACTTCTGCGCCAGCGGCGCGTCGTACAGCATCACCGGGCTGATCGGGTGCACGCCCGGCTTCACGTCGAAGCCGGCCGCGGTCATCTTTTCGCGGAAGTAGGCGGTGTTCTCGGCCAGCGTGCTGCGCAGGTCGTCGGCGGCGGCCAGCATTTCGAAGGCCTTGATGCCGGCGGCGACCACGTGCGGCGGCAGCGAGTTGGAGAACAGGTACGGGCGCGAACGCTGGCGCAGCAGTTCGATCACCTCGGCGCTGGCGCAGGTGAACCCCCCCAGTGCGCCGCCCATGGCCTTGCCCAGGGTGCCGGTGATGATGTCGATCTTCTCCAGCACGCCCTTGACCTCGGCCGAGCCGCGGCCGGTCGCACCGAGGAAGCCGGTGGCATGGCATTCGTCGATGTGCACCAGCGCGTTGTACTTCTTCGCCAGCGCGGTGATCTCATCCAGCGGGGCGATGAACCCGTCCATCGAGAACACACCGTCGGTGGTGATCAGCTTGGTCCTGCAGCCAGCCGCATCGGCGGCCTGCAGCTGGGCTTCCAGGTCGGCCATGTCGCAGTTGGCGTAGCGGAAGCGCTTGGCCTTGCACAGGCGCACGCCGTCGATGATCGAGGCATGGTTGAGCGCATCGGAAATGATCGCGTCGTGCTCGCCCAGCAGCGGCTCGAACAGGCCGCCGTTCGCATCGAAGCAGGCCGCGTACAGGATGGTGTCCTGCTTGCCGAAGAAGCCGGCGATCTGCTTTTCCAGTTGCTTGTGCAGGTCCTGGGTGCCGCAGATGAAGCGCACCGAGGCCATGCCGAAGCCGTGGGTATCCAACGCATCCTTGGCCGCCTGGATCAGGTCCGGATGGTCGGCCAGGCCCAGGTAGTTGTTGGCGCAGAAGTTCAGCACGGTGCGGCCGTCGTCCAGGGTGATCTCGGCCGACTGCGGGCTGGTGATGATGCGTTCGGACTTGAACAGGCCCTGGGCGCGGATCGCCTCCAGTTCTTCAACGTAATGCTGGGTCAGCGAGGCGGTGGTGGCGTCGGTCATGGCAGGCAATCTTCGGCACGGGAAACCCGGGATTTTACCTGTCACGGGCAGCTGCCGGGTTGCACCGCCGGGTGATCCGGGCGGGGCAGGGCCGGGGACGGTTGCAGACGTGATTGTTGCATCGCAATATCAATCAGGTTAAAAAACTGTAAACCGCGCCGTTCCGCCCACCCCCACGTCTGGAGAGACCCCGCATGAACCACGCCACGCGCTGTACCGCCGCCGTTGTGCTCTGCGCCGCCCTGCTCGCCCCGTTTGCCGCCAGTGCCCAGGACGAGGCCGCCTCTCCCTTCAGCTGGAACGTCACCGGTGTGTCGGATTATGTGTTCCGTGGCGTCTCGCAGACCGACGAGGACCCGACGATCCAGGCCGGTTTCACCTACACCTCGCCGGTCGGCCTGTACGCCGGTGTCTGGGGCTCGGGCGTGGACTTCGGTGATGGCGGCCCGGATGCCGAGGTCGATTACCTGATCGGCTACGCCTTCGACGTGAGCGACAGCGTCAATCTGGACCTGCTGCTCAACCGCTACACCTACCCGGGGTCCAGCGAGCTGGCCTACAACGAGTTCATCACCAAGACCACGTTCGCCAAGCAGTACAGCCTGACCGTGACCTACACCAACGACGTGTTCAATTCGGGCACCGATGCGTGGTACTACGCCGTGGGTGGCGAGTGGGCGCTGCCGCAGGAGTTCACGCTGAGCGCCAACGTCGGCCGCAGCACCTTCGAAGAAGGCATCTCCAAGGATTACACCGACTGGAACGTCGGCGTCAGCCGCCAGTTCGGCCTGTTCAACCTGGGCCTGGGCTACTACGGCACCGACGGCAATGGCCGTGACAACTCCGGCAAGCTGGCCGACAGCCGTGTGGTGTTCACCGTAGCCGTCGGCAATTAGCCGGCCACTGGCCGGCGCCCGACACCGCCGGCCACCTCGCGAAAAAAAAGGCGCCCGGATGGGCGCCTTTTCACTGTTGGCCTCACACCGGAACCCCTGCTGGAGAACAGCCCCCTGTCGTTCAAGGGGGCGCGCCAACGGCGCGGGGACAAGGTGGAATGGACGATTGATCATCTGTGCCGAAGGCACAGGAGATCAATTCCAGCTCAACACCACCTTGCCGGCCTTGCCCTGTTCCATCAGATCGAAGCCCTTCTGGAACTCATCGATCGGCAGCTGGTGGGTCATCACCTTGCCGAGCGGGAAGCCGGACAGCACCAGCTGGGTCATCTTGTACCAGGTCTCGTACATCTTGCGGCCGTAGATGCCCTGCACGGTCAGGCCCTTGAAGATGATCTTGTCCCAATCGCAGCCAGCGCCCTTGGGCATAATGCCGAGCATGGCGATCTTGCCGCCGTGGTACATGCAGTCGAGCATGTCGTTGAACGCGCGCGGGTTGCCGCTCATTTCCAGGCCCACGTCGAAGCCCTCCATGTGCAGCTCCTTCATCACGTCCTTGAGCGAGGTGTTGGACACGTTGACCACGCGGGTGGCACCCATGTCGGCGGCCAGCTTCAGGCGGAAATCGTTGACGTCGGTAACGACCACGTTGCGTGCACCGATGTGCTTGCAGATGCCCGCGGCGATGATGCCGATCGGGCCGGCGCCGGTGATCAGCACGTCCTCGCCGATCACGTTGAACTCCAGCGCGCAGTGCGCCGCATTGCCGTACGGATCGAAGAAGGCGGCCAGCTCGGACGGGATCTGGTCGGGGATCGGCCACAGGTTGCTGGCCGGCATCACCATGTACTCGGCGAAGGCGCCGTTGACGTTCACGCCGATGCCCACGGTGTTCGGGCACAGGTGCTGGCGGCCGCCGCGGCAGTTGCGGCAATGGCCGCAGACGATGTGGCCTTCGGCCGAGACGCGCTGGCCGATCTCATAGCCGGTCACGCCCGGGCCGATCTCGGCGATGCGGCCGACGAACTCGTGGCCGATGGTCAGGCCCGGCTTGATCGTGCGCTGGCTCCACTCGTCCCACAGGTAAATGTGCAGGTCGGTACCGCAGATGGCGGTCTTTTCCAGCTTGATCAGGACCTGGTTCGGGCCGGGGGTGGGGACCGGAACCTCTTCCAGCCAGATGCCCTTGGCGGCTTCGCGTTTGACCAGGGCCTTCATTGTTTGCTGCGCCATCGGGGTGGAACTCGTCTGGGGGAAAACGCGGATTATAGAGCCGCTGGCGGTTTTCCCATGTTGCAGCGCGGGTGGTTTGGCGGCCGCCCTGTCCGGCATGACTTCCGGGCATCGGGCCGGGGCAGGGGCGTGGGCTACACTCGGCGGTTCTTTCACCAGGGGCTGCTCTATGCGCTCGAACCTGCTCGCTTTCTCCGTCGTCGCCAGCCTTGGGCTGGTCCAGGTCGCCCATGCCGCTGAAGGCATGTGGGTGCCGCAGCAGCTGCCGGAAATCGCCGGCCCGCTCAAGCAGGCCGGCCTGAAGCTGTCCCCGGAGCAGATCTCCAACCTGACCGGCGACCCGATGGGCGCGGTGGTGGCACTGGGCGGCTGCACCGCCAGCTTCGTTTCCCCGCAGGGCCTGGTGGTCACCAACCACCACTGCGCCTACGGTGCGATCCAGCTGAACTCGACCGCCGAGAAGAACCTGATCAAGGACGGCTTCAACGCCCCGACCTTGAAGGACGAGCTGAGCGCCGGCCCGAACGCCCGCGTGTTCGTGCTGGACCAGATCACCGACGTGACCGACCAGGCCAAGGCCGCGATCGCCGCCGCCGGCAAGAACCCGTTGGCCCGTACCCGCGCGCTGGACGCCTTCGACAAGGCCCAGACCGCGGCCTGTGAAGCCGATGCCGGCTTCCGCTGCCGCCTGTACAGCTTCTCCGGCGGCAACACCTACCGCCTGTTCCGCAACATGGAAATCAAGGACGTGCGCCTGGTGTACGCGCCCCCGGGCAGCGTCGGTAAATTCGGTGGCGACATCGACAACTGGATGTGGCCACGCCACACCGGCGATTTCTCGTTCTACCGCGCCTACGTGGGCAAGGACGGCAAGCCGGCCGCCTTCTCGGCCGACAACGTGCCCTACCAGCCCAAGCACTTCCTGAAGTTCGCCGACCAGCCCTTGGGCGCCGACGACTTCGTGATGGTGGCTGGCTACCCGGGCCGCACCAACCGCTACGCGCTGGCCGGCGAGTTCAATGAAACCGCCAGCTGGACCTACCCGACCATCGCGCGCCACTACAACGCGGTGCTGAAGATGATCGACGAGGCCGGCAAGGCCGACCCGGACGTCAAGGTGAAGTACGCCGCCACCGCGGCCAGCATGAACAACGTGGCCAAGAACTACGCCGGCCAGCTGGAAGGTTTCAAGCGCATCGACGCGGCCGGCCAGAAGCAGGCCGAGGAAGCCGCCGTGCTGGCCTGGCTGAAGCAGCGCGGTGCTGCCGGCAAGCCGGCCCTGGCTGCGCATGCGCAGCTGGTCCAGCACCTGGACACGAGCAAGGCCACGCGTGAGCGCGATCTGTTCGTCAGCCAGTTCAACAGCACCTCGGCGGTGGGTTCGGCAATCACCCTGTACCGCCTGTCGATCGAACGCAGCAAGGCCGATGCCGAGCGTGAAGTCGGCTATCAGGAGCGCGATCTGCCCTCGATCGAAGGCGGCCTGAAGCAGATGGACCGCCGTTACGTGCCGCGCATGGACCAGCAGCTGCAGACCTACTGGCTGAGCCAGTACGTGGCCCTGCCGGCCGCGCAGCGCAGCAACGAGGTGCTCAACCAGTGGCTGGCGGGCAGCGATGCGGCGGCCGTGCAGGCTCTGGTGGGCAAGCTTTCGGCCACCAGGCTGGGCAGCCTGGACGAGCGCCTGAAGTGGTTCAAGGCCGACCGCGCCGCCTTCGAAGCCAGCACCGATCCGGCGATCCAGTACGCGGTGGCGGTGATGCCGGCGCTGCTGCAGCAGGAAGAACAGAAGAAGACCCGCGAAGGCGAGTCGCTGGTGTCGCGCCCGCTGTACCTGCAGGCCGTGGCCGACTACAAGAAGAGCAAGGGCGAGTTCGTCTATCCGGACGCCAACCTGTCGTTGCGCATCACCTTCGGCAACGTCATGGGTTATGGCAAGGACGGCGTGAACTACACCCCGTTCACTACGCTGGAAGGCGTGGCCGCGAAGGAAACCGGCGAGGATCCGTTCGATTCGCCCAAGGCGCTGCTGGATGCGGTCAAGGCCAAGCGCTACGGCGGTCTGGAAGACAAGCGCATCGGCTCGGTGCCGGTGAACTTCCTGTCCAACCTGGACATCACCGGCGGCAACTCCGGCTCGCCGGTGCTGGATGCCAACGGCAAGCTGGTCGGCCTGGCCTTCGATGGCAACTGGGAATCGGTCAGTTCGAACTGGGTGTTCGATCCGGTGATGACCCGCATGATCGCGGTCGACAGCCGCTACATGCAGTGGATCATGCAGGAAGTGGCGCCGGCGCCGCAGCTGCTGAAGGAACTGAACCTCAGCAAGTAAGCCGACACGTCGGTATCGATAACCCCGCAGCGAATTTTTCCCCGTGGGAGCGCGCCGGGCAGGGCTGGGCGAGACGCGCCGTGAACCCATCCATGGGGGCTCGTTCGACCGCATCCATGCGGTCGAACGGTCCCGCCCAGCCCTACCCGGCGCGCTCTGGACAGATGCCCATTGCGGACGGAAAGGCGAAGGCACAGCGCTTGCTCTTTGTGTCCCCGTCACCGAAGGAAACCTGGGTGGATGAGGCAGAGTTGCCTCTGGACACACCGTTGTACGCACGGGAAAAAGCAGCGGCACTGCATTTGCCCTCGTGTCCGCGTCAGCGATGGAAACCTTGGTGGATGAGGCCGGGCAGCCTCTGGCAGGACCGTTCGACGGCATGGATGCCGTCGTACGAGCCCCCAGGGATGGGTTCACGGCGCGTCCTGCCAGAGGCTGCCCGGCCTCATCCGGCGCGGACCAGTCAGGCGCCAGGCTGTACGAGCCATCCGTCCGCAGGTCAGCAAGCACGCAAACAACGAAGCGCAAGGCGCCGCACAGCTTCGCCGCCGCGACCGGGTATGATCCCTGTTCGGCGTGGTTTCACAGAATGTGAACGAAACGCCGGACCCTCCTCCCCCAAGGAACCCTTGTCCGCATGCGCATCCTGCTTGCCCGTCACGGCGAAACGCCGTGGAATGCCGAAGGCCGCTACCAAGGCCAGATCGATATCCCGTTGTCGCCGATCGGCGAAGCCCAGGCCAAGGCATTGGGGGAACGCCTCAACTCCGTCGATATCACCCGCGCCGTCGCCTCGCCGCTGGTGCGCGCCCAGCGCACCGCCCAGCTCGCCCTTGGCGCCGCGCGTGCCCCGATGCTGCTGACCGAGCCGGACCTGCAGGAAATCGCCCACGGCGAATGGGAAGGCCTGCTCGCCAGCGAGATCCACGAGAAAGATCCCTCCCGCCTGCGCGCCTGGCGCGAAGAGCCGGACACCGTGCTGATGCCCGGCGGCGAATCGCTGCGCCTGGTGCTCGAGCGCAGCTGGCGTGGCCTGGCCCGCGCCGCTGAGGGGCTGGGCGAGCACGACACCCTGCTGGTGGTCGCCCACGACGCCGTCAACCGCGTGATCCTGTGCCGCATCCTCGGCCTGCCGATCTCGCGCCTGTGGACCTTCCGCCAGGCACCGACCACGCTCAACCTGCTCGAAGGCCCTGACCTGGACCAGCTCGAACTGGTCCGCCTCAACGACTGTGCCCACCACACCCCGTTCTTCGGCGAAGCCAAGCACCGCGCGCTGTAACGCACTGCGTCCCATCCTGCCGTCCGCCCCAACGATCCCGATCCAACGACCATGACCACCACCGCCCGCCCGCAGACCCTTTCCGACTGGCTCAGCTACATCGAGCAGCAGCACCCCGCCACCATCGACATGGGGCTGGACCGGGTGCGCACCGTGGCGCAGGCGATGGGGCTGGGTGCACCGGCCGAGCGCAGCATCGTCGTCGGGGGGACCAACGGCAAGGGCTCCACCATTGCCTTCATCGAGGCGATCGCACGCGCTGCGGGCTGGAAGGTCGGCGCGTACACCTCGCCGCACCTGTTGCGCTACAACGAGCGCGTGCGCATCGATGGCCAGGACGCCAGCGATGAGGCGCTCATGGCCGCCTTCAACGCCATCGAGGACGCGCGTGGCGACACCACGCTGACCTATTTCGAATACGGCACCCTGGCCGCCCTGCAGCTGTTCGCGCAGGCCGGCCTGGATCTGGCCGTGCTGGAAGTCGGCCTCGGCGGGCGCCTGGACGCGGTCAACATCGTCGACGGCGACGTCGCGGTGATCACCACCGTCGACATCGATCACAGCGACTGGCTGGGCGAGGACCGCGAAGCGATCGGCACCGAGAAGGCCGGCATCATCCGGGGCTGGAAGCCGGTCATCTTGGGCGAAATCGATCCACCCTCGAGCGTGCTTGCGCGCGCCTATCTGCTCGGCGCCAACGCCATCCGCGGCGGCAGCGATTTCTTCGCCGATGCCATCGATGGCGAACGCTGGCGCTGGCGCGATGTCGGCTTCCGTCTTGAACTGCCACACCCGGCCCTGCGCGGCCCGATCCAGCGCGCCAATGCCGCCACCGCGATCGCCGCCCTGCGTGCCCTGGATCGTCCGCTGCCGCGCACCGCGTTCATCGAAGGCGTCGCCGCCGCACGCATCCGTGGCCGCCTGCAGGCGTTCGACCGCGCGGGCGTGGAAGTGCTGGTCGATGTCGGCCACAACCCGCAGGCCGCGCGCGAGCTGGGCTCCGCACTCAAGGCCAGTCCCGTCACCGGCAGCACCATCGCCGTGTTCGCCGCGCTGCAGGACAAGGATGCCGTCGGGGTGGTCGAGGCGTTGGCCGACCAGGTCCAGCAGTGGCATCTGGCCGGCCTGGCCGGTGCCCGCGCGCAGAGCGCGGACGCACTGCGCGCGCGCCTGGCTGGGACGGCTGCGGCCGATGCTGCGCCGCACGCTACCGTCGGGGACGCTCTGCAGCACGTGCTGGAGCACGCCAAGGCCGGCGATCGGGTGCTGGTGTTCGGCTCCTTCCACACCGCCGCCGAGGCACTGCAGGTCCTGGATCCCAGCGCCTGAGGGCGCTTTGCGGTGCCGTTCAGCCGCATCAGCCGCCGCACACGCGCGCACCCGTATAATCGCCGTGGCATTCCGCCGCGCCGCCTGCCTGCCTTCACGTGGATACTCCTCTGAAACAGCGACTGATTGGTGCCATCGTCCTGGTGGCGTTGGCCGTGATTTTCCTGCCCATGCTGGTCAAGGGTCCCGCACCTGACAGTGGTGTCGCCAACGTGCCGATCAGTGCACCGGCCGCGCCATCCGATGGCCAGTTCGAAACCCGCGAACTGCCGCTGGTCGCACCGACCGGTGGCGCCACCGGCCTGCAGAGCGGCGCATCGACCACCCAGCCGCTGGCCGACAGCGCTGCCGTCGCCGCCGATCCGGCCCCGGCCGATACCTCGCCGGCCGTCGCCGCCGGCAACTACGCCGTGAGCTTTGGCGCCTACGCCAGCGAAGCCGATGCCGACCGCGTCATCGCCTCGTTGAAGAGCGCCCAGTTGGCGGGCTTCCGCGAGCCGGCCACGATCAACGGCCGCCAGGCCTGGCGCGTGCGCGTCGGCCCCTACGCCGATCGTGCGCTCGCCGAAGCCGGCCGCCTGCAGGCGGTGAAGGTGCGCAACGACGTCAAGGCCGAGGTGATCACCCTGGATGCCCGCGCCGATACCGCGGTTGCCGCCACCCCGGCTGCCACGGCACCAACGCCCTCGGCTGCACCGGCGGCCTCCAGTGCTGCCGCGGCGGCGTCGGGCAACACGGTGAAAACCGAATCGCTGCCGGCCGAACCGGTTGCGGCGGCCAAGCCGGAACCGAAGCTGGCCGCGCCGAAGCCCGAGCCCAAGCCGGCACCGGCCCCCAAGCCCGATACCGCCGCCACTGCGCCCGTGACCGCCCCGGCCGCGCCGGCCGCCAGCAGCGTCGGCTTCGCCGTGCAGCTGGGGGCTTTCGGCCAGGCGGCCGAAGCCAATGCGCTGCGCGACAAGGTCCGCGCCGCCGGCTTCAGTGCCTTCGTGGAGCAGGTCCGTACCGACAAGGGCACCCTCAACCGGGTCCGCGTCGGGCCGGTCGCCAACCGCGCCGATGCCGAGAACCTCAAGGCCCAGGTCGCCGCAAAGGTCGGTGTGGCCGGCATGGTCCGCCCGCATCCCTGATGCCTGAGCTGCGCCGCCCCGCACCCGCTGGACGGCGCCTGCCGCGCGCGCGCGGCCTGCCGGCATGATCGACATCGTCCTGCTGGTCCTGATCGCCGCCTCGGTCCTGCTGGGCCTGATGCGCGGCTTCGTTGGCATCGTGGTCGGCACGCTGTCCTGGCTGCTGGCCGGCTGGGCCGCGTTCCTGTTCGGCAACGATGCGGCGCACTGGTGGGCCGCACCTCTGGAACCGGGCACCGGTCACTACGTTGCCGGCTACCTGGGCGTGTTCCTGATCGTGATGATCGCGGTGGGCCTGATCGGCATGCTGATCAAGGCCGCCGTGAAGGTCACCTGCCTGACCGGTGCCGACCGCCTGCTGGGCGGCGCGCTGGGTCTGGTCCGCGGGGCCTTCCTGGGCTGCGTGCTGCTGATGCTGGCCGCCTTCACGCCGTTGCCGCAGGAGCCGGCCTGGCAGACCTCGCAGGTGCGGCCGCTGCTGCAGCCCGGCGTGCGCTGGATGCAGGCGCAGCTGCCCGAGATGGCGCTGCCGGAGGTGAATCTGCCGCAACTGCCGGCGATGGATTTGGGCAAGCCGCTCGCGACAGGCGATAATGGCGTGCTTGGCGAGGTAGTGGCAGGGCGCGGATGGCCGCGTCCCGTTGACGAGGGGAGGGAGACGGCACCTGCCGACGCTGCGGCGCGCGGGCCGGCTTCCACACTGCCAGTCAATATCGAGCCGCCGCATCCGCGTCCGGACGACACCGCTCCGGCACGGAACGGTACCCCCGGCCAGGCACGGCCACCTTCACTGTAGATGGGCGCAGCCCAGCGGAGAACTCGCACCATGTGTGGCATCGTCGGAATCGTCGGCAACCAGAACGTCGCCGGGCAGTTGTATGACGGCCTGACCGTCCTCCAGCATCGTGGCCAGGACGCGGCCGGCATCGCCACCGCCGATGGCACCCGCCTGCGCGTGCAGAAGGCCAATGGCCTGGTGCGTGATGTGTTCGATGCCAAGCGCATGTCCACGCTGGAAGGCCGCGTCGGCATCGCGCACGTGCGCTATCCCACCGCCGGTTCGGAAGGCATGGACGAGGCGCAGCCGTTCTACGTGAACTCGCCGTACGGCATCGCGCTGGCCCATAACGGCAACCTGATCAATACCGAGGCGCTGCGCCAGCAGGTATTCGAGCAGGACCGCCGCAACGTCAACACCGACTCGGACAGCGAGGTGCTGCTGAACGTGTTCGCCTTCGAACTGGACGCGCAG
Organism: Stenotrophomonas sp. GW821-FHT01H02A; assembly: GCF_059422145.1. Classification (NCBI taxonomy): domain Bacteria; kingdom Pseudomonadati; phylum Pseudomonadota; class Gammaproteobacteria; order Lysobacterales; family Lysobacteraceae; genus Stenotrophomonas; species Stenotrophomonas sp. GW821-FHT01H02A. The sequence continues at coordinate 487,209 of NZ_JBWKWI010000001.1, forward strand.
CGTCAGCTGACCCCGGAAGCGGCGATCCGCGCCGTGGCCGCCGTGCACCGCCGGGTCAAGGGTGGCTATGCGGTGATCAGCGTGGTGCTGGGCCTGGGCCTGGTCGCCTTCCGCGATCCGCACGGCATCCGTCCGCTGGTGCTGGGCAAGCGCGCCCACGCCGAAGGCGATGAATACATCGTGGCCTCCGAATCGGCCGCACTGGACGTGCTCGGCTTCCAGCGCGTGCGCGATGTGCGCCCGGGTGAAGCACTGGTCATCACCGCGCGCGGCGAGCTGTTCTCCGAAGTCTGCGCCGAGCCGGTCGAGCACAGCCCGTGCATCTTCGAGTACGTGTACTTCGCCCGCCCGGATTCGATGATCGACAACGTTTCGGTGCACAAGGCGCGCATGCGCATGGGCATCAAGCTGGGCGAGAAGATCCTGCGCCTGCGCCCGGACCATGACATCGACACCATCATCCCGATCCCGGATACCTCGCGCGATGCCGCGCTGGAGATCTCCAACACGCTCGGCGTGAAGTACCGCGAAGGCTTCATCAAGAACCGCTACATCGGCCGCACCTTCATCATGCCGGGCCAGGGTGAGCGGGTGAAGTCGGTGCGCCGCAAGCTCAACCCGATCCACCTGGAGTTCCACAACCGCGTGGTGCTGCTGGTGGACGACTCGATCGTGCGCGGCACCACCAGCCAGCAGATCGTGCAGATGGCGCGCGACGCCGGCGCCCGCAAGGTCTACCTGGCCAGCGCCGCGCCGCCGGTGCGCTACCCGAACATCTACGGCATCGACATGCCGGCGGCCGAAGAGCTGGTCGCGCACAGCCGCAGCATCGAAGAAATCGAGAAGCACCTGGGCTGCGACTGGCTGATCTACCAGGACATCGAGGACATGGAAGCAGCGGTGAGCGAAGGCAACCCGGAGCTGAAGTCGTTCGATTCCTCGTGCTTCAACGGCGTCTATCCGACCGGAATCGAGCCGGGCTATTTCGAGCGCATCCAGCAGTTGCGTTCGGACGATGCCAAGCACAAGCGTCGTGCCTGAGGGCAGGGCATGAGTGATGTGCTGGACAGCGCGGCCGGCGATCTGCTGCAGGCCGCGCAGCAGTGCCTGGCCGAGCCGGATCCACTGCGCAAGGTCGCGTTGACCCAGCACTACGCCGTACAGTTCCGCGCCGGTCGCCTCAAGGCACCGGCCGATGCGCCGGCGCCGGACCCGATCCGGATGCCGGGTCGCCCCGCCAGGCCGACCCTGGTCCACCCGCGCGATCTGCCGCGGCGTGGCCTCGGCAGCGTGGAGGGGCGCGCCGCCTTCGTGCACGCCATCGCGCATATCGAACTCAATGCGATCGACCTGGCCTGGGATGCGGTGTACCGCTTCCGTGGTCTGCCCACGTCGTTCCATGCCGACTGGGTCAGCGTGGCCGATGACGAATCGCGCCACTTCATGCTGCTGCACGATCGGCTGCAGGCCAACGGCTACGCCTACGGCGATTTCGACGCGCACAACGGCCTGTGGGAAATGTGCGAGAAGACCGCGCATGACGGTCTCGCCCGCATGGCGCTGGTGCCGCGCGTGCTGGAAGCGCGCGGGCTGGATGTCACCCCCGGCATGATCGTGAAGCTGCGTGCCGGCGGCGACCATGCCACCGCCGATGTGCTGGAGATCATCCTGCGCGAGGAAGTGGCGCACGTGGCGGCCGGTTCGCGCTGGTACCGCTGGTACTGCACGCGCGAGAACGTCGAGCCACGCCCGCGTTTCATGGCCCTGCTGAAGGAATACGCCGGCGGCTTCCTCTATGGGCCGTTCAATCTGGAAGCGCGGCTGCTGGCCGGATTCGACGAAGAAGAACTGGCCGAGCTGATCGAACAGACCGAGCTGCGCGGTCAGGTGTTGGCCAGCACCACGCGCTGACCGCTTTCGGTCGGTCGATTGACGTAGAACAGGCCGGGTCCCGGCCGATACGGCAGTTCCCGCGTGCCTTCATCGGCGGCGTAGCGCAGCGCGGTATCCCCCAGCGCATCGAAGTTCCAATGTGCCGACTGCATCAGGTAGCGCTGGCGCAGGGTGAGCTCCTGCGCGGTGTCCAGCGGCAGCCCTGCCAGCAACCGCGCTGCGATCGGTTGCAGCTCCATGGGCAGCGCCAGCGCAGGCAGCTGCTCGGGCGAGGTCGTCCACGCCACACCCGCCGCCGTGGCACGCTGGTGCAGCAGCCGCAACGCGATGAACTGATAGCGGGCATCGATCTCGCGGCGCAGGACGACCGCCGCGTACCCACGCAGGGTGAGTTGCGGCACGACGCTGCGGCTGCCGGCGACCCGCTGCGGCTGCCACTGGTGCCAGACATCGACCCAGATCGCCTCGTCGCCCAGGCCAAGTGCGCGCTGCCAGCGGCGGCACCTCGCCTGCCGCCAGTCCGGTGCCACGCAGCAGCTGGCCCTGCGGGCGGCTCAGCAGCTTGGGCCCTTCGATGCGCTGGTCGTAGCCGCCGCCGACGTTGGCATGCACCCCTGGCAGGGCGATCTCTTCATGTTCGGGAGCCACGCTGGTCAGCGCGAAATGCTCGCGGTGCTCATCCCGGTGCTGGCGGCCGATCGCCACCACGGTATCGAGCAGCCCGACGAAGCGCACCGGGCGCATGGCGGTTTGAAATTCCGGCGCCAACGCCCAGCCGGAGCGCACCAGTTGTTCGCGCAGCCATGCGCTGCCGCCGGGTGCGTTGAGCACGTTCACCGCGTCGCGCGCACTGGCCGCGCCACGCGAGTAGCCGAACAGATCCAGCTGCACGCTGCCCAGCATCCGGCCAGGCTGCGCGCGGGCGAGCTGGCGCAGCGCCTCGGGCAGCAGCTGCTCCAGCGCCCGGCGACGTTTGGCGCGCACACCGGTGCGGCCGATCCCGAAGGCCAGCCCCAACAGATCATCTTCCTCGCCGGCGCGCGTGCCCACGCCTTCGATGTAGATCGACACCGCGAGGGCGTCACCCGCGGGCGGCCTCTGCCGGTGGTCCGGGTACAGTGCATGCAGCCGGGCGATGTTGGTCAGGCCGTTGCTGTAGCTGCTGGTCAAGCGGCTCTGGTACGGAGAGGCATCGTCGGCGACCACCGCGGGTGGCCGCGGTGCGGGCGTGGTGGCGCCGGGCGGGCGCGAGGCGCGTTGCAGGTTGTCGGCGTTGTTGCGGGTGCCGTCGAAGAACAGGCCGATGTGCAGCGACACCGTCGGCACCGTTGTCGGTTGGGTAGCTGCCACCGCCATATCGTCCCTGTTCCCCGAGGATGCCCGGGTAAGGTAGCGCGGAACCGGAGTGCCGGAACAGCGCCGCAGGCAGGGCTGCCGGCGTCAGCTCGCCAGCGAATCCAGCGTCCAGCCGTCGGGGGTGACGCGCAGCACCGAGCCCTGCTCGTACCAGTCGCCCAGCACGATGCGCGTGCACGCCTTGCCGCCGGCCTGCAGGGTGTGGAGGGCAGGGCGGTGGGTATGGCCATGGATCAGAGTGTCCACGCCGTAGCGGGCGAAGGTGGCCTCCACTTCCGCCGGTGCGACATCGGTGACCGTCTCGAACTGGGCGTGGTCACCCTGCTTCATTTCCGACTGACGCGCCTGGCTGGCATCGCGCGCCTTCTGTGCGAAGGCGATGCGCGCGGCCAGCGGCTGCGACAGGAACTGTGCCTGGAACACCGGGTCGCGGGTCTGCGCGCGGAACTGCTGGTAGGCGACGTCGTCGGTGCACAGCAGGTCGCCGTGCTGCAGCAGCACCGGGCGGCCGTACAGATCGATGACGCTGGGATCGGGCAGGATCGTGAATCCGGCGCGGCGCGCGTAGTCCTCGCCGACCAGGAAGTCGCGGTTGCCGCGGATGAAGTACACCGGCACGCCGGCATCGGCCACGGCATGCAGCGCGACCGCGACCGCATCGGCGGCCGGGGAGGGCGTGTCATCGCCGATCCAGGCTTCGAACAGATCGCCCAGGATGTACAGGGCATCGGCCTGCATCGCTTCATCGCGCAGGAACGCCAGGAACAGGTCGGTGATGGCTGGACGACTCGGGTCCAGGTGCAGATCGGAGATGAACAGCGTGGTCATGCCCGCATTGTAAAACGCAGGTGCGCGCTGCGCGTGTACCCGCTGCTCAGACCGGCAACGGCAGCCATTGCAGACTGGCGGCGGCCAGCAGGACGGCGATCCCGGTCGCGGCCAGTACATCGCTGGGGTAGTGCAGCCCCAGCACCACCCGCGACAGGCCGATCAGGAGGGTGAAGGGCACCAGTACCGGCGCCAGCCACGGGTAGTAGGCCAGCGCCACGATCGTGAAGGAGACCGCGTGCAGCGTGTGCCCGGACGGGAAGCTGAACTCGTCCAGCGGCGCGACCCAGGCCCGGATGCGCAGATCGGCGGCATAGGGCCGCGGGCGTCGCGTCCAGCGCTTGAGGCCCTTGTACAGCAGCAAGGCCATCAAGCCGGTGGCGGCCATGTGCAGCGAGGCACGCAGGCCGTCGAAGCCGTCCAGCAGCACCAGCGCGGCCATCAGTGCATACCAGAACGCACCATCACCCAAGCGGCTGATCACTGCGAAGGCATGCCGGATCCGGCGGTGCCGGCAGTAGTGGTTGGCGCGTCGGCACCAGCGGGTTTCGCGGCCGCGCAGGGCATCAAGCGGCGTGGTCGGCATGTGGCCTCCGGGCCTGGGCCAGTTCGGCGAGCAGGGCATCGAACTCGGCGACCACGTGCTGCGGATGCAGCCGCTTCATCGCGGTGGCGGCGTTGCGGCCCAGGCGGTGCCGCAGTGCATCGTCGCCGGCCAGCTGTATCGCCGCGGTCACGAACTCGCCGTCGTCATTCACGGCCATGCCGTTGTCATCCGTGCGCAGGTACTCGCGGGCGGCACCATAGTCGAAGGCGACCGTGGCCAGGCCGCTGGCCATGGCTTCCAGCGTCACGTTGCCGAAGGTCTCGCTGCGGCTGGGAAACAGGAACAGATCGCCGCTGGCGAAATGCCGGGCGAGCGCATCGCCGCGCTGCACGCCGCAGAAGATGAAGTCCGGATTGTCGTGGGCGAGCCTGGCACGCGCGGGGCCATCGCCGACGAACACGAAGCGTGCCTTCGGCCGCACCTGCTGCAGGCGGCGGAAGGCTTTGACCGCCAGCCCGAGGTTCTTTTCCGGCGCGATGCGGCCGACATAGATCGCCGCGAAGCCATTGCCGTCGATGCCCCATTCCTCGCGCAGGGCGGGGTCGCGCCGCTCGGGTTCGAACTGGCTGCTGTCCACCGCGCGCGCCAGCAGGCGGACCCGGTCGAACCCCTGTTCGCCGAGGAACTGCTGCAGTTCCTGGGTCGGCACCAGGGTCGCATCGGCCTGGTTGTGGAAGCGCCGCATCCAGCGCAGCGCGGCCGCCTGCAGCCAGGCCACGCCGTAGTCGGGCAGGTATTCATCGAAACGGGTGTGGAAGCCGGTGGCGACCGGAATGCCGAGACGCCGCGCGGTGCGCAGTGCCGACCAGCCCAACGGGCCTTCGGTAGCGATGTAGACCGCATCCGGACGCTGCTGCTGCCACTGCCGGCTCAAGCGGGAGGGCGCGGGCAGGCCGAAGCGCAGGCCCGGGTAGCGCGGCAGGTTGGCGCCGGTGACCAGGAGGATGCCTTCGGCGGCGTCCACATCGGACGGCTGCCGGGGCCGGACCAGATCGACCTGGTGGCCGGCGGCACGCAGGCCCAGTTCCAGGCCCTGCACGGTCAGGGCGACGCCGTTGACTTCCGGGGGATAGGTTTCGGTGACGATGGCATAGCGCATGGCGGGCCTCCGGTATGCCACGCATGCTGGGGCTGGGCGATGTAGCCGACATGACCGCCGGATGACGCCTGGATGACGTCTGCGCCGGACAGAAAAAAGCCACGGCCCCGAAGGGCCGTGGCGGTCAAACAGGGTTACCCGGCGGCGATCAGAAGCGCTGCTGGTACTTCATGTACATGAAACGACCGATGTCATAGCCGCCGTAGTACGAGAAGGCCGAGTTCGGCTTGCTGTACATGATCGGGCCTTCCTTGCCGAACACGTTGTTGGCACCGACCGAAACGGTGGCATCCCACGGCAGCTTGTAGCGGACCTGCACGTCGTGGAAGGTAACCGAGCCGCGCTCGTTGTAGTTGCGCGAGCCCTTGTACCACGGTGCGAACACGCCCGGATCCGAGCATTCGTCCGGATACTTGGAGATGTCGACGCACTGTTCCTTCACGCCGGAGTAGTAGCGCGCGGTCCAGCTGACGCCGAAGTTCTCCAGATCCCAGCCCAGCACCAGGTTGGAACGGATGCGGAAGCCGCTGCCGATGCCGTTGGTCGGGGTCGGAACCACCTTGGTGTCGTTGGTCGAACGGTAGATGTTCTCGCTGACGTAGGTGGTGGCCCAGCCGGCGTTGAACTTGCCGTAGTCGGTATCCAGACGGTAGCTGACGTCCAGGTCGTAACCTTCGGTCTGCAGGAAGCCGGCGTTGCGGTTGCCGAACTGCAGATCGGTGACGATGCCGGTGGCCGGGTCGCGGCTGAAGCGGGTGCAACGCGAATCAATGCCCTGCTCGTAGCAGTCGATCAGGATCTGCGTCGGCGTGTCGGCGATGATGGTGTTGTCGATGCGGATCTTCCACCAGTCCAACGACACATTGAAGTTGTTGATGAAGGTGGGGCTCCACACCACGCCCAGGGTCTTGCTGGTCGAGGTTTCCGGGGTCAGCAACGGGTTGGAGCCGTTGGTGAACGGCACCGGAGTGGCGTCCGTGGCCGTGGCGACCGGCTGGTTGCCCTGGCGCAGCTGGCGGAAGGTGTCGGCGTTGGCGATATCACGTGCACAGCGCGCGCGCACTTCGGCGCTGGTCTTGGAGGCACCGAACTGGGTATCGCAGGGATCGCTGAACTGCGCGAAGGTCTGCGAACCACCACCGTACAGATCGTTGATCGTCGGCGCGCGGAAACCTTCCGCCCAGGTACCACGGACCAGCAGCTGGTCGATCGGCTTCCACTTGAAGCCGAACTTGCTGTTGAGCGTGTTGCCGAAGGTGTCGTAGTCGGAGAAACGCGTAGCGGCGTTGAAGCTCAGCTCACGGGCACCCGCCAGGTCGGCCAGCACCGGCACGTTGATTTCCAGATAGGCTTCGTTGACCTGGTAGTCGCCACCGGTCGGGCCTGCGGCCAGGTTGGTGGTGGCACCGGTCTGGGCCAGCGGGTCCGGGATGTACTCGCCGATTTCCTTGCGGCTTTCCAGGCCGAACGCAAAGCCCAGATCACCGGCCGGCAGCGTCATGATGCTGCCCGCGATGTTGGCGAAGAAGTTCTTGCTGGTGGTCTTGCCGGTGGTGTGCTCCGGCGGGAACAGCCATTCCAGCAGCGCGGCATTGCCGTCCAGGCCGTTCGGATCGATGGTGCCGTACGGGACCAGCGGGTTCCACGGCATGCAGTTGGCGACCGGGGCGCCCGGACGACCGCATTCGACCTTGCCGGTGGCGGCATTGTAGAAGGACGGGCCGACGGCGGCGGCGACACGACCCTTGTGCAGGTTGCCGGTGGCGACCGATTCAAGTTCGTTGCGGTTGTACTGGTAGCCCACTTCCCAGTCGAAGTAGCGCTCGCCGATGTCGAAGGAACCATCGAACGATGCCACCGCGCGGTAGGTCTTCAGCTCGCTGGTGGTCACGCGCGGCACTTCCCAGGTGCGACGGTTCCACGCGATGGCGGTCGGCGTGGCGTAACCGTGCTGGTTGCCGAACGGGTTGAAGTAGCTGTCGATCGACATCGCACCGACACCGGCGGTGCTGGACTGCAGCGGGTAACCCGCGATCTGGCGATCGGAGGTGCGCTTGTTGTAGCCCAGTTCGGTGCGGAAGTTGACGTTGTCGGTGATCTTGAAGCGGCCGTCGAAGTACACCGAATCACGCTTGATCGGGTAGCTGACGTGCATCTGGTCATTGGCGTTGCTGACGTCGCCGGTGAAGCCGGTCGGATCGGTCAGGTGGTAGTTCGCCGGATTGGTCGGATCGGCACCGCGGTTCAACGAGTAGTTGCACCCGGCGACGATGTTCGTGCAGCCCGGGCCGCCCTTCAGGCCGGTGAACTGGCCGTACTGGCTGATCGTGGACCAGTTGGTCAGGTTGTCGGCGTGGCGGTCGGTCAGGCCGTAGGCGCTGAAGCCACGGTCCTTGGCCCACACGGACTTTTCTTCGGCGTGCTCGGCCGACAGCGTCAGCGAGATGCGGTCATTGCTCCAGCCGGTGACCACGTCGAAGCGATCGCGCGCGCCGTCGCCTTCACTGTACTGGCCGTGGTAGACGTTGGCGGTCACGCCGCTGACATTGCTGCGGGTGATGATGTTGACCACGCCGGCCATGGCATCGGAGCCATAGATCGCCGAAGCGCCATCCTTCAGCACTTCGATACGCTCGACCGCCGAGACCGGCAGGGTGGAGACGTCCTGGTAACCGGAGGTGCTGATGCCCAAGCGCTTGCCGTTGACCAGCACCAGCGTGCGCTGGGTGCCCAGGTTGCGCATGTCGATGTAGGTGCCGCCGGCGTTCTCGCCCGCGGTCAGCGCATTGGCACGGCTGATCGTCGGGCTGCCCATCGCAGTGACGTTCTGCAGGATGTCGGCAACCGAGCTGAAGCCCTGCTGCTCGATGTCGTTGCGGGTGATGGCGAAGACCGGCTGGGCGGTTTCAACGTCGACCTGGCGGATGCGCGAGCCGGTGATCTCGATCCGGTCCAAGGTGGTCGGCGCACTGTCCTGTGCCATGACGGGGGCGGCGGCCAGACCGGCCAGACCGCCTACCAGGGCAACGCGAATCGCCTGCCCCAGCACGTTGATGCGTGAAGTCATAAAGCTCTCTCTCTCGTTCAGAACTGCATCAAAAAGAGTCGACAGACGCGATAGGCGCCGCCTCCCCAAAAGCCGATCCTGTGAAGACCGGTGACCCGATCATAGCTTCAGCTGTTAATGGTTTGTAAAGAGATTGAGAGGTTCTTCTAACGCAAAAATAACCAGCGAGACGAAATGTGAGAAAAAGCAACAGGTTGCCGCGCATTCGTTCAGGTTCGGACCGGCGCTTGTTGTGCGGTGCAGCAAATGCGGCGCTGGTACGGACCCGTGACAGAGGCTGGCGGCCGGAACGCACCACGGCCCCGAAGGGCCGTGGTGGTCACGCGGTGCCGGGCGGCGGCGATCAGAAGCGCTGCTGGTACTTCATGTACATGAAGCGACCGATGTCGTAGCCGCCGTAGTACGAGAAGTTGGAGTTCGGCTGGCTGTACATGATCGGGCCGTACTTCTCGAAGACGTTGTTCGCACCGACCGAGACGGTGGCATCCCAGGCCAGGTTGTAGCGGAACTGCAGGTCATGGAAGGTCACCGAGCCGCGCTGATTGTAGTCGCGCGAACCGGCGTACCACGGTGCCTGTACGCCCGGGTCCGAGCACTCGTCCGGCCGGTTCCTGGCGTCGATGCAGCGTTCCTTGACGCCAGAGTAGTAGCGGGCGGTCCAGCTCACTCCGAAGTTCTCCAGGTCCCAGCCCAGCGTCAGATTGGAGCGCACGCGGAAGCTGCCACCGATGCCGTTCTTGGTTTCCGGCGCCACGTCGGCATCGTTGGTGGTGCGCTCCAGATAGGAGCTGACGTAGGTCGTGGTCCACCCCGTGCTCAGCTTGCCGTAGCCGGTGTCCAGATGGTGGCTGAGCTCCAGGTCGTAGCCTTCGCTTTCCAGGAAGCCGGAATTGCGCCGACCGTAGGTCAACGCGTCCACGATGCCGGTGACCGGGTCGCGGGTGAAGCCGCCGCAGCGCGACGCGATGCCCAGCTCATAGCAGTCGCGCAGCATGTCGTTGGGGTGGTCGTTGACGATGGTGTTGTCGATGCGGACCTTCCACCAGTCCAGCGCGACGTTGAGGTGGGGCACGAAGCCCGGACTCCAGACCAGGCCCAGGGTGCGGCTGGTCGAGGTTTCCGGCTGCAGGTCCGGGTTGGCGCCATTGGTGAACGGCACCGGGGTCTGGTCGGTGCTGGAGGTGATCGGCACGCCGCCCTGGCGCAGCTGGCGATAGCTGTCCGCGTTGGCGATGTCCCTGGCACAGCGGGCGCGTACGTCGGCGCTGCTGGCCGAGGCCCCGTAGACGGTGTCGCAGGGATCGTGATAGCCGGTGGTGAAAGTTTCCGAGCCACCGCTGTACAGATCGGAGATGGTGGGAGCGCGGAAGCCCTGTGCCCAGGTGCCGCGCACCAGCAGCTGCTCGATCGGCTTCCACTTGAAGCCGAACTTGCTGTTGAGGGTGGTGCCGAACGTGTTGTAGTCCGAATGGCGGGTGGCCGCACTCAGGCTGAGCTCGCGTGCGCCGGGAAGGTCGGCCAGGATCGGGACGCTCAGCTCGAGGTAGGCCTCGTTGACCCGATACCCGCCACCGGTCGGGCCGGCGGCGAGGTTGGTGGTGGCACCGGTCTGGGCCAGGGCATCGGGGATGAACTCACCGGCCTCCTTGCGGGTCTCCACGCCGAAGGCGAAGCCCAGCTCACCGGCCGGCAGCGTCATCACCGTGCCGGCGACGCTGGCGAATGCGTTGCGGGTGGTGGTCCTGCCGCGGCTGATCTCCGGCGGGAACAGATAGTCCAGCAGTGCCTGGTTGCCGGTCAGGCCGTTGGGGTCGTTGACCCCGGCAGGCACGAAGGGATTCCAGGGAATGCAGCCGGCAATCGGTGCCCCGGGGGTGCCGCATTCGACCCTGCCGGTATCCGGGTTGTAGTACGAAGGGCCGACCGCGTTCTTGACCCGCTCCTTGTGCAGGTTGCCGGTTGCATGCTGCAGCAGTTCGCTGCGGTTGTACTGGTAGCCCGCTTCCCAATCGAAGTAGCGGTCACCGATATCGACGCTGCCTTCCAGCGCGGCCACGGCGCGCCAGGTGGTCAGGTCGCTCCTGCTGACCCGGGGCACTTCCCAGGTGCGGCGGTTCCAGGCGATGTCGGTGGGATCCTCATAGCCGTGGTGGTTGCCGAACGGATTGAACCAGCTGTCGGCCGACATCCGCCCGATACCGGCAGTGGAGGACTGCAGCGGATACCCCGCGATCTGTCGGGTGGACGTGCGCTTGTTGTAGCCCAGCTGGGTGCTCAGGCGCAGCGCATCGGTCAGGTCCAGGCGGCCGTCAAGGAACAGCGAGTCGCGCTTGAGCGGCGTGAACAGGTGCATCTGCTCCGATGTGTTGCTGACGTCGCCGGTGCCCGGCGTCAGGTCGCTGCGGTGGTAGTTGGCCGGGTTGGTCGGATCGGCACCGCGATCCAGCGAGTAGTTGCAGCCGGCCGCGGCGGTACATCCGGGTCCCTTCAGGCCAGTGATCTGGCCCCACTGGCTGAGCTGGGTCCAGTTGTCGCCCGGGTGGCGGTTGGTGTTGGGGTACTGGCTGAACCAGCGGTCGCGTGCCCAGACCCCCTTCTCTTCGGTGTGCTCGGCAGAGAACGTCAGCGAGGCGCGGTCGTTGGCCCAGCCGGCCACCACATCCACGCTGTCACGCGCGCCGTCACCCTGGCTGTATTGGCCGTGGTAAACGTTGGCGGTGACCCCGTTGGCGTTGCTGCGGGTGATGATGTTGATCACCCCGGCCATGGCGTCGGAGCCGTAGATCGCCGAGGCGCCGTCTTTCAGCACTTCCATGCGCTCGATCGCCGAGACCGGCACGCTGGAGATGTCCTGGTAGCCGCTGGTGGTGATGCCCAGGCGCTTGCCGTTGATCAGCACCAGGGTGCGCTGTGCGCCCAGATTGCGCATGTCGATGTAGGTGCCGCCTGCGGTTTCGCCGGCGCTGAGCACACTGGAACGACTGAGCGCCGGACTGCCGACCGCCGTCAGGTTCTGCAGGATGTCGGCGACCGAGCTGAAACCCTGGCGTTCGATGTCGGCGCGGCTGATGGCGAGCACGGGCTGGGCCGATTCCACGTCGACCTGGCGGATGCGCGAACCGGTGATCTCGATGCGGTCCAGCGTGGTCGGAGTGGCGTCCTGGGCGAGGACGGTGGTGGAGGCCAGGCCAGCGCTGCCGGCGACCAGGGCAAGGCGGATCGCCTGCCCCAGCGGGGTAGTGGATGAAGACATGATCGACTCTCTCTCTTATCGGAACGACGTCCAGGAAGCCGGCGGATCCAACGTGCCGCCGGCTTCAAAAAACCGGTCGTGAAGGCCGGTGTCCCGAGAGTAGATCGATTGGTTAAGCGCTCATGAAGAACATGTGTTGTTGTTCTCACAAATTCTTCACGCGCGCCGCGTTCTGCGAACTCAGACGAAAAATTGCTGCGATCGCACGCGTCGAAGCAGGTAAAAAGCGTCAGGCAACGAAGGGACGGAACTGCACACCGAGCCCCGCCATGCCTTCGGTTTCACCGATCAGATCCGCACGCAGCAGCGGGCGCGCGTCGATGTAGGCCTGCGGCAGGATCAACGACAGGCGCGCGTCATCGGCGGTCAGTTCCAGCGTCGGCATCGGCGTGTCTTCGTGCGCGCGGTTGAGCAGCACCGCTAGGCGCAGCAATGCGGTCATGCGCCGTGCCGGCTGCAGCAGACGCTCGGGCAGCGCATCGAACGCGGACTTGGAGATGTTGCGGCGATGGCTGCGTACCAGTGCCGCCAGCAATTGCTGCTCCTGCCGCGAGAAACCGGCGATGTCCGAGTTCTCCAGCACGTAGCTGCCGTGCACGTGGTAACCGCTGTGCGCGATCATCAGGCCAAGCTCATGCAGGCGCGCGGACCAGCCGAGCATGCGCGCATCGTCCGGGTCCAGCTGCCAGCTTTCTTCGACTTGGGCGAGCAGGTTCATCGCGGTGTTCTCCACCCGATCGGCCTGCACCGTATCGATGCCATAGCGCTGGGTCAGTGCCGCCACCGATTCGTCGCGCAGGTCGTTCTCGCTGGCGCGGCCGAGGATGTCGTACAGGATGCCTTCGCGCATCGCCGCCTTGCTGACCAGCAGTTTCTGCAGGCCCAGCGCCTGGAAGGCCGCCTCGAGCACCAGGATGCCGCCGGCGATGATCGGGCGGCGATCGGCCGACAGGCCGGGCAGGTTGATGTCTTCGATGCGCTTGGCCTTGAGCAGCTCATCGCGCAGCTGCGGCAGGGCTTCGGCGGTGATCGCGCCCTTGCTGAGCTTCATGGTGGCGCAGATTTCGCTGATCGCCTTGTGCGTGCCCGACGAGCCCAGCGCTTCGTGCCAGCCCAGCGCGCGGTACTTGTTGGCGAACTGCTGGAATTCCGCACCGATCTCGGTCAGCGCGTCCTTCCAGCGTTTCTTGCTGAGCTTGCCGCCCGGGAAGAAGCGCCGGGTGCTGGCGATGCAGCCGGCCTGCAGGCTTTCGCGTTCCAGGGTCTGCATGCCCTGGCCGATGATGAATTCCGTGGAGCCACCGCCGATGTCGATCACCAGCCGGCGCTGGTCCGGCTTGGGTGGCTGCGCATGGGCCACGCCCAGGTAGATCAGGCGCGCCTCTTCGCGGCCGCTGACCACTTCGATGGCATGTCCGAGCGCGGTTTCGGCCGGCATCAGGAAGGCCTGCGGCGAGCGCAGCTGGCGGACGGTGTTGGTGGCCAGGGCGCGGACCCGCACCGAGGGGATCGCGCGGATGCGCTGGCCGAACCGGGCCAGGCATTCCAGCGCGCGCTGGCGGGCTTCGGCGGACAGGCCGCCCTTGCCATCCAGGCCATCGGCCATGCGCACGGTCTCGCGCAGGCGGTCGACCACCCGCAACTGCCCGAGGGTGTATCGCGCGATGACCATGTGGAAACTGTTGGATCCCAGGTCGATGGCGGCGAGCAGGTCGCCATCCTGCAAAGCGGGCGGTGTCGTGGAGGTATGCGGCATTTGCGAATGTTAGCCGAACGGTGGGTCGCGAAGTCACCGCGCGCCCTTCATATGGGCAGGCTGCGACGACCGGTCGCATCGAAGGGGCAGGCAATGACCGCGTACCGACCAACGGTCGGTACCTACAGACCCTGCAGCAAGGCCATCTGCGCGGCGTGCGGCGGCTCGTCATGCCCGGGCGTGCACTTGATGTAGCTGCCGTCGGCCTGCAGTTCCCAGGCGTTGAGGTTGTCGTCCAGGTAGTTCTGCAGCACGTCGCGGTAGACCTTGCGTGCCAGCTCCGGGTCCAGGATCGGGAAGCAGGTCTCGACCCGGCGCAGCAGGTTGCGCTCCAGCCAGTCCGCGCTGGCGCAGAACAGCTCCGAGGCGCCGTCATTGCCGAACCAATAGACCCGGCTGTGCTCCAGGAAGCGGCCGACGATCGAGCGCACCCGGATGTTGTCCGAGACGCCGGGCATGCCGGGGCGCAGGGTGCAGGCGCCGCGCACGATCAGGTCGATCTGCACGCCCGCCTGCGAGGCCGCATACAGCGCGCGGATCATCTGCGGTTCGTTGAGGGCGTTCATCTTGGCGATGATCCGCCCGGCGCGCCCACTGGCCGCCAGCCGCGTCTCGCGCTCGATCCGCTGCAGCAGGCCCGGGTGCAGGGTGAAGGGCGACTGCAGCAGACGCTTGAGCTTCATCTGCGGGGCCAGCCCGGAGAGCTGCTGGAACAGCAGGTGCACATCGTCGCCGATGTCCGGGTCGGCCGTGATCAGGCTCAGGTCGGTATACGCGCGTGCGGTGCCGCTGTGGTAGTTGCCGGTGCCCAGGTGCACGTAGCGGCGCAGCTTGCGGCCTTCGCGACGCACGATCAGCAGCATCTTGGCGTGGGTCTTGAACCCGACCACGCCGTACACGACCTGCACGCCGGCTTCCTGCAGGCGGTCGGCGAGGCCGAGGTTGGCTTCTTCATCGAAGCGCGCGCGCAGTTCGACCACCACGGTGACGTCCTTGCCGTTGCGGGCCGCCTGGATCAGCGCGTCCACGATCAACGAGTCCTTGCCGGTGCGGTACAGGGTCTGCTTGATCGCCAGCACGTTCGGGTCGACCGCGGCCTGCTTGATCACGTCGAGCACGGCGGTGAACGCATCGAAGGGGTGGTGCAGCAGTACATCGCGGCGCGCCACGATCTCGAAGATCCCGTCGCTGTCGCGCAGGGTGCGCGGGCTCAGCGAGGGGTACTTCAGTTCCGGTCGCTGGATCACGTCGTATAGCTGGATCACGCGGTTGAGGTTGACCGGGCCGTCGATGCGGTAGACCGCGTTTTCGGTCAGCCCGAAGTTCTGCAGCAGGGTGCGCACGATGTCGCGCGGGCAATCCTGCGCGATCTCCAGCCGGACCGCCGGGCGGTAGCCACGGTCGACCAGTTCGTCGCGCAGTGCCAGGGCGAGGTTCTCGACCTCTTCTTCGTCCACCACCAGTTCGGAGTTGCGGGTCACGCGGAACTGGTAGGCGCCCTGGACTTCCATGCCCGGGAACATTTCATCGACGAAGGTCGACAGCACCGAGGACAGGAACACGAAGGTCTGCGGGCCGCCGAGTTTCTCCGGCAACTGGATGATGCGCGGCAGCGAGCGCGGCGCACGCACGATCGCCAGGTGCCCGGCGCGGCCGAACGCATCGGTGCCCTTGAGCACCACCACGATGTTCAGTGATTTGTTGAGGATCTTCGGGAACGGGTGCGAGGGATCCAGCCCGAGCGGCGACAGCACCGGCATGATCTCGTTGCGGAAGTAGGCGCGCAGCCAGCGCTTCTGCCGGTGGTTCCAGGAGTGCCGGCCAAGCACGTCGATGCCGGCCTCGTGCAGCGCGGGACGCAGGGTTTCGTTCCAGCAGCGGTACTGCTGGTCCACCAGCTGCGCGGCGCGGTCATGGATGGCATTGAGGATCGCCTGCGGCGTCATGCCGTCCGGCGCCGGCGGCAGGCCGAACTCCTGCGCATGGCGCACGGCGGCCGCGCGGATCTCGAAGAACTCATCCAGGTTGGTGCAGGAGATGCACATGAAACGCAGGCGCTCCAGCAGCGGGACC
This sequence comes from Stenotrophomonas sp. GW821-FHT01H02A, assembly GCF_059422145.1. Classification (NCBI taxonomy): domain Bacteria; kingdom Pseudomonadati; phylum Pseudomonadota; class Gammaproteobacteria; order Lysobacterales; family Lysobacteraceae; genus Stenotrophomonas; species Stenotrophomonas sp. GW821-FHT01H02A. The sequence goes on from NZ_JBWKWI010000001.1 coordinate 503,141, forward strand.
TGCGGATCCATGGCCTGGGCCAGCACCCGGAAATTGAAATCCAGTTGCGACAGTTCACGGTTGATGTACAGCGCCGGGTCGCGCAGCGGATCGCCGTCCACGGGCACGGCGACGGGAACAGGAGTACTCATGCGGAAAAGTCTTCGGCTGAAGGAAGGGAGGCGACTTCGGTGCGCGCACGCACCTGGTCGGCATCGAAATGGCAGGAGAACGTGCTGCCCTTGCCGACCTCGCTCTGGATCTCCAGGCGGGCATGGTGCAGGCCGAGAATGTGCTTGACGATCGACAGGCCCAGGCCGGTGCCGCCGCTCTCGCGCGAGCGGCTGCTGGAGACGCGGTAGAAGCGTTCGGTCAGGCGCGGCAGGTGGTTGGCCGGGATGCCGTAGCCGGTGTCACGCACCGACAGCACTACGCCATCCCCTTCGCGGGCGAACTCCACTTCCACCCGGCCGCCGGCCGGGGTGTAGCGCACGGCATTGGTGACCAGGTTGGAGAACGCGCTGTGCAGTTCCTTGTTGGAGCCCTGCAGGTCCACCCCGGCGGTATCGATGATGTTGATCTGGTGGCGGCCCTGGCTGTGCGCTTCGGCCTCGCGGCGCAGGGTGGCCAGCATCGGCGTCATCGCCACGGCTTCGGCTTCGGTATGTTCCTGCGATTCCAGCCGCGACAGGGTGAGCAGGTCTTCGACCAGCTGCGCCATGCGCTGGGACTGCTTGCGCATTTCCTCCAGCATCGGGCCGGTGCCGGGGAAGTCCTCCGGGTCCATCATGTCCAGGTAGCCGTGCACGACGGTCAACGGCGTGCGCAGTTCATGCGAGACGTTGGCGACGAAGTCGCGGCGGACCTGCTCCAGCCGCAGCAGCTTGCTGACGTCGCGCGCGATCAGCAACCAGTAGTCGGGCGAGTAGGGAATCAGTCGCAGGTTGAGGCGGATCGCGGGATCGACCGGCGAGGGCACGTCCAGGATCGGTTCGGCATTGCGGCCGCCGGCCAGCCAGTGCGCCAACGGCATCGGCTGCAGGCGCTCGACCAGGGCTTCGCCGAGGTCGCCCGGATGGTGCAGGCCGAGCAGCGACGTGGCCGCTTCGTTGAACCACTGCACGCGCTGACTGTTGCGGTCGACCACCACGACGGCATCGGGCAGCGCGGCGGCGGCGGCGCGATAACTGCGCAGCATGTCGAGCAGGCGACGCTTGCGCGTGCGCATTTCCCATTGATTGCGATAGAGCAGGCGGTCCAGCTCGTTCCATACGCCGGTGCCGTCGCCCATGTCCCAGCGATGGCGCGCGGTCAGCCCGCGCAGCACCCGGCGCAGCCGCCAGTAATGCCAGGCCAGTGCGCCGATGGAGGCCAGTGCGATGCACATCCAGACATGTCCCACTGCCAGGCCCAGCAAGCCGGCCGCGAGCAGCAGGGCGGCGAGGGTGGCCAGCGTTTTCAACCAGGCAGAACGGATGTGGCGGGGCATTGCGGTCTCGCAGAAAGTGCGGTCCTCGGACTCGATCCAAGGTTATAGCAGGAGTGGCCGGAACCGGGCATGCGCGCCCGGCACCGGCCCGACGAGACTCAGGTCGAGGTCGAGGTCGAGAAGCGGTAGCCGGCGCCGCGCACGGTCTGCACCATGTTCTCCGCGCCGAACGGCTCCAGCGTCTTGCGCAGGCGGCGGATGTGCACGTCGATGGTGCGCTCCTCCACGTACACGCTGCCGCCCCACACGTGATCCAGCAGCTGGGCACGGGTGTACACACGCTCGGGGTGGGTCATGAAGAAATGCAGCAGGCGGTACTCGGTCGGACCGATCGGCACCGGCTGGTCGCCGGCAAAGACGCGGTGCGCGGCGCCGTCGATGCGGATCGTACCGACCTCCACGCTGCCGTCTTCGTCATCGTCACGGGCACGTCGCATCACCGCACGGATGCGGGCCAGCAGCTCGCGGGCGGAGAACGGCTTGACCACGTAGTCGTCGACACCGGCTTCCAGGCCGCCGACGCGGTCGTTCTCCTCCCCGCGCGCGGTCAGCATGATGATCGGCACCTCACGGGTGAGGGCTTCCTTACGCCAGCGCCGGGCCAGGTCCAGGCCGCTGGTGCCCGGAAGCATCCAGTCCAGCAGGATCAGGTCCGGGACACGGTCGGCGATGGCGGTCTGCGCCTCGCGGGCGTCGCCGGCATGGATCGGGTCATAGTCGCCCTTGCGCAGAGCAAAGGCGACCATTTCGCGGATCGCGGGTTCGTCATCGACGATCAGGATGCGTTTCTGCACGTGCCCACCGTATTGCTCATCAGATCGGGATTGAGCTCAGTAGACTACGGTTTCATGACAGGTTTGTGACGAGGTAGCCGTTCCCGTCGCTAGCGGCGGTCCAGCTCCGGATCGTCGATCCCCTGCCGGCGCATTTCCAGCACGGTCGGGGTGATGCTCTCGATCCGGGCATCGACCCGCGCCCGACCGACATAATCCAGGCCGGGCTGCCGCTTCAATGCCTGCAGCTGGATCAGCGCCTGCTCCGGGCGGCCGCTCAGGAACGCCGCTTCTGCGTAGGCCTCGCTGGCCCGGGTGGTATCCCCGGCCAGTTCGCTGGCGCGGGCGAAGCGTTGCTGGAAGACGGGATCATTGCCACTTTGCGACAGCATCGGGCGCAGCATGGCCTGCGCCCGCTGGCCGGCTTCGCGTCCGCCCTGTTCATTGAGGATGGCGGCATAGGTCAGCGCCACCGGGCGGCTGCCGGGGTGCTGGCGCATCAAGGTCTCGAAACGGGCGTTGGCCTGCGCCGGCTGGCCGCTGCGCGACTCTGCCTCGCCCAGCGCCAGCGCCACCCACACGTTGTCCGGATGGTCGCGCAGCAGTTCGCCCAGGTCGCGGCTGGCCTGCGCGGCGGCACTGTTGCGCAGCCGGCCCAGCGCCAGCCCGTAACGCTGCGGCTCGGTCAGCCCATTCTTCTGCGCGCGCTGCAGGCTTTCATATTCACGGATCACGTCGCCGGGGGTGTCGGCGCTGAGCACCCGCAGGCGCTCGCGCGCCCATTCAAACTGGCCGGTGCTGCCGCGGCTGAGCGAATTGACCGAAATCTGCATCGAGGCCGGCAGCAACGGGTTGCTCCGCCGCACCAGCGGATCGGACAGGGCCGGATCGGAGGGATTCACCCGTTCCTGGCGCACGCCGCCCGGCACCTCGGTGGTCAGCAGCACCGTGTCTTTCTTCATCTGCTCGGCACGGGCCTTGGCCTCGCTGATGCGGGTGGTGGTGACCGGGTGGGTCTGCAGGAAGTCCGGGACGCTGTAGCCGCCCTGGTTGCCGCGCATCGAGGCTGACATCCGCTCGAAGAAGCCAGCCATGGCATCCACGTCGTAACCGCTGCGGGCCAGGGTGCGGATGCCCAGGCGGTCGGCCTCGGATTCGTTGGAACGGGTGTAGTTGATCTGGCGCTGCTGCATCAGCCCCATGCCCGAAGTGATCGCCGCCATGGTGGCGTCACCGGAGGAGTTGCCGCCGGCCTGCTGCGCGGCCACGATCGCGGCGAGCATGCCGAGCAGGATCGGGATCTGGTCGCGCTGGGCACGCTCGACACCGCGCAGCACGTGCTGCTGGGTGACGTGGGCGATCTCGTGGGACAGCACCGCGGCGACTTCGTCCTCGCGCTCGGCGGTCAGGACCAGGCCGGCATTGACCCCGATATAGCCGCCCAGGGTCGCAAAGGCATTGATCTGCCGGTCCTTGAGCATGAAGAAGGTGTAGGACTGGCGTGGCTGGGCACTGTTGGAGCCCAGCCGGGCGCCCATGGTCTGCAGCCAGTCATCGACCAGCGGGTCATCGAGCAGATAGCCGTAGTTGCGCAGTTCGCGCAGCATCATCCCGCCGTATTCGGCCTGCCGGGCCGGGGTCAGCAGCTCGCCGGCCGAGGAACCGATGTCCGGCAGCTTGTTTTCCTGCGCCCCGGCCAGGGGCACGGCCAGGGCCAGGGTCAACGCGGCAGAGAGCAGCAAGGGGCGCAAACGAAGCTCCTGGGGGAAAGCGGACGACAGCGTGACAGAGCCACTGCAACCTGCAGTTAAACCACAGTGTTGCGGCGGTGACGTGGAAAATCCAGCGGACCGCTACCATATACAGACCAACGTTCCGCTGTGGAGTTTCCCGTGAGCCAAGATGCTGTTTCCACCCCCGGTGGCGCCCCCGCCATCACCATCTACTCGACCGCGGTCTGCCCGTACTGCGTGGCCGCCAAGAACTTCCTGAAGAGCAAGGGCCGCGACTGGACCGAGGTCCGGATCGACCTGGACCCGGTCGAGCGCGAGAAGATGATGGCCAAGACCCGCCGCACCAGCGTGCCGCAGATCTTCGTCGGCGAGGTCCATGTGGGCGGCTACGACGACATGATGGCCCTGCACCGCGCCGGCAAGCTGGAGCCGTTGCTGGCCGGGCAGGACCCGGCATGAGCGCGGCCGACGACGGCAGCAAGGACCGCATCGCCGAGTTCACCGAGTTCCGCCAGCGCATGAACCAGCGCATCCTGGGCGAGCCCAACCAGGTCGTGCGGCGCTTTTTCGCGCTCGATACCCAGACCTACCAGGCCGGCGCGCTGGATGTGAAGACCAAGGAGCTGCTGGGCCTGGTCGCCTCGATGGTGCTGCGCTGCGATGACTGCATCAGCTACCACGTGGCCCAGTGCAAGGACGCCGGCGTGACCCGCGAAGAGTTCTTCGAGACCTTCTCGGTCGGCCTGGTGGTCGGCGGCTCGATCGTGATCCCGCACCTGCGCCGCGCGGTGGACTTCCTGGACCAGCTCGAAGGTGGCGCCGAAGCGCCGGCCGTCCACGAACATTGAGGTCGGGGCCGGCACGGCCCCGCCGCGGTAGAGCCGACCGTTGGTCGGCTCCGTTGGCCCCCAGCGCTCTCGGTGCTTCAACGGTCTCCCGTTCATCTTCTGGACTACGTTTCCACCGACCAGCGGTCGGTGGCTACCCCTCGTTCAGCCCCTGGTTGCCGGCCAGCGGCCGGCACTACCGAAGGTGTGTCTGGAGAAGAGCCCCCTTCTGTTGAAGCGGGCGCGCCAACGGCGCGGGGTAGAGGAGGAATGCGCGGGCAATTGTGCCTTTGCCGGGCTGCGCCAATGGTCTAGTTGGGACGTCTGGCCCGGCTAAGGCATAATTGCCGATGAAACTTCCCTTGCGCCCGCGCTTCGCGCACCTCACGGATGGCGCTCCCCCCTCGGTTCGGAATACACATCAATGACGCAGAAAATCACGGTCATCCGCGGTGACGGCATCGGCCCGGAGATCATGGACGCTACCCTGTTCGTGCTCGGCAAGCTGGACACTGGCTTTGAATACGAAGACGCCGACGCGGGCCTGGTCGCGCTGGAAAAGCACGGCGATCTGATGCCGGCGTCCACGCTGGAGTCGATCGCACGCAACAAGATCGCGCTGAAGAGCCCGCTGACCACGCCGGTCGGTGGTGGCTTCACCTCGATCAACGTCAGCCTGCGCCGCCACTTCGACCTGTACGCCAACGTGCGTCCGGCGGTGTCGTTCCCGAACACCAAGTCGCGTTTCGGCGACGGCGTGGATCTGATCACCGTCCGTGAGAACACCGAAGGCGCCTACCTGGCCGAAGGCCAGGAAGTGTCGGCCGATGGCGAGACCGCCTTCTCCGGCACCCGCATCACCCGCAAGGGCTCCGAGCGCATCGTGCGCTACGCCTTCGAGCTGGCCCGCAGCACCGGCCGCAAGAAGGTCACCGCCGTGCACAAGGCCAACATCATCAAGTCCACCTCGGGCCTGTTCCTGGCCGTGGCGCGCGAAGTGGCGGCCAAGTACCCGGACATCGAGTTCCAGGAAATGATCGTCGACAACTGCTGCATGCAGCTGGTGATGCGTCCGGAACAGTTCGATGTGATCGTGACCACCAATCTGTTCGGCGACATCATCTCCGACTTGTGTGCCGGTCTGGTCGGCGGCCTGGGCCTGGCCCCGGGCGCCAACATCGGCGAGAACGCAGCGATTTTCGAAGCCGTACACGGCACCGCGCCGGACATCGCCGGCCAGGGCAAGGCCAATCCGTGCGCACTGCTGCTCGCCGCCGCGCAGATGCTGGACCATGTCGGCCAGACCGACAATGCCGAACGCCTGCGCAAGGCCATCGTGGCCACGCTGGAAGCCAAGGACTCGCTGACCGGCGACCTGGGCGGCACCGGCAACACCATGGGCTTCGCCCAGGCCATCGCCAGCCGCCTGTAAGCGCGCGGGTCGGTTGTCCAGAAAGCGGGGCGCTTCGGCGTCCCGCTTTTTTTGTTGCCCGGCGTCGGTCGATCCCGGAGGCGGCTTCTTCAATCTGTGCAAAAACTGCACAGATGGTGTTTGCGTTCAGGGCTGTTGATGCACGGATGCGGCGCGCACCATGCACCCGTCCCAACCAACACAGCAGGAGCTTTCCCATGAACTTCGCCTCCCTGATCGGCCTGGCCGGCATCCTCGGCGTGGCCACCGCGACCGCGCAGCCCAGCGCCGAGCCGGCTCACCCGACCATCCGCCACATGGCCGGCGCCCAGCCCGCCGACGCACTGCCGGCGGGCAAGACCGCGCTGCTGGTGATCGATTTCCAGAATGAGTACTTCGCCGGCGGCCGCATGCCGATCCCCGATGGCGATGCCGCGCTGGCCCAGACCCGCCGGCTGGTAGCCTTCGCCGATGCCCACAAGATCCCGGTGATCCACGTCCAGCATGTGCTGCCGGCCGGTGCACCGCTGTTCGCCGAAGGTAGCCGCAGCGTCCAGTTCCATCCGCAGATGCAGCCTCGCAAGGGCGAGCAGGTGATCGCCAAGGACAACGTCAGCGTGTTCGCCGGTGCGTCCGGCCCGGTGCTGGAGCAGGCGCTCAGGAAGGCCGGCGTCGATACCCTGATCATCGCCGGCCTGCAGACCCACGCCTGTGTCGCCGGTGCCGCACGCGATGCGGCGCCGAAGGGCCTGAACGTGATCGTGTCCTCCGACGCCACGGCCACCCGCGATCTGGATCTGCAGGATGGCAGCCGTGTCGGGCACGCCAGCCTGCATGCGGCGGCGCTGGCCAGCATCGAAGATACCTACGGCACCGTGCTGGCCACCGATCAGATCCTGGCGCTGCCGGTCCGCTGAGTCGTACCGCACGGCCTTGCTATGCTGCCGACACCCTGGGTGTCGGCAGCTGCACGAGAGCGTGATGGACCAGTTTTCCGCCATGAAGGCGTTCCGCAGCATCGTCGATGCCGGCAGTTTCACTGCCGCCGCCGAGCGCCTGGAGACCACCCATTCGTCGATGTCGCGGCAGTTACGTCAATTGGAAGCGCACCTCGGGTCACGCCTGCTCGACCGCAACAGCCGCCGGCTGACACTGACCGAAGCGGGGCGCGCGTACTACCAGGATTGCGTGGAGATCCTGGATCGCCTGGAGGTCGCCGAGCAGCGCCTGCAGGCCGATCACGACGCACCGAGCGGGCTGCTGCGCGTCAGTGCGCCGCTGGTGATCGGGACGCTGGAACTGGCGCAATGGCTGCCTGCGTTCCTGGAGCAGTACCCCGGCATCGAGCTGGATCTGTCCTGCGATGATCGCCTGGTCGATCTGATCGGCGGTGGTTTCGACATGGCCCTGCGCATCGCAGGGCCGCTGGCGGACAGTACCCTGGTGGCGCGCGAACTGGCCGTCACCGAGATGGTGCTGGTCGCATCACCGCGTTACATCGCGCAGTGCGGACTGCCGCGTCAGCCGACGGATCTGGCCCGGCATGCGCTGATCGGCTTCGCGGGTGCACGTGCGCTGGCGGCGTGGTCGCTGACCTCGGCGCGTGGCGTGCAGTCGGAGGTGGTGCCGCAGGGCCGGCTGCGCCTGGACGCGATACCGGCGCTGCATGCGGCGGTGCTGGCCGGGCAGGGCATCGCCGCGTTCACCCGGCTGACCGTGCAGGACGATCTGCTCCATGGTCGGCTGGTACGGGTGTTGCCGCAGCACCATGCCGGGCGCCGGCACTACTACGCGGTGTATCCGCATGCCCGCCAGCTGGCACCCAAGGTGCGCGCGCTGGCCGAGTTCATGGCCCGGCATTACGCCGGACTCCAGCAACAGCGTTCGGTACCGCCGGAGGCATGAAAAAGGCGCCTTTCGGCGCCTTTCCCACTTTCCGGCATGCGCGTGGCTCAGCGCTGCTGGATCTTGGACAGCAGGCGCAGGAATTCCACGTACAGCCACACCAGCGTGACCATCAGGCCGAATGCGCCGTACCACTCCATGTACTTCGGGGCGCGTGCGGCGGCACCGGTTTCGATGAAGTCGAAATCCAGCACCAGGTTCAGTGCGGCCACGGCCACCACGAACAGGCTGAAGGCGATGCCCAGCAGGCTGGCGTCATGGATCACCGGCACGTTGATGTTGAAGAAGCTGAGCACGAACGAGGCCAGGTACACCAGGGCGATGCCGCCGGTCGCGGCGAACACGCCCATCTTGAACTTCTCGGTGACCTTGATCACGCCACTGCGGTACAGCATCAGCAGCGCGAACAGGGTGCCGAAGGTCAGCAGCACCGCCTGGAATACGATGCCCGGGAACTTCATGTTGAACACCGCCGAGATCGCACCGAGGAAGAAGCCCTCCACCAGGGCGTACATCGGCGCGGTGACCGGCGACCATTCTTTCTTGAACACGGTGACCAGGGCCAGGACCAGGCCGCCGATCGCGCCACCGATGCTGTACATCATCGCGCTGGAGGACACCTGGCCGTAGGCATCGATGGACTGGCTCCACGCGAAGGCGGCGGTCAGCACGGTGAGCAGCAACAGGATGCCGGTCTTGTTGACGGTACCGTTGATGGTCATCGCCTGGTCGGGGCGGGCCACGACCGAGCCGCTGGCAAGGTCGAGGAAGGTCGACTCGGAAAGTGCGGGATTGCCGCTGCGCATTGCCAATCTCCTTGATGGGGTAGGGGTCCGGCCATCCGGCCGCTGACCCGAGCATAGCCGAAGCGGCCGCCGGTGATGGCCGCATGTGAATTGATGTGTGAAAACCGTTGACAGATGCCACGCTGATTCCCACAATAGGCGGCTCTTTCGGGGGGGGAACCTCGGAGGGAAACAAACCGCCGGGGTATAGCGCAGTCTGGTAGCGCGCCTGCTTTGGGAGCAGGATGTCGGGGGTTCGAATCCCTCTACCCCGACCAAGCCCGCTGCTCAAATCGGGATTGGAATGCGACAATCCGGATCGAGCGCCCGTAGCTCAACTGGATAGAGCACCGGCCTTCTAAGCCGGCGGTTACAGGTTCGATTCCTGTCGGGCGCGCCATTCGGTGCAAGCGGTAGGAAGCAAGGTTTTCAGTGGTGGCTGTAGCTCAGTTGGTTAGAGTTCCGGATTGTGATTCCGGTGGTCGGGGGTTCGAGTCCCCTCAGCCACCCCACTGATTCAAACGGGTTCATCGAAAGTGAACCCGGGTTGCAAAAGGCAGCACACACGCTACAATGTGCGCCTGGGTTTTTCAGGGCTGTTAGCTCAGTTGGTAGAGCAGTTGACTCTTAATCAATAGGTCCAAGGTTCGAATCCTTGACAGCCCACCAAGATAGAAGCCATCGGGTCCGCCCGATGGCTTTTTTCTTGTTCGAGACATCAGGTTGAACAGGCTGGCCGTTGACGGTCTGCCGCCGCCGTTGGACATTCATTCAAACAAAACGCTTGCGTCGCGCGCAGAAAACCCTGCATAATTCGCCTCCCGATTTTCGGGCTGTTAGCTCAGTTGGTAGAGCAGTTGACTCTTAATCAATAGGTCCAAGGTTCGAATCCTTGACAGCCCACCAAGTTGAAAGCCGCCTGGTCCGCCAGGCGGCTTTTTTCTTTTCCGCCCGCGTGTATCTGAAAGCCTCCTGAAACCAGGGTCGAGCGCGACACCCTGCGTGCCCAACCTGCGCGGCAGCGCACGGATCGCAACCGGCAATCAGGGTCCACTCGAGGGACCGCGCCCACGGCGCCCATCGAGGTAGACCCATCATGACTTGCCGGATCCTTCTCGCCCTGGCGTTGACCGCCTGTGCGGCCACCACCGCCACGGCCGCCGAAACACCTGTCCTCGCGCCGCACGCCACCGCGGCCGGTTACGCCATCACCGTCGTACGCCACGATCTTGCTGCCAGCGACTTCCGCCCGCTCGAATCGCTGGTCCCCGCATCCATGCAGGCCCACCAGCAGACCGTGGAGCGCCACGCTCTGCCGGAGGGCGACTTCCAGCCGTCGGTGTCGCTGTTGGCCAGGTAGCAGTTGATCCGTGGGGTGGGGCACCTGCCTCACCCCATTAAGCAACATGACGTTCTTTCGCTTTGCCGCCCCGCCTGCAACAATGTGCGCCTGAGCTTCCAGGCTCGCGAAAGTGGCGGAATTGGTAGACGCCCTGGATTTAGGTTCCAGTGCCGCAAGGCGTGGGGGTTCGAGTCCCCCCTTTCGCACCAGTGCAGGGCGTTTTCGCCGGCACCATGACCATGGGCACGTCCCGGATCGGGGAGACGGCCACATGCTGGGCCCCTGGCGGCCCCGGACGTTCTCGGCCCGCGCTGGCGGCGCTGGCGTTTATCGGCGAAACTACAGGGCTGCGGCGGGCATGCGCGTCCACGGCCCCGCGTCCAAAACCCGTTTCATCCATCACATCGTGCCGGGGCTCATGCCGCCGGTGGCAGGAGTCAACATGCAAGCTTCGATCGAATCCACTGGCAATCTGGAACGCCGCCTGACCTTCTCGCTGCCGGAAGACCGTCTGCAGACGCACATCAGCGGCCGTCTGGGCGAAATCGCCCGCACCACGCGCATCAAGGGCTTCCGCCCGGGCAAGGTGCCGGCCAAGGTGATCGAGCAGCGTTTCGGCCAGCAGGTCCGCAGCGAAGCCGTCGACGGCCTGCTGCGCGAGACCTTCGATGCCGCCCTGCGCGAGCATGAGCTGCGCATCGCCGGTACCCCGCGCATCGACAAGGGCGATGGCGAGCTGTCCTTCGTGGCCACCGTCGAGCTGGTGCCGGATTTCGGCGACGTGGACGTCAGCAAGCTGACCGTGGTCCGCCACGTTGCTGAAATCAACGACGCCGACATCGACCAGATGATCACCAACCTGCGCGAACAGCGTCGCAGCTGGAGCCCGGTCACCCGTGGCGCCCAGGACGGCGATCTGGTCGCCCTGGAAACCTGGTCGCAGGCTGGCGATGAGCGCCTGCCGGCCGAAGGTACCGAAAAGGGCAGCGTGATCGTGGGCCAGGGCATGATGTTCGAGCAGATCGAACAGGGGCTGGTCGGTCTGACCGCCGGTGAAGAAAAGACCCTGGACGTCGAGTTCCCGGCCGATTGGCGCGTCCCCGCGCTGGCCGGCAAGCAGGTCAAGGTCACCGTCAAGGCGGTGGACGTGTCCGCGCCGGTGCTGCCGGAGGTGGATGCCGAGTTCATCAAGAGCTTCGGCGTGAAGGGTGGCGACGTGGAGCAGTTCCGCAAGGACATCCGCGCCAACCTGGAGCGTGAGCTCAAGGGTGCCCTGATGAACCGCCTGCGCCGCGAAGTCGGTGAGCAGCTGATCGCCGCCTACGCCTCGGTGGAAATGCCGCCGCGCCTGGTCGAGAACGAAGCCCGCGCCATGCTGGACCAGCAGCTCGAGCAGATCCGCCGCAGCGGCCGCAACCCGGGCGATGTCCCGGCCGACGCCCACGAAGGCTTCAAGGACGCCGCCGCCAAGCGCGTGCTGGTCGGCCTGCTGGTTGGCGAAGTGGCCCGCAGGAACGACCTGCGCCTGGATCCCAAGCGCCTGAATGAAACCATGCGCCTGATCGCCTCGACCTACGAAGAGCCGGAGCAGGTCATTGAGATGTACCGCAATGACCCCCAGCTGATGAGTGGGCTGCAGAATCGCGTGATGGAAGAGCAGGTGATCGACTGGATCGCCGAGCGCGCCCAGCACACCGAAGAGAAGCTGTCGTTCCAGGACGCGATCCGCCAGTAAGCGGTCGTGTTTTACGCCCCGCGCCCTGGCGCGGGGTCGTTCCCCCCAAAATAGGTGCCTCACTAATGGACAACCGAACCACAGCCCTGAACATGGTTCCGATGGTGGTCGAACAGACCAGCCGCGGCGAGCGCGCCTATGACATCTATTCGCGCCTGTTGAAGGAGCGTCTGATCTTCCTCGTGGGCCCGATCGACGATCACATGGCCAACGTGGTGGTGGCGCAGCTGCTGTTCCTGGAAGCGGACAACCCGGAAAAGGACATCAGCATCTACATCAACTCGCCCGGTGGCGTGGTCACCGCCGGCATGGCGATCTACGACACCATGCAGTACATCAAGCCGGACGTGAGCACCATCTGCGTCGGCCAGGCCGCCTCGATGGGCGCCCTGCTGCTGGCCTCCGGCGCGGCCGGCAAGCGTTACGCGCTGCCGAACTCGCGCGTGATGATCCACCAGCCGCTGGGCGGCTTCCAGGGCCAGGCCACGGATATCGACATCCATGCCCGTGAAATCCTGACCCTGCGTTCGCGCCTGAACGAAGTGCTGGCCAAGCACACCGGCCAGTCGCTGGAGACCATCGCCCGGGATACCGAGCGCGACAACTTCAAGAGCGCGGCCGATGCCGTGGCCTATGGTCTGGTCGACCAGGTCCTGGAGCGTCGTCCGGAAGAGTCGATCCAGCCGGCGTAACGTTGTGCCAGGCCGGGAAACCGGCTTGTTTCCACCGGGTCGGGCAGGACTGGCGTCCTCCTGACCCTGTGCTATTCTCGAATCGAACCCCCGTTCAGCGGGTGGGGTAACTGGGTAAGCGAAGCATGAGCGAAGACCGCCAAGGTCGTTCCACGGACACCGGCAAGATCCTCTACTGCTCTTTCTGCGGAAAGAGCCAGCATGAGGTGCGCAAGCTGATTGCGGGTCCGAGCGTGTTCATCTGCGATGAATGCGTCGAGCTGTGCAACGACATCATCCGTGAGGAGCTGGAGGAGAAGGCGCAGTCGGCCCGCAGTTCGCTGCCCAAGCCGCGCGAGATCCTCGAGGTCCTGGACCAGTACGTGATCGGGCAGAACCGCGCCAAGCGGACCCTGGCCGTGGCCGTATACAACCACTACAAGCGCATCGAGAGCCGCCAGAAGAACGACGAAGTCGAACTGGCGAAGTCGAACATCCTGCTGGTCGGTCCGACCGGTTCGGGCAAGACGCTGCTGGCCGAAACCCTGGCCCGCCTGCTCAACGTGCCGTTCACCATGGCCGACGCCACCACGCTGACCGAAGCCGGTTACGTGGGCGAGGACGTGGAGAACATAATCCAGAAGCTGCTGCAGAAGTGCGATTACGACGTCGAGAAGGCACAGCAGGGCATCGTCTATATCGATGAAATCGACAAGATCTCGCGCAAGAGCGAGAACCCGTCGATCACCCGCGATGTGTCCGGCGAAGGCGTCCAGCAGGCCCTGCTGAAGCTGATCGAAGGCACCGTGGCCAGCGTGCCGCCGCAGGGCGGTCGCAAGCACCCGCAGCAGGAATTCCTGCAGGTGGACACCAAGAACATCCTGTTCATCTGTGGCGGCGCGTTTGCCGGCCTGGACAAGGTGATCCAGCAGCGGTCCAACGATTCGGGCGGCATCGGGTTCGGTGCCAAGGTGAAGAGTTCCGAGCGCAAGCAGGAAGTGGGCAAGATCCTGGCCGAAGTCGAGCCGGAAGATCTGATCAAGTTCGGCCTGATTCCGGAGTTCGTCGGCCGCCTGCCGGTCGTGGCGACCCTGGAAGAGCTGGACGAGGCCGCCCTGGTGCGCATCCTGACCGAGCCGAAGAACGCCATCACCAAACAGTTCAAGAAGCTGTTCGAGATGGAGCACGTCGAGCTGGAGTTCCGTCCGGACGCCCTGGCCGCGATCGCCCGCAAGGCGCTCAAGCGCAAGACCGGTGCCCGTGGCCTGCGGACGATCGTTGAATCGGTCCTGCTGGACACCATGTATGACCTGCCCTCGGCAGAGAACGTCAGCAAGGTGGTGGTGGACGAATCGGTGATCGAACACAAGTCCGAACCGTACCTGATCTACCAGACGCCACCAGCGCCTGAACAGAAGGCGGCTGGCGCTGAATAATCAGTTCAAGTAATTGAATTGAAAGAAATTTTTCAGAACAGCTTGCATCTAGAAGCCGATGGCCCCATAACGAGGCCATCGGCTTTTTTTGTATCCGGGCGAGGCGCCCGGAGGCCATCCCCACTGTTCCACTGGAGCCCACATGGCCCGTTCCCCAACTGAGACTCTCGACCTGCCGGTACTGCCGCTGCGTGACGTGGTGGTGTTCCCGCACATGGTCATTCCGCTGTTCGTCGGCCGTGACAAGTCCATGCACGCGCTGGAGCAGGCGATGGAAGCGGACAAGCGCATCCTGCTGCTCGCGCAGAAGTCCGCCGAGACGGATGATCCGTCCGCCGCCGATCTGTACCAGGTCGGCACGCTCGCCCAGGTCCTGCAGCTGCTGAAGCTGCCCGATGGCACCATCAAGGTGCTGGTCGAAGGCCTCTCGCGCGTCAACGTCACCGAGGTGACCGAGCGCGATGGCTCGCTGCACGGCGTGGGCATGGAAATCGAATCCGACGAGTCGCGCGAGCCGCGCGAGATCGAGGCGATCGCCCGTTCGCTGATGTCGCTGTTCGAGCAGTACGTCAAGACCAACCGCAAGCTGCCGCCGGAGCTGCTGCAGACCCTGGCCGGCATCGATGAGCCCGCGCGCCTGGCCGACACCATCGCCGCGCACATCAGCGTGCGCCTGGCCGACAAGCAGCGCCTGCTGGAAACGCTGCAGATCGGCGACCGCCTGGAAATGCTGGTCGGCCTGGTCGACGGCGAGATCGACGTGCAGCAGATGGAAAAGCGCATCCGCGGCCGCGTGAAGTCGCAGATGGAAAAGAGCCAGCGCGAGTACTACCTCAACGAGCAGATGAAGGCCATCCAGAAAGAACTGGGTGACCTGGACGATGCGCCGGGCGAGATGGACGAGCTGGCGCGCAAGATCGCCGAGGCGGGCATGCCCAAGCCGGTGGAGACCAAGGCCAAGGCCGAGCTCAACAAGCTCAAGCAGATGTCGCCGATGTCCGCTGAAGCCGCGGTCGTGCGCAACTACCTGGAGTGGCTGCTGGGCGTGCCGTGGAAGAAGCGCACCAAGGTCCGCAAGGATCTCAAGGCCGCGCAGGACACGCTGGACGCCGATCATTTCGGCCTGGACAAGGTCAAGGACCGCATCCTGGAATACTTGGCGGTGCAGTCGCGCGTGAAGCAGATGAAGGGCCCGATCCTGTGCCTGGTCGGCCCGCCCGGCGTGGGCAAGACCTCGCTGGGCCAGTCCATCGCCAAGGCGACCAACCGCAAGTTCGTGCGCATGAGCCTGGGTGGCGTGCGCGACGAGGCCGAGATCCGTGGCCATCGCCGCACCTACGTCGGCTCGATGCCGGGCCGCATCGTGCAGAATCTCAACAAGGTGGGCAGCAAGAACGCGCTGTTCGTGCTCGATGAGATCGACAAGATGTCGATGGACTTCCGTGGCGATCCGTCTTCGGCGCTGCTGGAAGTGCTCGATCCGGAGCAGAACAACGCATTCAACGATCACTACCTGGAAGTGGACCTGGACCTGTCCGAAGTGATGTTCGTGGCGACCTCCAACTCGCTCAACATCCCGGGCCCGCTGCTGGACCGCATGGAAGTGATCCGCATCCCCGGCTACACCGAGGATGAGAAGCTCAACATCGCCATGCGTTACCTGGTGCCCAAGCAGATCAAGGCCAACGGCCTGAAGCCGGAAGAGCTGGAGATCGAGTCCGACGCGATCCAGGACATCGTGCGCTATTACACGCGCGAGTCCGGCGTGCGCAACCTCGAGCGCGAAGTCGCCAAGATCTGCCGCAAGGTGGTCAAGGAGATCGCGCTGGCCGGTCCGGCCGCACCGGCCAAGCCGGCCAAGGCCGGCCGCAAGACCAGCGCGAAGAAGAAGGCGCTGGTGGTGGTCAACGGCAAGAACCTGGACAAGTACCTGGGCGTGCGCCGCGTCGACTTCGGCCGTGCCGAAGAGCAGAACGAAGTGGGCCTGGTCACCGGCCTGGCCTGGACCGAAGTGGGCGGGGATCTGCTGCAGATCGAATCGACCCTGGTCCCGGGCAAGGGCCAGCTGATCCTGACCGGCCAGCTGGGCAACGTGATGAAGGAATCCGCCTCGGCGGCTCTGTCGGTGGTGCGTTCGCGCGCCGAGCGGCTGGGCATCGACAACGAGTTCCTGCAGAAGCACGACGTGCACGTCCACGTGCCCGATGGCGCCACCCCCAAGGATGGCCCCAGTGCAGGCATCGCCATGGTCACCTCGCTGGTGTCCACGCTGACCAAGGTGCCGATCCGGGCCGAGGTGGCGATGACCGGCGAGATCACCCTGCGGGGGCGCGTGACCGCCATCGGCGGCCTCAAGGAGAAGCTGCTGGCGGCGCTGCGTGGCGGCATCACCACGGTCATCATCCCCGAGGAAAACCGCAAGGATCTGGCCGATATCCCCGCCAATGTCACCCGTGATCTGAAGATCGTGCCGGTGAAGTGGATCGAGGAAGTGCTCGACCTGGCCCTGGAGACCCCGCTGACTGCACCGAAGCCCAAGAAAGATGGGCAGCGTGTCACGGTACGTGGCAAGTCCAAGACAGCTTCCACGACGCGCGTCAAGCACTGACGCGTCCTGTGGAAATGCCCGAAACCCGCGTCGTTATTGGCTTTTCAGCTTGCGCGGGTAGGGGGGCACTGGTATAAAAGCACCACTCGCGAGTCAGCGTAAATCTGAATTCGGCGAACAGAGAACTTCACTGGCATTCGACGGCGTATCGTCGTCGGGTGTCTCAATGTTGAATCCGCGGAATCCCCGCCAAAGGAGCTGTAGAGAATGAACAAGACCGAATTGATCGACGCCGTTGCTGAAGCCGCCGACCTGACCAAGGCCGAGTCCAGCCGCGCCGTTGATGCCGTCATCGCTTCCGTCACCAAGGCCCTGAAGGGCGGTGACGCGGTGACGCTGGTGGGCTTCGGCACGTTCCAGGTCCGCGACCGCGCTGCCCGTACCGGCCGCAACCCGAAGACCGGCGACACCATCAAGATCGCTGCGTCGAAGAATCCGTCGTTCAAGGCTGGCAAAGCCCTGAAGGATGCCGTAAACTAAGCGGCTTGCTGGGGTGCTTAGCTCAGCGGTAGAGCGTCTCCTTTACACGGAGAGGGTCGGGGGTTCGAAACCCTCAGCACCCACCAGGCACTGCCAGTAAAGTTTTGAAATGTGGAGCGGTAGTTCAGCTGGTTAGAATGCTGGCCTGTCACGCCGGAGGTCGCGGGTTCAAGTCCCGTCCGCTCCGCCAGTTTCAATAGGGCCCCTGAGCGATCGGGGGCCTTGTTTTCTCCAGCGACGCAGGTCGCGGTGAAGGTGGTAGAGCCGACCGTTGGTCGGCTGAAAAAGTTCAAGCGCGGAGCGGTAGTTCAGCTGGTTAGAATGCTGGCCTGTCACGCCGGAGGTCGCGGGTTCAAGTCCCGTCCGCTCCGCCAGTTTTAAAAAAACCTCGAAAAAAGCAGTATTTCGGGGTGGGCAATCTGAATATCTTCGGATAGAATGAGCGCCTGCAAAGTTTCAAGTGCGGAGCGGTAGTTCAGCTGGTTAGAATGCTGGCCTGTCACGCCGGAGGTCGCGGGTTCAAGTCCCGTCCGCTCCGCCAATCTTTGAAGAGCCCTTGGTGAAAACCAAGGGCTTTTTTTTGTTCTCGATTCAATGGATTAATCAGCACCGCGTCGCCGACCGTACCTCGGGTGTGATCGACCGGTGGGCTGCGGGCCGATCGCGCGCGGGGGCGGGGGGCGGGCACTTTTGGAGCCTGCCGCGAAGCGGGTTACACTGCCGGGCTCGCCAATCAGGCCTTGATTTTTCCCATGCTGCAGAAACTTCGCGACAAGACCTCGGGCTGGATCGTTACCGTGATCCTGGGGCTGCTGATGATTCCGTTCCTGTTCGTGATCGACTCCAGCTACCTCGGTGGCGTCGGCTCGCAGAACGTGGCCAAAGTGGCCGCACCGCCGACCTGGTGGAAGTCCGCCCCGTCGTGGTGGCCGGTCTCGTTCCTGTGGCAGCACCATGAAATCAGTTCCAACGATTTCCGCGTGCGCTTCGAGCAGGCGCGCCAGCAGGCACGCCAGGAGCAGGGTGAGGATTTCGATCCGCGCCAGTTCGAGAGCACCGAAAGCAAGCTGGCCGTGCTCGACCAGATGATCGACGAGCAGGTCGTCCGCCTGGCCGGCGAACAGTCCGGCATCGTGATCGGCGATGCCGCCGTGCGCGAGTACATCGCCTCGATCCCGGCGTTCCTCGGCGCCGACGGCAAGTTCAACCAGGACAACTATCGCATCGCGCTGGCCAGCGGCAATCCGCCGCGCACGCCGACGCAGTTCGAAGCATTGGTGCGCGAGAGCATCCAGCAGTCGATCATTCCGTCTGCCCTGCAGCGTTCCGGGTTCACCACCCAGGGCGAAGCCGAGCGCCTGATGAAGCTGCTGGGCGAAACCCGTGACGTCGAACTGGCCGCACTGCCGGAAACCCCGGCCGACACCGCCGAAGTGACCGACGCCCAGATCAAGCAGTGGTACGACAGCCACACCAAGGATTTCCGCCAGCCGGAAACCGTGTCGCTGGAGTACGTCGAGATCAACGGTGCGAACCTGCCTGCGCCGGCGGCCGCCGACGAAGCCACCCTGCGCAAGCGCTATGACGACGAGAAGGCGCGCTTTGCCACGCCGGAACAGCGCCTGGCCTCGCACATCCTGATCGCCGCCGATGGCAGCGATCCGGCCAAGCTCAAGGCCGCTGAAGAGAAGGCCACCCGCCTGGCCGCGGAAGCCAAGGCACCGGGCGCCGACTTCGCCGCGCTGGCCAAGGCCAACTCCGAAGATCCGGGTTCCAAGGACACCGGCGGCGACCTGGGCTGGGTGGAGCGCGGCGCGATGGTGAAGCCGTTCGAAGACGCCCTGTTCGCGATGAAGGCCGGCGAAGTGACCGGTCCGGTCAAGACCGACTTCGGTTTCCACGTGCTCAAGCTGCGCGAGACCAAGGGCGGCGAAGGCCGTTCGTTCGAGGACGTGCGTGACCAGCTGGCCGCCGAGCAGCTCAAGGCCGACACCGACCGTGTGTTCACTGAGCTGAGCGGCCGCCTGGTCGATCTGGTCTACAAGAACCCGACCTCGCTGGAAGGCCCGGCCAAGGACATGAGCCTGCCGGTGCAGACCATCGGTCCGTTCACCCGCACCACCGCCAGTGGCATCGCCGCCAACCCGGCCGTGTTGCGCGCGGCGTTCTCGGACATCCTGACCCAGGATGGCACCGTCAGCGACCCGATCGAGCTGGGCCCGAACCACAACGTCATGATCCGCGTGACCGAGCACAGCCCGGAACAGGCGCTGCCGCTGGAGAAGGCGCGTGAGCAGGTGATCGCCGCGATCCATGCCGACCGCACCCGCCAGGCCTCGGAGAAGGCCGTGGACGCCGTGCTGGCCAAGCTGAAGGCCGGTCAGACCCTGCAGGCGCTGGCGACCAGCGAGAAGCTGCAGATCAGCCCGCTGCCGGGCCTGCCGCGCACCCAGCCGGTGCCGACCCCGGAAATCAACCGCGCCGTGTTCAGCGCGCCGCTGCCGGCCGAAGGCAAGCCCAGCTACGGCAAGGTTGCCGTGCAGGGCCGCTACGTGATTTACGCGGTGACCAAGGTCAGCCCGGGCGACATCGCCGAAGTGGACGCCGCGCAGAAGGAGCAGCTCAAGGAGCATCTGAGCCAGATCGACGGCATGGCGGCGGCCAAGGCCTACGTTGAAGCGATGCGCAAGCACTTCAAGGTGCAGACCGAAGAAGCCAACCTCTGACCGGGCAGGCTTCTGCTGGACCACGGAAAGCCCGGCCATGCCGGGCTTTCTGCGTCATGGCCTCGTGCGCGCCGGCGGCCCCCGGAAACGACGATGCCCGGCAGGGCCGGGCATCGTCAGCATCGATATCGGGAGGGGGCCGGCTCAATCCTCGACGCGCAGCACCGCCCCTGGCTTCAGTACGCTGCTGCCGCTGAGCCCATTGAGGGACAGCAGGGCCTTCAGTGGCATCCCGTAGCGGCGGGCGATCGCCCAGGCCGACTCGCCATCACGCACGGTATGGCGGCGGCTCCGCGGGCGATCCGCGCTGGCCACGGTACGGGTGGCGGTCGGCCCCGGCGAGGTCCGCGCGGTCGCGGTGTCCGTCGGCGCGCTCGGGGCGACTGCGATGGCGGCCACGCTGGCGCTGGCATCCACCGGCGCATGCGCGGTCGGGGCCAGAACCGTCACCTGGCCGGCCGGGCGGCCCTTGCCGCTGGCCAGGGCCGGGTTGAGGCGGGCAATCCGGGCAGGATCCAGGTCGCGCTGCTGCGCCCACTGCTGAACGCTGGTGCCGGCCGGCAGGGTGTGGCCCTTCAGCACCGGCACGGTGCGGTCCAGCGAGGCCATCACCGCAGGCTCGGTTTCCGCGTCTTCCAGCACGCAGGCCAAGGCGTGCAGTTTCTCGACATACGCATAGGTCACCGGCGACAGGCCGGGCAATTCCGCCGGACGTGCGTTCTGCGCGTTCATGCCGGCCTTGCGCAGCGACTGCAGCACCCGGTACTCGCCGGCGTTGTAGGCCATGGTGGCCAGGCGCCAGTCACCGCCGAACATGCCGTGCAGGGTCTTCAGGTAGCGCACTGCGGCCTGGGTGGAATCCACGGCGGACAACCGGCCGTCGTAGCCCGGGGTCATCTGCACGCGGTGGTTCTTGGCGGTGGTGGCGATGAACTGCCACAGGCCGGCCGGGCCGCCACCGTTGCGGGCGTTGGGCCGGTAGCCGCTTTCCACGAAGGGAATCAGCGCGAACTCGGTCGGCAGGTCGGATTTGCGGAGCTCTTCAACCACATAGCCGAACAGCACCAGGGCGTCATCGTCCTGGTTGGCCAACCGCGAGGGGGCGTGCGCGAACTGCTTCTGCCAACGCGGGCTGGTCGCCTCGGCGTCGCAGGTGGGTTCGGCCAGGCCATCGCGGAAGCTGGCGAAGATGTCCTGCCCGTTGCGCACCGAGGCCGGCGGCAGCGCCGCGGCGGTGAGGGGGAGGGAGGACAGGCCGGCCACGTTCTGCGACATGCCGGCGGTCAACGACTGGGCGCCCGCGCTGCCGGCCACGGCGATCGCCAGGCCAAGCGCGAGCGGCAACAATCGCCGACTCATGTTCGAAATCCGTCTTTCCAGTGTCGCAGTCCTGCGACGACATCGACTTCATCGGTAACGGGACGCCCAAGATGGGCGCTGACGGCCGCCTGGATGGCGGGGGTACTCGTACGCAGGAACGGATTGCATTCCAGCTCGCTTGCCAGTGAAACCGGCAGCGTGGGCAGGTCATCGCGGCGCATGGCCAAGGCCTCCTCATGGCGCTGCGACAACGCAGCGTTGGTGGGGTCTACATGCCGCGCGAAGACGGCATTGGACAGGGTGTACTCATGGGCGCAACAGACCATCAGTTGCGCCGGCAGGGACGCCAGCTTCCGCAGGGATGCCAGAAGCTGGGGAGGCGTACCTTCGAACATGCGCCCACAGCCCAGGCTGAACAACGCATCGCCACTGAAAAGGTGTTCAGCGGTGTGAAACGCGATGTGGCTCCGGGTGTGCCCGGGCACGGATACTACGTGGAACCCCAGCCCCAATGCCTGAACGTGTTCACCTTCGCCGACGCGATGCGCCGGCACAGCGATGCGCGGCTCGACCGGCGCATACACCTCCACAGCGGGAAAACGGGCCTGCAGCTCGGCCACGCCGCCGATGTGATCGTCATGGTGATGCGTCAGCAGGATGCTGTGGGGAACCCAGCCCTGCTGCGCCGCGGCAGCCAGAACGGGAGCGGCCTGGCCGGGGTCGATGACCACGGCGCGGCCGTCGTCGGCGACCAGCGCCCAGATGTAGTTGTCCGCAAACGCGGGTAGGGCGGTCAGTCGCATAGAATTGGACCATGCCCCCCGCGCCGAGCCCCCGTCAAGCGACAGTCGCATCCTGGTTTGATACTGAACCGGCACAAGCCTTGTGCCGCCTGGAGTCCGAGCGCCTGCGCCCGCTGCTTGGCGAACGGCCGGTGAACCCCTGGCTGTGGCTGGCGCCGTCGCCGCAGTGGCTGGACCCCGTGGATCTGCCCGGGCGTGGCCTGCGCCTGTTCCGCGACGCGGCGACCTACGCCGGGGACGTACGCTGCGGGCTGCCGTTGCCGCTGCCCGACGAGAGCGTCAACGCGATCATCCTGCAGCACGTCACCGCCCGCGACGCCGAACAGCTGATCGCGGACTGCGCGCGGGTGCTGATGCCGGGCGGCCGTCTGTGGCTGTCCACGCTCAATCCGTTCAGTCCGTATCGCCGCCAATGGCGCCATCACGGGCTGGTCGTGCGCAGCCCGCAGCGGCTGCGCCACACCCTCACGCAGGCTGGCCTGAGCTGCGAAGACCTGCAGTACCTCGGTCCGATGTGGCGCGGCCGCTCGCCGGCCCGGCGCGACCTCGCCCCGCTGCGGGCCGCCTGCCTGTTCACCGCTGAAAAACGCACTCTGGCCCTGCCGGGACCGACGCCCGTGGCTGCGCCACGCTGGCACGGGACCGTGGCCACCTGATCTGGAATGGAATGAAGACGATAGAAATCCACACCGACGGTTCCTGCCTTGGCAATCCCGGCCCCGGCGGCTGGGCGGCGCTGCTGCGCTACAACGCGCACGAGCGCGAGCTGAGCGGCGGCGAAGCGCATACCACCAACAACCGCATGGAACTGATGGCCGCCATCTCGGGGCTGGAAGCCCTCACTGAGCCGTGCAACATCGTGCTGTTCACCGATTCGCAGTACGTGCGCCAGGGCTTGACCGAGTGGATGCCGGGCTGGATCCGCAAGAACTGGAAAACGGCGGGCGGTTCGCCAGTCAAGAACCGGGAGTTGTGGGAGCGCCTGCACGCGGCCACGCTGAAGCACACCATCGACTGGCGCTGGGTGAAGGGCCATTCCGGCGACCCGGACAACGAGCGCGTGGACCAGCTGGCGCGCGATGCCGCGATCCGGATCCGCGCCGCCGGCCCGGTACACTGAGCCCATGCGTCAGATCATCCTTGATACCGAAACCACCGGCCTGGAATGGCGGAAGGGCAACCGCATCGTCGAAATCGGCTGTGTGGAACTGCTCGAGCGCCGCCCCAGTGGCAACAACTACCACCAGTACCTCAAGCCGGACTGCGAGTTCGAGCAGGGCGCGCAGGAAGTCACCGGCCTGACCCTGGAGTTCCTGGCCGACAAGCCGGATTTCGCCCAAGTGGTGGACGAGTTCCTGGCCTACATCGATGGCGCCGAGCTGATCATCCACAACGCGGCGTTCGATCTGGGCTTCCTGGACAACGAGCTGTCGCTGCTCGATGACCACTACGGCAAGATCACCGACCGCTGCACGGTGATCGATACGTTGAAGATGGCGCGCGAGCGCTTCCCCGGCCAGCGCAACTCGCTGGACGCGCTGTGCCGTCGCCTGGGCGTGGACAACGCCCATCGCCAGCTGCACGGCGGCCTGCTCGATGCCCAGATCCTGGGTGATGTGTACATCGCGCTGACCTCGGGCCAGGAGGAAATCGGCTTCGGCTCGGCCGATGAGAACAAGCCGGGCAGCGCGCACGCGCAGACCTTCGATACCTCCCGCCTGCTGCCGCGCCCGCGCGTGGTCGCCACCGCCTCGGAGCTGGAAGCCCACGAGGCGCGCCTGGCCAAGCTGCGCAAGAAGGCCGGGCGCGCGATCTGGGATGGTGAGCCGGACGCAGTGGAAGCGGTCAGCGCCTGAGGATCCCGGTCGATCCCGACCGCTGGTCGGGACGCCTGCCTCAGTGGCAACGCACCAGGATCACGGTGATGTTGTCCGAGCCGCCACCATCCAGCGCGGCGGCGACCAGGGTATCCACGCATTCCTGCGCACTGGCATCGTCGAAGGCGAGGGTACGGGCGATGCCCTTGTCCTCGACTTCCTCGGTGAGCCCATCACTGCACAGCAGCAGCTGCATGCCCGGGCGCAGTTCACCGGTGGTGGTCGCCACATTCAGGTGCGCCGGATCGGTCACCCCCAGCGCCTGGGTCACCACATTGCGGTGCGGATGCGCGCGCGCCTGCTCGGCGGTCAGATTGCCTTGGGCGACCAGTTCCTGGACCACGCTGTGATCCTGGCTGAGCTGGGCCAGCTTGCCGTCGCGCCACAGATAGGCGCGGCTGTCGCCCACCCACGCCACCTCATACCGATTGCCTTGGACCCGCGCGGCCACCACGGTGGTGCCCATCGGCAGGCTGTCGTTGCGCCGGCGCGAGGTACGGATGATCTCCTCATCCGCGATCCGGATCGCATGCGCCAGCGTCGCCCCGCGCCGGATCTCGCGCACGATGGTTTCGCGCGCCAGCGCACTGGCCACCTCGCCACAGGCGTGCCCGCCCATGCCATCGGCGACCAGCCACAGCGCCAGTTCGCCATCGCCGTAATACGTATCCTCATTGAGGTCACGGCGCAGGCCGGGGTGGGTCAGGTGTCCGAATTCGATCATGGTGGGGCGTGGGCCGGTAGGAATTGCGAGGGATAACGGCATGATCGCGGCCTGCCGGACATCCGGCAAGGCATCCATACAGAAGAAATTCACTTCTTTGTCCGCAATGACTTGTCGCCAGCGCGTCCTACCCGTATCATTCGCCTCCCGGTTCGCCGGGACCATCTGGAGAGGTGGCAGAGCGGTTGAATGTACCTGACTCGAAATCAGGCAGGCGTTTATAGCGCCTCGGGGGTTCGAATCCCCCCCTCTCCGCCAGATAAAAAGAAAAGGGCTGCCCATCGGGCAGCCCTTTTCTTTTTATCTGGCCTGATGGGCGGACGAGAACCCCCGACGGGGGTTCGACGGATTCGCCAGGAGCGAATCCGGACAGACGAACGTCTGGCCCTGGAGCGCGCAAGCGCGGAAGGGCTGGGTGCATGGATGCACCCAGCAATCCCGGCAATGAAGCGGCCACCCCGCAAGCCACGCGACGTCATCACGGTAGAGCGACGCCATGCGTGGCTGCCTTCCGCCGACCATCGCGCAGCCACGCATGGCGTGGCTCTGCCCGAGGGGCCGCACCCTCGCCCCACACCCCTCCAACATACGGTCCGCTAAACTGCCCCCCTCACGTAACGGATCTCCACCATGACCGCTGAAATCCTCGTCCCCGTGTCCTTCGGTGAACTGCTCGACAAGATCTCGATCCTGCAGATCAAATCCGAGCGCATCAGCGACGAGGCCAAGCTGGCCAACATCCGCACCGAGCTGAGCGCGCTGGAAAAGACCTGGATGGCGCACCCGGCCGGGGTCAAGGACATTGCGCGCCTGCGTGCCGAGCTCAAAGCCGTCAACGAGCGCCTGTGGGACATCGAAGACAACATCCGCCTGCAGGACAAGGCGCAGGCCTTCGACGACCATTTCGTCGAGCTGGCGCGCAGCGTCTACCAGCAGAACGATGAGCGCGCCCGCATCAAGAAGGACATCAACCTGGCGCTGGGCTCGCTCTACGTGGAAGAGAAGTCGTACAAGGATTACGCGCCGCGCGGCGCGTAATCGGCGACATACCGCTCGAAGGCGGCAATGCCGTCTTCGACCGTGATCAGCTGCATCACGTCGTCGAACTCGACCTTCGCGCCCCACTTCAGTTCGCTGGCCGGCTTGCCCAGGAACCTGCGCGCGGCATCGTCGTAGCGGTCCACGCAGTAGCGGCGGTCGGAGTAGGGTCCGCTGCGATGCGGATTGCTGGCCGCATGCAGGCCCAGCACCTTGGTGCCCATCGCGTTGGCGATATGCATCGGGCCCGAGTCCGGCGTCATCACCAGCGCGGCGCGCGCGAGCAGCGCCGGCAGCTGCTTCAGCGTGTCCTTGCCGACCAGATCCAGCGCCGGGGTGGTCAGCTGCGCCTGGATGGCATCGGCCATGCCGCGCTCCAGCTCGCTGCGCCCGCCACACAGCACTACCCGCCAGCCGCGCGAGGTGGCGTGGTTGGCCACGGCCGCATAGCGGTCGGCATACCAGTTGCGGCGCACGTGGCTGGAGCAGGGCGATATCATCAGTACCGGGCGGCCGTCGTCGGTCCACTGGGCGTTGGCCCACTCGACTGCCGCGGCCGGCACGGCCAGGTCCCAGCTGACCTCGGTCTGCTTCAGGCCGAGCGGCTCGCAGAAGCTGCCGATCGCATCCAGCACGTGGATGCCGGGGCGGTCGGGGATGCGCTCATTGATGAAAAGCCCGTGAAGGTCCTTGGAGCGGGATTTGTCGTAGCCGATGCGCCGCTTGGCCGGGACGAAGGCCGACAGCACGTTGGCGCGGAAGGCCACCTGCATCTGCAGCAGCGCATCGAAACGCCCGGCCGGCAGGCTGTCGCGCAGGGCGCGCATGCCGGCCAGGCCGGTTTTCTTGTCATAGCTGTGGAAGGTCACGCCGGGCAGCCCCTCCAGCAGCTTGTGGCCGGCCCTGTCGATGATCCAGTGCAGGGAAATGCCGGGATCGGCCTGCTGCAGGGTGCGTACCAGCGGCACCACATGGGTCACGTCCCCCAGCGCGGACAAACGCAAAAGACACAAGGAAGAGGACGTTGGTGCCATGGTGTTGTTAGACTCGAAAGAATGGTCGCATTCGACGCCACTGAAGCGCTGACGCCCTGCCGCGATGGACGCGGTATCGGTGCCATTCTGTTCGACCGCGAAGCGTTGCGGCAAGCCGAGATGAGCCTGTTCGCACCGGCGCACTGGGGCGAGAGGGCGCGGCCGGTTGGCGATGGCGGCCGTGGCGGTGCCTGGTTCGTCGACGCCCCCTTCGGCCATGCCGTGCTGCGCCAGTACCTGCGGGGCGGCCTGGCGGCCAAGCTCAGCCGGGATCACTACATCTGGCGCGGGGCCAACCGCACCCGCAGTTTCGCCGAGTTCCGGCTGATGCGTGCCCTGCGCGCGCAGAAGCTGCCGGTGCCGCGACCGATCGCCGCGTTCTACATGCGCGAAGGGCTGCGCTACAAAGCGGCGATCCTGATGGAGCGGCTGGAGGGCGTGCGTTCGCTGGCCGACCGCGCGCTGGTAGCCGGGCGCGGCGCCCCCTGGGAAGAGACCGGCCGGCTGATCGCGCGGTTCCATCGCGCCGGGCTGGACCATGCCGATCTCAATGCCCACAACATTCTGTTCGACGCCAACGGCCACGGCTGGCTGATCGATTTCGATCGCGGCGTGCTGCGCATCCCCGCCACCCGCTGGCGCGAGCGCAATCTCAAGCGGCTGCTGCGCTCGCTGATCAAACTGCGCGGTGAGCGCAGCCACGATGAGGTCGAGAAGGACTACGCACGGCTGCGCCGCGCCTACGATCTGGCCTGGAACCGGGGTTACTGATGGACTGGGCATTGCGCTTCATGGGGGTCGGCAATGCGTCGGCCGTGCAGCTCGGTTCGCCGATGGCGGTGATCGAGCGCGACGGCCGGCCGTGGCTGACCATCGATTGCGGCGGGGAAGGGCTGACTGCGTTCCAGGCTCACTACGGCCATGTGCCGCAGGCGTTGTTCGTCACCCATGTGCACCTGGACCATGTCGCCGGTTTCGAGCGCCTGTTCGTCGATGCGTATTTCTCGCCGCAGCGTCGTGGGCGCATCCGCGTGTACGTGCCGGCGACGGTGGTGCCACTGCTGCACAAGCGCGTGGCCGATTACCCGAACGTGCTGGCCGAGGGCGGTGCGAACTTCTGGGATGCGTTCCAGCTGATCGTGGTCGGCGATGCGTTCTGGCATGACGGCGTACGCCTGGAAGTGTTCCCGGTCCGCCATCACTGGCCGGAAACCGCGTATGGACTGCGCCTGAAGGGCGCGGTCACCTGGAGCGGCGATACCCGCCCGATTCCGGAAATGCTCGCGCGCTACGCCGACGACAACGAACTGATCGCCCACGACTGCGGCCTGCACGGCAACCCGTCGCACACCGGTGTGGATGACCTGGAGCGTGAGTACACGGCCGAACTGCAGGCGCGGATGATGCTGTACCACTACGCCAGCGAGAGCGACGGCGATGCGTTGCGCCAGCGTGGCCACCGTGTGGCAGTGCCCGGCGAACGTGTGGCGCTGGCCACCCCGACCGCGATGCACGTGCTGGCGCAGGACCCTCCCTGAGCATGGATGACGCGCTGGCCGCCCATCTGCAGGCGCTCGAACGCGCGTTGCATGAGCCGGCGGTCCGCGGCGATGTCGCGCAGTTGTCGGCATTGCTGGACGACGACTTCAGCGAGATCGGCAGCTCGGGCGTCTGCTTCGACCGGGCTGCTGCGTTGGCCGAGATTCCGAGTGAGCGGGCGCAGGTCGAGATCGTGTCCAGCGATTACCAGGTCGTGTTGTTGGCGCCCACCTTGGCACAGGTGCGCTATCGCAGCTGGTATGTGATCGAGGGCGAGCGCCAGCGCGAGGTGCTGCGCAGTTCGCTGTGGCGACGGCGTGGGGAGGCGTGGCGGGTGGTGTTCCACCAGGGCACGCCCGCGGCGCCTTGAGCGGCAGCATCGCGAAGGAAAACAGGGGGCCCCAAAAAGGTGGCGGCCCCGCCGGCTGACCTCGGCGCCCGCGTCGATCGATACCGTTGCTGCCTTCCGGCCCTGGCGGGATTTTCGACCTAGCGTCGCGAGGGGCCGACGGGGCCACCATAGAGACGTTCCGTCTGCAGGGCGATCAGGGATCAGCGGACCGCAGGCGGAAGGTGCAAGGCAGGAACAGGTCCGGCAGTGCAGTCGCGCATTCTAGCGCATGCGCGGCACGCAGTGCCAGACGCCGAGCCTGAATCCCGTGTAGCCCGGTGCCGCCGCGAGCGGCCATGCGGCGGGCGGGTTGCTAAAATGGGTGGCACAGGAGGAACGGCCTCCCCCATTTCGGGAATCACTGACCAGGACGGCCTGGCCCCCATCAAGGAGGGCCGCATGGCCTGGATCTATCTGTTGGCAGCCGGTGTGCTGGAAATCGTCTGGGCGTTCTCGATGAAGCAGTCCGAGGGGTTCAGCAAGCTCACCCCCTCGATCATCACCCTCGTCACCATGATCGCCAGCTTCTGGCTGCTGTCATTGGCAATGCGCACGTTGCCGTTGGGCATCGCGTACACGATCTGGACCGGCATCGGCGCGGTCGGCGCTTTTGTCATCGGCATCACCTTCCTCGGCGAGCAGGTCAGCGCGATGCGGATTGCCGCGGCGGTGTTGATCGTGAGCGGGCTGGTGTTGATGAAGCTGTCGAGCAGCTGAGGGGTTCGATACCCAGGCTGCGGCCAGAACGCAGGCCGCAGCGTCGCGAGTGGATGGGTGGCCGCTTCATTGGGATTGCTGGGTGCATCCATGCACCCAGCCCTTCCGCGCTTGCGCGCTCCAGGGCCAGCCGTTCGGCTGTCCGGATTCGCTCCTGGCGAATCCGTCGAACCCGTTGGGGTTCTCGGCCCCCATGCTTTCCGGAAGACAAATAAAAAGGCCGCCCCTGGGGGCGGCCTTTTTATTTGTCTGGCGGAGAGAGGGGGATTCGAACCCCCGAAGCGCGGTTTAGACGCTTACACACTTTCCAGGCGTGCTCCTTCAACCACTCGGACACCTCTCCGGACCTGCCGCACACAACCCGCTGCAGGGGCGCAGATTCTAGCGGGGGAATCGGAATCGCACAAGCGGTTCGTCACAGGGGCAGGGGGGCTGGACAGGCGTGGCACAATGGTCGTCCCGATGAAGACGGTGGCCTGATGTCCTATCTCGTCCTTGCCCGCAAGTGGCGTCCGAAGCGTTTTGCCGAGCTGGTGGGCCAGGAACACGTGGTCCGTGCGCTCAGCAATGCGCTGGACAGCGGCCGGGTGCACCATGCGTTCCTGTTTACCGGCACCCGCGGGGTCGGCAAGACCACCATTGCGCGTATTTTCGCCAAGTCGCTGAACTGCGAGCAGGGCACCAGCGCTGATCCGTGTGGCCAGTGTCCGGCCTGCCTGGATATCGATTCCGGCCGCTACATCGATCTGCTCGAGATCGATGCCGCGTCCAATACCGGTGTGGATGATGTCCGCGAGGTGATCGAGAACGCCCAGTACATGCCCTCCCGGGGCAAGTACAAGGTCTACCTGATCGACGAAGTGCACATGCTGTCCAAGGCGGCGTTCAATGCGCTGCTCAAGACGCTGGAAGAGCCGCCGGAGCATGTGAAGTTCCTGCTGGCCACCACCGATCCGCAGAAGCTGCCGGTGACGGTCCTTTCGCGCTGCCTGCAGTTCAACCTGAAGCGGTTGGACGAGGAGCAGATCCAGGGCCAGATGACCAGGATCCTGGCCGCCGAGGAGATCGAATCCGATCCGACCGCGATCGTGCAGTTGGCCAAGGCCGCCGATGGCAGCCTGCGTGACGGCCTGTCGCTGCTGGACCAGGCGATCGCCTATGCCGGCGGCGCGCTGCGCGAGGATGTGGTGCGCGCGATGCTGGGTACGGTCGACCGCACCCAGGTTGCCGCGATGCTGGATGCGCTGGCCGATGGCGATGGTCCGCGCCTGCTGCAGACCGTGGCGTTGTTGGCCGAATTTTCGCCGGACTGGAGCGGGGTGCTCGATGCCCTGGCCGAAGCCCTGCACCGGATCCAGGTGCAGCAACTGGTGCCGGGTGCGGCGACGGCGGGCGAGGGGATCGATGCCGAGGCGTTCGCCCAGCGCCTGCGCCCGGAAGTGGTCCAGCTCTGGTACCAGATGGCCCTGGGTGGCCGCCGTGACCTGCACCTGGCGCCGAGCCCGCGCGCCGGGTTCGAGATGGCGGTGCTGCGCATGTTGGCATTCCGGCCGGCGGCGGCCGTCCCGCCCGTGCCCCGCGATCCAGGCACCGGCACCGAAGTAAACAGCGGTAGCCAGGCCAGCGGCCAGGGCACCGGCATGGCCGCTGCGGCAGCGACCGCTGCTCCGGCTCCGGCTCCGGCCGCCAAGGACAGCGCGTCAGCCCCTCAGGCGGCCCCAGTGGCGCCTGAGGCGCCGGTCGCAGCCCCTGTCGTCGCGCCCTCCCAGGCCGCAGCCCCGCCGCTGAAACAAGCGGCTCCCGCCCCCGCCGCCGCCGAACCGGTGAAACCGGCCAAGCCCACCGTCGTGGCCCCCGCTGCCGACGACGATCTGCCGCCATGGCACCAGGAAAACGACGCGGCCGATCGCGATGAAGCGCTGGCAGCCGAAATGGCCACGCCGGACGCGGCCATGGTCGCGCCGTGGGAAGCGCCACCCGAACGTGCCGTGGCACCTGCGGCCCCCGCGCCCGAAGCACCCGCTGCGGGGGTGGCACGCCCGCAGGGCATCGCCATCGCACCCTCGGTGCCGGACGCAGCGCGCCCAGGCGCGACCGGCGACCTGACCGCCGATGGCTGGCTGGAACTGGTCGCGGGCAGCCAGCTCAATGGCCCGTCCAAGCAGTTGGCCGCGCACTCGGCGTTCATCAGCTACCAGCACGGCGTCTTGAAACTGGCGATTTCGCCCGGATTTGAGTACTTGAGTTCGGACCGCTCGCAGGCGGCGCTGATCGCGGCGTTGACCGGCCCCTTGGGCCAGGCGCCGCGTCTGGTGATCGATACCGGCGCGGCCGGTGCCGAGACCCTGCATCAGCGCGCTGACCGCCAGCGTGGCGAACGCCAAACGGCGGCGGAAGCCGCTTTCATGGCCGACCCGTCGGTGCAGTTGCTGATCCAGCAACACAGCGCCCGGGTCGTCGCCGATTCCATTCGTCCTTTTGAAGAGTAAAGAACCATGCGCGGCAATATCGCCCAACTGATGCAGCAGGCCCAGAAGATGCAGGAAAACCTGCAGAAGGCCCAGGAAGACCTCGCCAAGCTGGAAGTCACCGGCAGCGCCGGCGGCGGCATGGTCAGCGTGACCCTGACCGGCGCCAAGGAATGCCGCAAGGTGCGCATCGATCCGTCGGTGCTGTCCGATGCGGAAATGACCGAAGACCTGGTGGCCGCGGCGTTCAACGATGCCTCCAACAAGATCGACGCCGAGTCGAAGAACCGCATGGGTTCGGCGACCGCCGGCATGCAGCTGCCCCCGGGCATGAAGCTGCCGTTCTGAGCCACCGCGTGCGCCGGGTGTCTGCCTGGCGCGACCGTGGTGACCGCGCCGCGAAGCCTCCGGGCTTCGCGCGCTTGTTTCTGAGATGAGCGATCCGCCATGAGCCTGCCCCTGCTCGAACAATTGATCGAGGCCTTCCGCGTGTTGCCGGGCGTGGGCCAGAAGACGGCCCAGCGCATGGCCTACCACGTGCTTGAGCGCGAGCGCGAGGGCGGCCAGAAGCTGGCCGAAGTGCTGGCCAAGGCGATCGAGCGGATCGGGCATTGCGAACAGTGCCGGGATTTCAGCGAGACCGAGATCTGTGCGGTCTGCGCCAACGGCAGCCGCGAGCGCCAGCAACTGTGCGCGGTGGAATCACCGGCCGATCGCCTGGCGATCGAAACGGCCACCGGCTATCGCGGGGTGTACTTCGTGCTGCAGGGGCGGCTGTCGCCGCTGGACGGCATCGGCCCGCGCGAGCTGGGCCTGGATCAGCTGGAGGCGCGCCTGAAGCAGGGCGAGGTCAACGAGTTGATCATCGCCACCAGCGCCACGGTGGAGGGGGAAGCGACCGCGCATTACCTGGCGCAGATGGCGCGCAGCCACAAGGTCCGCCCGAGTCGGTTGGCGCAGGGCCTGCCGCTGGGCGGCGAACTGGAATACGTGGATCGTGGCACGCTGTCGCACGCCTTCGGCACGCGTACCGAAGTCCAGGAATGATGCCGCGCACCGCGCGCTGGTGATCGAAACCCGGGGCGCATCCGCGCTACTCTCCAAGGCCCTGTTCCAAGAGGTGCCCTCATGAGCCACGACACCCTGTTCGGCAAGATCATCCGCCGCGAAATTCCGGCCACCATCGTCTATGAAGACGAGGACGTGCTCGGCTTCAAGGACATCGCCCCGCAGGCGCCGGTGCATGTGTTGTTCATTCCGAAGCACGAGGCGATCCCCACCCTGGATGACGTGCGACCGGAGCAGGCGCATCTGATCGGCAAGCTGGCGATGGCCGCTGCCGAGTACGCGCGCCGCGAAGGTTTCGCACAGGACGGTTACCGCATCGTCATGAACTGCCGCGAGCATGCCGGGCAGACCGTGTTCCATATCCACCTGCACCTGCTGGCCGGCGCGCAGCTGGGTCACTTCGGCACGCCGAACGGCTGAGCGGGCCCGGACAACAAAAAACGCCGCCCGAAGGCGGCGTTTTTTTCAGCACGTCCGCATCAACGAGCGGGACGCGCTACCTCCATGCTTACCACCAGCCCCAGCCGCGGTAGCCCCAACCCGGACCCCAGCCCGGGCCCCAGGGGCCGTACGGGTAGGCCGGCACCACATCGACCTGGCGCTGTTCCGGCCACAGGTAGATGACGTCGGCGTCGAGCTTCGGCAGGCGATAGTCGTACTCGCCGATGCGGGTGTTCTCGTAGCCACCGATCCTGCCGATGAAGGTCACGTCGCGGCCCGGTTCGAACACCGCCGGATCGTAGAAGCCGGCGCGGCACGCGACGAAGCGGCCGTCACTGGCGTCGGCCGAGGTCGTGCTCGGGCGGCCGCTGCCGTTGAGCGGGCGCGAAATCATCTGGAAGCAGGTCTGGCCCTGGCCCGGGTTGGTTTCGATGATGCGGCCACCCCAGCGTACCGGGGTGCCCACCTGCTGGGTGGGAACCGCGTCACGCGGGCTGACCATACTGAACTGCCCCTGCAACGGCTTGGGCGCGGTGGCGCAGGCAGCCAGTGCCAGTGAGGCAGCAAGGGGAAGCAGGATTTGAATCTTCATGGGGATGCTCCGGAGGTCGGGCGATGCCTGCGCAGGTCGCGCAATAATGAAGTGAGGTCGACGTCAGCGCCAGCGTAGCGCGCCTGGACGAAACGCGCGCTGAGCGACAACAACGCCGGGTCGGGCCGTTGCCGGTCCACCCGGCGGGCCCACTCGCCGGCCGGTTCGGCGCTGCTGCGGGCCAGCCCATAGCGTGCGTAGCGGCGTCCCAGCCTGTGCCAGGCCCGCAGCAGCGGGTCGCGCTCGCGTTCGCCCCGGGCCAGCAGCCATGCCATCCAGCCTAGCGCGGCCAGCGCGAAGACAATGAAAATGCCGACCAGCTGTGTCGGATCCAGCCGCTCGAAACCAAACGGTTTAAGAAGCTGCTGCTGGCGGTTGGCATCGAAGGACAGGATCAGGTCGTTCCAGCCCCGGCGCAGCCAGTCGCCGATCTGTCCCGCCTGCAGCCAGCGGCTGTCGAAGGTGCCGATCGCGTCGCCGGCCGCGAGCCGGTCTTCGATCGTGTCATAGACACGTTCGGGTGCGACGGCCGCGGTCGGGTCGACCCGCACCCAGCCGCGCCCGGGCAGCCACACTTCGGCCCAGGCATGCGCGTCCATCCGGCGCAGCACCCAATAGTCGCCATAAGGATTGCGGATGCCACCGGCGAATCCGGTCACGACCCGCGCCGGGATACCCGCGTTGCGCATCAGCACCACGAACGAGGAACTGAAGTGCTGGCAGAAGCCGGCCTGCTGATCGAACAGGAATTCGTCCACGCCATCGCGTCCCGGCTCGGGTGTATCCAGGGTGTAGGCGAAACTCGCCCGGACCCAGTCAAGCGCGCGCTGCACGATCAACCCATCGTTGCTGCCGGCCTGCTGTCGCCATTGGCGGGCGAGCGCGGCGGTACGCGGATTCAAGCCGGCGGGCAGCTGCAGTGCCAGGCCCCGCTCGTAGGGCGTCAATGCTTCGGTATAGGCCACCGCCGGTGCGGAGGTCAGCCGCCAGCGGGTCAGCGCGTTCAACGCGGTGCGGCTGCGCAGGCTGTGGTTGGCGTCCAGATCGCTGCCGGGGGGCGCCTGCAGCGGCAGGTCCAGGGCGACCAGCTGGCGGCGGTCGGTGGGCTCGTAATCGATCTGGTACTCCCATTGCGTGCTGGCATGGGTCACCGCCGCGGGCGCGCGTTCGATCTGGCGCCGGTCCTGCTCCCACCGCTGGCCATCGAAATGGGTCAGCACCGGGCCGCGCCAATAGCGCTGCTGCGGCGCCGGGATCGGACCGAAGAACTGCACGCGCAGGGCGGGGTTGTCGTCGGCCATCAGGTCCAGCCACTGGCCGGGCTCCATCGTATCGGACAGGCCGGGCTTGCCGACCGCGCGGTCCGGGATGCCCCACAGCGGTTCGCTCAACCGCGGGAACAGCCAGAAACCGGCCAGCGCCAGCGGCAGGCCGAGCAGCACCAGCCGGCCGATGCCGCGCAGGTGGCGTGTGAGTGGCGCCGGCGGGGCCTGGCCCTCCAGGTGCGCGAGCCGCTGCAGGGCGAGCAGCGCGACCAGTGCCGCCAACACCGCCAGCGCCATGGTCAGTGGACCCTGGTCGAGCAGGAAGGCCGCGAACGGACCGAACAGCCCGAAGCCGACCAGGCTGCGGGCATCGCGCAGGCTGCGCAGCTCGCTGGATTTCAATGCAAGCATGGCAGCGAGCAGCGCGCAGCCGGTATCGCGGCCGGGGCGCGGGCCCATCTGCCAATAGATGGCGGCAAGCATCGCCAACACCATCAACAGGCGCAGTGCGCCCGGCAGCAGGCGTTGGCGCGAGGCCACGGCGGTGAGCAGGGCGACAGCGGCGATGACGGCCGCCAGCACGGTGGGCAGCTGCAGCAGCAGCGGCAACAGGCCAAGCGCCGCGCTGGCCAGGGTCCAGTAGCGCGCGCCCGGACTGAGCAGGGAGACGGGACGGTCAGTCATGCGGCAACAGCGCCAACGCGCGCTGGCACAGGTGGTGATGGGCGCTGCCGTTGCCCGGGCCCAGCACCGGTTGCCCGGGCAACCTCAGGGTATAGCGACGCCCTTCGCGTTCGGCCAGGTCGACCCAGCGCGCCATGCGCGCGATTCGCGTTTCGGTGCCCAGCGGTGCCAGCTGCCGCCAGTCCAGCACGACCTCCACGCCGACCGGCTTCTCGTACTCGCGCACCAGCAGGGTGTCGCGCCGGGCCGAGTGTTTCCACGCGATGCTGCGCGTCGGGTCGCCGGGGCGATACGGACGCAGCTGATGCAGCTCGTCGCCGCTGGCATGCACACGGGTGTGCAACGGGTCGCCGCCGCTTTCAGGCAGGGAGGGCGCGTGCGTTTCCGGTGCGGCATAGACCAGCAGGGGCGTCTCCGGCCACACCCACGACCATGCGCGGACCAGGCCGAGCGGTTGCGTGGTGGCGATGCGGATCCGGGCCAGGTCGAACCAGCCGCGCTGGTGCGTGGGCAGCTCGAGATCCACTTCGATCTGGTCGCTGTCGACCAGATGCCCGAACGCGGCCACGCCATTGTGTTCGACCTGCAGCCCGCGACGTGCACGGGTATCGGCGCGCGACAGGCTGATGCGCAGCCGCAGCGGGGCCCCTGCGATGACCGGCTCGGCGGACACCGCATCCACCTGCAGCGCGGACAGCTGCAGGTGGGCGCTGATCGCACTGGCGATGCTGACCGTGGCCAGCAGCAGCGCCAGCAGCAGGGCCGGATTGTTGTTGTAGTTCAGTGCGCCGATCAACATCGCCGACAGCAGTGCGGCGACGAACAGCCCGAAGCGCGTCGGCAGCACGTAGATGCGGCGCCGGTCGAACCGGCACGGCAGGTGCTCGGGTCGGCGCGGTCGCGCCAGATGTTGCAGTTGCTGCCAGCGGGCTCCCCAGCCGCGGCGCATCTCAGTCGACCTGCACGGTCTGGAGGATGGCGCGGGCCAGTGCCGGCCCATTGCCGGCTTCGGCCTCCGGCACCAACCGGTGCCCGGCGACCGCGACGAACAGGGTCTGCACGTCTTCGGGCACGACATGGGCGCGGCCCAGCAGCAGCGCATGGGCCTTGGCCGCGCGCAGCAGCGCAAGGCCGGCGCGCGGCGACAGGCCGACGCGTACCCCGGCGTGCTGGCGGCTGCGGGCCAGCAGCGCCTGCACGTAGGTGATCAACGCTTCGCTGGCATGCACCTGGCCGACCGCCTCGCGCAGCGTGCGCACCTCCACCTCGCTCAGGCGTGCGGTGGCCTGCGCGATCAGGTGGCGGCGATCGGTGCCGCGCAGCAGCTCGCGCTCCGATTCGGGGTTGGGGTAGCCCAGCGCCAGCCGCAGCAGGAACCGGTCCAATTGTGAGTCCGGCAGCGGGAACGTGCCGGACAGGTCGACCGGGTTCTGGGTGGCGATCACGAAGAACGGATCCGGCAGCGGGTGGGTCACGCCATCGAGGGTGACCTGCTGCTCGGCCATTGCTTCCAGCAGCGCACTCTGGGTGCGCGGCGGCGCGCGGTTGATCTCGTCGGCCAGCAGCACATGGGTGAAGACCGGGCCGGGGTGGAACTGGAACTGGCGGCTGCCGGCCTCGTAAACCGAGACGCCGAGCACATCGGCAGGCAGCAGGTCGGAGGTGAACTGCACCCGCTGGAAGCCCAGCCCGAGGCTGGAGGCCATGGCGTGGGCGAGGGTGGTCTTGCCCAGCCCGGGCAGATCCTCGATCAGCAGGTGGCCGCCGGAGAGCAGCGCCACGAAGGCCAGCCGCACCTCCTGCGCCTTGCCCAGCACCAGTCCGTTGACCTGATCCTGGGCAGCGCGAAGAGACTGTCGCAATACATCGGTTAGCATGGCTGTCACGGGGGGCGAATGATCCATGTCCGTCTCGTTTCGATGATTCCACTGATTCTATAGAGCAATGCAGGGCGAACAACGCGCACGCACCATATTCCTGTTGTTGTGGACGCTGGTCACCGCCGTCAAGCTGGTGGTGGCCGCACGTCTGCCGTTGTTCGTGGACGAAGCTTTTTACTGGCAGGAAGGCCAGCATCTGGCGGCGGCCTATTCGGACCTGCCCGGGCTGACCGCGTGGTTGGCACGCTTTGGCGTGGAGATCGGTGGCAACCATGTGCTTGCGCTGCGCCTGCCGTTCCTGGCGATCGGTGCGTGGCTGCCGTGGCTGGTCTCGCGCATCGCCACGCGCTGGTTCGGCGCGGTGGCCGGTTGGCAGGCCGGCAGCCTGACCCTGTTGATGCCGTTGTCGGCCACGCTGGGGATGCTGGCCGTGCCGGATGTGCCGATGGCGCTGGCCGCGGTGCTGTGCCTGGATGCCGGCGCGCGCCTGCTGCGCAATGTCGATGCCGCCGCCGCGGTGAAGCTGGCGGCCGGCCTGGCGATCGGTGCGCTCAGCCACTACCGCTTCATCGGCGTGATCGTGGTCGGCTTCATCGCGCTGCTGGTGCTGCCGCAGGGCCGGCGCATGCTGCGCGATCCGCGCGTGTGGGTGGCCCTGGCGGTCGGCGTGCTGGCGTGGCTGCCGCTGCTGTCGTGGAATGCCGACAACCATGATGCGGGCCTGAAATTCCAGGTGGTCGAGCGCCACCCGTGGGCGTTCGAGTGGAGCGGACTGTGGTTCCTGGTGATCCAGCCGATGCTGGTCACCCCGATCCTGTGCATCGCGATGTGGAAGGTCGCCCTGGCCGGCACCCGCTCCGGCGGTGGCGCACGCGCGCAGTGGCGCTACTTCGGGCTGATCGGCGCGGTGTCGACGCTGTCCATCTTCGGGCTGGGTTTCTTCACCGATGTGGAGCGCATCAGTTTCCACTGGCCGCTGCCCGGCTATCTGGCGCTGCTGATCGCGGTGCCGGTGGTGCTCAATGGCTGGCCGCGCTGGCTGCGCCGCACCGGCTGGTGGCTGGCCGGTGCCGGGCTGGCCCTGGCGTTCGGCTACTACCTGATGGTGTCCACGCCCAGCGTGCGCGAGCAGTTGGCCGGCTACAAGTATTACCCGCGCAACTTCGCCGGCTGGGAACCGTTGGCCGGTGCGGTGCGCGAAGAACTGAAAGGCATGCCGCCGGGCACGCGGGTGCTGGCCGGCAACTTCAAGGTCGGCGCGGAGCTGGGCTTCCAGCTGCGCGATCCGTCGATCGAGGTGCTGCGCCACCCGTTGAACGACAAGCACGGCCGCAGTGCACAGCTGGGCCTGTGGGGACTGCTCCACGATGGCCAGCGCGACGCGCCGATGCTGCTGGTGCTCTCGCCCAGCGACCAGCGCTATCGCGATCTGCTGGAGCGCTACCACGCCGTCTGCGACCAGGTAGGCCCGCTGCCGCCGCCGCGCGTGGTCAGCAATGATCATGGCTACCAGCGCTTCCTGCTGTTCAAGCTGCCGGCCAGGCGGGTGGACGGGCCGTGCGTGACCCCGGCGATGGCCTGGGTGGACGCGCCGCAGCCGGATGCGAAGGTCGGTGAGACGCTGGACGTGCACGGCTGGGCCTTCAAGGACGGGGTGGGCATCGAGCGTGTCGAGCTGCTGGTCGATGGCAGGCCGGTGGGCGACGCGGTCTACGGGCGCCCATATGACATCACCGGTGCCTGGAAGATCTCCACCGATCCGCAGCACCCCAACGTGGCCTTCGATGCCACGTTGAAGACCGATCACCTCGCGCCGGGGCGCCATTGGCTGGGCATGACGCTGTACGGCAAGGACGGCAGCGTGGAGCAGTGGCAGGAACAGGCCTTCACCGTGCCCGTGCGCTGAGCACGCGGGCTCTTTCATGGATGACACCTTCATGCGCAACACGCGGCAGGATGCTGCCCCTTCATCTGTGTTCCCTTCGCCTGCCGCGCTGCCATCTGCCGCGCTGACGCGCATGCTGTGGTGCGCGGTGGCCGTGGTCATCACCGTGGGCGTGGCAGCGATGGCGTGGCTTTCGCCGCGCGTGCTGTACGCCGATCCGTGGCGCTTCACCCGGAAACTGCTGGAAATGCCGTGGCCGTCGAACGTGCTGGTCTCGGACAACGGCCATCGCGAAATCCTGCCGAACCTGGTGCGCCATGCCGAACTGGCCTGGCTGCACGGCAACCAATGGCTGCAGATCGGCACCGGGGCGCTGCTCGCCATGGCGACGGTGTGGGTGCTGGCGCGGATCATCAAGACCGATGCGCTGGCACCACCGGTGCGTGCCGCCGCAACCCTGCTCGGCGCGCTGTCGATCTTCTGGCTGGGCAGCCAGCGCGTGCTCACCCATGCCAACGAGTCGGTCCACGCCTACCTGATCACCGTGGCGCTGGTGGCGGGTGTCGCGCTGCTGCTGCGCGGGGATCGTCGCGGCGCGGCGCTGGCCGCCGTGTGCGGCGTGGCGGCGACCTTCTCCTTCGGCAGCGGCGTGGCGGTGTTCGTGGGGCTGGCTGCGGTGCTGGTGGTGCGCCGTGCGCCGCTGTCGCATGGGCTGCCGCTGATCGTCGGGCTGGTCGTGGCCGTCGCCCTGCACCTGGGCATGGGCCGCACCGGCATGCCTTTGGAAATGGTGCTCAAGCCGTTGGCGCAGCTGGACGTGCTGCTGCGCTGGCTGGCCTCACCCTTCATCTACCTGGCCTGGCCCGCGCTGGACCCGGCGGCGGCCCAGCAGTTGCCGTTCGCGCCCGTGCGCAGCGTGGTTCATTCCATTGCGGACACCTACCAGTCGCTGTTCGGGCCGGTGATGACCTCACGCTGGCCGCATCTGCTGATCGGCGCCGCTGGCGTGGTCGGTCTGCTGGGCATGAGTTGGCGCACCTGGCAGCGCGGCCGCACGGCCGGGGCGGGGGAGTCGGTGGCGCTGGCGATGGCGTGGTTCGGGCTGAGTGTGGGCGGGCTGGTCGCCCTCAGTCGCTGGAGCTACTTCGCCGACTACCCCACGCAGCTGGCCGCACCAAGGTATGTGGCCTGGTCGTGGCTGTTCTGGTCCGGCCTGATGCTGTGGGCGACCGTGCGCGTCGGCCTGCGCCGTCCGCGGCGGGTGGCGGGGATCGTCCTGCTGCTGGCCCTGGTGGCGGTGCCGAGCACCGTGTGGATGGCCTACCTCGGCGTCAGCATGCAGCGCGTGGCCAACATGACCGCCACTGCAGCGGCGGCGGGCGTGATCGACCGGGACCAGACCCATGGCGAGAACCTGCCCGACGAAGTGCAGGCGGCGCTGCCCAGCCTGCGCGCACAGGGGGCGTCCATGTTTGCGTGGCCGGAAAGCCGTTATCTGCAGGAGCCGCCCGCCACGAGCACGGCCCGGTCGGTGGCGCTCAGCGAGGTGTCTGCGGTACCGGTAAGCAACCTGCTGGGCGGCCCGGCCTGGCGCGTCGAGTTCAGCGCGCCGAGCCGGGCGCCGCGGCTGGTCCTGCAATGCGAGGGGCGCCCGGTGGGCCTGGCGATGCCGCTGGCTGGCCGCTGGGTCGGCTGGGCCACCGGGGAGCTCGACGCCGGTTGCCTGCAGGCGCTGCAGCTGCGCTGAGGCTCAGGGCAGGGTGTAGCCGGCCTGGCGCAGCAGCCGGCTCAGCGCGATCAGTGGCAGCCCGATCAGCGCGGTCGGGTCGTGGTTCTCGATCGCCTCGAACAAGGTGATGCCCAGGCCCTCGCACTTGAAGCTGCCGGCGCAGTCCAGCGGCTGCTCGGCGGCCACGTAGCGGACGATTTCGGCCGGATCCAGCGCGCGGAAGTGGACCCGGGTCAGGTCGCAGGCCTCGAGTACCTCGCCATCGCGCACCAGGCTGATCGCCGTGTGGAACTGCACTACCTGACCGGACATCGCGGCCAGTTGCGCATGCGCGCCCTCGACCGTGCCCGGCTTGCCCAGCGGGCCGCCGTTCAGTTCCGCGACCTGGTCCGAGCCGATCACCCAGCGACCGGGATGGGTCCGCGCGACGGCGTCGGCCTTGGCCCGTGCCAGGCGCACGGCCACCGCACGGGGGGCTTCGCCGGGCGCCGGAGTCTCGTCCACCTCGGGGCGGGCGGTCTCCAGGGGCACGCCGAGCCGCGCCAGCAGTTCACGGCGATAGCGGGAGGTGGAGGCCAGCAGCAGTGGGGTCATGCGACAATACCGGGGTGCGGAAGGGCGGCAGTCTGGCCCCTCGGGCCGGGGATCGGCAACCTGACTGCGCATGCATTTGACAGCGGCCCGGACGATCCTTAACATTCAGCGGCTTATGTCCGCAAACGTGCCCGAAATGCTGGATGCTTGGCGGATGGTCGCAGCGCGCAGGCGCTTCGATGGCCAGGTGGATCTAGCGCAATTGACCCGCCTGCAAGGCCTTGTTGCCGATACCGAAGGTCAGTGCACGTATGCACTGGAATTCGCGCACGACGACATCCTGCGGGTATCCTATGTTGAACTGTCCATCGACACCGCGCTGCCGCTGATCTGTCAGCGCAGCCTGCAGCGTTTCCTGTTGCCGGTTTCGATGGTGCAGCGGCTCGGCCTGATCCGCAGCGAAGAGGAAGAATCCTCGCTGCCGGAAGGGTGGGAACCGTGGCTGGTGCCGGAAGACGGCATGCTGCGACCGCTGGAACTGGTCGAGGACGAACTCGTCCTGGCCGTGCCCGTCGTGCCGTTGTCTCCCGATGGCGAGGCAGTGGACAAGGACTGGGCACCGACCGAAGAAGAAATCAGCAAGGCCAATCCGTTCGCGGCGTTGGCGGCACTGAAAAAACAATAGCAGCCGGATTGTCGTCGGCGGCTGCGGCGAAAGCGAAAACTGTGCTGGGCGCTGGCGTCCTGCGCGACGATACGACGAAGCAAAACGAACCGAGTTTGGAGCAATCCCATGGCTGTGCAGAAATCCCGTGTCACCCCGTCCCGCCGCGGTATGCGCCGTGCGCATGACGCCCTGAGCGCCAAGCAGCTGTCCACCGATCCGACCACCGGTGAAGTGCATCTGCGTCACCACATCACCGCTGACGGTTTCTACCGCGGCAAGAAGGTGATCACGACCAAGTCGAACTCGGCCGTCGAAGAAGATTGATTTGTGAAGGCCGCTGCCCGGTCGGGCGGCGGCCTTTACCCCATTCTTCCCGATCACCACGTTTGGTGATCGTGCTACAGGACATGCAATGAGCAAGCGGATCTACTCGAGGATCGCGGGCACTGGTAGTTATTTGCCCGAAAAAGTGTTGACCAACCAGGATCTGGAGAAAATGGTCGACACCAGCGATGAGTGGATTCAATCGCGCACTGGTATCCGCGAACGGCATATTGCGGCCGAAGGCGAGACCACCAGCGACCTCGGCTACCACGCCGCGGTACGTGCGCTTGAAGCGGCCGGTATCGACGCTTCGCAGCTCGACATGATCGTGGTGGGAACCACCACCCCCGATCTGATCTTCCCCTCCACCGCGTGCCTGATCCAGGCCAAGCTCGGTGCGAGCGGTTGCCCCGCCTTCGATGTCAACGCCGCCTGCTCGGGCTTCGTGTTCGCGTTGAGCGTGGCCGACAAATTCATTCGTTCCGGTGATGCACGCCATGTGCTGGTCATCGGTGCGGAAACCCTGACCCGTATCGTCGACTGGACCGAGCGCACCACCTGCGTGCTGTTCGGCGATGGCGCGGGCGCCGTCGTGCTCAAGGCCGACGAAGACACCGGCATCCTCAGCACCCATCTGCATTCGGACGGCAGCAAGAAAGAACTGCTGTGGAACCCGGTGGGCGTCTCGGCAGGCTTCGGCGAAGGCGAGAATGCCCGCGGCGCGATCCTGATGAAGGGCAACGACGTGTTCAAGTACGCCGTGAAGGCGCTGGACTCGGTCGTCGATGAAACCCTGGAAGCCAATGCGCTGACCAAGGCCGACCTGGACTGGCTGATCCCGCACCAGGCCAACCTGCGGATCATCGAAGCCACCGCCAAGCGCCTGGAGATGTCCATGGACCAGGTGGTGGTGACGGTCGACAAGCACGGCAATACGTCTTCGGCCTCGGTGCCGATGGCGCTGGACCATGCGGTCCGCTCCGGCCGCGTCGAGCGCGGCCAGCTGCTGCTGCTGGAAGCCTTCGGCGGCGGCTTCACGTGGGGTTCTGCTCTGCTGCGCTATTGATAGCGTCAGTTACGACAACGTGACGCTGTCGTTACGGCCCCATTACGGGGCCGTAAGCATTTCAGGAGAACTGTCATGGTTGAGCCCATCGTCATTGAAGGGCAGCGCGC
This sequence comes from Stenotrophomonas sp. GW821-FHT01H02A, assembly GCF_059422145.1. Classification (NCBI taxonomy): domain Bacteria; kingdom Pseudomonadati; phylum Pseudomonadota; class Gammaproteobacteria; order Lysobacterales; family Lysobacteraceae; genus Stenotrophomonas; species Stenotrophomonas sp. GW821-FHT01H02A. The sequence goes on from NZ_JBWKWI010000001.1 coordinate 547,197, forward strand.
CTGGCTGAAGCAGTACGGCGAAGGAAGCCGCGTGGTCGCGCTGGGGCTGTTGAACTTCATCGCCCGCCGCTTCCAGCTTGATGCCCTGCGCCCGCCGCCGCACCGCGGTGGCGACGCTGCCCGCGAAACCGAAGCCCGTCGCCTGGCCGAACTGCAGGCCCAGGGCGTCAACGTCCCCAGCGTGATCGGCAGCGGCCACGCCGCCCTGGTGCTGGGCGACAACGGCTCCTCGTTCAACACCTGCCTGCGCGAAGCCGACGACGCCGGTCGCGACCGCCTTGTGTCCGCGGCGATGAACGCCATCGCCCAGGCCCACCGCAAGGGCGCGTATTTCGGCCAGCCGCTGCCGCGCAACCTGACCTGGGACGGCAAGGAGATCGGCTTCATCGATTTCGAAGAAGACCCGCTCGAAGTGATGGACCTCGCCCAGGCCCAGGCCCGTGATTGGCTGATGTTCGGCTACGGCGTGGCCAAGTATTACGAAGACCGCCCGCAGCAGCTGCAGAGTCTCATGGCGCAGGCCATGGACGGCGCCGAAGCGCCGGTCCTCGCCCATGCCCACGACGTCACCGGCCGCCTGCAGGGGCTGGCCCGGTACAGCATGAAGATGGGGCGCTCCGCCCGCGCACTGGCCCATTCCATCCTGATCGTCCACGGTGCCACCACCCTGGGCGTGCTGATGCTGGCCGTGATCTGCATCGACTTCTTCAGCGATGGCGATCTGGACATCCTGCAGCTGTTCACCTGAGCCCCACATACGCGGCAGTACAGACGAAGGGAGACGTTCCCCTTTATCATTCGCCGTTCGATTTTTGCAGGCGGATGATCGCGTGACCGATACCAATCTCGCATTCGTGTTCCCGGGCCAGGGCTCGCAGTCGCTGGGCATGCTGGCCGAACTGGCCGAGCTGCACCCGCAGATCCGCGAGGCCTTCACCGAGGCCTCCGACGGCGCCGGTGTCGACCTCTGGGCCCTCTCCCAGGGCGGCCCGGAGGAAATGCTCAACCGCACCGAGTACACCCAGCCGGCCCTGCTGGCCGCCAGCATTGGCGTCTGGCGCGCCTGGAACGCCGTTGGCGGTGCCAAGCCGGCCGTCCTGGCCGGCCACAGCCTGGGCGAGTACACCGCCCTGGTCGCCGCTGGTGCGCTGTCGCTGCGTGACGGCGCCCATCTGGTGCGCCTGCGCGGCCAGCTGATGCAGGAAGCCGCCCCGACCGGCGTGGGTGCCATGGCCGCCGTGCTCGGCGCTGAAGACGCCCTGGTCGTGGAGGTCTGCGAGCAGGCCGCCGGCAGCCAGGTCGTCGTCCCGGCCAACTACAACTCGCCCGGCCAGATCGTCATCGGTGGCGACGCCGCTGCCGTGGACCGCGCGCTGGCGCTGCTCGCCGAGAAGGGCGTCCGCAAGGCCGTCAAACTCGCCGTCAGCGTGCCCTCGCACACCCCGCTGATGCGCGAAGCCGCCAACCGCCTGGCCGAAACCATGGCCGGCCTGGACTGGCGCGCCCCGGCGCTGCCGGTCGTGCAGAACGTCGATGCCCGCGTGCATGACGGCGTCGATGCCATCCGCCAGGCCCTGGTCCAGCAGCTGTACCTGCCCGTCCAGTGGACCGGGTGCGTGCAGGCGCTGGCCGCCCGCGGCGTCACCCGCGTGGCCGAATGCGGCCCGGGCAAGGTGCTGAGCGGACTGATCAAGCGCATCGACAAATCGCTGGACGCGCGCACACTGTCCACGCCCGCCGATTTCGAGACGGCCCGCGAGACCTGGGCCGCCTGATGTCTTCCGATCGTGCCCGTGCTGGACTGGCGTCGCGCCAGACCGGCCAGGCCGGTCCCGTTCGAGGAAATGAGATGAGCAAGCCCCTTCAGGGTGAAATCGCACTGGTCACCGGCGCCAGCCGGGGTATCGGTGCCGCGATCGCCGACGCACTGGCCGCGCAGGGCGCGACCGTCATCGGCACCGCCACCACCGACGCCGGTGCCGCCGCCATCGGCGAACGGCTGGCTGCCGTGGGTGGCCACGGCCGCGCGCTGAACGTCACCGACAGTGCTGCGCTGGAGGCCGTGCTGGACGGTATCGCCAAGGAATTCGGCGCCATCAGCATCCTGGTCAACAACGCCGGCATCACCCGCGACAACCTGTTGCTGCGGATGAAGGAAGAAGACTGGCAGGCGATCCTGGACACCAACCTGACCAGCGTCTTCCGCACCTCCAAGGCCGTCATGCGCGGCATGATGAAGGCGCGCAAGGGCCGCATCATCAACATCGCCTCGGTGATCGGCGTGACCGGCAATGCCGGCCAGGCCAACTACGCCGCGGCCAAGGCCGGCATCATCGCGTTCTCCAAGTCGCTGGCCAAGGAAATCGGCTCGCGCGGGATCACCGTCAACGTGGTCGCGCCGGGCTTCATCGACACCGACATGACCAAGGCCCTGCCGGAAGAGCAGCGCACCGGCCTGGTCAAGTCGATCGCCCTGGAGCGGCTCGGCGAGCCGTCCGATATCGCCAACGCGGTGGCGTTCCTGGCCGGTCCTTCGGCCAGCTACATCACCGGCGAAACCCTCCATGTGAACGGCGGCATGTACATGCCGTAAGCATGTGGCGCAAGGAATGCGCCGCAAGTGGTTGATCCGTTTGATGTTTTGCTGCAATGCAAGGTGTCGCTGGTTTCCACTACACTATCCCACGGTCATCCCTCACCGGATGGCGTCATTTTTGAACCACTACTCCATCTGGAGCGATATCCAATGAGCACCATCGAAGAACGCGTCAAGAAAATCGTCGTCGAACAGCTTGGCGTCAAGGAAGAGGAAGTCACCAACAGCGCATCGTTCGTCGATGACCTGGGCGCTGACTCGCTGGACACCGTTGAACTGGTGATGGCGCTGGAAGAAGAGTTCGAGTGCGAAATCCCGGACGAAGAAGCCGAAAAGATCAGCACCGTGCAGGCTGCGATCGACTACATCAACGCCCACGTCAAGGCTTGATGTCAGGCGGCTCGCGCGCGGCCGTGGCGATTGCCGCGACCGCGTGCGGCAAACCCATGGGGCCGCGCTTGCGGCCCTGTGCTTTTGAGCGTTATACCGCGTGATACCCGCAACACCCGGGTCAGGAGAATCTGCAATGAAGCGTCGCGTCGTCGTTACCGGCATGGGCATGGTCTCGCCATTGGGCAATGATATGGCCAGCAGTTGGAAGGGCATCACCGAAGGCCGTTCCGGCATCGGTCCGCTGACCAACGTTTCGCAGTCCTACCTGGACCGTTTCACCACCAAGATCGCAGGTGAGGTCAGGGACTTCGACATCACCGCCGACAACGAACAGTTCGGCAAATTCCGGGTCACTGGCAAGGACGCCAAGAAGATGGACCCGTTCATTCATTACGGCCTCGGTGCCGCCTTCATGGCCTTGAACGATTCGGGCCTGGAAATCACCGACGGCAACGCCGAGCGCGTCGGCGCCATCGTCGGCGCGGGCATCGGCGGCCTGCTGGGCATCGAAGAGCAGACCATCGATTTCCACGAGGGCAAGAAGATCTCGCCCTTCTACGTGCCCAAGACCATCATCAACATGCTCCCGGGCCAGCTGAGCATCATCACCGGCCTGAAGGGCCCGTCGTTCTCGGCGGTCTCCGCCTGCGCGACCTCGAACCACTCGATCGGCACCGCGATGCGCATGATCCAGTACGGCGATGCGGACGTGATGGTGGTCGGTGGTGCCGAGCGCGGCTCCTCGCCGACCGCCCTGGGTGGCTTCTGCGCGATGAAGGCCATGAGCACCCGCAACGATGCGCCGGCGGAAGCCTCGCGCCCGTGGGACAAGGAACGCGACGGCTTCGTGCTGGGCGACGGTGCCGGCATCCTGATCCTGGAAGAGTACGAACACGCCAAGGCACGTGGCGCACGCATCTATGCCGAGCTGGCCGGTTTCGGCGCCAGCTCGGATGCGTACCACATGACCGCCCCGAGCGAGAACGGCGAAGGCGCGGCACGCTGCATGACGATGGCGTTGAAGGACGCTGGCGTGACCCCGGACCAGGTCGGTTACCTCAACGCGCACGGCACCTCCACGCCGCTGGGCGATCTGGGCGAAACCATGGCCATGAAGACCGCCTTCGGCGACCACGCCTACAAGATGATGGTCAGCTCCACCAAGTCGATGACCGGCCACCTGCTCGGCGCGGCCGGCGGCGTGGAGGCGATCTTCTCGGTGCTGGCGCTGCGCGACAACATCATCCCGCCGACCATCAACCTGCATGAAGCGGGCGAAGGCTGCGACCTGGATTACGTGCCCAACACCGCACGCGAGGCCAAGGTCGATGTGGTGATGTCCAACGGCTTCGGCTTCGGCGGCACCAACGGCACGCTGGTGTTCAAGCGCGTCTGACCGCACGTTCCGTGTATCCCCACCCGGGCCGCCATCATGGCGGCCTTGGTGTATCTGGCCCCCGCGCACGCTGCGCGTCCTTCCGGTGTCCTGTCATGTTCCAGACGCTTCCGCTGCCCGCCACCACCGACCTGCTGGCCCTGCAGCGCCTGGCCCCGCAGCGCTACCCGCTGCTGATGGAGTCCACCGCCTCGGGCACCGCGCAGGGGCGCTGGGACCTGCTGCTGATGGGCAACGGTGAAGCGCTCGCGCTGCACGCCGACGGCGTGGTGCGTGATGCCGATGGCGTGGCGCATGACGGCCGCTTCCTCGAGGTGCTGGACGCGCACTGGGCCGCGCTGCGGCTGCCGCGCGAAGAGACGACGCTGCCGTTCCGTGGTGGCTGGGCACTGATGCTGGATTACGAACTGGCCGGCCAGATCGAAGCGGTGCTGGCCTTGCCGGCGCGCGCCGATGGTCTGCCGTCGGCGCTGGCGCTGCGCTGCCCGGCGGCCGTGCTGCACGACCGCGTGCTCGGCCAGTTCCATGCCGTGTGCGAAACCGACGAGGCCGCGCTGCTGCAGACCCTGCAGGACGACCTTGCCGCGGCCGCCGCGCTGGCCCCGTTGCCGACGTGGCAGCCACCGGTGGCAATCGGCGAAGACGCGCCACCGCGCTTCACCGACGGCGTCGGCAAGGTGATCGATTACCTGCGCGCGGGCGACGTGTTCCAGGTGAACCTCTCGCGGCGCTGGAACGCGCAGTTCGCCGAGGCGCTCTCGCCGCAGGCGCTGTACGCGCAGCTGCGCGTGGCCAACCCCGCGCCGTTCGCCGGTCTGTTCATGGCGCAGGGCAGGGCAGTGGTCAGTTCCTCGCCTGAACGCCTGGTCTCGGTGCATGGCGATGACGTGCAGACCCGCCCGATCGCCGGCACCCGGCCGCGCTTTGCCGGCGATGACGATGCCGCGCGGATCCAGGAACTGGTCGGCCATCCCAAGGAGCGCGCCGAGCACGTGATGCTGATCGATCTGGAGCGCAACGACCTCGGCCGCATCTGCGCACCGGGCAGCGTGGAGGTGGATGAGCTGATGACCGTAGAGAGCTACGCCCACGTGCACCACATCGTCAGCAACGTGCGTGGCCGCCTGCGCGAGGATGTCAGCCCCGGCCAGGTGATCGCCGCGACCTTCCCCGGCGGCACCATCACCGGCTGCCCGAAGGTGCGCTGCATGCAGATCATCGCCGAGCTGGAGCAGACCGCGCGCGGTGCCTACACCGGCGCGTTCGGCTGGCTGAACCGCGATGGCGACCTGGACCTGAACATCCTGATCCGCACCGCTGAAGTGGCCGCCGACACCGCCAGCTTCCGCACCGGGGCCGGGATCGTGGTCGATTCGGTGGCCGACAAGGAGCTGGACGAAACCCGCGCCAAGGCCCGTGGCCTGCTGCGTGCGCTGGGCAGCGATGCCTGAACCGTTTGGCGGTGTGCAGTACCCGCGCGGTATGCTGCGCGGCGAAGAATTTGATTCGAGGTGACCATGGCGGGTACGAAACGGGGATGTCTGGCCGTACTGGCCGTGTTGCTGGTGCTGGCCCTGCTGGTCGCGGCCGCAGGCGCATGGTTCTGGCATCGCCAGGGCGCGTTCGCCGATGCGCCGGTCACACCCAGTGCGGAGAGCGTGGTGATCGCCTCCGGTGATGGCTTCAGCACCGTGCTCGGCAAGCTGCGCCAGGCCGGCGTGGACGAAGGCAGCGACACCCAGTGGCAGCTGCTGGCGCGCCAGCTCGACGCGGCCGGCAAGCTCAAAGTGGGTGAATACGCGCTCGATCCGGCGCTGACCCCGCGCGAGCTGCTGACCCGCATGCGCCAGGGCCGCGTCCTGCAGCACCGCGTCACCATCGTGGAAGGCTGGAACATCCGTCAGCTGCGCGCTGCGCTCAAGCGTGCCGATCCGCTGGTGCACACCACCGATGCGCTGGACGATGCCGCGTTGATGAAGGCGATCGGCTTCCCCGGCGAACACCCGGAAGGCCGCTTCCTGCCCGAGACTTACGTCTACCAGCGCGGCGACAGCGACATCGACGTGCTCAAGCGCGCCCATGCCGCGATGGAAAAAGAACTCACCGCCGCGTGGGACAGCCGCGTGGACGACCTGCCGCTGAACTCGCCGTATGAGCTGCTGATCCTCGCCTCGATCATCGAGAAGGAAACCGCGCTGCCCAGCGAGCGCCCGCAGATCGCCGGGGTGTTCATGCGCCGCCTGAAGATCGGCATGCGGCTGCAGACCGACCCGACCGTGATCTACGGCATCGGCAGCAGCTACGACGGCAACATCCGCAAGCGCGACCTCACCACCGATACGCCGTACAACACGTACACGCGCGCCGGCCTGACCCCGACCCCGATCGCCATGCCCGGGCGCGATGCGCTGCATGCCGCCGCGCAGCCGGCCAAGGGCGACGCGCTGTACTTTGTGGCGGTGGGCGACGGCAGTGGCGCGCACATCTTCTCGGCCAACTACACCGACCACAACGCCGCCGTTGCCCGCTACCTGCAGCAACTGCGCAGCAAACGCACCAACGAGGCCGCACCCCAATGAGTCCCGCGCTGCACCGGCACCCGCATTTCGTCAGCCTGGAAGGGGGCGAGGGCGCCGGCAAGACCACCGCCATCAACGCGATCCGCGAGGCCCTGCAGGGGCGCGGGCACGAGGTGGTGCTGACCCGCGAGCCCGGTGGCACCGCCCTGGCCGAGCGCATCCGCGCGCTGGTGCTCAAGCCGGACGCGGAGATCGCCGCCGAGCCGCTCTCGGCCGAGGCCGAGCTGCTGCTGGTCTTCGCCGCCCGCGCCCAGCACGTGCGCCAGGTGATCGCCCCGGCGCTGCAGCGCGGCGCCTATGTGCTGTGCGACCGCTTCACCGATTCCAGCTATGCCTACCAGGGCGGTGGCCGCGGCCTGGACCCGGCGTGGATCGCCGATCTGGAGCGCCGCGCCGTCGGCCTGCTGCCCGGCCTGACCCTGCTGCTGGACGTGGACGTGGCGGTCGGCCGTGCGCGCGCCAACGGCCGCGACCTGTGGCCGGACCGGATCGAAAGCGAGCACGATGATTTCTTCCAGCGGGTGCGCGCGGTGTTCCGCCAGCGTGCCAGCGAAGACCCCGCACGCTACCGCCTGATCGACGCCAGCCAGGACCAGGCCGACGTCGCCGGCGCGGTGGTGGCGGCCGTGGAGGCATGGTTGGCACAGGAGCCGGAACGTGGCTGAACCCTTTTCCCCCTGGCAGCAGCGCGCCTATGACCAGACCGTGGCCGCGCTCGACGCCGGTCGCCTCGGCCATGGCCTGCTGTTCTGCGGCCCGGCCGGCCTGGGCAAGCTGGGCGTCGCACTGCGGCTGGCCGAGCACGTGCTGGGGCAGGGCGAGCCTGCCGCCGCCAAGCGCAGCGCCCAGCTGCTGGCCGCCGGGACCCACCCGGACCTGCAGCGGATCTCGTTCATCCCCAACAAATCCGGCGACAAGCTGCGCACCGAGATCGTGATCGAGCAGATCCGCGAGATCTCGCAGAAACTCTCGCTGACCCCGCAGTACGGCGTGGCCCAGGTGGTGATCGTCGATCCCGCCGACGCCATCAACCGCGCTGCCTGCAACGCCCTGCTCAAGACCCTGGAAGAGCCGCAGCCCGGCCGCTACCTGTGGCTGATCAGCGCCGACCCTGCGCGCCTGCCGGCCACCATCCGCAGCCGCTGCCAGCGCCTGGAGTTCAAGCTGCCGCCGCGCGAGGAAGCCCTCGCCTGGCTGCAGACCCTGGGCCACAGCGAGGCCAGCGCCCGCGAAGCCCTGGACGCCGCCCGCGGCCACCCCGGCCTGGCCGACCAGTGGCTGCGCGACGACGGCCTGGCCCTGCGCCGCCAGGTCGCCACCGACCTGGAAGCGCTTGTTGCCGGCCGCTCCGGCGCGGTGGAACTGGCCCAGCGCTGGACCGCCGACGACAACGCCGCCCTGCGCCTTCGCCACGCCGCCGATCTCGCCCTGGCCCAGGCCACCGGCGGTGGCTTGACCGATCCCGATCGATTGCACAAGCTGGCCGCCTGGTTCGATGCGGCCAACCGCACCCGCGACCTGCTGCGCACCACGGTGCGCGCCGATCTTGCGGTGGTGGAGCTGCTGCTGGCCTGGGGAAAGGTCAACGAACGGCACGCCAAGGGGAATAGAGCATGAGCGCCACCAACGCCCGACAGGGCATCCTGTCCCTTGCCGTCAAGGACAAGGCCGCGCTGTACAGCGCCTACATGCCGTTCGTGAAGAACGGCGGCATCTTCGTGCCCACGCCCAAGCGCTACTTCCTGGGCGATGAGGTGTTCCTGCTGCTCACCCTGCCGGACTCCAGCGAGCGCCTGCCGGTGGCCGGCAAGGTGATCTGGGTGACCCCCGCCGGTGCCCAGGGCAACCGCGCGGCAGGCATCGGCGTGCAGCTGGCCGACGGCGCGGAAGGGGAGACCGTCCGCCACCGGATCGAGACCCTGCTGGCCGGCATCCTGACCGCGGACAAGCCCACGCACACGATGTGAAGAAATTTCGGCGAAACCGTTGACGTCCAAATTTGCCGCCCTATAATGAGCGGCTCAGCAGCATCGGGCGGTTAGCTCAGCGGTAGAGCATTGCCTTCACACGGCAAGGGTCACAAGTTCGAACCTTGTACCGCCCACCATGATTCAGTCGAGAAAGCCTCCGGAAACGGGGGCTTTTTTGTTGGGTTGTGCCCTCCACCTGCCGCTTACCGCAGAGCTGATCGTCAAAGCGATGGCTGCCAGCTCTCTCTGATGCGAGCGCTATTCCCCCGAACCAGCTGCCAGGCTGTCCCAGATACGTCCGTCACGTTGCGCTTCAGTGGTGACGTTGATCACCGCCTGTTCGCCCAGACGATCACGCAACTGCTGCAGATACAGGCTGCGAGGTGTCGCCACCTGGCCCACCGACTGCACGATCCCCGCAGGCTCCTCAGGCGGGAATTTCCCGGGTGCGATGGCGCCCACCTGTCCCACGCTCCAGTTCATCGCGAAGGCCGGCGCCTGGACCACGTAGATGTCGTGCTCGGTGTTCCAGAACATCTGCTGCGCGCCCGCCCAACCGTGCCCCGTGCCGCTGTACCGGCGGTTCTGTGCCCGCAGCATGTATCCCTTGGTGTTGTCGTACAGCGTGCCGGTGGACCAGCGGTGATGGGGGCCACTGTCGTTGCTGTCGCCGACGGCGAGGCAGTCAAGAAATACGTTGGGCCCGGGTACCCGTGCGCCGATGACGAAGGTATGCCTGCCGCCCTGGTTGTAGCAGCGCTGGATCACGTTGAAGGCGGCGTTGCCCTCGTACAGGAACACATAGCGGCGAGCCCCCTGGGTCTCGCCATACCTCGGGTCGAGATAGACGATGTCCTGCAAGGTGTTGAACTGCGCGCCGTTGCGGGTCACGAATCCATGCGACACATAACGCACGGTCACGTCGCGAACCCATGAGTTGTAGATTGCACCCAGGCGGAGCGCGGTAAAGGGGCCGGAATCGGCGGTGCCGTTGACTGTGCCGGTCTCGGGGTTACCCTCTAGGCAGAGGTCTTCGATGCCGACCTCGGAGATACGGATCGGGTCCGTGCGATAGACGCTGCCGCCACCGAACCGGGCCTCGATGGCATCCACGATCGGGGCATCGAGAGTGATCGTGTCACGGTCTATCGCGGTGACGACGCGTTCGCTGTACATGGCGTAGTCGCTGGCCGTCCACCGGTATCGCGCGGTATCGATGCCCTCGGGGCCGACCCAGCGCGCATTGGGTTCCCTCGCGATCGATACGGTATCGCCTGCGCGATAGCCCGCTGCGGACTTTACCGTGATCCGCATCGCCCCCACTGGCACGTAGTCCATAGTGATGGCGGTCCGGCGTGCGTCCAACGCTGCGCGGGGGACCGCGGATTCGCTGCTGCCCACTTCAAGAATCCTGCCCTGCCGATCGCTGACTTCGGAGCGGATCACCGTGCCGTCGGCACCTCGACCTTCACCGCGCAGAACTACGCCGCTGGCCCGGATGATCAGCGTCTTGCTCAACCTATAGTGGCCGCGCCGCAGCAGAACAGCGCCGCGCAGGCCCCGGCTATCCTGGACACGCACGGCGACCGCGTCGATGGCAACCTGGATGCGGGGATAGTCGTCACCCTCGGCGTTTGGCTCAAGGACCTCCATAACGGGAATGCTGGAGCGCGTGGGCAGACTGACGCCGCCGCCCTGATAGCCGGCGCGGGAGAAGTCGGGGACGATGTTGCGCGCGTGATCGCTACCGCGTTCGGAGTACAAGGCATAGCGCAGCAGGCCGTTGCTGCCCAGTTCTACCAGGGGGGCGTCTTCGGCATTGTTGATGGGGTGGATGAAGGCGCTGGTCTCAGAAACAGGCTCCGCCGCTGATAAGGTAGCAAACGGGCAGGCCGGCAATGCCACGAGCGTCAGCGCTGCGACGCGGCGAAACGCCGGGAGGAAAGGCATGCGGGCGACGTCCTTCCAGGGAGGAGTAGCTTGCAATGTTAGCAACTGCTTCCAACGATGCAGAATCGAACTCTTCAAGCAAACTGTGGAGTCAAAATGTACCAACGTGCTTCCGCTGTTGCTCTATATTGGAATGAACTCTTTGAGTCGGGCATCCGTGTGTCTACTCGGGACAGCTTCAGTCTCGTCATAAACCCCAGCCTCACCGATGAGCGACGGGCAATGATCATGATCCCTGCCAATGGCAGCACGCGCGCCGCCATTTCCCCAAACACGGCCTCCACATTGGGCGTTGCTTCGGACCTCCCGCCGGTCTCGCTGCAGTGGTTGCGCGAGGCGCTGCACACTGCCGGCAGTCGAACTGCATGCGCCAGATGTCATCTACCACGTGGCAGCTACCGGATTGCCGCCCGCGCGCAGCGGCAACGCGGTTGAGGTGCGCCAGTTGGCCTCTGATGATGCGTCGCTGTTCGATGAATTCATGTCGCAGATCTCGGTAGATGACCAGGATGACGCGTCTGTAGAGCTAGGGCACTGGGCGACATTCGGCGCGTTCGTTGAGTCGCAACTATTGGCGGTGGCCAGCATCTATCCATGGGGCGGCGCAGCCATTGCCGATATGGGCGTACTGACCATGCCTCGTGCGCGAGGCATGGGCCTGGCAACTTCGTTGGTGCGAGCCATGGTTGGTCATGCTGAGAGCCGTGGATATGGGGCGCAGTACCGCTGCCAGTGTGACAACGTTGCATCGAATGCACTTGCACAGTCTCTCGGACTGACGCCGTACGGCAAGTGGGAAGTGGCTTTCGCGCCGTAGACTTACCGGTCGCCGGAGCGTGCAGTCAAACCAGCGATGCATGGGGAAATTGTGCTCGTGTGCTACGTGCCGCGTTGTGGACCTCGATTCAACCGGTCGACCCGATGATCCTACGAATCTCCTCAACAAACGCCCGCCCCACCGGCACCTCAGCCCCATCATTCAACACCAGCCAATACCGACTTCCCGACGCAGCATGCAGCGTCCGCACATGCGTCAGATTGACCAGATACGACCGGTGGCAGCGCACAAAGTCCGGCGGTAGCACGGCAGTGAGACTCGCCAGCGATTTGTCATGCAGCTCACTCCGCCCATCGCGCAAACGTACTTCGCTGTAGTCCCCATCAGCGCGAATCCAGAGCACATCGGCCAGCTCCACCATCGCCGTCCCCTGCGCATGCCAGATGCCCAGGTAACGCGCCGCCCCGGACCGATACCGCCCAACATCCAGCAGCCGCTCGAGCGCTTGCCCCAGCCGTTCGCGAGAGAAAGGCTTGGGCACAAAATCCAGCACCCCATGCTCAAACGCCTCCAGCGCCCGCTCCCGATGCGCGGAGACCACCACGCAGTGGTATCGGCCAGCCACCACGCGCTTCAGCAGGTCGAAACCATCCTCCCCACCCAGATTCAAATCCAGCAGCAGGCCGTCATACACGCGGCGCTGCAGCCGGTCACCCGCGGCGTCCAGGTCGGACACGGCATCGAATCGGGCGCGACTGCCAGCCAGTTCGGTGCACAACCGCATCAGCCGCTGGCGGACCAGCAGTTCATCCTCGACGATCAGGATGCGCATGTCAGCTCCATGCGGCCGTACCAGTCATTGCCATCGGGACCTTGTTCAAAGCACCAGCCTTCCGGGCAGGTGGCGGCCAGGCTTGCCTCGATGTAGCGGGTGCCCGTGCCTTGCCCGCGATGCGGGGCAGTGCCGCGTGCACTTCGCAGTTCCAGTAGCCAACGGTCGCCCTCGCGTTGGATACGCAGGTGGAACGGATGCCCGGCACACGCCATCGCCCCCGCATGCGTGAGGGCATTCTCGACCTGCGCATGCAGCACGCCGGGCGGCAGCCACAGGCCGGTGTGCTCGCCCTCGACCTCGAAACCGATGTGGCGATCCAGCGCGAGTCCGACGATGTCCAGGTGGTTGCGGCACAGCGCCAGCTCTTCTTCCAGCAGCACGCTGGGGCGGGTGCTGCTTTCGCGCAGGCGGTCGAACTGCTCGGCCAGGGATTCGACAAGATGGCTGGCGCGCATCGGCGCCTGTTCGATCAGTTCCTGCAGTCCGGTGAGGGTGTTCATCAGCCAATGCGGGTGGATGCCCCGTTGCAGCAGTTGCAGCGAGAGGTGGGTGCGCTCTTCGCGCAGCTGCGCGTTGTGGTGGTCCAGCATCCGCAGCTGGGCGGCGTGGCGGATCAGCAGAAAGCCCATCAGCACCGCCAGGAACAGGAAGTAGGGGCCATCGAGGAAGATGCCGCCGGCCAAGGGCACGGCCAGCGCACCTGCCACGACCAAGGTCAGGATCGGCCAGCGCTCGTCCGTTTCGCTGCGGGCGCGCAGCAGCACGCAGGCGGAGGTCAGCAGGCTGAGCAGCAGCAGCGCGGCGCCGCGGCCATCGAAGCTGGGCACGAAGGCCGCCAGCGCCAGCAAGGTGGCGAGATAGGCGACGCGCGCTGTCTTCGGTACCGCGACCCCGAAACGACGCACCAGGTAAGCCGGCAGCAGGATCGCTGCGGCGAGGTGCAGCAGAAGCAGCATCAGCAGCCGCGGACCGTGCCACGGGTAGGCATACCCGACCAGCGGCCGCCATGCTTCGACCACGGGTAGCGCAAGGCCGACGACGCCCAAGGCGAGCAGCAGGCGCGCGCCCGGCACACGCGGGCGGCCGCGCTGTGCGGCGAGGAAGTACAGGCACGCCGCGCCGAGTGCACCGGTGGCAAGGGCGGCGATCAACCACGGTCCGAAGCCGTGGCCGTAGATCGAAGCGGCTGGCCCGACGGCAACGAAGGCATCCGCGCCGCGCGGCGTGAGCCACTGATGATGGCTGGAGGCAAGCAGCACCAGCGCATCGGTGCTGCCGGGCGAGGAGGGCGGCAGCACGCGGATGATGTCCACCTGTCCCGGCTGCTCTTCGTGCGCATTGCGGCCGACTTTGCCATTGGCAGCCAACGGCTGGCCGTTCCAGAGGGGCTGGCTGGCGGCGCGCACCGAGATGCGCAGGGCACGGTCGGCCGCGTCGTGGGCTGGCGGCGCAGGCACGCGCCAGCGCAGCCAGTAAGGGCCATGCCACTGCACCAGCTCGCGTTGGTTGGCCGGTTGCCACTCCACTGTTGTCGGTGGTGCGGTGGGTAATGCGCCATCAGCGCCCAGCGTGGCGATCGCCATTTCCCGGGGTTCGTAGTAGCGAACGCCCGGCGGAGGTGCGGCCAGCAGCAGCCATGCAGCGACCGCGATGAGCAGGACGGCGAGGGCGGTCAGGGTGCGTGGGATCTGCATGGGCCCATCGTATCGGTTGCACGGAGTCACTGGACCACCGCCTGGAGCTGTTCGGCGGACGGGCGCTCCCCGGTTGCATTGGGCGAGGTGATGCTGGCGGCGCAGTGCATGCGCCGCCCGTCGGCGCCCGGTTCGCCCTTCCTCCTGCCCGGAGTCCGTCATGTCCAACGTCCCGCTGTTGCTGTTCCGTTCTTCTCCTTCCGGCCGGCACCTGCGGATGACGCGGTGGGCGGCGCTGTGCCTCGCCCTCGTCGGCGCGTCGCCCGTGCTGGCCAGTGATGCGCCGGCGCCGCTGGTGTTCACTCCCTATGCGTTCGAGACCCAGAAGCACGGCACCATCGCGGCCGAAGCGGGCTACCTGGAGGTGCCGCGTCGGCACGCAGACCCCAACGGACCGCGCATGCGCCTGCGGGTGGTGCGCCTGCCGGCGAATGGTGGCGATGGCCGCGCCGCACCGGTGGTCTATCTGGCTGGCGGCCCGGGTGGTTCGGGGATCGGCACCGGGCGCGGACCGCGCTGGCCGGTGTTCGATCAGGTCCGGCGCGAAACCGACGTGCTGCTGCTCGACCAGCGCGGGGCGGGTGAGTCCGAGCCGCCGCCGCCGTGCCCGCACGAGCACACGTTCGACGATGCACAGCCGCTGCAGCGTGATGCTGCACTGGCCGCGCTGCGTGACGTGGCCGCCCGCTGCGTAGCGTACTGGCGGGAAGCAGGCGTGGATCTGGGCGCCTACACCACCGCCGAGAGTGCCGGCGACCTGGAGGACCTGCGGCATGCGTTGAAGGTGCCCAAGATCAGCCTGTGGGGCATGAGCTACGGCACCCATCTGGCGCTGGCCACGGTGCGCCTGCACGGTGCCGGTCTCGACCGGGTGGTGCTGATGGGCACCGAAGGGCCTGACGACACGTTGAAGCTGCCGCTGTCGGCCGACGCGCTGCTGGCGGAGCTGGGCGCGTTGGCGAAGGGGGCCGGATTCGACGATCTGACCGGCTCGGCCACGCGCGTGCTGGCAGCCCTGCGCGAGCAGCCGCGTCAGGGCCGCAGTGTCATGCATGGCGGCAAACCGGTGATGATCGGGGCGTACGACGCGCAGCTGGCGATCACCGCCTGCCTCGGGCGCCGGATGACCCAGCAGTGGCTGCCGCTGATCCTGCGCGAGGCCGAGAACGGCGACTACGACCTGCTGGCGGCGATGGTCCTGCTGCTGCGCAGTGAGCATGGCAGTTATGGCGCGATGCCGCTGGCGATGGATGTGGCCTCCGGGCAGAGCCCACAGCGCCGCGCGCTGGCCGAGGCGCAGGCACGCGAGAGTCTGTTCGGCGATGCACTGAACTTCCCGTTCCCGGCGCTCGGGGATGGGCTGGGACTGATCGATCTCGGCGACGCCTTCCGCGGCCCGCTGCGCAGCGACGTGCCGGTGCTGTTCATCAGTGGCACGTTGGATGGACGCACCCCGCCGGCCAACGCCGAGGGGCTGCGGCCGGGGTTCAGCGACCGCCGCACGCTGCTGGTGCGCGGCGCAAGTCATGACAATGAGATGTGGCTGGGCAATCCGGCCATCGCCGCGGGCATCGCCGATTTCCTGGCCGGGCGGGCGGTGGGGGATGCTGAGCTGGACGTGGGGCCACCGGTATTCGCCAGGAGCAAGAGCGACCTGGTGGATCCGCGGCGGCGCTGAGGGCTGCCCGGACGTGTGGCCGTGTGCAGGCGCTGTGGACCGGCCGAGGTGTATGGTTTCGGCTGGTCCCGGCGCTTGCGCCCACCCAGGAGGACGCGATGACCGATTCAGCGCTGGCACCCGTGCACGGCACGCCCGACGATTACGGTGACACGTTGTACCGGGTGTATTTCGAAGTGGGCGAGTGGGAGGGCGTCGCGCGCGATGCGATCACCACGTTTCTCGTCGAGCGCGCCAGCGACCATCCTGCCTTTGAATTCGACGCCTCCCTGCTGCACGCGCGTCCACAGGGTTACGAAGTGGACTTGCCGATGCAGCTGATTCCCGAGGTGGTGCGGGCGCTGGCCGCGCGCAACGTGGCGGTGTACCAGGTGGTCAGGCTCGGTAGGGTCTAGGCGCGCTGCTGGAAGGCCAGGGGCATCGCATCCGTGCTGGCCTTGGCGCTATCCTTCCGCCAGCTCCAGCCGCACCCTGCGCGCTGGCCTGACCGATGCACTCAACCTGGATAGAGGCAGCAATGGCGGATCCTTACAACAGCGGTGGCCGCGCAGGCCCTGCAACCCGGCTCGATGATGCGATGGTGACCACGGCGATGGAACTGCCCGGTTTCCGCGTGGTGCGCAGCCTGGGCGTGGTACGTGGCATCACCGTGCGTTCGCGTTCGATCGTGGGCAACTTCCTCGGTGGCCTGCAGACCATCTTCGGCGGCAATATCACCATCTATACGCAGCTGTGCGAGCAGGCGCGCGAAGAGACCTACCGGGACATGTCCAACCATGCGCGGCTGCTGGGTGCCAACGCGATCATCGCGATGCGCTATGACGCTACCGACGTGATGACCGGGCTGACCGAAGTGCTGTGCTATGGCACCGCGGTGATCGTCGAGCCGACGCACGTCTAAGGTTCTCGCGTGCGATACGCCCTGAGTATCGCAGCAAGCTGTCATCGGTATTGGCATCCGCACTGCCCATGGCGGATGCTGTCCACATGACGATCAATGACACACTCTCTTTCGCCGGGCAGATTGCCCTGGTCACCGGCGCCGCAGGTGGCCTCGGCTTCGCCTACAGCCGGTTGCTCGCACAGCGCGGCGCGCACGTGGTGATGCAGGATGTGGGCGCCGGGCGGGATGGCATCGGTGCCGATCCGCAGCGGATCGATCAGGCGGTCGCGCGCCTGCGCGCAGAGGGCCTCGCTGTCGAGGCCAGCCATCATGGCATCGATACGCGCAGTCAGGCCGCGGCCCTGGTCGGTGGCATTCTGCAGCGACACGGCCGTCTGGACGTGATCCTGCACAACGCGGGCTGGGTCGAGTACCAGCAGATCGACGCGGTGGACGAGGAACGTTTCGACCACATGATGGCGGTGGCGGCCAAGGCGCCGCTGTGGCTGGTGCAGGCCGCATGGCCGACGATGCAGGCGCAGGGGCATGGCCGCATCGTGCTGACCACCTCCGACCGCGCGCTGTACCCGCAGTACGTGCAGCATGGGCTGGCTGCGTATGCAGCGGCGAAATCGGCGGCGGTCGGGATCGTCAACGTACTGGCAGCCGAGGGCGAGGCGCACGGCATCGTGGTCAATGCCGTGTCGCCGGTGGCCAAGACCCGCATGTGGGGCGTGGACGGCGAACCGGATGAGCTCCATCCAGAGAGCGTGGCGCCTGGCGTCGTGTTCCTGGCCTCGCGCGCTTGCAACGAGGGCGGCTGGATCCTGCGTGCCAGCAACGGGCAGTTCCATGCCACCCGACTGGCCGAGGCCGAGGGGGTGAGTTACCCACGTGATCTGCAGGCAGTCTCCGCCCGCAGTGTCGAGGACATCGCCGCGCAGTGGCGCGGCATTGCCAAGCCGGCTGTCGAGCCCCGCTGACGCCACGCACCTGCGCGTCCTGTGCGGATGCACCCGCGCCGGCTCAGCGCGTGCGTTTCACCCACGCACGTACCACCAGCGCGATCAGTGCGGCGAATACCAGCCATGAGATCACGTCGAACACCCCGTCGCCGATCAGCGCGCTGACCAGCCCGACCACGCTGGCCAGTGCGATCCACGCCGGGGCGATGAACGGGCTGCGCGGTGGTTTCAGCGGCGCGCTCATGCGGCACCGCCGTTCTGCGCGGCGCGCTCGATCTCGCTGACGCGTGCGTCGGTACTGCCACGCTTCACCCACAAGTACAGGCCGCTGATCAGCACCGCGATGGTGAGCAGATCCAGCAGCGCCCACAGCACTTTCAGCGGCAGTTTGCCGTAGTCGCCGAAGTGCAGCGGCTGGCTCAGCAGCAGCACGCTCATGTAGGTCGGTAATTGCGGCTGCGCGGTGAGTTCGCCGGTCTTGGCATCGATCAGCACCGGGCGGTACAGGCGCTCGGTGAGGGCGGTGCTGCCCTGCATGAACACCCCATAGTGGTGGTCGCCGCTGTAGCCGGTGCCCGGGAAGCTGACGAAGGCCGGGCGCATGCCGGGCTCGGCGGCGCGTGCGGTGTCCACGGCGGCCTGCAGCGACGCCAGCGTATCCGGCCGTGGCTGCCCGGCGTAGCGGGCCGCGAACTCGCCGAGTTGTTCGCTCTGCCAGGCCTGTTCCAGCGGCTTGGCGATGGTATTGATGGCACCGGTGATGCCCACCACCAGTGCCCAGCCGAGGGTGACGATGCCGAGCACGTTGTGCAGGTCCAGCCAGGCCAGGCGGCGGTTGCGGCCGGTGCGCAGCGTGCCGAAGCGCTGCTTGCGCATGAACGGGCCATACAGCACCAGGCCGGAGATGATCGCCACCGCGAACAACAGCCCCATCGCGCCCATGAACAACATGCCGGGCAGGCCGAGGAAAAGATCGGTGTGCAGGCGGTACAGGAAGTACATCACGCCTTCGTTGAACTGCGCGGCCGGCAGTACCTCGCCGGTGGTCGCGTGCAGCAGCGCGGTGTGCATCTGCGGTGGCGGGGTGTCCGGACGTGCACCGGTGTTGACGTACACGGTGGGTGCGTCCGGATCCCAGCCGACGAACAGCGGCACATCGCCGGGATACTGCGCCAGCGCGGTGCGCACCTGCGCGTCCAGATCACGCGGCGTGGCATCGGCCGCCGTGGTGGCCACCTCCGGCTCGCTGAGGTGCGCGATCTCTTCGCCGAACACCAGCGGCAGGCCGGTCAGGCACAACAGCAGCAGGAACAGGGTACAGACCAGGCTGGTCCACTTGTGGATGACGAACCAGGTCTTGATGGTGGCACGTTGCATGAAGGCTCTCTGGCGATGGCTGGAGGCACACGGTGTTGCAGGAACGGTGGCGGAACTCAGAAGCGGTAGCTGATGGTCCCGGTCACGGTGCGCGGGTTGCCGGTGAAGCAGTCACCGAAGTTGCGGCACGGGGCGAAGTATTTCTTGTCGCTCAGGTTGGTGATGTTCAACGCCATCGTCCAGTCGGTCACCTGCAGCTCGAACAGGCCATCGACCAGGGTGTAGCTCGGCGTGCGGATGAAGCCGCCATAGCCCAGCGACTGCGTGTTGCCGACATAGCGTCCACCCAGGCCGATGCGCAGGCGGGCGGCATCATCGAGCTGGAAGCCTTTGGCCAGCCACACCGAGGCCAGTTCCTGCGGCGTGTCGTTGAGGCGCTGGTCCACTTCCAGGGCGAAGTTGCTCTTGGTCACCTTGGCCTTGTTGCGCGCATAGGCGGCGGTCAGGGTGATGTCCCGCGCGAACTGGAACTGGCCTTCCAGCTCCACGCCCTTGGACTGGATCTCACCGGTCTGGATGACGTTGAGCACGTCTTCGGGATCGTTGGTCTGGCGGTTGGTCTCGGTGATGCGATACACCGAGGCGGTGATCAGCATGTTGCGGGCCGGCTGCCACTTCACGCCGCCCTCGGCCTGGTGGCCGCGCATCGGCACGAACGCCTTGCCGTAGTTGTCCTGGCCATTCACCGGCAGGAACGATTCGCTGTAGCTGATGTAGGGCGACACGCCACCGCCGACGTCGCCGATCAGGCCAGCGCGGTAGGTGGTGGCATTGTCGGTCTGGCTGGGCAGGCCTTCGGTCTTGCTGCGCGCATGGTCACGCCGTGCGCCCAGCACCAGCGAGACACGATCGGCCCAGCGGATCTGGTCCTGCACGTACACGCCCAGCTGGGTAGTGCGCTGGTCGGGCAGGGCGTTCCAGCCGTTGATGGTCACGCCGGTGGAGACCGGGGTGTAGATGTCGATCGGCGTGGGCGTGGCATCCAGCCCGGCCGATTCCTCCCGGTAGTCGGTGTAGTCCACGCCAGCCAGCAGCAGGTGCTGGAACGCACCGGTGGCGAAGTCGAACTGGAACGCCGTATCGCTGGTCAGCACGCGCACGTCCGGGCGCACGCCGTAGGCGTTGCGGTTGACCACGCGCTTGTCGGCATCGATGAACGGATCCAGCGGGTTTCTGTAGGTGTCCGGATACAGCTCGCGGAACTCGGTCCTGCCATCGAGGTAACGCACCGACGAGCGCAGGCTGACGGTGTCGCTGAAGCTGTGGTCGAACAACGCGGTGACGCTGTAGACGCGCGAATCGAGGGTGTCGAAGTCGTGGTCGCCGAGGAAGGTGGACGGGTCCAGGCGCGGCCGGCCGGCCGGCGCGTTCAGGGTGGCCACCACCGGCAGGAACTGCTGGCTGGAGGCGGTCCTGTCGTGCTGGTAGCTGGCCAGCAGGGTGAGGGTGCTGCGCTCGCCGCGCCAACTGATCGAGGGCGCGATGTAGATGCGGTCATCGTCGACGCCGTCGGTCTGCATGCCGGCGTCGCGCACCAGGCCGACCACGCGGCCGGCGATGGTGCCGGCGTCGTTGAGCGCGCCACCGACGTCAGCCTGGAACTGCCGGCGGTCGAAGTTGCCCAGCTGCACGCCGAGCTCGCCCCCGATGTCGCCGAAGGTCGGGCGCTTGGTCATGGCGTTGATGATGCCGCCGGTGGCGCCTGCGCCGTACAGCACCGAGGACGGGCCACGCAGCACTTCCACCCGCTCCAGCCCGTACACCTCGGTGCGCGCCATCGGGTTGAAGCCGTAGCTGCGGCGCAGGCCATCCAGGTATTGGACCGGATCCAGGCCGCGCACCGTGCTGCCATCGCTGCGGGTATCCAGGCCGTAGGCATCGGCGGTGATGCCGGCGCTGTAGCGCAGGGTTTCCTGCAGGTTGTGCGCGCCGCGGTCGGTGAACAGGCCGCTGGTGACCACGCTGATCGCCTGCGGGGTCTGGGTCAGCGGGGTATCGGTCTTGGTCGCGGTGCTGGCGCGCTCGGCCACCACCGTTACCGCGTCCATGGTGCGGGCGGCGTCAGCCTGCTGGGCCTGGGCGAGGGCAGAGGCCAGCAGGGTCGGGACGGCAAACATGAACAGCAGCGGGCGGCGGCACGGCAGCGAGGCAGGCATCGGGAAGGGTCCGGAAAGGCGGTCGCGACGGATTATCCGGATGCGGAGTGGGAATACAAATGATTCTCACCCTCCAATCGCCCCTTCCTTCGTTCAGCGAAGGCCCTCGGCCGCGCAGCGGATGCTCAGCCATGCGCCACCCCCGGGGGCATCCCCGGCGCGGACCCGGAAGCCGTGCAGGCCCGCGATCGCGGCCACGATTGACAGGCCCAGGCCGAAGCCCTCGGTGGGCTCGCCGCTGCTGCCGCGGAAGAAGCGCTGGTAGATCAGGCTGCGATTCTGCGCAGGAATGCCGGGGCCGTTGTCGATCACATCGATGCGCGGTGCGCCGTGATCCTCCACCGCGCGCAGCACGATCCGGCCCCGCGCCGGGGTGAAGTGCAGCGCGTTGGAAAGCAGGTTGGCCAGCGCTTCGAACAGCAGCTCGCGGTCGCCCCACAGCGTATCCACCTGCGGATCGATCTCCAGCAGCAGCTGCTGGTCCTTCTCCTCGGCCAGTGGCAGGTAGAACTCGTGCAGTTCCTGCAGCAGTTCGGCGGCATCGAGCTCGACGAAGGCGGAGCGGCGCTGGTGGCTTTCCAGTTCGGAGACGCGCAGCAGTGCACCGAAACGCGCCATCAGCCGGTCGGTTTCGGACAGCGCCTTGTCCAGCTGGGCGGCGCGCGGATCGTCCTCGTCCAGCCCGACACGGGTGCGGTAGAGATGCGCGCGCAGGCGGGTGAGCGGCGTACGCAGATCGTGGGCGATGCTGTCGCACACGCCTTTGACCTCGGTCATCAGCTGCTCGATGCGCTCGAGCATGGCATTGACGATGCTCGACAGGCGGTCGATCTCATCGGGGCGCCCGGACACCGGCAGGCGCTGGCCGAGATCGCCGGCGATGATGCGGTTGGTGGCGGCCTCGATCTGCTGGATCCGCTTGAGCGGACGCCGGCGCAGGATATGCCAGCCGGCCACGCCGGGAATGATGGTCAGCGACACGCCCCACAACAGTGCATCGAGGATGATGCTGTTGACCGCGGTCAGCTTGCCGTTCTGGCGGACGAACACCAGCAGGCGACCATCCCGTGTTTCCACGCCGAGTGCGCGGCCGGATTCCCTGCGCACGCCCTCGTTCAGTACCCAGCCGTCCACCGGTTGTGCACGCCCGTCCAGATGCAGCCCGGCCGGGATGGCCACCAGTGGCCCGGCCAACGGCCGACCCGACGCGCTGAAAATGCCATACGCGTAGACCTGGTGGAGGTCATAGCGGAGGCTGTCGCGCAATGCATCATCCAGCGCCTGGCCCTCGAATTTGACGAACAGATGCGCGCGCTGCTGCAGCCCGGATTCGGACAGGTCATTGAGGTAGTCCGAGACCCGCCAGTACATCACCCCCAGCAGTACGCTGGACCAGGCCACGAACAGGACGCAGTACAGGCCGAGCAGCCGGCTGCTGGAGGAGCGCCACTGGTCAGACATGGTCGTCCAGGACATAGCCGGTGCCCCGCACCGTCCGGATCGGCTGCTCCCGCCCGGGCTGATCGATGCGTTTGCGCAGCCGGCCGATGTGCACATCGATCAGGTTGGTGCCGGGGTCGAAGTGATAGCCCCACACTTCCTGGAACAGCATGCTGCGGGTCACCACCTGGCCGGCATTGCGCACCAGGAACTCCAGCAGCTTGAACTCGGTGGGCAGCAGCGCGATCTCCTCGCCGGCACGGCGGGCCGTGCGGGTCATCAGATCCAGCTCGAGGTCGCCGGCGCGCAACAGGCTTTCCGCGACAGGGGGCTGGCCGTGGCGACGGATCAGCACTTCCACGCGGGCGGCCATCTCGTCGGACGCGAAGGGCTTGGTCAGGTAGTCGTCGCCGCCCGCGCGCAGGCCGCGGACCCGCTCATCCACATCGGACAGTGCACTGATCATCAGCACCGGGGTGGTGATGCCCTGGCGGCGCAGGGCAGTGACCAGGGCCAGGCCATCGATGCCGGGCAACATGCGGTCCAGGGTGATCACGTCGTACTCACCGCTGCGTGCCAAGGTCAGTCCCTGGCTGCCATCGGCCACCTGGTCCACCTCGAATCCATGGCTGCGCAACTCCATGGCAATCTCCTGCGCCGTGACCAGGTCGTCTTCGATGGTGAGTACGCGCGGCATGGGCACATTCAGTCCGGGGTGCAGCGCATCCTCGCAACCACCGGCGGGGACTGCAAATGAAAAATGTTTCACGGGCAATCGCCCGGGCTGCCTTCTATATTCGCCCCGAACGCCTGGAACCCCCGACCGCATGACCCGTCCGCCTGCTCTTTCCCGCTCCGCCGCCTGGCCACTGCCACGGCCCGTCCGCGCCGTGCTCTTCATGCTCGTCGTGGTGACGCAGCTGGGTGCCTGCGGCAACGATGCGGCCAAGGCGCCGCCTGCACCGCCGGAGGTGACGGTATTGACCCTGCAGACCCGCGCGCTGGCGTTGGCCCAGGAATTGCCCGGGCGTACCGTGGCATCGCAGGAATCGGACGTACGCCCGCAGGTGGCCGGCGTGCTGCTGTCGCGGCTGTTCGAGCAGGGGGAAATGGTGAAGGCTGGCCAGCCGCTGTTCCAGATCGAGCCGACGCTGTACCAGGCATCGGTGAACGAAGCGCAGGCCAACGTCAGGACCGCCGAAGCAACCGCGGTCGCCGCGCGGCTCCGCGCCGAGCGCATGCAGGCGTTGGGCACGCAGCAGCTGGCCGCCCGCCAGGACGTGGACGATGCGATCGCCACGCATCACCAGGCGGAGGCAGCGGTGCAGGCTGCGCAGGCCGTACGCGACACCGCGCGCGCCAATCTGGGTTTCGCGCGCGTGGTCGCGCCCATCTCCGGGCGTATCGGGCGTGCGCTGTTCACCCCCGGCGCGTTGGTGACGTCCGGCCAGGCCGAGCCGTTGGCGCGGATCCAGCAGGTCGATCCGATGAACGTGGACATCACCCAGTCCAGCAATGAGTACCTGGCACTGCGCCGTGCGATCGCCGATGGAGGCGTGCAGGCGACTACCGCGCCGGTGCACCTGAAGCTGTCCGACGGCACCGACTACGCGGTGGCCGGCACGCTGGAGTTTGCCGACATCGACGTCGATCAGCAGACCGGCAGCATCACCCTGCGCGCGCAGTTCCCGAATCCGGACGGGCAGCTGCTGCCCGGCATGTATGTGCGCGCCCAGGTCGGGCAGGGTACGCGCCAGCAGGCGCTGCTGGTCCCGCAGGCGGCGGTGGACCGCAGCCCGCGCGGCGACGCCCAGGCATGGGTGGTCGATGAGCAGGGGCGGGCACGCCAACGTACGTTCACCACGGCCCGGGCCGTGGGCGACCAATGGCTGGTGCTGGACGGCATCCGGTCCGGCGAACGGGTGGTGGTGGGCGGTGCGCAGGGGCTGGCCGACGGGATGGCGGTGCGCGTGAAGGCCGCGCCCGCACCGGCCGGCAAGGACTGAGCGCATGCTGCCGCGCTTCTTCATCCATCGCCCGGTCTTCGCCTGGGTCCTGGCCATCTGCATCATGGCCTTCGGTGCGATCGCCGTGACCCAGCTGCCGGTGGAGCAGTACCCGGACATCGCGCCACCCCAGGTCAACATCACCGCCAACTACACCGGCGCCTCGGCGCAGACGGTGGAAGACAGCGTCACCCAGGTGATCGAGCAGCAGATCAAGGGCATCGATCACCTGCTGTATTTCTCCTCCACCAGCTCGTCTTCGGGCCAGGCGCGGATCACGGTCACGTTCGACCAGCGCGCCAACCCGGACATCGCCCAGGTGCAGGTGCAGAATGCCGTCAACCAAGCCATCAACCGGCTGCCACAGGAAGTGCAGCAGCAGGGCGTGACCGTGGCCAAGTCGCAGGGCGATTCGCTGATGGTGGTGTCGCTGTATGACACCAGCCGGCGGCTGGAACGGGTGGACGTGGCGGACTTCCTGATCAGCAACGTGCAGGATCCGATCAGCCGGATTCCGGGCGTGGGCGAGATCAATGTCTTCGGTGCACAGTACGCGATGCGCGTCTGGCTGGACCCGCACAAACTGCGCGCGTTCGGCCTGATGCCCTCGGATGTGCGCAGTGCCATCCAGGCCCAGAACACCCAGGTGACCGCCGGTGAACTGGGCGCGCAGCCGGCTGCGGCCACGCAGAGCCTCAACGCCACCGTGACCGCGCAGTCGCGGCTGCAGACCGCCGAACAGTTCCGCGCGATCATCCTGCGTACGCTGCCCTCGGGCGCGGCGGTGCATCTGAGCGATGTGGCGCGGGTGGAAATCGGCGCGGAGAGTTACCAGACGACCAGTTTCCTCAATGGCTACCCGGCCTCCGGTTTCTCGGTGACGCTGGCCTCCGGCGCCAATGCGCTGGAAACCGCCGATGCGGTGCGCGCCGAGATCGAGCGCCTGCGCCCCAGCTTCCCGCCCGGGCTGGCGGTGGCCTATCCGCGCGACAGTACGCCGTTCGTGCGGGTCTCCATCGAGGGCGTCATCCACACCCTGATCGAGGCGATCGTGCTGGTCGTGGTGGTGATGTTCCTGTTCCTGCAGAACCTGCGCGCCACCCTGATCCCGGCGATCACCGTACCGGTGGTCCTGCTGGGCACGTTCGGCGTGCTGGCGGTGGCCGGGTTCACCATCAACACCTTGACCCTGTTCGCGATGGTGCTGGCGATCGGCCTGCTGGTGGACGATGCGATCGTGGTGGTGGAGAACGTGGAGCGCATCATCCACGACGAGCACCTGCCCCCACGCGAAGCGACCGAGAAATCGATGGGCGAGATCACCGGTGCACTGATCGGCATCACCGTGGTGCTCGGCGCGGTGTTCCTGCCGATGGCATTGTTCGGCGGTTCCACCGGCATCATCTACCGGCAGTTCTCGATCACGATCGCTTCGGCGATGGCGCTCTCGGCACTGGTCGCGCTGACGCTGACGCCGGCGCTGTGCGCGACCCTGCTCAAGCCGTCCAGCGCGCAGAAGCCGCCGGGCCGCTTCTTCGCCTGGTTCAACCGCGGCGTGGAGCGCAGCCAGAACGGCTACCGCGGCAAGCTGGGGGGCATCGTGGCGCGCCCGCGGCGCTGGATGGCCCTCTACCTGCTGCTGGTGATCGGCATGGTGGTGTTGTACGCGCGCATGCCGACCGGCTTCCTGCCGGTGGAGGACCAAGGACAGGTGACCTTCCAGTTCTCCACCCCGGAGGGCACGCCGATGGCGCGCACCGAGGCGCTGGGGGAGCAGATCAGCCGCTATTTCATGGAGCATGAGAAGGACAGCCTGGACGTGGTGTTCGTGGTGGTCGGCCGCAACAACGCCGGTACCGGCCAGAACGCGGGCCAGGGGTTCATGGCGCTCAAGCCGTGGGCCGAGCGCGATGCCAGGCACAGCGCCGGCGCGATCATCGCCCGCGCCAACGCCTGGTTCCGCAACCTGCCCGATGCGAAGGTCAACGTGCTGGCGCCGCCGGCGGTGCGTGGGCTGGGACAGTCCAGTGGTTTCGAGTTGTGGCTGCAGGACAACAGCGCAGCTGGCCGCCCGGCGCTGCAGACCGCGCAGGAAAACGTGGTGCAGGCGGCCAGCGATGACGACCGGCTCACCTCGGTGCGGCTCAACGGGCTTGGCGACAAGGCCGAGCTGCATCTGGACATCGACCAGGCGCAGGCCAGCGCGCTGGGCCTGGCCCAGGCCGATATCAATTCAACCCTGTCGTCGGCCTGGGGTGGCACCTACGTCAACGACTTCCTCGACCGCGGCCGGGTCAAGCGCGTCTATGTGCAGGGCGACCAGCCCTACCGCAGCGTGCCCGACGACATCGGCCAGTGGTACGTGCGCGGCAGCGACGGGCAGATGGCTTCGTTCGCCAGTTTCGCCAGCAGCCATTGGTCGCGCGGGCCGCAACTGCAGCAGCGTTTCAACGGCCTGCCGGCGATGCAGATCCAGGGCAGTGCGGCCGAGGGGCGCAGTTCGGGCGAGGCGATGCAGACCATGCAGGCGCTCGTGGCCGGGCAGCCCGGGTTCGCGCTGCAGTGGAGCGGGCTGTCGTACCAGGAACAGCTGTCCAGCAACCAGACGCTGTGGCTGTACGCCGCTTCCATCGCCTTCATCTTCCTGTGCCTGGCCGCGCTCTATGAGAGCTGGTCGGTGCCGGTGGCGGTGATGCTGGTGATTCCGCTGGGGGTGATCGGCACGGTGATCGCCACCACCGCGGCAGGCTTCGTCAACGACATCTACTTCCAGGTGGGCCTGCTGACCACGATCGGACTATCGGCCAAGAACGCGATCCTGATCGTGGAGTTCGCCGAGGCCGAGTACCGCGCGGGCAGCTCGGCGGTGGAGGCGGCCCTGAAGGGCGCCCGCCTGCGCCTGCGACCGATCGTGATGACCTCGCTGGCGTTCGTGGCCGGCGTGATCCCGCTGGCCCTGGCGACCGGTGCCGGCGCGGTGAGCCGGCGCGAGATCGGGGTCAGCGTGATCGGCGGCATGGTGTCCGGCACGCTGCTGGCGATCCTGCTGGTGCCACTGTTCTTCGTGCTGGTGCGACGACTGGGCAAGGACCGGTCGGAGCCGCAGGCAGAACCCTGAACCGCGGGACGCCGCGCACCCCCGATTTCATCTTTTTGACCCATTCCGTTCACGGTTTCCATGCCGGCGCGCCATTAGCGTAGATCGTCCCCACAGCGCTTGGAGACACGCCATGAATCCCCTGCAGACGGTCGCTCGGACCATGCGAAACGGGCTGGAAGAAGTGGCGGCGCTGCTGGTCGGCCAGCGCGCCGAGTCGCTCCGTCAGGACGATACCGCCGCACCCGGGGTCGGCATCCCGATGCCGCGCCGGTTGCCGCTCAAGCGCCCGCTGCTGCATGGGCGCAAGGGCATGGCCCCGTGGCAGAAAATCGGCCCGGGTCGCCGCTAGGGGCGTGTGGCATCGGCGGGGTGGTTGACCCCGTCGTTGACCGGCACCTCGCCGATAGCAAACGGATTGATCCCGTCCAGACAGCC
This sequence comes from Stenotrophomonas sp. GW821-FHT01H02A, assembly GCF_059422145.1. NCBI lineage: Bacteria > Pseudomonadati > Pseudomonadota > Gammaproteobacteria > Lysobacterales > Lysobacteraceae > Stenotrophomonas > Stenotrophomonas sp. GW821-FHT01H02A. Next base: position 575,428 of record NZ_JBWKWI010000001.1, read on the forward strand.
GACGTTGTAGCCGAATTCATCCGGTGAAGAGCGGCGCTGATGATGCGTATAGATGCCGCACACGCCGCAGAAGTGGTGGCGGGCCACATGCGTGTTGAACTGATACAGACGCAGCTCGCCATGACCCTGCACGATCTCCAGATCGGCGAGCTTCACCGAGGCCACGATCGCGCCGCGGCGCCGGCACATGGAGCAGTCGCAGCGGCGTGGCGAGACCACGCCGTCCGGCAGGTGCAGGCGCAGGACCACCGCGCCGCAGTGGCAGCGCAGCAGATGGTGGCGCTGGATGGGCACCCCGCCGATGGTGGTGAGTCCCTGCATGGGTGACGCTTCCTGGCAGCCACTGGTGGGGCAAGTATGCGATCCCGCTGGCGGGCGAAGCCAGCGGGTGGCCGGGTCCGGGAGTGAACGCCGGCCGAAGCTGAACAGGCTCGACATGCGGCGCACACAGGGGTTATGGCTAACTAGGGCCCCGGATAGACGATGGATCGATGCGTGAAGAAGGCAGGACGATGGGGGCTGGCGCTGCTGATGCTGCTGGCGGCGCTGTGGATCACCGGTTTGCTGGCCTACCAGCTGCCGGGGCCGGGCGGGTTGCGGTATCTGCTGGTCGGCCTGTGGGTGGTGTTCGCCGTCACCGGTGCGGTCGGCGTGGCGCGTGCACGCGCCGGACGCTGGCCGGGCGTGCTGTACGGCGTGGCACTGGTTGCCTCGGGCATCTGGTGGCTGCTGCTCACCCCGCGCCAGGATCGCATCTGGGCCGATGATGTCGCCCAGCGCCTGAAAGTGGTCGAGGTTGACGGCCCGCGTGTGGTGCTCGACAACGTGCGCGACTTCACCTGGCGCAGCGAGACCGACTATGACGCGCGCTGGGTGCGCCGCGAATACAACCTGGACCAGCTGCGCTCGGCCGACCTGATCCTGTCCTACTGGATGGGGCCGGCGATCGCGCACACGCTGATCTCCTTCGGCTTCGACGACGGCCGCTACCTGGTGTTCTCGCTGGAGATCCGCAAGGAGCGCGGCGAGTCGTTTTCCGCGCTGGGCGGATTCTTCCGCAAGTTCGAGATGACCCTGGTCGCCTCGGAGGAAACCGACATCGTGCGCACGCGCACCAATGCGCGTGGCGAGGATGTGTATCTGTACCGCCTGCACGGCATGACCCAGGCGCAGCTCAAGGCGCTGTTCGTGTCCTACCTCGGCGAGGCCCGCAAGCTCGACGCCGCGCCAGCGTTCTACAACACGTTGACCAGCAACTGCACCACCATCGTGTACGAACTGGCCAAGCAGATCGCGCCGGGCCTGCCGATGGATTACCGGCTGCTGGCTTCGGGCTACTTCGCCGAGTACGCGCGCGATCTGGGCGTGCTCACGCCCGGCGTACCGTTCGAAACGCTGAAGGCGCGCGGGCGGATCACCGAACGTGCGCGGGCGAGCAATGAGAACGATGATTTTTCACGGGTGATCCGCCGGGACGTCCCGGGGACAGGGCAGGGAAGCGTTCCATGATGTCCACAGTGAAGATGTTCCCGCACCGCGCGTTGCCGCTGCTGGCCGTGGTGCTCTCGCTGCTGCTCTCCAGCGGCTGCGCGATGGTCACCATGAAGCAGGTGGCCCCGACCGAGTACCTGGCCAACAAGCGCGGCGACGTGCTGACCTCGGGCAAGCTCAGTGCCGCCTCGCAGGAAACGCTGAGCGTGATCGGCATGGACGTGGCGCAATGCGAGAAGGATGTGGTCGCCTGCCAGAAGACGCTGGAAGACACCGACGTCCTGCCCGAGGAACAGCGGCTGTCGGCACAGTCCGAGCTGTGGGTGAAGACAGCGCTGGCACTGACCCCCAAGCCCAAGGACCGCGAGAAGACGCCGATGTCCGATGCGGCGCTGGATGCGTGGCTGGAGGCGGCGCGCTATGCCTATGCCTACCTGTTCTTCAGCGGCCGAACGCCCTCGGACCGCGCCTTCGAGGATCGCCAGACCCAGGTGCGCGACTACTACAACTACGCCGCCGAACAGACCGCCTCGGTGGTGTTCAAGCGCAGCCGCGAGAGCGCACTGGAAGGTGAGGATTACAACGCCGCGGTGGCCGGTGAGCGCTGGACGCTGACCTCCGATTTCGATGAGCTGCGCATGCAGAGCATCCCGACCCGGATGGTGTCCGCCTCGGCGGTGAGTTTCGCCGGCCTGCGCAGCACCTACCGCCGCGACGGCTTCGGGGCCGAGCTTGTGGTGATCATGGACCCGCCCAAGCTGGTCGCGCCGACCGATGGCGGGAAGGCGGAGATTCCGCAGTACAGCGAGATGTCGGCGATCAATGCCACCGCCCTGCTGCGCTTCAAGGGTGACACCCTGCAGCAGGTGCTGGACACCACCCAGGTGTTGTTCGATGTGTACTCGCCCGAGTCCACCGAGAGCGTGGACCTGCACGGTGAGAAAGTGCCGCTGGCCGGCAACTTCACTGCGGCCTACGGCCTGTGGCTGGCCCAGTCCGGCTTTGCCACGCAGTCGCTGCGCACCCTGTTCGGGATGAGCGAGGGCATCGGCGCGCCGCACATGTACCTGATGCAGCCGTGGGATCCCAACCGCCGCATCATCTTCATGCTGCACGGGCTGGGCAGCAGCCCGGAAGCCTGGGTGAACGTGGCCAACGAGATCATGGGCGATCCCGAACTGCGCCGGCATTTCCAGGTCTGGCAGGTCTACTACCCGACCAACGCGCCGATCGCACTGAACCGCTACGAGATCAACCAGGCCTTCAACAACACGCTCAAGCACTTCGACCCGAACGGCAGCACCCCGGCGGCCAAGGACATGGTGTTCATCGGCCACAGCATGGGCGGCGTGCTCGCGCGGCTGCTGGTGACCTCCTCCGGCGATGTGCTGTGGAACGACCTGCTGGCCAACTACGAACTGAAGGGCGAACGCCTGAAGCGGGTCGAAGCCAAGCTCGGCCCGCTGCTGCATTTCACCGCCGAGCCGAACGTGGAGCGGGTGATCTTCATCGCGGCCCCGCACAAGGGCACCGATATCGCGGGCAATCGGCTGGGGCGCCTGATCGGCCGGCTGGTGCGCCTGCCGATCACGATCCTGGGCAAGTTCGAGGATGTGTTCCTGACCCTGCAGGAATCCGAATCGGCCAACAGCACCACCAAGCTGCAGATTCCCAACAGCATCGACAACCTCAAGGCCAGCGATCCGTTCGTGAAGGCGGCCGGTGCACTGCCGATCATGCCGGGGCTCAAGTACCACTCGATCATCGCCCAGCGCAAGCCGGACGTGCCCCTGCTGCAGTCCGACGATGGCCTGGTGCCGTACTGGAGCGCACACCTGGATGGCGCGGTGTCGGAAAAGGTGATCATCTCCGGGCACAGCGTGCAGGAAACCCCGCAGGCCGTGCTGGAGATCCGCCGCATCCTGCGTGAGGATCTGAAAGAGGTCGGCGACACGCATCCATGAGGAGGCGTGGCCGACCCCGGCTCAGATGCGTCGCGCCACCACCACGCTGAGCATCGCCAGCACCAGCATGATCGCGAAGGTCAGCAGGTAGCCGAGCGCCTCCCGGCCCTCCAGGAACAGTGCGAACAACGAACCGGATACCGCCAGCGTGGTCGCCACGCCAAGCGCCTCGCTGAGCTGCAGGGCGGAGGTGTTGGCGCCCTGCTGGGCCGGCGGCGACAGCGACAGGGTGAGCACCGACAGGCTGGGATAGATCAGGCCCATGCCGAGTCCGGTCAGCACCCAGCCCACCATTGCCGACCACAGCGGCACACCCGGCTGGATCGCCAGCGAAGTGGCCAGGATGCCGACGCACATCAACAGGGCACCGGCCTGCAGCAGGTGCCGGCGCGACCAGCCACGCTGCTGGTGACCCTGCAGCCACGAGCCGGAGAACCAGCCCAGCGCACCCAGGCTCAATGCCACGCCGGCCACGACCGGCGTCAATCCCCGCTCGCGCTGCAGCAGCAGCGGCAGGAAGGCTTCGCAACCGAAGAACGCCGAGGCCGCGATGCCGCGCAGGGCGATCACGCTGGGCAGGCCGCGGCGCAGGCGCAGCGTACCGGTCGGCAGCAGCTTCCAGCTGCACAGGGCGAGCAGCGCAAGGGCGGGCGCCAGCAGTGCGATGGCGAGCCATCCCTGCTGCTGTCCGCCGATGTACAGCGCCAGCGCGCCGAAGGAGGCGCCCACTGCCCAAGGCACTACGTTGCGCCCACTGCTGCCGATGGCCACCGTGCCGACCTGGCGCAGGGCCGGGCGCAGCAGCAGTGCCGCCGGGATCGCCAGCAGCGGCACGATCAGGAACACCCAGCGCCAACCCAGGTGCTGCACGATCAGGCCACTGATGCTCGGGCCGATCAGCGAGGGCACGACCCAGCCGGCCGAGAAGGCGGCGAACACGCGCGGCCGCATCGGCTCGGGGAACGAGCGCCCGACCAGCACGTACAGCGCTACGGAAATCGCGCCCGCCCCCAGGCCCTGCATCAGGCGGCCCAGCACCAGCACCGGCATGTGCTGGGCGAAGCCGGCCACCAGCAGGCCGGCAACGAAGCAGGCCAGGCCCAGCCACAGCGGGCGTGCCGGGCCACGCTGGTCGCTCCAGCGACCGGACAGCGTCATGCCGATCACGCTGGTGGCCAGCGTGCCGCCGAACGCCAGCGCGTACAGGCGCAGCCCGTCCAGGTCATGGGCGACGGTCGGCATCGCCGCGGCCACCGCCAGGGCTTCGAAACCATGCAGCGAAACCAGCGCGACCATGCCGATGGTGGTCGCACGGTAGGCAGGGGACAGGATCGAGGGGATCGGGGCGTCCTCCACCGGAGCGGTGGCGGGCGGAGCGGAGGCGTCAGCGGACATGCGGATTCCAGACATCGGGGGAAGGGCCGGGCTTGCAGAGCAATCCAGCAGCGCGCAGGATGCGACCTGAACCATGGTTGAGGTCAAGCAGTGATCGCGCAGGAACTGAGTGTAGGCGAAGTCGCCAAACGGAGCGGCGTGGCCGTATCGGCGTTGCATTTCTACGAACGCAAGGGCCTGATCCGCAGCCTGCGCACTGCCGGCAACCAGCGCCGCTTCGCCCGCGACGTGTTGCGCCGGCTGGCGGTGATCCGGGTCGCCCAGCGGGTCGGGATGCCGCTGGAGGCGGTGGCGACCGCGTTCGCGGCCCTGCCGGAGAACAAAACGCCGACCAAGGCCGAGTGGGCCAGGATGTCGGCGCTGTGGCGCAGTGAGCTGGACCAGCGCATCGAACAGTTGCTGCTGCTGCGCGACCAGCTCACCGACTGCATCGGCTGCGGCTGCCTGTCGTTGAAACGCTGCCGCCTGACCAATCCCGGCGACACGCTGGGCGATCAGGGCGACGGCCCGCGCCGCTGGGAGTAGTGCCGGCCGCTGGCCGGCACCGCCCTCACCAGACGGTGAACACCTGCCCGCTCTGTATCCCTTCCACGCTGCGCTGGTAGGCCAGCGACGCGCGCTGTGCGGTCACCGCTTCGAAGCCGGGGAAGTACGCGCCGTAGTCGTCCATCGATTCGACCAGCACGTTCGGGCTCACCGCGTTGATGCGCAGCCCACGCGGCAGCAGTTCGCAGGCCGCCGCGCGCACGAAGCCCTCGAGCGCGGCATTGGCGGCCGTGGCATTGGCGCCATCCCGGATCGGCTGGGCACTGATGATGCCGCTGGTCAGGGTGATCGAGCCGCCGGTGGTGAGATGATGCTGCGCCGCCAGGCTCAGCCGCACTTGGCCGAGCAGTTTGTCCTGCAGGCCGAGGTTGAAGTCGGCGGCCCGCATCTGCGCCAGTGGGCCGAAGTGCACCTGGCCGGTGGTCGCGATCACCGCATCGACCTTGCCCACGTTCGCGAACAGCGCATGCACGCTGGCGTCGTCGGTCAGGTCGACCTGCACGTCGCCGCCGTGGCGACCGGCGCGGATCAGTTCGTGATGGACGCCGAGCGTGCTGGCCACCGCCTGGCCCAAGGTGCCGCTGGCACCGACAAGAAGGATCTTCATGTGCATGTCTCCCGTAAACGTAGGGGTAGCGCCACGCCATGCGTGGCTGCGCTTGTCGTCAATCGTTCGCCGCCGACAATGCCTGCCCACGCGTCGTCGCCGCGTCGATCGCGCGGGCCACGATCGCTTCGAAGCCATCGCCCTGGAAGCTTTCGATCGCCGCCTGGGTGGTGCCGTTCGGCGAGGTCACGCGGCGACGCAGCTCGGCCGGGGCTTCACCGGATTCGTCCAGCATGCGCGAGGCGCCGAGCAGGGTCTGTACCACCAGCGTGCGGGCCGCTTCCGCCGGCAGGCCCTGGGCAATGCCGGCGGCCTCCATCGCTTCGGCCAGCAGGAATACATAGGCCGGGCCGCTGCCGCAGACGGCGGTGACCGCATCCATGCGTGCTTCGTCATCGATCCAGACGGTGCGTCCGGCACTGGCCAGCACAGTGTCGGCCTGCGCGCGCTGCGCGGCGCTGACCGCGGCGGTGGCGAACAGCCCGGTCACACCGGCGCCAAGCAGGGCCGGCGTGTTGGGCATCGCGCGGACCACGGCCTGGCCACCCCCCAGCCAGCGGTCCAGCTGGCCACTGGTGATGCCGGCCGCGATGGAGACCACCAGCGGCTGCTTGGCCTGGGCGATATCGGTCAGCGAGGCGCAGACATCGCGCAGCACCTGCGGTTTCACTGCCAGCACCCAGACCGTGCCCTGTGCGGCGGCTTCGGTCGCGGATGCGCAGCTCTTGATCCCGAACTCGGCGGTCAGCGCGTCACGCAGTGCGGTGACCGGCTCGGCCACATGGATGCTGGCCGGGGCCACGCCCTGGCGGACCAGCCCGGCGATCAGGCTGCGGGCCATGTTGCCGCCGCCGATGAAGGTGATGGGGGTCGTGCTCATGAAGTCTCCTTGGAACGGGCAGGGCGCTCAGGCCGGTTGCGGGCGTGCGCCGAACAGCGCGGTGCCGATGCGGACCAGGGTGGCGCCATGGGCGATGGCCTCAGGGTAATCGCTGCTCATGCCCATCGACAGCGTATCCACCTGCGGATGCGCTGCCGCCAGCGTGGCGAACAGCGTGGCCATGCGGGTGAAGGCGGCCTGCCGACGCGCAGTGTCGGGCCACGGGGCCGGGATCGCCATCAGCCCGCGCAGGCGCAGCTGCGGCGCGGCGGCGATGGCGGCGGCAAGGGCGTCGATGTCGTCCGGCGCGCAGCCGTGCTTGCTGCCCTCGTCATCGATGTTGACCTGGATCAGCACGTTCAGCGGCGGCCGGCCGGCCGGGCGATGCGCGGCCAACGCGGTGACCAGCTTGAGGCGGTCCACGCTCTGTACCCAGTCGAAATGGCGGGCGGCCAGTTCGGCTTTGTTCGACTGCAGGTGACCGATCAGGTGCCATTCCAGGTCCAGCGATGCCAGCGCCTCGATCTTGGCCACTGCTTCCTGCACGTAGTTCTCGCCGAAGGCGCGCTGGCCCTGCGCGGCCAGGGCCTGCACGGCCTCGGCCGGCTGGGTCTTGGAGACCGCCAGCAGTACCGGATCTGGCCGCCCGGCGGCCGCGGCCGCGTTGTGCAGGTTCGTCAGGAGGGTCGGCAGGGTCTGGGCGGTCACGGCGGGTCCGGTGGATCAGGGGCTGGAGCGTATTGTGCACATCTCGCTCTATACTGCCGCCCGGGGAAAGAACCTTCCAGTCGCAGCAGTCATGGGGAGTAGCAGCGCATGGATATCGCCGAGCTGTTGGCGTTTTCTGTAAAGAACAAAGCGTCGGATCTTCATCTGTCGGCCGGCCTGCCGCCGATGATCCGCGTTGACGGCGATGTCCGTCGCATCAATATTCCGGCCTTGGACCACAAGCAGGTCCACGCGCTGGTGTACGACATCATGTCGGACAAGCAGCGGCGTGATTACGAAGAATTCCTCGAGGTCGATTTCTCGTTCGAGATTCCCTCGCTGGCGCGCTTCCGTGTCAACGCCTTCAACCAGAACCGCGGTGCGGGTGCGGTGTTCCGTACCATTCCGTCCGAGGTGCTGACCCTGGAGGACCTGGCCTGTCCGCCGATCTTCCGCGAGCTGATCGATCAGCCGCAGGGCCTGATCCTGGTCACCGGCCCGACCGGTTCGGGCAAGTCGACCACGCTGGCTGCGATGATCGACCACATCAACAAGAACGAATACGGCCACATCCTCACCGTCGAGGATCCGATCGAATTCGTGCATACCTCGCAGAAGTGCCTGATCAACCAGCGCGAAGTGCATCGCGATACGCACGGCTTCAACGAAGCGTTGCGTTCGGCCCTGCGTGAAGATCCGGACATCATCCTGGTCGGCGAACTTCGCGATCTGGAAACGATCCGCTTGGCGCTGACCGCGGCGGAAACCGGCCACCTGGTGTTCGGCACGCTGCACACCAGTTCGGCGGCCAAGACCATCGACCGCATCATCGACGTGTTCCCGGCCGGCGAAAAGCCGATGGTGCGCTCGATGCTGTCCGAGTCGCTGCGTGCGGTGATCTCGCAGGCCCTGCTGAAGAAGGTCGGCGGCGGGCGTACCGCCGCGTGGGAAATCATGGTCGGCACCCCGGCCATCCGCAACCTGATCCGCGAGGACAAGGTCGCGCAGATGTACTCGGCGATCCAGACCGGCCAGCAGATGGGCATGATGACCCTGGACCAGCACCTGCAGGATCTGGTCAAGCGCAGCCTGATCACCCGCAACCAGGCGCGCGAGTACGCCAAGGACAAGCGGATTTTCGAGTAGTGGTAGTGCCGGCCGCTGGCCGGCTCCTGAAAAACCTTCGGAGTACACCGCGATGAGCACCACCACCATCGACTTCACCTCGTTCCTCAAGCTGATGGCGCACCAGAAAGCGTCGGACCTGTTCATCACCGCGGGCATGCCGCCGGCGATCAAGGTCAACGGCAAGATCTCGCCGATCACCCAGACACCGTTGACGCCGCAGCAGAGCCGCGACCTGGTGCTCAACGTGATGACGCCGGCGCAGCGCGAAGAGTTCGAGAAGACCCACGAATGCAACTTCGCCATCGGCCTGTCCGGTGTCGGCCGCTTCCGCGTGAGCTGCTTCTACCAGCGCAACCAGGTCGGCATGGTGCTGCGCCGGATCGAGACGCGCATTCCTACCGTGGAAGAGCTGAGCCTGCCGCCGATCATCAAGACGCTGGCGATGACCAAGCGCGGCATCATCCTGTTCGTCGGCGCGACCGGTACCGGCAAGTCGACCTCGCTGGCAGCGATGATCGGCTACCGCAACCACAACTCGACCGGCCACATCATCACCATCGAAGACCCGATCGAATTCGTGCACAAGCACGAAGGCTGCATCATCACCCAGCGCGAGGTCGGCATCGACACCGACAGCTGGGAAGCCGCGCTGAAGAACACCCTGCGCCAGGCGCCGGACGTGATCATGATCGGCGAGGTGCGCACACGCGAGGGCATGGACCATGCCATTGCCTTCGCCGAAACCGGCCATCTGGTGCTGTGCACGCTGCATGCCAACAACGCCAATCAGGCGATGGACCGCATCATCAACTTTTTCCCGGAAGATCGTCGCAACCAGCTGCTGATGGATCTGTCGCTGAACCTCAAGGGCGTGGTCGCGCAGCAGCTGATTCCTTCGCCGGACGGCAAGACGCGCAAGGTCGCGATGGAGATCATGCTGGGTACGCCGCTGGTGCAGGATTACATCCGCGATGGCGAGATCCACAAGCTCAAGGAAGTCATGAAGGATTCGGTCCAGTTGGGCATGCGGACCTTCGACCAGAGCCTGTTCGAGCTCTACCAGGCCGGCGAGATCAGCTACGAAGACGCACTGCGCTACGCCGATTCGCAGAACGAAGTGCGCCTGCGCATCAAGCTCTCTCAAGGCGGCGACGCACGCACGCTGTCGCAGGGCCTGGACGGGGTGGAGATTTCCGAAGTCCGCTGAGCCGGGGCACTTCAAAAGACGGCGCGGCTCTGCGATAGTCGCGCCGTCCCGGGCGACCGGGATGCAGGGGGCGCCGGCACCTCGCCGGCATCAACGTATCAGGTGATGGCATATGGACATGCACGATCCGTATCGCGCGCCGGCGACCACGTCGACGGCGTCTTCCGTTCTGCCGGCGGCGAGCGTCGCCGCCACCGACGTGGCAACGTACTACTCGCCCCCCACGCTGAAGATCGCCGCGTTGTCGCTGACCACGCTGGGCATCTATCCGGTGTACTGGTTCTGGCGCAACTGGCGGGCGATCAAGCGCGAAACCGGCGGCAACCAGTGGCCGTGGGCGCGCGCGTTGTTCTCGCCGCTCTGGGCGTTCCTGTGCTTCAGCGATCTGCGCGATGCCACCAGCAATCGGCGCCGCACGCTGGCATTCGCGCCGGGCCTGCTGGGCGTGGCCTACTTCCTGCTCAACCTGGCCAGCAGGCTGCCCGATCCGATGTGGTTGGTCGCGCTGTTCACCTTCGTCCCGCTGTTGCCGGTGAACAGCCTGCTGCGCCGCTACCATCGCGAGGAGGGCATGGATATGCGTGCCTTGGACCGCTTCGGGGTGTGGCACATCCTGGTGGTGATCTTTGGCGGGGTCTTCCTGCTGCTGGCGGTGGCCGGCACCTTCATGCAGGACGACACGTTGTAGATCCCGGACGTCCAGCGGCGTTGTTCTCACCCGCGGATGAACGCCAACAGATCCGCATTGATCACATCGGCGTGCGTCGTGCACATGCCGTGCGGATAGCCTTTGTAGACCTTCAGCGTGCCGTGCTTGAGCAGCTTGATCGCCAGCTCCGCCGAATCCGCGATCGGCACGATCTGGTCGTCATCGCCATGCATCACCAGTACCGGCACGTCGATCTTCTTGAGGTCCTCGGTGAAGTCGGTTTCCGAGAAGGCCTTGATGCAGTCGTAGTGCGCGTTGATCGCGCCCATCATGCCCTGCCGCCACCAGTTGTCGACGACGCCCTGTTGCGGGGGCACGCTCTCGCGGTTGAAGCCGTAGAACGGAATCGGTACCTCGCGGTAGAACGCGGCACGGCCCGCGACCAGTGCCTGGCGAAAGCCATCGAAGACCTCCTTCGGCGTCCCGCCTGGATTGCTGTCGCTTTTGACCATGATCGGGGGCACCGCACCGATCAGCACGGCCTTGGCCACGCGTCCGGGCCTGGCCTGCGCCACGTAATGCGCGACCTCGCCACCGCCGGTGGAGTGGCCGATGTGGATCGCATCGCGCAGGTCCAGGTGATCGGCGAGCGCGTTGACGTCGGCGGCGTAGGTGTCCATCTCGTGCCCGCCGCTGGTCTGTGAGGAGCGGCCATGGCCGCGGCGGTCGTGGGCGATCACCCGGTAGCCCTGCAGCAGGAAGAACTGCAGCTGGGCATCCCAGTCATCGGCGCTGAGCGGCCAGCCATGATGGAACACGAGGGGCTGTCCCTTGCCCCAGTCCTTGTAGAAGATCTCGGTGTTGTCGGCGGTGGTGACGTAGGGCATGGCACGGAACTCCGGAAGACGGGGAGGGCGTTGCAGGGGTACCCGTGCATGCTGCGACTGCGGGGTGTTCAGCGCGGATGAACGGACCATGTCGATTCTGCGTCCCCTGGCGCGTCGAACCTGGGAGCCCGGCATGGACCGGGACGTCCCTATCCTTCGAGGCAGCCGTCATGAGCGATTCCACCCCGGCCAAGGGCCCCGCGTCCTACTTCCCCTCCATCGAGAAGACCTACGGCCAGCCGGTCGGCCACTGGCTGGCGCTGCTGGTCGCCCAGGGCGGGCTCAAGCACATGGAACTGGTGGCCTTCCTGAAGCGCGAACATGGCCTGGGCCATGGCCATGCCAATGCGCTGGTGGCCCATCACCTGGCCGCTGCCCGGCCCGGTTGAGCACAGCGGGTCGGGCGACAGTGGCATGCTGTGCGGCCTTGCCGCCGACAGGAGTCATGCCGCGATGCCGCGCTTCACCGAACTACGCGTGGACGCCAGTCCCGTGGTTACCCGCGCCGGGCGGGTGCTGGAGGGCTTTCCCTTCCGCGCGGACGCCTACCATGTGGCCGCGCTTTTCATGGCTGCGCTGCCGCGTGACTACGTGCTTGATGGCGCCAGCCTGCTGACGCTCCAGTGCGGGCCGCACGGCGATGACCCGGTCTACCAGCGCTTCCCCGGGGCCAGCGTGGTGTGCGTGGAGCCGTTCGATTTCGCTGCATACGCAGGCAGCGACCCGGCTGCCCGCGAGCGCGCGGTGCTGGCGCTCATTGAACAGCACGGACTGGCGCTGATCGACCGTATCGGGGCCGATCCCGCCCCGTGGCGTGCGGCCGCCGCTTCAGTGCGCACACAGGGCTTCCGGCGCGAGGACGAGGTGGTACGGCTGGGGCGGGCGCTGCCCGCTCGGGCCGGCTGGATCCGGGTTTACCGCGGCCTGGGGGCCGGCATCGGCGAGCAGTGGCAGGCGCGCGTGCTGGACCGTGGTGGTGCACGCGTCGCCTCGTATCCAATGCGCAGCCCGGCGGCGCTGGACCAGCGCGACTGGTTCACGCGCTCGGCGTGGGAGCAGGGTGTGTTCGTGGTGCGTCAACGCCTGGGCCAGGTGGTTTTCACCCTGGAGCCGCCTGGCGCCGCAGGCCCGGGCCGCAGCTGGATGGCTGTCTGAATGATTTCACCAGCAACTGTCACGCCGATCGTGTCTAATACCGCTCCCCACGTCACACCCCCACCCCCATGTCCCTTGAATCCCATGGCCCCGCGCCGTGCGACGACGCTGACGGCCACCTCGTCACCGCAGGCCCGCTGACCCCGCCACCCGACAGTGCCGGCACCGTGGCCGACCAGAACGCCCTGCGCCATTCCGTGGCCGAGGACGTGCAGGGCATGATCCTGGCGACCCTGGTGGCTTCGCTCGGCCTGGCGATCTTCGCCAAGGGCGGGCTGATGATCGGCGGCATGGCCGGGCTGGCCTTCCTGGCCCATTACGCGTTCGGCTGGAATTTCGGCCTGGTGTTCGTACTGGTCAATCTGCCGTTCTACTGGGTGGCCGTGCGCCGCATGGGCTGGGAGTTCACCCTGAAGACCTTCGCTGCGGTGACCGCCTGCGGCGTGCTCACCGACCTGCTGCCGCGCTGGGCCGATTTCGCGCACATGAGCTCGCTGTACTCGGCCATCGTGGGCGGGGCGCTGGCCGGCCTGGGCATCCTGTTCTACATCCGCCACCGGGCCAGCCTGGGCGGGATCGGGATCCTGGCGGTGTACCTGCAGCGCACCCGTGGCTGGAGCGCCGGCAAGGTGCAGATGTCGTTCGACACGCTGCTGATGTGCGTGGCGTTCTTCGTGCTGTCCCCATCGAAAGTGATGTACTCGGCGATCGGCGCGGTGGTGCTCAGCCTGGTGCTGATGTTCAACCACCGCCCGGGCCGCTACATGGGCGTCTGACGCGCCTTACTCACCCTGCGGCGGCACCGGCACGATGGTCACGCCGGAGATCCAGCGGCGGCTGTGCAGGTCCAGCGTGGCGGCCTGCTCGCCGGGACCGCGGTACAGCCACAGCTGGCAGCACAGCGCATGGTCGCCGGCATAGCTGCTGCGCAGGGCGATGAGCGAGGCGCTGTAGCACTGGCGTCGAGAGCGGATCACGGTGTCGGCGGCAGTATCGAAGGTATAGCTGCCGGCGCCGCGCCAGGGCCATGCCTCGGCCTCGTCCGGGTCGGTCCCGGCCGGGAACGGGCAGCGCCCCTGCGCATCGCCGAAATGGGCGACGCCGTCACCATCGATGGTCAGGGCGGCCAGCAGGCGGTCAATGTGCTTGAGCAGGCGCCGGTCCGCCGCGATCGCCGTGGCATGCGCGTCCAGCGGTACGCCATCGCGATGCATCACCGGATCGGCCAGCCGATGCTCGCGGCCGTAACGCACCTGCAACTGCACCGTGGGACTGCGCTCCCGCGGGTTGGCCGACAGTGGCCGGTTCAGCAGCAGGGTGTCGCCGTAGTAGTCGCCATCGCGGTAGGCGATGTAGCTGACGCCGTCGATGCGCAGCCAGTACAGGCCCTGGTCGCTGCCGCGTCCACTGATGCCGTACTGCCCCTGCGCCCAGGGACGCTGCGGGTCCAGGCTGTCCGGCGCCGCGAAGCCGCGGTGCGGATCGCGCCGCAGCATGTCCACCTGCGTGTACAGGCCGGTGCCGCCGCTGTAGGCGCTCTGCACCAGGTCGCGCTGGCCGTCGCCATCCAGATCGAGCAGGGAGAGCGACAGCTCGCCCATCTCCACCGGCACGGTGTGCTGGGCATCGGTCTCGCGCAGGTAGCGGGTCACCGCCTCCCAATCGGCCGGGGTGACAGTGGGCGGGCGCACCAGCGCGGGCAGTGGCGCATCACTGTCGCCGGCCACCGGGATCTGCAGGTCCACGCCAGTTTCGTCGCGGTAGCGGGCCAGCACGGTATCGATCGGGGCCGGGTCGTCGGCCGGCACCGCGGCGATCTCCGCGCGCAGGCGCGCCAGCATGGTGTCCAGGTCGCTGGCCAAGGCCAGCGAGGGAAAGGCCACGGCCGCAAGCAGCGCGACCGGCAATGCGGTGCGCCTCACGCCTGGCGCCAGGCCGGCTTGAGCGTGTCGATGCGCTTGAACACGGGGCAGTCCGGGCTGTGCGCGCCGGGCAGGTAGCCCAGGCTCATCAGGAACTCGCCGGTGATCTCCCCGCCGGTGAAGCGGAAGGTCTTCTTGAACAGCTTCACCCAGCCGGCCTTGTCCAGCGGATGGTGCGCATCCAGCCACCCTGCGAAGCTGCCGTGGCTGGCCCGCAGCTGCTGGATCACCTGGGCATTGTGGACCGCCGCGTGAACCTTGAGTCGGTTGCGGATGATCCGGGCATCGTCGAGCAGGCGTTCGATGTCACGCTCGCCATAGGCGGCCACCGTGTCCACGTCGAACCCGTCATAAGCAGCGCGGAAGCCCTCGCGCTTCTTGAGGATGGTCTCCCAGCTCAGGCCGGCCTGGTTGATCTCCAGGATCAAGCGCTCGAACAGCTCGCGCTCCTCGCGCTGCGGGAAGCCGTATTCGTGATCATGGTAGTCGCCGTGGACCGGATGACCGGGGGCGATGAGGCAGTAACCGGACACGTGAAGCTCCTTGCGATGGCGGATCAGGCGCACGGGCCAGGGCACGCGCGCAGGCCTGCATTATGTCAGCGCGAAAGCGCACATCACGGCCAGCGGCTAGAATGGGGCCATGTCTGAACTGTCCACTTCGCTTGCCCACCACCTGCTGGTCGCGCTCCCGTCGCTGACCGACCCCACCTTTGCCCGGACCGTGGCGCTGATCTGCCAGCACGACGAGAACGGCGCGATGGGCGTGCTGGTCAACCAGCCCTCCGAGTACACCCTCGGTGAAGTGCTCGCCCAGATGGAGATCACCACCAGCAGCGACACCCTGCGTGGCCAGATCGTGCTCAACGGCGGCCCGGTGCACCCCGAGCGCGGTTTCGTGATCCACGACGACGCGCGCAGCTGGGATTCCAGCCTGGCCGTGGGCGAGGGCGTGTTCCTGACCACCTCGCGCGACATCCTCGAAGCGATGGCCCGTGGCGAAGGCCCGCGCAATGCACTGGTCACCCTGGGCTGCGCCGGCTGGAGCGAAGGGCAGCTGGAAACGGAAATCGCCGAGAACAGCTGGCTGGCCGTACCGGCCGATGCCGACCTGCTGTTCAGCACGCCGCTGGACGAGCGTTGGCAGGGCGCGGCCGCGCGCATCGGCGTGGATCTGTTCCGCCTGACGGATTACAGCGGCCATGTCTGAGCCGGCCACGCCCGCGCCCGCCGCGGCCACGCCGCCGACCATCCGCCGCGACGGTACCGTGCTCGGTTTCGATGTCGGCTCGCGCCGGATCGGGGTGGCCATCGGCAGCTCGTTCGGCACCCATGCGCGCGCGATCGCGGTGGTCGATGTGCACGGCAACGGCCCGGACTGGACCGCGGTCGAGCGCCTGATCAAGGAATGGCGGCCGGACGGCCTGGTGGTCGGCGACCCGCTGACCCTGGACGGCCAGGACCAGCCCAACCGCAAGCGCGCGCAGGGCTTTGCCCGCCAGCTGCGGGAACGTTTCAAACTGCCGGTGGTGCTGGTCGACGAGCGTTCCAGCTCGGTCGAAGCGGCGCGCCGGTTCGCGGTCGAGCGCGCCGAAGGCCGCAAACGCCGTCGCGATGCTGCGGCACTCGATGCCGTGGCCGCGGCGGTGATCATCGAACGCTGGCTCTCCTCGCCGGATGACGCCACCCCCGTTTCCTGACCCTCAGACCCTGCCCATGACCGCCACGCAACTCGATTCCGATGGACGCCTGCGCCACCTGCTGACCCTGGAAGGTCTGCCCCGCGAAACCCTGCTGCAACTGCTCGACCGCGCCGGCCAGATCCGCGATGCGGCGGTTGGCCGGGTCGGCAACAAGCGTCACGTGCTCGGCGGCTCGGCGGTCTGCACGCTGTTCTTCGAACCCTCCACGCGGACCCGCAGCTCGTTCCAGCTGGCCGCGCAGCGGCTGGGGGCGGACGTGCTGAACTTCGACGCGTCCACCTCGTCCACCCGCAAGGGCGAGACCGCCTGCGACACGCTGAAGAATCTGGAGGCGATGGGCGTGCGCGGTTTCGTGGTGCGTCATCCCGATGACGGCGCGGTGGCGGCGCTGGCCGCCGAGGCCGGCGAGGGCACCGCGCTGGTCAACGCCGGTGACGGCCGCAGCTCGCACCCGACCCAGGGCCTGCTGGACATGCTGACCCTGCGCCAGGCCAAGGGCAGCGACTTCTCGAAGATGAAGGTCGTCATCGTTGGCGACGTGAAGCACTCGCGGGTGGCCCGCACCGACCTGCATGCCCTGCGCACGCTGGGTGTCGGCGAGATCCGCGTGTGTGGCCCGCAGTCGCTGCTGCCGGACGATGACACGCTCAAGGGCTGCATCGTCGGCCAGGATTTCGATGCCATGCTGGAAGGCGTGGATGCGCTGATGATGCTGCGCCTGCAGCGCGAGCGCATGGAAGAAGGCCTGGTGCCCTCGCTGGAGCAGTATCACGCGCAGTACGGCCTGGACGCGACGCGCCTCAAGCGTGCCGGCACCGATGCCGCCGTGCTGCACCCTGGCCCGATCAACCGCGGCGTGGAGGTCACCGACGAGGTGGCCGACGGCCCGCAGTCGTGGGTGCTGCGCCAGGTCGCCAATGGCGTGGCCGTGCGCATGGCGGTGCTGGAAACGTTGCTGGGGTAAGCAGCCTTTCAACACGGCAGGGGTCGCCCGTTGGTCGATACGGGCGTGTGGCGGTACCCACCACGGTGGGTACCTGCCGGTCATCCAATCACCGCTGCTGCGCGAACAGCCACGCCCACATCGCGGCATCGGCATACGCCGCGTCCCACGCGTTGTGGTTGCCGTCGGGATACTCGGTGTAACGCACGTCCTTCGCACCGGCCTGCTGGAATGCGGCGTGCAGCCTGCGATCGTCATCCGGCGGCACGACGTCGTCCAGGCCGCCATGGAACATCCAGATCGGGACGTTGCGCAGGCGCTGGGCGATGGTGGCGTAGGGGTCAGCCTGCCCGGCGACCGCGTCCACCTGCAGGTCCGGACGCGTCTGCCGCGGCGACAGCACCGCACCGCACACCGGCACGATGGCGGCGAAGCGGTTCGGTTCGGCCAGCGCGATGTTCCAGCTGCCATAGCCGCCCATCGACATCCCGGTCAGGTACTGGCGTTGCGGGTCGGCGCCGAACTCGGCGATGGCGGCATCCAGCGCCGCCAAGGCAATGCGATTGTTCTCGCCGGACCACTCCTGGTCATCCGGCGTCTGCGGCAGCACGACCAGTGCGGGGAAGGTGGAAGCGTGCTGGCGCAGGTACGGCCCGAGCCCGGCCTGGGTCTGGCGGCGGCCATCACGGCCCCGTTCGCCGGAGCCGTGCAGGAACAGCACCACCGGCAGTTCGCCGCGCGAGGCGGCTGCGTTGCGAGGCACGAACACCTGGTAATACGCAGTCTGCCCATTCACCTTGACCGCGCGGCCGACGAACTGGCCCCCGGATGTTTCCGGCGTGCTGGCGCAGCCCGCCACCGTCATCATCGCCACCGCCCACAGCAACCAGTTACTCCAGCGTCGCGCCATGCCCGTGCCTCGTCTGAAATCGATTTCAGTCTAGGCCCGGTGGCGTGTCGGGGCATCGTGCAGTGCATCAGTCCGGGCGCGGCGCAGCGGCCAGAATCTCCAGCTGTTCGATCGCTTCGGGGTGGCCGTCAGCGGCCGCCGCCTGCACCTGGGCCAGGCTGGGGTGGACCACCAGCAGGATCGGGTTCTCGCACTGCGGGCAGTCGAACTGCGCTTCATCTTCGTGCAGCTCCATCGGCATCTGCCGCGCGCTGCCCTGCCATTCGCAGGCAGCGCAGGTATACGTCGCGTCGCGCCAGCCGGGGACGAAATAGTTGTCGAGGGTCACGGCCATGCGGGGTCCAGGGTCAGTGCAGCAGGATCAGGGTAGCCAGGCCGAGGAAGCTGAAGAAGCCCATGACGTCGGTGACGGCGGTGACCACCACGGTGCCGGCCACCGCCGGGTCGACGTTCATGCGTTTGAGCAGCAGCGGCAGCAGGACGCCGGCCAGGGCCGCGGCGCAGAAGTTGATGATCAGCGCCAGGGTGATCACCAGCGACAGCAGGAAGCTGTGGAACCAGAGGTAGGCGATGATGCCGACCACGGTGCCGATCAGGGTGCCGTTGATCAGCGCGACCCGCGATTCCTTCCACAGCAGGATGCGCGCGTTGCTCTGGCCGACCTGGCCCAGCGCGATGCCGCGCACCATCAGGGTCAGCACCTGCACGGCCGCATTGCCGCCGACGCCGGCGACGATCGGCATCAGCACGGCCAGCGCCACCACCTTCTGCAGGGTCAGCTCGAACTGGCCGATCACGCTGGCCGCCAGGAACGCGGTGCACAGGTTGATGCCCAGCCAGACCACGCGGCCGCGCACGGCGCGCTTGATCGGCGAGAACAGATCTTCTTCTTCGTCCAGACCGGCGGCGCCCAGCGCCTGGTGCTCGGCCTGCGACCGGATGATGTCGACCACGTCATCGATGGTGATGCGGCCGAGCAGGATGTTGTTGTCGTCCACCACCGGGGCGGAGACCCAGTCATGATCGGAGAACTGGCGCGCGACTTCATCGGCGCTCTCGCCCACATCGATCGCAGGCTGCTCGTCATCGATCAGGCGGTTGATCGGGGTGTTGTCCTCATGCGTCACCAGTGCGGCCAGCGAGAGGCGGCCGAGGTACTGATGGCGGCGGCTGACCACGAACAGGTGATCGGTGTGGTCGGGCAGTTCGCCGCGCAGGCGCAGGTAGCGCAGCACCACGTCGACGTTGACGTCGGCGCGCACGGTCACCACGTCCGGGTTCATCAGGCGGCCGGCGCTGTCCTCGGGATACGACAGCACCTGCTCGAGCCGCTCGCGGTTCTCGCGGTCCATCGACTTGAGCACTTCATCGATGACCGTGTCCGGCAGATCCTCGACCAGGTCGGCAAGGTCATCGATGTCCAGGTCTTCGACCGCGGCGATGATCTCGTCCGGGTCCATGTCGGCCAGCAGGCTTTCGCGCACTTCCTCGCCGACGTGGACCAGTACCTCGCCGTCGTCTTCCGGATCGACCAGGCCCCAGACAATCTCGCGCTTGCCCGGGGGCAGCGATTCGAGCAGGTTGCCGATTTCCGCCGGCGCCAGGGTATTGACCAAGCGACGGACCGGACCCAACCGCCCGCTGTCCAGTGCATCGGACAACAGCCGCAGCTGGCGCGCCGTCTTGTCGTGGCGTACGGCTTCGGCCATGCGCAGCTCCTGCGGAAAAAGAAAAGGCCGCTATCCGGTAGAGGATGCGGCATGGGCGGTGGTCACCGCGTCATTATCGCGCGCTTACATGTCAATCCGGTAGGTCATCGCCGTCGTCGATGACGCACGGTCACGCCTGGCTCGCCTTCTCGATCCAGCGTTCGATGCCACGGCGGTCGCGTGCCTGCAGCAGTTTGGGGGCCATCGCCTGCAGCACGGACAGGTCACTGTCGCGCACCGCACGGCGCACTTCCAGCAGGGTGCCCGGGTGCAGGCTGAACTCCGTCAGCCCCAGCGCCAGCAGCAGGCGCGTCATCAGCGGGTCGCCGGCGATCTCGCCGCAGACCGCCACCGGGATGTTGTAGGCCTGGCCGGTGCGCAGGATATGCGCCAGCAGGCGTACCACCGCCGGGTGCAGCGGCGAATACAGTTCGCCCACGGCCTCGTTGTTGCGGTCGGCGGCGAGCAGGTACTGGACCAGGTCGTTGGTGCCGATCGAAAGGAAGTCGACCAGATCGATGAAGCTCTCCAGCGCGATCGCCGCGGCGGGCACTTCGATCATCGCGCCGAACGGGATGTGCTCGGCGACCTCATGGCCTTCGGCGCGCAGCAGGTCGGCCTGCTTGGCCAGGCGCCGGCGGACCGCGAGGATTTCTTCGCGGGTGCTCACCATCGGGATCAGGATGCGCAGCTTGCCGTACGCCGAGGCGCGCAGGATCGCGCGCAGCTGGGTATCGGCCACTTTCGGCCGCGCCAGCGACAGGCGCACGCCACGCAGGCCCAGGGCCGGGTTCTCTTCGTTGCTCAGGGTCAGCCCGGTGCGGTCGGCCTTGTCCGCGCCCAGGTCCAGGGTGCGGATGGTGACCGGCCGCCCGCTCATGCCGAGCGCGGCATCGCGGTAGGTCTCGAACTGTTCCTGCTCGTCGGGCAGCTCGTTGCGCTGCAGGAACAGGAATTCGGTGCGGTACAGGCCCAGCCCGTGCGCGCCCAGCGCATGCGCCTGGGTGACGTCTTCGCTGGACTCGGCATTGGCGAGCAGGGCGATGTCGACATTGTCGCGGGTGCGGCTGGGCTTGGTGCGCAGGCGGCCGAGTTCGCGCTGTTCGCGCGCATGCTCGCGCAGCCGTACGCGGTAATCGCGCAGGTCCGGTGCCTGCGGGTTGATGGTGACCGTGCCGTCGCTGCCATCCATGATCAGCACGTCGCCGTCGGCGACCTTCTGCAGCACGTTCGGGACGTTGACGATCAACGGCAGGTGCAGGCTTCGCGCCAGGATCGCGCTGTGCGAGAGCGCGCTGCCACCGGCGGTGACGATGCCGACCACGCCGTGGGCCTGCAGCTGGGCCAGCTCGGAAGGGGCGATGTTGTCGCAGATCAGGATTTCACCGGCCATGCCTTTGACGTCCGGCGGGCGTTTCTGCAGGAAGGCATGGATGCGCCCGATCACATGGTCCAGATCGTCCATGCGGCTCTTCAGGTAGGCATCGTCCATGCCATCGAAGACCTTGGCCAGGCGGTCGCGCTGCACGCGCAAGGCGTAGCCGGCGCTGTACGGGCCACTGCGGATCAGCTCGTCCAGCCCGAACAGCAGCTCGGGGTCATCCAGCAGCAGGGCATGCAGGTCGAGGAACTCGCCGACTTCCTGGTTGAGGGCGCCATGCAGGCGCTGGCGCAGGTCGTGCATTTCGCCGCGGGCCGCGTCCACGGCCACGTGCAGGCGCTCCAGTTCGGCCTCGATCCTGGCCGGCGGAATGCGCTGTTCGGCGACTTCCAGGGCGTGCGGCAGGCGCACCCGGGCGCGGCCCAGGGCATTGCCGCGCGAGGCACCGTGGCCGGACAACAGCATCGCCCCGGACGCGGTCCGGGCCGGTGCGGAGGATCCCGGTCGCGGTTGCCCCCCCATGCTCAGTTGTCCTCGTCGAAGCGCCGTTCGAACAGGGCCACCACCGCGTCCATCGCGGCGGCTTCGTCCTCGCCGTCGATGCGTACGGTGACCGGAGTGCCCTGGCCGGCGGCCAGCAGCATGACGCCCATGATGCTCTTGGCGTTGATCTCACGGCCCTTGGCGGCCATGGTCACGTTGCAGCGGAAGGGCGCCAGCTCCTGCACCAGCTTGGCAGTGGCGCGGGCATGCAGGCCCAGGCGGTTGGATACGGTGAGTTCACGTTCAAGCATCGTCGACAATCGCTCCATTGCGAGTGCCTGCCGCGGCTGTGGCAGGCAGTTGATCCAGTCCCTGTTCCGGATAATTCATCACCCGCATCAACATCGGCAGGCTCAGCGCCGAAACCCGGCGTGCCGGGGTGCCCAGACGAGCCAGTTGCCCGGCCAGATTGCTGGGGCTGGCGCCGTACAGGTCGGTCAGGATCAGCACGCCCTGGCCGCTGTCCACCCGGCGCAAGGCGGCCGAGGCGAGCGGGAGCAAGGCGTCCATATCTGCGTCGAACGGTACTTCGAAAGCTTCGGTCTTCAGCGGCAGGTGCCGCAGCAGCCGTGTCGCCACGTCCAGCAGGGCCGTGCCGACACCGGGATGAGTTACGAGGAGAATGCCACAGGTCATTCCCGAACGTTAACAGGTCAAGATGAATTGGCGATAGCACGCGTGAAAGACTGCTGTGTTCCGCGGTTCAGCGTGCCGATGACCTGTCCCCTGTCGGGCCAGGACAGGGCGACGGGGTCCGTCGCCCCATGGGCGGATCAGGCCGGGGGCCATGCCCGGTCGACGGGCCTGCCAGCCACCGCCGACATTGCCGTTTTCAGTCCAGTTCGCGGTGGAAGGTCGCCACTTCCGGCCAGCCTTGATCGCGGGCATGCCGGGCCATGCGCTCGGCCATGTAGACCGAGCGGTGCTTGCCGCCGGTGCAGCCGAAGGCGACCGTCACGTAGCTGCGGGTGTCATTGCCCAGCCGCGGCAGCCAGGTGTCGAGGAAATCGACCAGCTGCGCGGCATAGCGCTGCACATCGGGCTGTTCGTCCAGATGCTCGCGCACGCCGGCATCGCGACCGGACAGCGGACGCAGCTCCGGGTCCCAGTGCGGGTTGGGCAGCACGCGCACGTCGAATACGAAGTCGGCTTCGGCCGGCACGCCGCGCTTGTAGGCGAAGGATTCGAACAGCAGCGACAGCTTGTTGCCGTGGGCCAGGGCGAACTCGGTGACTACCTTGCGGCGCAGCTGGTGCACGTTGAGGCTGGTGGTGTCGATCACCGCGTCGGCCGCGCGGCGCAGCGGGGCGGTGAGTTCGCGTTCGCGGGCGATCGCTTCGGGCAGGGACAGCCCGAGCTGGCTCAGCGGATGGCGGCGACGGGTATCGGCGTAGCGCTTGAGCAGGCTTTCATCGGTGGCATCGAAGAACAGCAGCTGCGCATCCAGGCCGGCCGCCTTGGCATCTTCGCGCCAGTGCGACAGTTGGGTCAGGTCGCTCTGCGCGCGCACGTCGATGCCCACCGCCAGCCGGCGCGGGGCCTCGCGGCCGGGGTCGCCGAGCAGGCTGCGCACGAAATCCGGCAGCAGGTTGATCGGCAGGTTGTCCGAGCAGTAATAGTCGAGGTCTTCGAAGGTCTTCAGCGCGACCGTCTTGCCGGAACCGGACAGCCCACTGACGATGATCAGGGTGGCGGCGGTCGGGGCGGAGGCGGGGGCGGGGGTGTTCATGGCGTGCGGCGTTCCAACATGTTGCTGTGGCGGGCGATGAACATCGCGGCCGGGTCGATGCCCTTGGTCCGCAGGATGTGCAGGCGCGTGGCGGCTTCGGTCAGCACGGCCAGGTTGCGGCCGGGCATCACCGGCAGGGTGATCAGCGGCACATCCAGGTCCAGCACGTGGCGGGTACCCGAGTCGCCGGTCAGGCGTTCATAGCCGTAGGGGGTGGGCTCGGTCATCGGCTTGGTCAGGTGCACGATCAGCCGAAGATACTTGTTCTTCTTTACAGCCGTGTCGCCGAACATCTCGCGCACGTTGAGCACGCCCAGGCCGCGCACTTCCAGCAGGTCCTGCAGCAGCTCGGGGCAGGTGCCGTCGAGCACGTCCGGGGCGATCTGGGTGAATTCAGGGGCATCATCGGCCACCAGGCGGTGCCCGCGGCTGAGCAGCTCCAGCGCCAGCTCGCTCTTGCCCGAGCCGGCTTCACCGGTGATCAGCACGCCGATGGAATAGATCTCCATGAACACGCCATGCAGGATCACCCGCGGCGCCAGCGTGCGCGCCAGGTGGTAGGAGAGGTGGTTGAGCAGCTCGTGGCCGCGCTTGGGCGAGATCCACAGCGGGGTCTGCGATTCGTCCGCGGCCGCACGCAGGTCTTCCGGGCACGACTGGTTGCGGGTGATCACCAGCGCCAGCGGATGCGACTGCATGATCCGCTCGATGGTCTCCCAGCGCTGGCGCGAGTCCAGCGAGTCCAGCCAGGACAGCTCCTCGGTCCCCAGGATCTGCACCTTGTTGGGGTAGATCGCATTGAGGTACCCGGCCAGCGAGGGACGGCGGGACACCTTGTTGCCAGCCTCCAGCTCACGGCGCTCGCCCTGCTGGCCGGCGACCCAGCGCAGGCTCAGGCGGTCGCGCTGCTGTTCGAACAGTTCGCGCGCGGTGATGCTGGTATTCATGCGGCACTCGCCGGCGGGGGAAATTCGATGACCCGACGCAGCGCGTCGCCGTCGCGCGCTTCGCGCAGCGCCTGGCGGATGGCCGGCTCGGAGAACAGCTCGGCCAGCTCGGACAGCAGCATCAGGTGTTGATGGGTGTAGTGCGCAGGCACGGCAATGGCGAAGACCAGGTCGACCGGTTCATCGCCGCCGAACTCGACCGGCGATTCCAACCGCAGCAGCGCGCCGCGGGGGCGTTCCAGCAGGGGGGCACGGCCGTGCGGGATGGCGATGCCATGGCCGATCGCGGTACTGCCCAGCGTCTCGCGCTGGCACAGGTTCTGGTACAGCAGCTCGGCGTTGGCTTCGCGGCAGGCCAGCAGGCGGGCCGCGGCCTTCAGCACGCTGTCGCGATCGGCGGCCGGCAGCACTTGCGTGCGGACGGCCGCCAGAAGATCAGTCAGAGGCATGTCGGGGTGGAAACGAGGGCATCAGCCCTCATTGTCGCCCACCGGCAGCGGTTGCGGTGCGTGCTGCTGCTTTTTCTCTTTGTGCTTGATGACCAGGCGGTCGAGCTTGTCGGCCAGGATGTCGATCGCGGCGTACATCGTGGGGCCGCTGGCGTCCGCGTGCAGAGTCTGCCCGGGAACATTCACACTCGCATCGGCATGGTGCTCCGGCTTGCGGATCGACAGCTGCACGCGGACCTCGCAGTGCTGGTCGAAATGCTTCCCCAGCCGTTCCAGCTTGGTCTCCACGTACTCGTTCAGAGCCGGGGTGATCTCAAGGTGGTCCTTGCCAAACGTCTCGATGTGCATCGGGTTTCTCCTTTGTTCGGATGTGCCAATGAACCTTCCCGCCGGGCGCGGCGGAGCGTCAGACGATTCTTACCCTTTCGTGCGAGGCGGAAATGTTCATGGCTTCACGATACTTCGCCACGGTGCGTCGCGCCACCGGTATTCCGGAGGTCTTGAGCAGGTCAGCCAGCTTGGCGTCAGAAAGCGGCTTGCGCGGGTTCTCGTCATCGATCAGGCGGCGCAGCATGGCCTGGATGGCGGTACTGGAGGCCTCGCCGCCGCTGTCGGTATCGATGCCGGAAGCGAAGAACGCGCGCAGAGGCAGGGTGCCGCGCGGGGTGCGCACGTACTTGCGGGCGATCGCCCGGGAAATGGTCGATTCGTGCAGGCCGAGCTCGCCGGCCACTTCACGCAGGGTCAGCGGGCGCAGGGCCTGTTCGCCGAACTCCAGGAACGCGGCCTGCTGGTCGAGCAGGCAGCGCATCACCCGCAGCAGGGTCTCGCCACGGGCCTCCAGGCCCTTGAGCAGCCAGCGCGCCTCCTGCAGGTGGGCGCGCATGTAACCGGCGTCGGCCTCCCCGCAGCGGCGGATCATCTGCTCGTAGCCGCGATGGATGACCACCCGGGGCCCGGCGTGACCGGCCAGGGCCGCGCGCCAGACGCCGTTCTGGCGCCAGACCACGCAGTCAGGCACCACATAGCTGTCGTGGGAGAGCTCGCCGATCTGGGTGCCCGGGCGCGGGTCCAGCGAGCGCAGCAGCTGCACGGCGACCTCGACCTCGGCCACCGGCTCGCGCAGTTCGTGGGCGATGCCGGCCACGCCGCTGCGTGGCAGGCGTTCCAGCGGGCCCTCGGCGATGCGCCGGGCCAGCGCCAGGCCGGGGGTGTCGGCGGGCAGCACCAGCAGTTGCAGGTCCAGGCATTCGCCCAGGCTGCGTGCACCGACCCCGACCGGGTCGAAGCGCTGGATCTGGTGCAGGACGGTCAGGATTTCCGCCTCGTCGGCCTGGATCGCCGGGCGCAGGGTCTCGGCGATGGCCGTGAGCGGCTCGCGCAGGTAACCGTCGTCTTCGAAGGCATCGATCAGGGCGGCGCCGATGCTGCGGTCGCGGGCCGACAGGTGCGACAGATGCAGCTGCCAGAGCAGGTGGTCGGCCAGCGACTCGGTCTCGGCCACGCGCTCGGCGGCGCTGCCGTTGTCGTCATCGTCGAAGGAGCCGCCGCTGCTGCCGCTGGTCCAGTCGCCATCGCCGGGCGACCACTCGTCGCCAGCGGAGACATGGTGCTCGCCGTCGGCGTGGGTATCGGTGGGGGCGGGCGGGGGACTGTCCTCGCCCGGGCTGGCCTCGAGCGCCGGTTCGGCGTTCTCGGCCCAGTCCAGCAGCGGGTTGGTCTCCACCGCCTCGTTGATCTCCAGCTCCAGCTCGGCGCTGGACATCTGCAACAGCTTGATCGCCTGACGCAGCTGCGGCGTCATGACCAGGTGTTGCCCCATCGATGTCTGCAGCCGTGCTTTCATGCCTGTGCCGAACGGAAGGAAGGCGTTGCGGCGGCCGCTGGATCAGAGCTTGAAGGTGTCCCCAAGGTAGACGCGGCGGACGTCGGCGTTGGCCAGGATCTCGTCCGGCGCGCCCTGTGCCAGCACGCTGCCCTCGTTGAGGATATACGCGCGGTCGCAGATTCCCAAGGTTTCGCGGACATTGTGGTCGGTGATCAGCACCCCGATCCCGCGCTGCTTGAGGTGGGTGACGATGCGCTGGATTTCACCGACCGAGATCGGGTCGACGCCGGCGAAGGGTTCATCGAGCAGGATCAGGCGCGGCTTGGCGGCCAGCGCGCGGGCGATCTCACAGCGGCGGCGCTCACCGCCGGAGAGACTGGCGCCGAGCTGGTCGGCCACGTGGTTGATCTGCAGCTCGTCCAGCAGGCTGGCCAGTTCCTTTTCGCGGCCGGCCTTGTCCAGGTCGTCACGCAGTTCCAGCACCAGGCGCAGGTTGTCGGCCACGGTCAGCTTGCGGAACACCGAGGGTTCCTGCGGCAGGTAGCCCACGCCCTGCTTGGCGCGGGTGTACATCGGGTCGCTGGTGATGTCCTTGCCGTCCAGCACGATGCTGCCGGCGTCGGTCTCGACCAGGCCGACGATCATGTAGAAGCAGGTGGTCTTGCCGGCGCCGTTGGGGCCGAGCAGGCCGACCACCTCACCGGCGTCCAGGGTCAGCCCGAAATCCTTGACGACTTCACGCTGCTTGTAGCGCTTGCGCAGGCCTTTGGCGACGAGCATTACTTCTTGCTCCCGGCGGCGGGCGGGGTGGCGGGCTTGGCCGCAGGCGTGGCCGGCTTGGCGGCCGGGGTCGCCGGCGCGGCGCCCTTGTTCTTGGGCTGGATCACGGTGCGCACGCGGGTGCCGTCGCCACCGCTCTGCATGTTGCCGGTGCGGGTGTTGTAGGTCATCTTCTGGCCGCTGTTGGTGCCACGCGGCGACTCGACCTTGTAGTTGCCGGTGAGGATGATCACTTCGCTGTTGACGTTGTAATCCATGTTGTCGGCCCAGGCGTTCATCTTGGAGCCGTCATCCATTTCCTGCGCCAGCGTGGCCTGCTTGCCGGTCAGCACGACGCGTTCGATGTCGCCGTTCTTGCGGAACAGGTCGGCGTTGGCGGCGTGGATCACCAGAGTGCCCTGGGTGATCACCACGTTGCCGGTGAACGTGCACTTGCCCGCATCATCGGTCAGGTTGCAGTCGTTGCTGTTGGATTCCAGGTTCATCGGCTGGTTGCGATCGGACGACTTGGCCAGCGCCACGCCGGGCAGCAGCAGGGCGAGCAGCGCGAGCTTAGCGGGCAGCGTTCGGTTCATAGCGGGTCTTGACCTGTGAAAGGAGTTTGTACTGCCGGGTTTTCATGTCGGCTTCAAAGCCGACACCTGTCTGCGACAGGCCCGGGCGGGTCATGGTGACCCGGGCATCGGTCCTGGCCCGGTTCTCGTTCGGGAACACGTCCAGGTGATCGGTGCGGAAGGTGGTGGGCACAACGCCGGCGACCTTGGGGCTGTCGCCGCTGACATTGCCGATGAGCTTGAGCTGGTCGCCCTTGGCGCTGACCCAGCCGCTGTCGCCGCGCATTTCCCAGTGATTCCCATCCTGGTCGGGCAGCAGGAACACCGGGGTGGTCAGGGTCATCGTTTCATCGCTGCGCGCACGTTCCAGCAGCGGCGCGCGCAGGGTGGTGGATTCCTTGCCCTGCTCGTCCAGTGCCACGATCTGGAAATCGTGCAGCACGTAATCCTTGGTCGCATCCTCGCCCTCGGCCGCCGGGGCCTTGTCGCGATGGTGCAGGGCCAACCAGCCGGTCAGCAGCGCGGCGACCAGCAGCAGGCCGCCGATGGCGGTACGCACGTTCATGCGCCGAACCTCGCCAGCACCGCGTCCACATGGCCCTGCGCGGCCAGCAGCACATCGCACAGTTCACGCGCCGCGCCCTGGCCGCCGTCGCTGCGGGTCTGCCAATGCACGCGTTCGGCGATCCACGGGTGGGCATTGGCCGGGGCGACCGCCAGGCCGACCGCGCACAGCGGGGCGAGATCCGGCAGGTCGTCGCCCATGAAGGCCACCTGGTCCAGGCCGATGCCGTGCTGCCCGCACAGCGCCTTGACGCTGGCCAGCTTGTCGCCGACCGCGATCTGGGTATCGATGCCCAGGTCCGCACCGCGCCTGAGCGCGGACTGGCTGTTGCGCGCGGTGATCAGCACCGGGTGGATACCGTGGTGTTGCAGCAGTTTCAGGCCGAGTCCGTCCTGCACGTAATACGCCTTGCTCTCGTTGCCGTCCTTGTCGTAGTAGAGCCGACCGTCGGTGAGCGTGCCGTCCACGTCGAAGCAGGCCAGCCGGATACGGCCGGCGGCGGCATGCAGGTGGGACGGGAAACCGGGCAACGGGGAGTAGGGCATCGTCTGGGGGCAGCTCAGCTGAATGGAGGAAGGCAACTGTGGTTTAAACCACCCGGGCCCGCAACAGGTCATGAATGTTGAGCGCGCCGACCAAGTGGCCCTGCGCATCGACCACCATCAAGCCGTTGATCTTGTGGGCTTCCATCAGCTGCGCCGCCTCGGCCGCCAGCTGGTCGGCACCGATCGTGCGCGGGCCACGGGTCATCACATCGGCGATCCGCGCGCTGCGCACGTCCAGGTCGGTATCCAGCGCACGGCGCAGATCGCCGTCGGTGAACAGCCCGATGAGGTGGTTGTCCGCATCCACCACGGCGGTCATGCCCAGGCGCTTGCGGCTCATCTCCACCAGGGCCTCGCTCAGGCTGGCGCCGACATCCACGCGCGGCAGCTCATCGCCGCTGTGCATCACATCGGTGATGTGCAGCAGCAGGCGGCGGCCGAGGCTGCCGGCCGGGTGCGAGCGGGCGAAATCGTCGGCGGTGAAGCCGCGGGCATCGAGCAGGGCCACGGCCAGCGCATCGCCCATGGCCAACGAGGCGGTGGTGCTGGAGGTGGGGGCCAGCGCCAGCGGGCAGGCCTCGGCCGGCACGCTGACATCCAGATGTACATCGGCGGCGGTGGCCAGGCTGGACTGCGGGCGGCCGGTCATCGCGATCAGGCGGTTGCCCTGGCGCTTGAGCACCGGCAGCAGCATCAGCAGTTCGTCGGATTCGCCCGAATAGGACAGCGCCAGCACCACGTCGGCTTCGGTGATCATGCCCAGGTCGCCGTGGCCGGCTTCACCGGGGTGTACGTAGAAGGCCGGGGTGCCGGTCGAGGCCAGGGTGGCGGCGATCTTGCGGGCCACATGGCCGGATTTGCCCATCCCGGTGGCAACCACGCGGCCCTTGCTGCCCAGCATCAGATGGCAGGCCTGGCTGAACGCCTCGCCCAGCCGTTCGGCGACGGCGCCCAGCGCATCGCGCTCGATCTCGAACACGCGGCGGCCACTGGCGACCAGGGCCGCAGCATCGGCCGGATGGGGGAGTTGGGGCGAGACAGCCATGCGAGCGCCACGTGGAAGAGTAGAATGAGCGCTCATTTTATTAGGAAAGCCCGTTGGACGCCGAGACCATCCGCAATCTGATCGAAACCGGCCTGCCTGGCGCCCGCGCGGACGTGCAGGGTGACGACGGGGTGCACTTCGAGGCCACCGTGGTCTGTGACGCCTTTGCCGGCAAGATGCCGCTGGCGCGCCACCGCATGGTCTACGCGACCCTGGGCGATCTGATGGGCGGGGCGATCCATGCGCTGGCGCTGAAGACGGTCACCCAGGCCGAAGCTGCCGGTTGATACCGGAGTACCCCTTACGGTTATCGTTTCAGCCGACCCGTGGTCGGCTCTACCCAGACCCATCCAGCCGACCAACGGTCGGCTCTACCTCACCCCAAGTAGATTCCATGGCCAAGATCGTAGTGACCGGCGGCAAGCCGCTGCACGGTGAAGTGAACATTTCCGGCGCCAAGAACGCTGTCCTCCCCATCCTGTGCGCCACCCTGCTGGCCGATGCGCCGGTGGAGATCACCAACGTGCCGCACCTGCACGACGTGGTCACCACCGTGAAGCTGCTCGGTGAGCTGGGCGCCAAGGTCACCATCGACCAGGGCACGCTGTCGCGCGGCAGCGCGATCGTGGTCGACCCGCGGTCGGTGGACCAGCACGTGGCCCCGTACGAGCTGGTCAAGACCATGCGTGCCTCGATCCTGGTGCTCGGCCCGCTGCTGGCCCGCTTCGGCGCGGCCGAAGTGTCGCTGCCGGGCGGCTGCGCGATCGGCTCGCGTCCGGTCGACCAGCACATCAAGGGCCTGCAGGCCCTCGGTGCGGAGATCACCGTCGAGAACGGCTTCATCAAGGCCCAGGCCAAGCGTCTGAAGGGCGCCCACTTCACCTTCGATATGGTCAGCGTCACCGGCACCGAGAACGTGCTGATGGCCGCCGTGCTGGCCGAAGGCACCACCGTGCTGGACAACGCGGCGATGGAGCCGGAAGTCACCGACCTGGCGCACTGCCTGATCGCGCTCGGCGCGAAGATCGAGGGCCTGGGCACCGCCCGCCTGGTGATCGAGGGCGTGGAGAAGCTGTCCGGTGGCCGTCATGAAGTGTTGCCCGACCGCATCGAGACCGGCACCTTCCTGGTGGCCGCGGCGATGACCGGCGGCAAGGTCACGGTCAACCGTGCCCGCCCGAACACCATGGACGCGGTACTGTCCAAGCTGGTCGAGGCCGGCGCGCAGATCGAGACCACCGAAGACAGCATCACCCTGGACATGGGCGGCAAGCGCCCGCGTGCGGTCAACCTGACCACCGCGCCGTACCCGGCGTTCCCGACCGACATGCAGGCGCAGTTCATGGCGCTCAACTGCGTGGCCGACGGCGTGGGCGTGATCAACGAGACGATCTTCGAGAACCGTTTCATGCACGTCAACGAACTGCTGCGCCTGGGCGCGGACATCCAGGTCGAAGGCCACACCGCGATCGTGCGCGGCGCCGAGCAGCTCAGCGGCGCGCCGGTGATGGCGACCGATCTGCGCGCCTCGGCCTCGCTGATCCTGGCCGGCCTGATGGCCGCCGGTGATACCACCATCGACCGCATCTACCACCTGGACCGCGGCTACGAGAACATCGAAGAGAAGCTGTCTTCGCTGGGCGCCATCATCCGGCGCGTCGCGGCATGATCCTGCGCGGCCGGTTCACCCGCCGCCGCAAGGCGCTGCTGGTGCTGGTGCTGATCGTGCTGGCGTGGCTGGGCTATGCCTGGTACGCCGGCATCGCGATCACCCAGGGCATCCAGCAGGATGACATGGACTGGAATGCCGACGGCACCGTCAGCCGCACCGAGGTGTTCCAGTCGTTCTATGCGGTCGGCGTGGACAAGAGCGTCGACGGCAACCGCCATTGCAGCACCTACTACTGGCGCGACACCCGGCAGCAGATCCGGGTGGACTGCAAGACGGTGTTCGGCGAGGCAAAGCCGGAATGAAAAAACGCCCGCGCAAGCGGGCGTTTTTCCTGGTCAGTTCATACCCTTGATGGTCAGGTCCAGCGCATCCTTGCCGCCCTCACGCTGCAGCAGGCGGGCCGGCACCGGGAATTCCGGCACGATCCAGGCGATCAGTTCCTTGTTGCCGTCCACGCGCGAGACCTTGGTCGCGTCGTAGGACTTGCCGGCCACGGTGATCTTTTCCTTGCCGACCACCTTGTAGGACATCGGCTTGATCCGGCCTTCGTCGACCATGCGGTAGTTCAGCGGCTTGCCGGCGGCCAGATCGCGCGCGATCGCCAGGTTGATCAGCAGTGCATCCATGTCGCCGGCCTTGAGCGCGACCGGGCCACGGCGGTCCGGCTTGACGTCGCCGGTCCAGGTCGCCTGGTTGCTGCTCCAGTTGTAGTTGGCGTCCACGTTGCGCTTCTTGACCAGCAGCACCGAGCGGTCGTTGCTGGTCAGCGGGCGCAGCCGACCATTGGCTTCTTCGAACACGGTGGTCTGGCTGAGATCGGCCAGCTGGTTCTTCACGTTCAGGCTGTAGCGCCACTTGTTGGCGCCTTCGCTGGCCAGGGTCATGGTGCCGTTGGCCTGCATGCCCATGTAGCTGGCCTGGTAATCGGCCTTGAACGGCTGCAGCGCCATGGCGGGCAGGCTCACCACGGCAAGCGCGCCAGCGGCGATCCAGGTCAGCGGACGGTTCAGTGTGGTCATGCTCAGACTCCTTGGTATTCGATCAGGCGCAGATCAATCCGATCTTCGCCGTCTTCGCGTTGCAGGATGCGCACCGGCGTGGGGACGCCGTTGGCGATCCAGAGGATGGTTTCGTCATTGCCGCCGTTGGTGCGGTACACCCGCAGCGCGTTGTAGGACAGGTCGCCGACCGGCACGTTCTCGGTATCCGGCGCGGCCTGGTAGTCATGCTGGCGGACGCGGCCCACGTCCACATAGCGGTAGTGCATCTGCCCGCCGGGGCGGGCGTCGCGCATGATCGCCAGGTTCAGCAGCAGTGCGCTCTGGTCGCCGGGCTGCAGCGGGATCGGCTGGCGGCGTTCCTTCTTCAGATCGCCCAGCCACTGCGCGGTACCGGCCTGCCAATCGTAGGTGCCGGTCACCTTCTTGCCCAGGAACAGGCCCTTGCGGACCGTGCTCTGGCTCAACGGCACATAGGTGCCGTTGCGGTTCTCGAACACCGTGCTCTGTTCCAGGTTCAGGCCGAGCACACTGGCAAAGCCGCTGCGGCCCACCACCTGCATGTCCACCCGCCACTGGTCGCCGCCGGTGTGGGTGACCCGCATGGTCGCATCGCCGGCCTGCTTGCCCTTGTAGAGGGCCTGGTAGGTCGCGGTGAACGGCTGCAGCGGCGGCGCCTCCCAGTTCATGGCGGGCAACGCGGGCAGCGGCGGCGTGGCCGTCTCCTGCGCATGGGCGAGGGCGGCGGTGCACAGCAGGGATGCCATCAGCAGCACGGGCTTGAACAAAGGCGTTCTCATGCGGGCCGGTCGGTGGAGGAGGGGGAAGCATGCCAGCGCCGGGATCAGCGGCGTGTGTGCGCGCCGCTTATCGGTTCAGCTGTCCGGCGCAATCTAGGCGCAGCGGGCTAAACAGGGGGTGACCATCGAGCTGTAGCTGACCTGCCTGTTCAGTTACGCGGCCACTGACCAGCAGTGCCAGGCTGGCGATCAGCAGCGGATGCTCCACGGCCAGCACCCGCAGTGCCAGCGCTTCGGCGGTGTCGCCGGCCTGTACTTGGACCCGGGCCTGCGCCAGCACGGTACCGGCGTCCAGCTCGGGCACCACGAAGTGCACGCTGGCACCGTGCTCGGCATCGCCGGCCTCCAGCGCGCGCGCATGTGTGTGCAGGCCCTTGTACAGCGGCAGCAGCGAGGGATGGATGTTGACCAGGCGGCCATCGAACCGCGCCACGAAGGCAGCGCCGAGGATGCGCATGTAGCCGGCGCAGACGATCCAGTCCGGGGCGAACGCGTCCAGCGCATCGGCCATCGCCGCATCGAAGGCGGCGCGGTCCGGGAAGTCCTTGGGCGAGCGCGCCCAGCGCTGGGCCGGGCCGACCTTGAGCAGCGCCGAGGCGTCGGGTTTGTCCGAGAGCACGGCGACGACCTGGGCATCCAGCTGCTGCGCGGCGATGGCGTCAAGGATGGCCTGCAGATTGCTGCCCCGGCCGGAGGCGAGTACGGCGATACGGCTGCTCATGCGGTTTCGAAGGCCGCCCTGACTGCCGGGCGCGACAGCACCACCAGGGTGAACACGCCCAGCGCGGTGCCGAACGGCATGAAGAGGCAGGCGATACCGGCCACCACCATGCACAGCAGGTAACGCCGGCGCTGCGCCAGACAGCGCCCGGCGTAGGCCATGTAACCGGCCAGCACCAGCCCGGCCGCGCAGCCCAGCCCGCCGATCAGCACGAACACCCAGCCGAGCAGGCGCGGATCGAACGGCGGCGGCGCCTCACCGGGCGCCAACGACGGCGGCTCGGCAAAGAGCACCGCCACCCCCATCACCAGGTAGATCAGCGGGAACAGCGAGAACAGGGCGGTCAGGCCGGCCACCACATAGTGGAAGACCGACAGCAGCTGCAGCTGCGAGGTGTCCCCCGCCGTGGCCGGTACGGCCGGCGCCGCTGCGATGGGCAGCGACGGCGGTTGGGCTGCGGCCTCCAGGCGGGGCTCCATGACCCGGCTCAGCCGATCTTGACGCGGTCGGCGCCGTCGGCCGGGGTCACTTCACCGATGGTCCAGTGCTCCAGGCCCTGCGCGGTGACCGCGGCAGCAACCGGGGCGACCTGGTCGGCGGCGACGATCAGCACGAAGCCGATGCCGCAGTTGAAGGTGCGCCACATCTCGCTGTCGGCCACGGCCCCTTCCTTCTGCAGCCACTGGAACACCGGCGGCAGGGTCCAGGCATCGGCCTTGATGTCCAGGCCCAGGCCCTCGGGCACCACGCGGATGATGTTCTCGGTCAGGCCGCCACCGGTGATGTGGGCCATGCCGTGGATGGCCGCGCCGTGGGTCTTCAGCAGCGCCAGGATCGGCTTGACGTACAGGCGGGTCGGTGCCATCAGCGCATCGACCAGCTTGACCCCGCCGTCGAGCTCCAGCTCGGCCGGCTGACCGGCGCGGTCGTAGATGCGGCGCACCAGCGAGTAGCCGTTGGAGTGCGGGCCGGAGGAAGCGATGCCGATCAGCACGTCGCCGGCGGCCACGCTGGCGCCGTCCTTCAGTTCGCTCTTCTCGACGCCGGCGACGGTGAAGCCGGCCAGGTCGTACTCGCCCGGGGCATACATGTCCGGCATTTCAGCGGTTTCACCGCCGATCAGCGCGCAACCGGCTTCGGTGCAGCCGTTGGCGATGCCGCCCACGACCGCCGCCGCGGTGTCGATGTCCAGCTTGCCGGTGGCGAAGTAATCCAGGAAGAACAGTGGCTCGGCGCCCTGGACCAGCACGTCGTTCACGCACATGGCGACCAGATCGATGCCGATCGTGTCGTGGCGGCCCAGCTGTTGTGCGAGCTTCAGCTTGGTGCCGACGCCGTCCGTGCCCGACACCAGGACCGGCTCGCGGTACTTGTTGGAGAGGTCGAACAGGGCGCCGAAGCCACCCAGGCCACCCATGACTTCCGGGCGGAAACTGCGCTTCACCAGCGGCTTGATGCGCTCGACCAGCTCGTTGCCCGCGTCGATATCGACACCGGCGTCGCGGTAGGTCAGGGGAGAGGGGTTGGACGGGGAATTGGTCACGGGCGTCGGCGCTGCGCTGGGGTGAAAGCGCGATTTTAACAGGCCACGTTGGCGCGCAGGCCCTATTCGGGCAACAATTCCCCCCGGATACGCTCAATGGAAGTCCTGATGCGCCGCAGCCTCTTTTTCATGATGTTCCTCGCGTTGTGCCTGCCGGTGGCCTCGATGGCCCAGAGCGGCCTGCGCACCGAAGGCGATGTGGCCACCGCCAGTGGCGCTTACGAGGCCGAGGTCCCGGTCAACAGCCAGGCCGATTCGGACCGCAACGGTGCCCTGGCCAGGGCGCTGGGCAATGTGCTGGCCAAGCTGTCGGGCGACCGCAGCGTGATGAGCCGCCCGGGCGTGATGCAGGCGCTGCGCAACGCCAAGGACTACGTGGCCAGCTATGACTACCGCCAGGACCAGAGCACCTCGGCCGGTGGCGCGCCGAGCTACCGCACGATCCTGGTGGCGCGCTTCCGCGAGGATGACGTCGACGGGCTGATCTCCGCCCTGGGCCTGCCGCTGTGGCCGCAGCCCCGGCCGAAGCCGGTGATCTGGCTGGCCATCGACGATGGCTCCGGCCCGCGCCTGGTCACCGTCCAGCAGGCCAACGCGGCCCGCCCGCTGCTCAACCGTGCCATCGAGCGGGGCTACAAGCTGGGCCTGCCCTCGGGCAGCGCCGCCGAGCAGGCGCTGGTCGGTGCGATCTGGCGCCAGGACACCGCCGCCGTGGCCCGCGCCTCGGCGCGCTATGCCCCGCCGATGCAGCTGGTCGGCAAGCTCTACCGCGATGGCAGCGGCTGGGTCGCCGACTGGGTGTTCGTCGACGGCGGCAAAGAACTGAACAAGTGGAGCACCAAGGACAGCGATGCCCGCCGCGCCATGGCCAGCGGTGCCGATGGCGCCGCCGATGCGCTGGTGCGTCGTTACGCCAAGGCCGGTGCCGCCACCGGTGCCGCCGGCACCTACACGATCGTGGTGCTGGGCCTGAACAGTGCCGAGGATTACATGCGCCTGGCCGCCGGCCTGCGCGAGACCGCCGTGGTCCGCAACGTCACCCCGCTGCGCGCCTCGGGCGATCGCCTGGAGCTGTCGCTGGAACTGACCACCGGCCTGGCCGGGCTGAACCGCATGCTGGGCGACAACGGGGTGATCGCGCCGACCGCGCCGCTGGCGCTGCCGGTGCCGATCGATGAGACCAGCCCCTCCGCCCCGCCGCCGCCGGCCAGCAACGAGTACCGCCTGCGATGATCCTCACCCCCGAAGCGGAAATCGCGCAGTTCCTCAGGCGGCTGAAGTATGTGCTGGTGGCGCTCGCCGCCGGCTGGGTGATCTGGCTGCTCGGTCCGATCCTGACCCCGTTCGTGCTGGCCCTGGCGCTGGCCTGGCTGGGCGACCCGCTGGTCGATCGGATCGAGGCCACGGGCCGCTCGCGCAACACCGGCGTGGTGCTGGTGTTCGTCGCGATGATCCTGCTGATCACCGCCGCCCTGCTGATCCTGGTGCCGATGATCGAGCGCCAGATCGCCACCCTGGTGGCGGCGATCCCGCAGGCACAGCAATGGCTGATGCAGACCGGCATCCCGTGGTTCGAGCAGAAGACCGGGCTGGAGATCATGCAGTGGATGGATCCGGACCGGCTGATCGAGTGGGTGCGCAGCCACTGGCAGCAGGCTGGCGGCTTCGCCAAGACCTTCTTCGGCTACGTGCAGCGCTCGGGCTTCACGATGGTGACCTGGGGGGTCAACATCCTGCTGCTGCCGATCCTGGCGTTCTACTTCCTGCGGGACTGGGACAAGCTGGTCGAGCGCGTGGCCTCGATGATTCCGCGCAACCACGTCGGCACCATCACCAACCTGGCGCGTGAATCGGACGAGGTGCTGGGTGCCTTCATCCGTGGCCAGTTCCTGGTGATGATCGCGCTGGGCGTGGTGTACGCCGCCGGGCTGTCGCTGGTCGGCCTCAAGCTGGGCCTGTTGATCGGCCTGGTGGCCGGCCTGATCAGCTTCATTCCCTACCTGGGCGCGACCACCGGCATCGTGATGGCGGTGGTGGCCGCGCTGGTGCAGGCGCAGGGCTTCGACCTCAAGCTGCTGATCCTGGTCGGCGTGGTGTTCACCGTGGGCCAGCTGCTGGAAAGCTATGTGCTGACCCCGCGCATCGTCGGCGACAAGATCGGCCTGCACCCGGTAGCAGTGATCTTCGCGGTGATGGCCGGTGGGCAGCTGTTCGGCTTCCTGGGCATGCTGCTGGCGCTGCCGGTGGCGGCGGTCAGCAACGTGCTGCTGCGCTATGCGCACCAGCGCTATCGCCAGAGTGACCTGTATGCCGGTGAGAAGTCGGCGATCGTGCTCGATGCCTACGTCGACAAGCCCGAGATCGTGATCGTGGGCAACCCGAAGGGGCCGGACGCGCAGTGAGTGTCGTCCCGCAGTTGCCGCTTGCCCTGCGTTACCCGCAGGACGAGCGGCTGGAGACCTTCATCGGTGCGCCGGATGGCGCGCTGGCGCAGCTGCGCGCCATTGCCGTGGGCGCTGCGCACGACTGGGTGTATCTGGAAGGCGCGGCGGGCACCGGCAAGACCCATCAGGCGCTGGCGATGTGCTCGCTGGCCGAACAGGCCGGCCGCCAGCCGACCTATCTGCCGCTGAAGGCGGTGGTCGGGCGCACCCGCGCCGCGTTGGAATCGCTGGAAGGGCGTGACCTGGTCGCGCTGGACGGGCTGGATGCCGTGGCCGGGCAGCGCGAAGACGAAGTGGCGCTGTTCGATTTCCACAACCGCGCGCGCGCGGCGGGGATCACCCTGCTCTACACCGCGCAGCACGCGCCGGATCAGCTTGGACTGGTGTTGCCGGACCTGCGCTCACGCCTGCAGCAGTGCGTGCGCGTGGTGCTGCAGCCGCTGGACGACGAAGGCCGTGCGGCGGTGCTGCGCGAGCGGGCGGCACGCCGTGGCCTGGCCATTGATGAAGCGGCGATCGAATGGTTGCTGACCCGCACCGGCCGTGAGCTGGGCAGCCTGGTCAGCCTGCTGGACTGGCTGGACCGCGAATCGCTGGCAGCGCAGCGCCGCATCACCGTGCCGTTCCTGCGCCAGGTCCTGGAAGACGGCCCGCACCTGTTGTAGAGCCGACCGGGTGGCGCCCGTCCTGTTGCCCATGCCGTCAGCGCAGCTGCGCGTCCAACTGCGCCAATCGTTCCGGCGTGCCCACATCCGTCCATCTACCCGCGTGATGCTGGCCGGTGACGCGCCCCTGCGCCATCGCATGCCGCAGCAGCGGCGCAAGGCCGAACTGCGGCGGTGTCGCGTTGGCCCCGGCAGTCGCGCCGATCACCGTCCACCAACCGTCAATGATCGCCGGGCGGTATACGCCGATACCGGCATAGGTGAGCCGCGCGCTGTCGCCGTCGTCGCTGACCCGGCCATCGTGGTGCAGGATGAAATCACCGCGTGGGTGCTGCGCCGGATTGTCGACCAGCACCAGATGTGCATCGCTGGCGGGCGTGCGCGGCAGCGTGGCGACATCCAGGTCCGTCCACACATCGCCATTGACCACCAGGAACGGCGCCTCGCCGAGGATCGGCAATGCATTGAGAATGCCACCGCCGGTTTCCAGCGGTACGCCGCCCTCATCGATGAAGTGCAGGCGCAGCCCCCAGCGGGCACCATCGCCGAGCGCGGGCGCGAACTGGTCGCCCAGCCATGAGGTGTTGATCACCACCTCGTCGATGCCGGCCGCGGCAAGCCGTTCCAGGTGCCACACGATCAGTGGTTTGCCACCGGCGACCAGCAGTGGCTTGGGCGTATGCAGGGTCAGCGGGCGCATGCGCTCGCCTTTGCCGGCCGAGAAGATCATCGCCTTCATGGGCGTGCCAGCACCGGCTCGGCGATGCGGGCCAGGGCCGGCTTGATGCGCAGTTCGACCAGATCATGCAGTGGCGCGAGCTGCGGATGGCGCGGCAGCACTTCATCCAGGTAGCGGATGAAGCGAGGTGCATCCTCGAAATAATGGCCCTTGCCATCGCGGTCGCGCAGGCGCACGAACAGGCCGAGGATCTTCAGGTGGCGCTGCACGCCCATCCAGTCCGCGTCGCGCAGGAACTGCGGCCACGGCCGCACCGGCAGACCGGCAGCCAGGGCGAGCGCGTGATAACGCGCCAGCCAGGCATCCACGCGCTCGATCGGCCAGCTCAGGAACGCATCCTTGAACAGGCTGACCGGGTCGTAGGCGATCGGCCCGCGCACCAGGTCCTGGAAATCCAGCACCGCCGGGCCGCCGTCGATCGGCATCAGGTTGCGTGGCATGAAGTCACGGTGGGTCAGCACCTGCGGCTGCTGCAGCGCGTTGTCCATCAGCAGGCGGTGCATGCGCTGCAGATTCTCGATCTCGCCGCAGTCCAGTTCCAGGCCGAGGTGGCGTTGCAGGAACCATTCGTCGAACAGCCCGGCATCACGCTGCAGCAGTGCCTCGCCGAAGCTGCCCATGCCCTCGGGCACCGGGATCGACTGCAACCGGATCAGCTGTGCGAAGGCGGCATCGAACCAGGCATCGGCGTTGTCGTTGTCGATGTGGCGCGCCAGCGTCGGGCCGCCGAGATCTTCCAGCAGCAGGAAGCCGTTGTCCTCATCGCGCGCCAGTACCTGCGGCACGCGCACGCCGTTGGGCTCGAGCAGGTCGTGCATGCGCAGCCACGGCCGCACATCCTCCAACCCGGGCGGGGAGTCCATCACGATGTGGCTGCCGCGCGCGCTGGTGGCGCGCCAGTAGCTGCGGAAACCGGCATCGACCGAAGCACGGTCGAGCGTGGTGGCCGGGTCGCCGAGGGCGGCGCAGGTCCACTGCCGGCGGTGTTCGGCGCGCAGCGGATCGGAAGCAGGATCGTTCATGGACGGGTACGTCGAAGCGGCGCCGGAGGGCGCGCGGGAAAGAAGAAGAGGGCGATGCTCAGCGCTTGCTGCTGAACAGCCGCAGCACGGCCAGGACTGCGACCGCACCGAGGATCGCGCCAATGAAACCGGCAGGCTCGCCGCGGGCATACCAGCCCATGTATTGGCCGAACCAGCCGGCCAGCAGCGCACCGGCGATGCCGAGCACGATGGTCAGCAGGCAGCCCATGCGGTTGTTGCCGGGCATGAAGAAACGCCCGAGCAGACCGACGACGAAGCCGACCAGGATGATGTAGAGCCAGCTGGTGCTGCCAAACAGTCCGTTCATGCCAGAGACGTCAGTAGTAGGTGGACGCAGCCTAGCAAGGCCAGGCTGCGTCCGCCAACGTCAGCAGCAGCCGTGGCCGCCGTGACGGGTGCCGCTGTCGGCCGCGACCGGCGAACCGCTGGTCTCGCCGCGCAGGCTGGCCGCGTAGTGCTCGCTGATCACCTTGGACACGCACGAGGTCACGCGCTTGCCCATCGGGATGTGCAGGAACTCGTTCGGGCCATGGGCGTTGGAATGCGGGCCGAGCACACCGGTGATCATGAACTGCGCGCCCGGGAACTTCTCGCCGAGCATGCCCATGAACGGGATCGAGCCGCCTTCGCCCATGTACATCGCCGGCTTGCCGAAGAAGGTCTGGCTGGCGTCGTCGATCGCCTGGGTCAGCCACGGCGCCATGGCCGGGGCATTCCAGCCGCTGGAGGCCTTTTCCAGGTCCAGCTTCACTTCCGCACCGTTCGGCGGATCGCGCAGCAGGGCTTCCTTGAGCAGCTCGCCACAGGCCTTGCCGTCAGCGGTCGGGGGCAGGCGCAGCGACAGCTTCACCGCGGTGTGCGGGCGCAGCACATTGCCGGCCGAGGCCAGCGGCGGCAGGCCGTCCACGCCGGTGACCGACAGCGCCGGGCGCCAGGTGCGGTTGAGCACCAGTTCGGCCAGGTCATCGTTCATCGGGCGCAGGCCGTCGACCATCGGGAATTTCTCGAAGATCGCGGTGTCCACCACTTCGGCGGCACGCTTGGCCTGTTCCTG
The DNA here is from genome assembly GCF_059422145.1 of Stenotrophomonas sp. GW821-FHT01H02A. Classification (NCBI taxonomy): domain Bacteria; kingdom Pseudomonadati; phylum Pseudomonadota; class Gammaproteobacteria; order Lysobacterales; family Lysobacteraceae; genus Stenotrophomonas; species Stenotrophomonas sp. GW821-FHT01H02A. The sequence goes on from NZ_JBWKWI010000001.1 coordinate 617,276, forward strand.
GCGCTCGGCCGGGATCTCGACGTTCATGCCGTCGATCAGGATGCGGCCGGTGTTTTCGTCCTCGATGCGCGAGATCAACTGGCGCAGCAGGCGGAAGCTGGACGGGATCACGCCGGAGGCATCGCCGGAATGCACGCCTTCGTTGAGCACCTTGACCGAGAAGTTGCCGCCGGTCAGGCCGCGCAGCGAGGTGGTGCACCACAGCTGATCGTAGTTGGCGCAGCCCGAATCCAGGCACACCACCAGCGACGGCTTGCCGATGCGCTCGGCCAGATGATCAACGTAGGCGGGCAGGTCGTAGCTGCCGGATTCTTCGCAGGCTTCGATCAGGATCACGCAGCGCGCGTGCGGCAGGCCCTGTTCCTGCAGCGCCAGCACTGCGGCCAGCGAGCCGAACATCGCGTAGCCGTCATCGGCGCCGCCGCGGCCGTACAGCTTGTCGCCGCGCAGGACCGGGATCCACGGGCCCAGATCGTCGTCCCAGCCGGTCATTTCCGGCTGCTTGTCCAGGTGTCCGTAGAGCAGGATCGTGTCGTCGCCGGTCTCGGCTCCGGAGGCCGGGATTTCCAGCAGCAGCAGCGGGGTGCGGCCTTCCAGGCGCACGACCTCGACGGTCAGGCCCGGCAGGTTCTGGGCCTTGGCCCAGGTTTCCATCAGGGTGACGGCCTGTTCCATGTAGCCGTTGGCGACCCAATCGGCATCGAACATCGGCGATTTGTTGGGGATACGGATGTAATCGACCAATTGCGGGACGATCTCGTTGTCCCACTTTTCACTGACGAATTGGCCGAGCTTGGCGCTGTCCATCTGAACTCCGAAGTGCTTTTGACAAGTCCGACCATTCTACGCCTGCGGTGGGGTAGGTATTTCCCTACACCACGTCGGGTGTTAGGCCTGCTGTGTGAAGGCGTCGTGGACGATAGGCTGTGTGTATGTGGCGAGGGACGCTGGAGCCTTCGACAGGATTGCCGGCAGGGGCCGGTTCCGAGCCACAAGGAGTTGCACAGTGGGACCTTGGTTTTCGTGCAGGGCGCTGGTGCTGGGACTGTTGTTGAGCGGAACGGCCCTCGCGGCCGATCGGATCGACATCAATACGGCCGATGCGTCGACGCTGCAGCAGGGATTGGCGAACGTGGGGCCGATGAAGGCCGAGGCGATCGTCGCGTACCGGCGACAACACGGCCCTTTTGAACGCGTCGAGGATCTGGCGCGGGTGAAAGGGATAGGGACAGCTACCGTCGAACGGAATCGACAACGGATGACCACCGGGGCCAGGCAGGCGCCGGTCCAGGCACCGCCCAGGAGGGCAGCGCCGGTCGCCGTACCAAGGCGCTGAAGAACAGGATACGTCGGGACAGGCAGGATGCCGGTCACTGGTTGCCACGGCAGGATGTCGCGGCGGCACCGACCGCTGCAGGGACGCAGCACGCAGGGAAGCGGCGCGGAAGGAGCGGCGCGGACCCACCAGGACGGTGGCATCCAGACCCCGGGAAGGGCTGAGATGGCGGAAGCATATACGGCCGAGTGCAGGGAGCATGGCCGGCACCCAGACTGGGCAGGACGCACAGGGGGAAGGCGGGATGCCGACAAGGATGTATCGATTGCCCGGTCTGCACACGGAGGTGTGGCCGGGCAATTACTTTTTGGGACGGACGAAACCCAGCGCGTGGCCGCACGTGGTTTTCGCGAACGCATGCAGGCACTTCGTGTAGCGTGACGGCATCTCTTCGAATGGATGCACGACATGGCAGTACGCAGCACGCTGTTGAGTCTGGCGCTCGGGACGCTGCTGGCGACCGGGATGCTTCCCGCCACCGCCGCCAACAGTGCGCCGACGGCCAACAAGACGACCGAGGCCCCGCGTGGCCCGACCGATCTCAAGCCAGGTGAATTCCTCTGGCATCCGGAAATCTCGCCGTCCGGCCCGATCGTGCTGGTGGTCAGCCTCGATGAGCAGCGTGCCTACGTGTACCGCAACGGCATCGCGATCGGCATGAGCACGATCAGCTCGGGCAAGACCGGGCATGAAACCCCGACCGGTGTGTTCACGATCCTGCAGAAGGACAAGGACCACAGATCCAATCTCTACAACAGCGCCCCGATGCCCTACATGCAGCGCCTGACCTGGGACGGCATCGCGCTGCACGGCGGCAGCCTGCCCGGGCATCCGGCCTCGCACGGCTGCGTGCGGTTGCCGCAGGCGTTCGCGCAGAAGCTGTTCGGCGAGACCCATCGGGGCGATACCGTGGTGGTGGCCGATGCCAAGAGCGCACCGATGACGCTGGCCTATCCGGCCGTGCTGGCCCCGGTCAGCAGCACCGGCAAGCCGCTGGTCGAGACGACCGACGCGCCCGCGCATTACTGGAATGATGCGGCCGCACCGGCCGGCCAGGTCGGCATCCTGGTCAGCCTGCACGACCAGCGCCTGTACGTGCTGCGCGACGGCGTGCTGATCGGCGAGTCGCGGCTGGAAGCCAAGGCGTTGCCGGCCTTCGAGGGGACCACCCTGTTCGTGATGGGCCAGGGCTACCAGGACAACCCCAGCCCGCTGGACCCGCATCGTCCGCTGCACCGTTGGACCGCCTATCCGCTGCTTGGCCAGACCGCCGCCAATGCGACCCCGGACCTGTTGGCCACGCCGAGCCTGCCGATGGCGCTGCCGCCGGAATTCGCCGAACAGCTGTACAGCGTGCTGGTGCCCGGCACCACGCTGCTGGTGACCAGCCTGCCGGCGGTACGCCCGGTGGCCGATGAACAGAACCTGCAGCCTGTCTTGGAATCCGATGCCGGTGGGTCCACTTTGTAAGGGTTGCCTCCGCCTGGTGAGCTGCCCATGCCCGTAGTGAAATTGCTGCCTGCCGCGTTCTGCGGCCTGATCGCGTCCGCCACCGCGGGCGCGGCCAGCCCTGCGCCGGCGGCGACCGGCAGCCCGGTGCAGATGGCCGAGATGCTGGCCAAGGCGGCCCCGGCGGCGGACAAGCATGTCCTGCAGCTGGCGGCACATGCGATGCGCTGTGCGCTGCGCCGGCCGGAGCTCGGCGTCGACCCGGGCAAGTTGAGCGTGATCGATTACTCGCGGCCGTCGACCGAACCCCGCATGTGGATTTTCGATCTCACACGGCAGCGGCTGCTGTTCGAGGAGTGGGTGGCGCACGGGCGCAACAGCGGCGATAACCGCACCCAGCATTTTTCCAACAAGGACGGCAGCTTCATGTCCAGCCTCGGCGCGTTCACCGCCAAGGAAACCTACATGGGCGGCAACGGTTATTCATTGCGGCTGGAAGGGCTGGAGCCGGGCTTCAACGACCATGCCCGCGATCGCGCGATCGTCATCCACGGCGCGCCGTACGTGAATCCCGCGATCGCGCGCCTGCAGGGGCGTCTGGGCCGCAGCCTGGGCTGCCCCGCGGTGCGCTTGTCAGTGGCCCGACCGCTGATCGACAGCCTGCGGGGCGGCACGATGGTGTTCGCGTACTACCCGGACAAAGACTGGCTGGCACGTTCGCGGCTGCTGGAACCTGATTGCGGCGGCGTGTCCTGACAGGACTGCGCTACCTCGGCTCAGGCACACTAGGCGCATGTCGACCGATACCGTCCTGAGCGCGGCGAGCCGCGTCATTCCCTCCTTCGAGTACCGCCGCGAACGCTGGCGCAATGGCCTGGGCTGGACCCGCGAGATCCTGCGCGTGCCCGACAACGATGCGTGGCAGGTGCGCCTGTCGATCGCCGAGATCGAGCAGGACGCCGCCTTCTCGGCGTTTCCCGGCATCGACCGCGAACTGGTGCTGCTGCGTGGTGAAGGCCTGCGCCTGCGTTTCGCCGATGGCGCGCTGCATACGCTGATGCCGCCGCATGATCGCCTGCGGTTCGCCGGCGAGGCGCAGGTGACCGGCGAACTGATCGACGGCGTGACCCACGATTTCAATCTGATGTGGCGGCGTGATGCCGTGCGGGCCGAACTGCTGCACCGGCCATTGGTCGGCAGCATGTTCTTCTTTACCGAACCCGACGTGGCGTGGGCGATCCATCTGCTGGCCGGCCAGGCCGAGTTTGAAGGTGAGCCATCGCTGGCGCCGCTGGCCGCCGGTGATACCGCGTGGCTGGCGGCCGGTGAGCGCCGCCGCTTCGCGTTGCACGGCGGCGGCGAGTTGCTGGCGATCAGGGTGAGTGCGGGTGGCAGCAAGGCCTGATCGGCCGTAGGTGGCCCTCAGTACACGTCGCGCCGATAGCGTCCGGCCACGATCAGCGCTTCTTTTCCATCGCGGCCCAGGGCCTGCTCGATCACCGCATCCACCGCCGGCGCCATGCCCTGCAGGCTGCCACAGACCAGGATCGTGGCACCGTCGCGCACCCACTGCTGCAGCGTCTGCATCTGTGCCCGCAACCGGTCCTGCACGTAGTGGTGCTCGCCTCCCTCACGGCTGAACACCGTATCCAGGCGTGCGATCCAGCCGTCGCGCTGCCAGGCGCGCAGGTCGTCGCCGAAGAAAAAGTCGTGCGCGGCGGTGCGTTCGCCGAACAGCAGCCAATTGCGCCGCGCGCCGGCGCTGATGCGCTCGCGCAGGTGCGCGCGCAGGCCGGCGATGCCGGTACCGTTGCCGATCAGGATCAGCGGGGTTGCCGCTGGCGCACCATGGAAGTTCGGGTTGCTGCGGAAGCGCAGGTCGATGCGGCCGTCCAGCGCGGCGTGATCGCACAGCCAACCGCTGCCCAGGCCCGGCGTGCCATCGGGACGCAACTGGCGGCGCAGCAGCAGCTGTACCTGGCCTTCGCTGGGCAGGCTGGCGATCGAGTACTCGCGATGCGGCAGTGGGCGCAGTGCGGCGACCAGGGCGTCCGCATCGGCCGGCGCGGGTGTTTCTTCACTGCCGGGCAGGTGCGCGCGCGCGAGATGCGCACGCAGCGGCTGTCCGCCGATGAGCGTGTCGCCGTCCCACGGCGTAGCACGCAGCCAGGCCTCGACCTCCGCCGGTGCATGCTGCGGCCCGATCTCGACCACGTCGCCGGCCTGCCAGACCGGCAGCACGCCATCGGCGGGGACCAGAGTGATGCGGTAGGTGGGTGCGCCCGGGCTGCCGGGGTTTTCCAGATGCCGTGCCTGCAGTTGCCACGGCAGGTATTCGGCCGGGGCCCAGTCCGGCAGATCGGTGGCGTCGCCGCCGAGCTGGCCGAGCAGTTGCTGCCAGTGGCGCAGCGCGCCGGGATCGGCATTGTCCACTTCGACCGTATCGAACAGCGGGTGCGCACCGTGCTGGCGCAGCCATGCATCGAGCTGGTGGCCGAACGCGCAGAAATGACCGTAGCTGCGATCGCCGAGCGCCAGCACGCCGTAGTGCAGCCGTGGCAACGTGAGCGCCAGCGGCATCACCTTGTGCAGGAAAGGCAGGGCATGATCCGGCGCGTCGCCTTCGCCGGTGGTACTGACCACGAACAACGCCTGCCCGCTTTGCTGCAGAAGCTCGGCCGTCACCGCATGCAGCGCACGCAGGCGGACCGGCAGTCCGGCCGCGCGCAAGGCCTCCGCGCTGCGTTCGCACAGCTGCTGCGCGAAGCCGGTCTGGCTCGCCCAGACCAGCAGAATCGGGGCGCGCGCGGTGTCCGCCACACGCTCCTGCCGCGGTCGTCCACGCCACCAGATCAGCGAGCAGAACGCTGCATAGAGCACGAGGCTGCCGGCCGCCCAACGCCAGTGCGACGCCAGCGGCGCGCTTTGCCACCAGGCGTCGCCCAGATGCAGGCGCAGCAGCGCCCAGGCGATGACGCCCAGCAGCGCCATGACCACGACATTGCCCAGCCAGGATCGCGAGGGACGCGTACTCATGCCGCGCCTGCGCGGTCATCGGCAAGCAACTGCTCGAATGCGGGACTCATGTATTCCTCGATACCGTGCGCACCACGGCCGACGAAGCGTGCGGCCAGCGCATGGGTGCGCGCAAATGCCATGCCGTCGTTCCTGCCCATCACCGTCAATGCGGTGGCCCAGGCATCGGCCTGCATGGCGCTGTCGGCGACCACGGTCACCGCGGCCGCAGCGCGCGTGACCGGCGCCCCGATGCGTGGATCCAGCGTGTGGCTGAACTGCTCGCCGCCCTGCTCGAAGTGGTGCCAGCGATCACCGGAGGTGGCGACCGCGCGGTCCGTCAGTGCCAGCACGCGCGGCGGGTAGGCCGCCTGCGCGTCCTCATCCGGGGCGGATTCGACCAGCACACGCCACGGTTGGCCGTCTGGCTTGCGGCCGAAGCCATGCAGTTCGCCGCCGACCTCCACCAACGCGGCGTGCACCCCGTTCTGACGCAGCCACGCACTGACCTGATCGACGCCAAAGCCCTTGGCGATCGCCGACAGATCCAGTGCCAGTCCACCGGGTTGCCGCAGACGACCGGGCTGCCACTGCAATCGTCCCCAGCCACAGCGGGCACGGGTCGCGGCGAGGGTGGCCGCATCCGGGATGCGCCGGGCCTGCGCCTGTGCGCCGAATCCCCACAGCGCCACCAGCGGGCCGACGGTCGGATCGAAGGCGCCGCCGCTGCGCTGCGCGATCTCCAGCGCGCACTGCATCACCGTGTCGAGCAACGGCGGCAACGCCTGCCATTCCCCGGGGGAGGCACGGTTGAAGCGCGTGATGTCGCTGTCGTCTTCCCAGGTACTCATCTGCGCCACGATGGCATCGAGCTGCGCCTGGACGCCGGCATGCAACGGGTGCAGGTCGCGGGTGGGCGCCACGGCCAGCTTTACCTGCCAGGCGGTGCCCATGGTGTGGCCACCGAGGCTGGCGATGTCGAAATCCGGGTTGTTCATGGGGGTGGGCAGATCGGGCCTGGCAAGCCCGAGGGCCGGAATGCGTCGGGTGAGAAGCCCCCGTCAGGTCGGCGGGGGCGGGTGGGGAGGACGGCGCGCGCACGGCACGCCGAAGGCAGTTACTCCGGCAGTACTTCCAGCGTGGCCACGTAGCTCAGGCGACGCCTCTTGGCTTCCTTGATCGAGGTCTTGCCGTCTTCGGTGCCGGTTTCGAGCCAGTACATGCCCGCTTCCGGCCAAGTGACGGCAAACTCGCCCTTGGCATCGGTGCTGACCTTGATCTCCTCCTGCGCGTTGCGGTACCGGGTGCCGCCGCGGGTGATCTCGAATTCAAGGCCGGCGGTCGGCTTGCCGTCGACCAGCACGCGGAAGCGCGCGGCCTCACCGGCGACCAGATCGTTCGGGTGGGCCAGCGCGATCATCTCGATGCCCTGGTTGGTCGGCTTGAGCGCGGTGTCGTTCGGGGTGCCGTTGGTGACGAAGGTCTCCACGCGACCGACCGACTGCGAGACCTGCAGGTTCTTGGCGTTTTTCGGAACCTCGGTGGCGAAGGTGGCCGGGGTGCCGCGCCAGCGCTTGGGCTTGCCGTCTTCTTCCCAGCTGGCCGACAGGCCGTTGTTGATGGTGGCCAGGCGGTAGGTGCCCTGCTGGGTCAGCTCGACATCGAACACGCTGCGGAACTTGCCGGTCGCCGCGTTCTGCGGCTGCACGGTGCTGCCGTCGGGCGCGGTGATGACCAGGGTGTCCAGGCGCAGCGGTACATGGTTGAAGTAGAACAGGTCGTTGGAAACCGCCGCATCGACGGTGATCCACGGGTTGGTGCCCGCGATCACGGTCTGCGAGGGCTGCAGCCAGGCTTTGTGGGCCAGAGCGGAGAACGGAAGTGCGGCGGCCATGGCGGCGGCGAGGACGAGCGTGCGCTTCATCGAAAAACTCCAGGTGGATGGGTGGGTCAGGGTTTGGCGTTCAGGGTGACCAGACCGAGTTCGGTCGCGCCCTGGGCCTTGCCCGACTGCGCGGACGTGACCGGCCAGGTGAAGGGGATCTTGAGCAGTTCGCGCCCACCGACTTCGCGCACCGCTTCCACCACGAGGGTGTAGTTGCCCGGGGCCAGCGCCTTGAGCGCGGGCTGCCTGTCATTGAACGAGAGCGCGTGTTTGCCGACCGGGCGGGTCGGGCCGGTCACGCCGTCCACCGGCACCTCCAGCGTCCGGCCGCTCTTGCGCCACCACTGGCGCAGGTCGGGCAGCCACTTGGTGCCATGGCCTTCGGCGTTGCCGGTCTGCTGGTACCAGACCGAAAGGTTGGCGGCGACCTTCTGGTCGGCGCCTTCCAGCCACACGGCCACATACGGGCGGTGATATTCGGCCACGTTGAGCTTGGGCACCTCGACATTGATGTCCAGGGTGGTGGCATAGGCCGGCGAAGTGGCCAGCAGGCCGCTCAGGGCGATGGTCAGGGTGACGCGCATGGTGCGGCTCCGGAAGGGGACGGTCAGTGGATGAGGATCAGGGCGATCAGCAGCGGAATCAGCAGCCCCAGGCCGACCAGCGGCCAGGTCATGCGGCGCTGGCGGGCATGCAGGTGCAGCAGGAACAGGCCGGTAATGCAGAACACCAGGCAGGCCACGGCGAAGATGTCCAGGAACCAGCCCCAGGCCGGCCCCGCATTGCGCCCTTTATGCAGATCGTTGAAATAGGACACCCAGCCGCGCGCGGTGGATTCATATTCCACGGCGCCGGACTCACGGTCGATGCTCAGCCAGGCATCCGCCCCCGGGCTGGGCATGGACAGATAGATTTCGCCGTCGGACCATTCGGCGGGACGGCGCCCGATCGAGATGCCGAGCTGCGCGTCCAGCCAGCGGCTGGCCACGCGCGGGATCGGTGCCTTGCCGTCGGCACGGTCACCGAGCTTGCCGAGCAGCTCGGCAGGCAGCGCCAACTGGCGGCTCACCACCTCCGGCGTGGCTTCGATCCGGGAGGCGTGGTTCAGGGTGATGCCGGTCGCGGCGAACAGCAGCATGCCGATCAGGCACACCGCCGAGCTGATCCAGTGCCACTGGTGCAGCGTGCGCAGCCAGAAGCCGCGGCGTTGTTGTTGCACGCTGGAAGAGGATGCGCTGGTGGCCACGATCGCAGGAGGGAGTACTGAGGGGCGAATTACATCATTGTTGAGAATGATTCGCAATTTGTAGAGGACGGCGGCGTTCCGTTGCCGGTCTGCCGCCCTGGCTCGGGATCGGGCGCGACGCCACCCCGGGCGCCGCGCCGGTGCGCCTCAGAACTTGGCGTTCAACGAGATCCAGTAGCTGCGACGCTGGTCCTTGGTGGAATAGTCGTCCACGCAGCTGTACTCGCTGTCGCTGACCAGCACGCAGGACTGCGAGACGAAGTCCTTGTCGAACAGATTGTTGACCCGGGCATTGACGGTCAGCCAGCGGGTGATGTCCCAGCTGCCGCCGAGGTGGAAGATCGTGTAGTCCTCGTAGTAGCGGGTCTGCGAGCTGTTCACGCCCCCGACGTTGCTGACCAGGGTGTCGCGATAGCGGTCGTAGCGGCCTTCGCCGATCAGCGACAAGCTGACCGCCTCGCTGATCTGCCAGTTCAGGCTGGCATTGGCCATGTGCCTGGCCGGGTTGCCGGTGATCGGCTGGCCCTTGCCGGTGCCGCTGGTCTGCTCGCTTCTGGTCCAGGTGTAGTTGCCGCGCAACTGCAGGTTGTCCAGCAGATCGACCTGGGCGGCCGCTTCGACGCCGCGGGTTTCGGCCTTGTCGATGTTCACGCTCTGGCTGAAGGTGCTGTAGCCCAGCTCGGCCCAGCCCGGGCCGATGTCCACGCAGTAGCTGCCATCGTTCGGGGCCACTTCGCAGTTGGCGAACGTGCCGCCGCTGGCGATCTTGTCATCGAACCGGTTGAGGAAGCCGGTGACGTTGAAGCCCCAGCGCTCGCCTTCGTAGTACGCGGCGATTTCGTAGTTGGTGCTGGTTTCCGGCTTGAGGTTGGGCGAGCCGACCAGCGGGATCACGCCCTGGCCACCGAAGCCGACGATGCCCGGGAACAGCTGGTCCGGACGCGGGGTCTTGTAACCGGTGCTGACGCCGCCCTTGAGGGTCCAGGCATCGTTGGCGTTCCACACCAGGTAGGCGCGCGGGCTGACGTGGCTGCCGAAGATGTTGTGGTCGTCATAGCGCACGCCGACCGTGGCGGTCAGGGTGTCGGTCAGCGACCAATTGTCTTCGGCGAACAGCGCCCACATGCGGTGCTGCTGCTTGACGTTGTTCTTGTAGCCAGCCCCATCCATGCCGAACACGCCGTCGATCATGTCGGTGTCGTTGTACTGGCCGCCGACGGTGAGCTTGTGTGCGCCGAAGGTCAGGTCGAGCATCGTGTCGAGCACGTTGCCCTTCAGTTCCATGGTCCGCAGCGGGCGCGGCAGGAAGGCCTGCAGGCGGGCCATCTCGGCCGGGTCGAGCGCAGCCAGTCCGTTGCGTGCACTGGCTGCGCAGTTGGCGGCGGCGCCGGTACGGCGGCAGACGTCGTTCCACAGCGTCTGCAGATCGGCGCGTTCGTCCAGGGTCAGTGGCAGCGAGCGGCCGAGGTTGTTGCTGGTGATGTGGGTCAGCGTGGTCTGCCAGGTGCCGAATTCATAGCGGCCCTGATGGGTCAGCGCCAGCTGGTCGCGCTCGTAACGCTGGTAGGCGGTGTAGCCCACGCGCGGTTGCACCACGCGACGGGTCAGGGTGCCGGTGCCGTTCGGGTTGGGGATCGTGGCATTGCCCACGCGCCACAGGCTGGCCAGGCTGTCCAGGGTGCCGGTCTGGCCTTCGCTGTTGTCGTACTTCTGGCGCGACACATCGTAATCCAGCCACAACTCGTGGTCGTCATTGACGATGAAGTTCAGGCGCATGCCGGCGTTCCAGTTGGTGTTGGCCACCGCCTTGCCGCCGGCCCCGAAGCCGATGCTGCGCGACCACATCGTGCCGTCCGGCAGCGGCAGGTCATCCCATTCCGGGTTGGAGGCCTTGGCGTCGTAATAGCTGCCGCGGACCGACATGCCCAGGCGCTCCTTGACCAGTGGGCCGCTGAGGTAGACATCGGTGCTGCGCGCGTCACCGAACTGGTTGTCCTGCTGCACCGTGAAGCCCTGGGTCACCGCGCCGTGCCATTCGCTCTGGTTGCGGCGGGTGATGATGTTGATCACCCCACCCATGGCATCGGAGCCGTACAGGGTGGACATCGGGCCGCGCACCACTTCGATGCGTTCGATCGCATCCAGCGGTGGCATGTAGGAGAACTGGCCGCCGCCGAAGTTGTTCGGGTACAGGTTGCCGGCATTGCTCTGGCGGCGACCGTCGATCAGCACCAGGGTGTAGTCCGAGGGCATGCCACGCATGGAGATGGTGGCGCGGCCGTTCTTGTCGGTCGGCTCCATGCCCACGTCGATGCCTTCCACGTCGCGCAGCGCATCCACCAGGCTGGTGTACGGGCGCTTGCTGAGCTCTTCGCGGCTGATCACGCTGATGCTGGCCGGCGCATCGGCGATCTTCTGCTCGAAGCCCGCAGCGGTGACCACCACCTTGTCCAGCGTGGTCGGGCCGGCAGCGTCGCCGCTGGCGATGGCCGGGGCGCTCAGCACACCAAGCAGTGCGATGGAGAGGGTGCAACGGGACAGGGACGTGCGACGACGATGGCGCTGGGCCATGGGGGTAACCTCGAGAAGGGGAACGCGGACGCGACGTGGCAGGCCGCAGGACGGCAGCACGCGGAGGAATCAACAAGGCCCGGAGCGGGCCGGACGCGCGGGGCGGAACGGGAGCGCGATGGCGCCGCCCGCCGCTGGACTCAGCCCCGTGGAGGTGCCTGGCCGCGCTGGACGCGCAGGCCGGGGGCGGCGGGCAGCGGCGTGGCCGGTGCCGAGTCGATGGCGGGGACGATGCGTGGCGGCTGTGCCGCCAGGCTGGCCATCAGCGAATCAAGCGATTCCACGACCGGAGGCAACGACGGCGGCAGCGTCGGGGCAGGGCGCGCGCCCGCAACCCGGCGTGGCTTGGCCGGGCTTTCTTCCTGCGGCGCGGTCTCACCGCCGCCTGCCGGATGCTCGCCCATCGGCATCTGCAGGACCATCGCGGTGCTGCCTGGGACAGCTCGTTCCAGCACCGGCAGCCCGGCCAGCAGCAGCGAGAGCAGGCCCAGCCATGCCAGCACGGTCGACAACGCGTGCTGCCGCCCGCGCATGGCGGGTGCAAAGCTGCGGTGGCGGTGTGGATGGCGCAAGCGGAGCCCCTGTCGAACGGCCGGTCGATCAGCGGACCGGCAACGCGGCGGAATTGTAGGTGAGATGCGTTAACGGACGCAAATGAGAATGATTAATGATTTCTGGCGACACCGTCGCCGCGAAGCCGGATCACGCCACCAGTGCGCGGATCGCCGGGTGCGGTGATGCCGCCAAGGTGGGCCGCAGGTAGGCGAGAAACGAGGGGCTACCGTGCGCGAGGGCGCGCTGCAGCCATGCCGCGGCAGCGTCGATGTCGCCGGCGGCGAGCAACAGGGACGCATGGCTGGCCTGGCCGCGGAAATCACCGGCCTCGGCCGAGTGCCGGTACCACGCCGGTGCCGCCGCCGGATCAGCGGCCACGCCGATGCCGTCCTCGAGGCAGCGGCCGACCAGATTCATCGACTTGGCGTGGCCGCGCCGCGCCGCACGGAGGTACAGCGCGAACGCCGCCTGCTCGTCGCGCGGCACCCCACGGCCGGTGCCCAGCAGGTTGGCCAGGTTGTACAGGCCCCAATCCAGTTCGGCATCGGCGGCCTTGCGGTACCAGACCGCTGCCAGCGCCAGGTTGACCGGCGTTCCGGTGCCCAGTTCGTGGCAGCGGCCGAGCATGTTCATGGCGATGGCGAGGCCACCGTTGGCGGCGCGCTCGAACCAGAGCATGGCCGCGGCGGCATCGGGCGCGATTCCGCGACCCTCCATCCGGGCCTGGCCGAGCAGGAACTGCGCCTGCGGGTCGCCGCGCTGTGCGGTGGCTTCCAGCGTGGCGAGCGCGGCGGCCGGATCGTGCTGCATCTGATCGGCCAGTGCCGCTACGTCGAGCGCATGGGGCGTGGCCTCAGACATCGGCCCACTGCCGCAGCAGGTTGTGATACACGCCGGTCAGGTTCACCAGCGCAGGGTGTTCGGGATGGTCATGGGTGAGGCGGCGGATCGAGACATCCAGGTCCCACATCAGGCGCCGCTGGCCGTCATCGCGCAGCATGCTCTGGATCCAGAAGAACGAGGCCAGTCGCGTGCCGGCGGTGACCGGCGTGACCTGGTGCAGGCTGGTGCCCGGGTACAGCACCATGTGTCCGGCCGGCAGTTTGACCCGCTGGTTGCCGTACGTGTCTTCGATCACCAGCTCGCCGCCCTCGTACTCGTCCGGATCGCTCAGGAACAGGGTGGCCGAGAGGTCGGTACGCACCGGCTGCGGTTGGCCGGGGGCGGTGTAGTCGTAGCGCACCGCGTTGTCGACATGGAACCCGAAGGTCTGCCCGGGCTGATAGCAGTTGAACAGCGGCGGGAAGATGCGACGCGGCAGTGCCGCCGAGAAGAACGTGCTGTTGCGGCCGAGCGCATCGAGGATGGCCGAGCCGACCGCACGCGCGGCCGGATCGGCATCGGGCAACTGCAGGTTGTGCTTGGCCTGCGCGGACTGGTAGCCGGCGGTCAGGCGGCCGTCGGTCCAGCCGGCCGTGGCCAGCTGCTGGCGGGCCTGGGTGACCTGCTCGGCGGTGAGGACGTCGGGGATGTGCAGCAGCATGGTGGGCTCCAGCCCCTCCCGCGCCGGAACGCGGGAGGGAGCGTATCGCTTAGAACTTGAAGTTGAAGGCCAGCGTGGCCGAACGACCCGGCGCGATGGCGGCGTAGTGCGAAGCGTACGCCTTGGTGAAGTAGGTTTTGTTGGTCAGGTTCTGCACGTTCAACTGCAGGTTGTAGCGTTCGCTGAAGGCGTAGCCGACCATCGCATCCCAACGGGTGTAGGACGGCACCCACTTGGTGTTGTTGACGTTGCCGTAGACCTTGTCCACGTAGTTGGCCCCGGCGCCCAGGCTCAGGCCCGGCACGAACGTCGGCGCCCACGTGGTCCACAGGCTGGCGCTGTGCTTGGCGGTGTTGGGGAACTGGTTGCCGTTGAACGGCGACGGCACGTAGACGCCGTTGACCAGCGCGAAACCATTGTCCTCGACCACGGCATCCAGGTAGGTGTAACCACCGAAGACCTGCCAGCCATCGACGATGGTGCCGCTGAAGCCGAGCTCGGCGCCCTTGACCTTCCTGGTGCCGGCGTTCTGCGTGGTACCGGCATCGCTGGTCACCCGTGCGTTGCTCATCTCGGTCTGGAAGATCGCACCGGTCAGCGACAGGCGGGCATCGAGCAGATCCCACTTGGTGCCCAGCTCGATGTTGCGGCTGCGCTGCGGCTTGAGGTCCTGGATGGTCGCGCTGATGCCGTCGGCGCCATCACCGCCGTCCACGCCGACCGGGGTGGAGGAGGTGCCCCACGAGAGGTAGATGCTGCCGTTCTCGACCGGCTTGAACACCAGGCCGGCCTGGCCGTTCCAGAACGAAGTGTCGTTGCGCAGGTGCTGCAGGTTGGCCGCGGCCGTCGGGTTGAACTGGTGCGTGTTGTAGTCGTCGAAGCGCGCACCCAGGTTCAGCATCCACTGCTCGCTGAAGCTGATCGTATCGAACACATAGGCCGACTTGGTGCGGGTGGTCTGGCGCACGTCGCGGGCCGGATCGCTGCGGGTGACGGTATGCGTGGCCGACCACGGATCGTTCGGGTTGGGGTTGGTCAGGTCGGTGCAGTTGTAGCCGGTGGCCGCGCCGGTGGTCGGGCAGCTCTGGTTGCCGGTCAGCGGATTGTTGGTGCCCGCGGTGGTCTGGCCGTTGGGGCGGACCACGTCGCCGATCAGGTAGCTGCCGCGCACGGTCTTTTCGCTGCTGTATTCCACGCCGGCGTTGAAGCTGTGGCGCAGCGGGCCGGTTTCCAGCTCACCGGTCACGCTGGTCTGGTTGACGAAGCTGTCGGTCTGGGTGGCGCGCGAGTTGGTGCGGCGCCAGACCGTGCCGAACAGGTTAGGATTGCCCTTGCTGTCGTCTGGCTGGGTCCACAGGTAGTTGTTGCTGGTATCGCCGTAGCGGGTGATGTTGCGCAGGACGATGCCACCGAAATCGTGCGACAGGTTCAAGGTGGTGATGTCCGCCTTGGTCTTCTGGAAGTCGCGGTCGACCAGACCGTAGAACGCGTCGCGGTTGGTCACGATCGGGCTGCCGTCGCCATTGAGCGGCAGGTTGGGGCCGCTGCTGAACGGGTTGTTGTACGGGAAGCCGCCGGCATCGGGCAGGTCATCGGTTTCCATGTGGTAGTGGCTGATCACCGCCTGGGTCGGACCGTTCAGGCCGAAGGCCAGCGATGGCGCGATGCCCCAGCGGCTGCTGTTCACTGCATCGCGTCCGGCCACGTCGGCCTCGTGCTTCATGATGTTCACGCGCGCGGCGATGCCGTCGCCGATCACCTGGTTGGCATCCAGCGTGCCGCGGTAGTAGCTGTCCGTGCCAGCGGCCAGGCTGCCGGCCACGAAGTTCTCCAGCTTCGGCGTCTTGCTGACCAGGCTGATGGTGCCGCCGGCCGAACCGCGGCCGGAGTAGGCCGAGCTCGGGCCCTTGACCACGTCGATCTGCTCGATCGCGAATACTTCGCGGGTCTGGCTGCCGGCGTCGCGGATGCCATCCACGTAGATGTCCGACGCCGAATCGAAGCCGCGGATGAAGGGACGGTCGCCGGTCGGGTTGCCGCCTTCGCCGGCGCCGAAGGTGATGCCCGGCACGGTGCGCAGTGCATCCAGCAGGGTGGTGGCGGCAGTCTGCTCGATCACCTGCTGGGAGATCACGCTGACCGACTTGGGCGTATCCAGCAGCGGTGCGGTGAACTTGGAGGACTGCGCACGCACGCGCTCGCCGTGGACATCGACGCCGTCCAGTTCGGTGGCGCGCTGCGGGTCGGCGGCAGCATCGGTCTCGGCGTGGGCGATGGCGGGGGCGGCGATGGCCAGCAGCAGAGCGGACGACAACGGAGTCGGGCGGACGGTCATGAGGATTCCTGGAAAGGCGAACGAAAGCCGGACGGCGCGCGGCGGTCACGGCGGATGGGAGGCAGGGGGAAAACCGAGAGACGGCCGACGCTGCGCGATCGCGCAGGCGTGGCGGGCATCGACGCGCAGCGTCGACGTCGTGATCAGGCGCCGGGAGGGGCGTGGCCGGGATTGAGGCGCAGCGAGGGTTCCAGCCGCTGCCGGCGCAGCGCGTCGGACGGCCACAGCGGGACGGCGGCGACCCACGGCGTGCGGCGCATGCGAGGCGGCGTCGCCGGCTCGCTGGGCTCGGGGTCGGCGCCGGTCTCGACCATCAGGGATGGCTCGGCCGGGAGTTCCGGCGCGGGCGTAGAGGGAGCCGACGCCTGGCGCGCGCGGTCGGCGCCAGGCGAGTTGGAGGCTTGTGCCCCCGCGCGGGTCATCCCGGCGCTACCGGCGCCGTCTGCCGTCAGCCAGCCGCACGCCAGCAGCACCACGCAGAACGTGGCCCACAGGGCAGCGATACCAAGGGCGGAGCGGTTGGCGGACACGGATTACCGGGCAGAAGCGGCCAAGTGACCGCAATGCCTATGGTAATAGGAACAATTCGCGTTTTCAAAACGCCGGCGTTCAGCCGGAGTCAGTCGCGGTCGTCGCGGGCCCAGACCCCGTCGTGTTCCCGCTTGACCGGGAACTTCGCCACCGGCGAGTACGCCGGGGCGCACAGGGCGCGGCCGTCGCGGATATCGAAGCGGGCCCCGTGCAGGACGCACTCGATGCTGGCCTCGCCGGTATCGAAGGTGCCCGAGGACAGCTCGAACTCATCGTGGGTGCACTGGTCTTCGAGTGCGTACAGTTCGCCGTCCAGGTTGAACACCACGATCGGCGTGCCGGTCACTTCGTCGAAGGTGCTCTTCATCTCGCCGGGCAGCAGCTCGGCGCTGGCGCAGACGAAGGTCCAGGTCTCGCTCACGCCGGCACCGCCAGCGGCTTTTCCAGGATCTCGAAGCGCAGATCGTCGCGCTTGGGAATGCCGAAACGCTCATCACCGTACGGGAAGGGCTTCTTGATGCCGGTGCGCTGGTAGCCCCGGCGCTCGTAGAAGGCGATCAGCTCATCGCGGACGTCGATCACCGTCATCTGCATGACCGGCACGCCCCACTCGCGCGCTGCATGCGCTTCGGCTGCCAGCATCAGTTGCTTGCCGATGCCGCCACCCTGCTGGGCCGGGTCGACCGAGAACATGCCGAAGTAGCCCTTGCCGAGGTCATCGGCCACGTGCGCACAGGCCAGCAGCTGGCCATCGCGCTCGGCCAGCAGGATGGTCGAGCGCGGCTTGGCGAGGTCGGCCTGCAGGCCGTCGGCATCGATGCGGGCGCCGTCCAGCAGGTCGGCCTCGGTGGTCCAACCGGCCCGGCTGGCATCGCCACGGTAGGCGGAGGTGACCAGGGCGATCAGGGCGGGGATGTCGGCGGCAGTGGCCGCGCGGAAGGTCAGGGTGCTCATGCGCCGATTCTAGACCAGGGTGCGGCACGATCCATCCGATCATCGGGCTGAATGCATTTGGGGGAACGCTAAGCGAATCGCGCGCCAGCGGCCACTATGCTGTCTGCGGCTCTGGCGTTGACGACGTTTCACGGACCAGCGGCGCCACCAAGTTGGCCAACCGAAACAGGTCGGTGTCACCTAGAAGGCCGAGTTTGCGGTACGCCGAGCGCTTCTGGGTGCTGATCGTCTTCTCGCTGAGCCCTTGCTCCCTGGCCAGGCCGGAGACCCCGGCGCCTGCCAGACTATGGCGAAGCACGATGCGCTCCCGAGGGCTAAGCACCACGCTCGGTGCCCGACATGTATCGTGGATTCGCCCCGAAGGCGTGGTGGTCAGCCGCATGATGGTCTCGATCAGCGTGGACCAGTCCGCGCTCCTATGCAGGTAGCCGTGCGCACCCGCCTGCATGGCGGTCGCCGTAATGAGCTGACTCTCGTTGGTCGATATCACCAGAATCCGGACCTGCGGATGACACTGGCGAACCTGATTGATTATCTGGTCGCTGCCGAGATCGTGGCTGCTCAAGACATACTCAATCAGCACCATATCGACCGGCACGCGAGCCAGACCGGCGAACAGATCGTGGCTGTCCGTCCATGCCCCCTGTAGTTGAAGTCCGGATTCCTGCGCCAAGGCTTCTGCCAGCAACTGCGACATCGTGGGATGGCTGTCGAGTAGGGCAATCCGCACTGGACAAGCCGTATCGGGGTCATCGGGGGGGCATCGTCTTTCAAGAATTCTATTGCTCATCTTTCAAGAATTTTATTGCTCAGGTGATCGCCGCTCAGGAATCCATAGAAGCCCTTTTCCGATCGATAGAGATAGGCTGTGTCTAGTGCGATGACTCGCTATTGTGGATGCAAGAGCTTGTCGGATTCTTAGGTTCCATCTGAAATTTCTTGGCGACATTCCGATATCCATTGGTAGTCCCGGGGAAACCAGAGTGCGCGTGATATCGTCGTGCTCTGTCCTACTTGGAGCTGCTGAATGAGCCCTCTTCAGTACTGCGATGACATGCCCGCCCCAGTCGCGGAGCTTGGTCGCGTTCCCTGCATCGACGCGACAAGCGGGATACGTCTGACCTTCCTTGATCACCTGGTGATGAATAGAGATGTCCTGGCGTGGCGCATTGCTCAAGAACAGGGGTTGCACGTTGGCCATTGCTTTGCCGACGTTGAAGCCTTACTCGCGATTGAGCCTGATGCTCTTGGTGATGTCATCGTCAGCAACTACGCGCTGGCGGCCGGGAGTCTGGATGGCATCGTCCTTGTCCGCCTGCTGCGCCAGCAGCGGCCACGGCAGCGACTGTTGATCCTCAGCGACGAGGCCACGACGGGCCTGGTCAGTATGGTCATGCGTGCCGGTGCGAGCGGCGTGGTGAGCAAGTCCCGTCCGTGGGCTGAGATTGTGGCCGCGATTCGTACCGTTGCCGCTGGGCACGCCTCCATTGCCCGCGATCCAACCCACTCATGGCAGACGGCGGGCAGTCGGCGAGCAGGTAGCAACATGGAACTGACGGTGCTGGATCATCCTTGGTTGACAGAGCAGGAACGTGATGTGTTGCGCTGCTGTTTGACCGGATTGTCCGTCAACCAGATCGCGCAGAAGCTCCAGCGCAGTGCCCATACCATCAGTACACAGAAGCGCTGCGCATTCCGGAAGCTGGATATCGGCACTGATTTCGATCTGTTCGCCATGTTCGGCTGATCGCACTGGCGGCCCGCAACCTAGCGGCTGGCGAACCTGTTGATGGTCTCAACCGTGGCGGGTGCGGTACGCGGTACGCGCACTGGCCTGGCAGCCCGCTCAAAAGTACGGGGCCCGGAGGTCAATTAGGATTATCGCCAGTTGGATTCGACTGGCGGCCTAGAGACTGCGTGGGGCGACCTCCCTACGATTACTCGTCTGTTCGCGAGCGCTTCTGGCAAGCACTCCTCGCGGTCGCCACGAGGCTCGTATTCATGCACGGAATCGTCAACTCAATAGCACCCGCGCGGGGTGAGGCTGTGACGATGGAGTCGCGCGCCAGAGGCAAGCTTCGCCGCGATGCGGGCGAGTGCTTCATGAGCGCCCTCAGTGATCCGCGGACCATCGAGGTGATGTTGAATGCAGATGGCCGCTTGTGGCAGGAGCGACTGGGTGAACCGATGCGTTGCATCGGTTCGATGAGCCAGTCGCAGTCGGAAGCGGTGATCAAAACGGTGGCCGGCTTCCACGGGCTGGAAATCACGCGGGACCAGCCAATGATCGAGGCCGAGTTCCCGTTGGACGGGTCGCGTTTCGCTGCGCAGATGCCTCCAGTGGTGAGCGCCCCGACCTTTGCGCTGCGCAAGAAAGCCGTCGCCGTGATGGGGTTGGATGATTACGTCAACAGTGGCGTGATGACATCTATACAGCGGGAAGTGATCGCGGAGGCAGTGGCTGCGCACCGCAATATTCTAGTGGTTGGTGGTACCGGCTCGGGAAAAACAACGCTAGTCAATGCGATCATTCAACAGATGGTCGCGCATGGACCTGATGAGCGCATCTTCATTATTGAAGACACCGGGGAGATTCAGTGCTCGGCCACCAACTTCGTGCAATATCACACCACTCCTCGGGTCGGGATGACCGGTCTGCTGCGTGCTTCGCTGCGCATGCGGCCGGACCGGATTTTGGTGGGCGAGGTGCGCGGACCGGAGGCGCTGGATCTGCTGATGGCGTGGAATACAGGCCATGAGGGGGGCGCGGCAACCCTCCATGCCAACAACGCGATCGCCGCACTGAGTCGACTCTCAATGCTGGTGAGCATGCATGTTGATTCTCCCTCGCTCATCGAGCCGCTGATCGGTGAATGTGTGCATCTAATCGTTCATATCGAACGAAGCGGCGCCGGTCGCCGTGTCAGTCAGCTGGTCAGTGTGCATGGGTATGCGCACGGCCAGTATCAATTACAAACTTTGTAGGAGTTGAGATGTCGGTTTCTCGTTGTAATGATCGTAAGTCTCGTCATCGCCGGATGGCCTTGCTAATCCTGCTTCTGGCATTGCCGGGTCTGGCCTATGCTGGTGGAGCCGGTAATGCGGACCTTCCGTACGAAGGCGCCATGGAGAAGTTGGTCGCCTCGCTGACGGGGCCAGTGGCATTCGGCATCTCAGTCATCGGTGTTGTTGCAGCAGGTGCGATGCTGATTTTTGGCGGCGACATGAGTGGCTTCATGCGCTCGATTGTATTCTTAGTGCTAGTGATTGGGCTGATGGTCACAGCGGCCTCGGTGCTGAGTGGTCTGTTTGGCGTCAGCGGCGGTGTCATCGATGCGGGCGCCATGTTGCTGGACCCACTGACCTATAGCGGATTGGCCTGATATGTCCCTGCGGCGCGTGCCCATTCGCAGGGCCGGTAACCGCGAGAACCTGTTCATGGGCGGGGATCGCGAGCTCGTGATGCTGTCCGGGTTGCTTTCGGTGGTGTTGATATTCAGCGTGCAGTCGCTAGTGGCTGTGGTAATGGGTGCGGGGCTATGGTTCGTTGCGTTGTTCCTGCTTCGGCTGATGGCCAAGGCGGATCCGCGCATGCGCCGGGTGTATCTGCGCAATCGACGCTATCAGGCGTACTACTCCCCTCGCTCCACCCCGTTCCGTGTGAATTCCCCCGCGCAGGCCAGGCAATACGCATGATCGTAATCGTCACCTTAGCGCTGGCTGTGATCGGCAGCGCACTCATGATATGGCTCTTCATCCAGGTTGGTCAGGCGCAGGCGGCCGACCGGCTGGTCCGACATCGTAGCGGTGCGGCTGGGCTGGCCGACCTGCTCAACCACGCCGCCGTGGTGGATGATGGCATCATCGTTTGCAAGAACGGTGCCCTGTGTGCGGCGTGGCTGTATCGCGGGGACGACGCCGCAAGCAGTACTGACCAGCAGCGTGAGGCAGTGTCGATGCGCTTGAATCAGGCGTTGGCGCGCCTTGGCAGTGGGTGGATGATTCACGTCGATGCAGTGCGTCAGCAGGCACCCAGCTATGTGGCTCCCGGCGCGTCAAACTTTCCTGACCCGGTCACGGCCGCAATCGACGAAGAGCGGCGGCGGCTGTTCGAGGGCTTGGGCGTCATGTACGAAGGCTACTTCGTACTGACCGTCACTTATTTCGCTCCGATGCTGGCACAGCGTAAGTTCATCGAGCTGATGTTTGACGACGACGCCAAAGTGCAGGGCGACAAGGGCACTACCGCGCGGCTGCTGGAGCATTTCCGGCGAGAATGCATTTCGTTGGAATCGCGCTTGGCTTCAGCGGTGCAGTTGCGCAGGTTGAAAGCAGTACCGAGTACCGATGAAGTCGGTCGAGCGATCAGCCATGATGATTTCCTGCGCTGGCTGCAGCACTGCGTGACTGGAATCGATCAATCAGTGCGGTTGCCGGATCAACCCATCTATCTGGATGCGCTGATTGGTGGCCAAGAGTTGTGGACGGGTGTGATCCCGCGGATCGGCCGCAAGTTCGTGCAGGTGGTGGCGGTCGAGGGTTTTCCACTGGAATCCAGTCCGGGCATGTTGGGAGCGCTCGCCGAACTGCAATGCCAGTACCGCTGGTCCAATCGGTTCATCTTCATGGACCAGCATGAAGCGGTAAAACACCTGGAGGCCTATCGCAAGAAGTGGCGGCAGAAGGTTCGCGGCTTCTTCGACCAGGTATTCAATACCAACACAGGCACCGTCGATCAGGATGCTTTGATGATGGTGGCCGATGCCGAGGCGGCGATCGCCGAGGTCAATAGTGGCCTGGTTGCTCAGGGCTATTACACCAGTGTCGTGGTGCTGATGGATGAGGACCGGCAGCGCTTGGAACAATCGGCCCGCCAGGTCGAAAAGGTGATCAACGCGCTGGGGTTCGTAGCGAGGATCGAAACTGTCAATACGATGGACGCATTCCTGGGCAGTCTTCCCGGGCATGGGGTGGAGAACGTCCGGCGGCCGCTTCTCAATACCATGAACCTGGCTGACCTACTGCCGACGAGCACGATCTGGCCCGGAGAGAGTCGCGCGCCGTGCCCGATGTATCCGGATAACGCGCCGCCGCTGATGAGCTGCGTGACGCAGGGGGCCACGCCGTTCCGGCTCAACCTGCACGTGCGGGACGTGGGGCATACCTTCATTTTTGGGCCGATTGGCGCTGGCAAGTCGACCCACCTGGGGCTGGTTGCCGCGCAGCTTCGCCGGTACCAGGGCATGTCGTTGTACTGCTTCGACAAGGGTATGTCGATGTTCGCGCTCGCTGCGGCCTGTGGTGGGCATCACTACAACATTGGCGTGGAGGAAGATCGGTTGGCGTTCTGCCCGCTGCAGTTCCTTCAGACCAAGGCCGATCGTGCCTGGGCGCTGGAGTGGATCGACACCGTGCTGGCGCTCAATGGCCTGGAGACCACGGCGGCACAGCGCAATGAGATTGGCAATGCGTTGGGCAGCATGCACGAAAGTGGTGCGTGTACGTTGTCTGATTTCAGTCTGACCATTCAGGATCGCGCAGTCCGCGAGGCACTGGAGCAGTATACCGGTGACGGTGCGATGGGCCATCTTCTGGATGCCGAGCATGATGCGCTGGCGCTCTCGGATTTCACCGTGTTCGAGATTGAAGAGCTACTCAACATGGGGGAGCGATTTGCATTGCCTGTACTGCTGTACCTGTTCCGCCGCATAGAGCGTTCGCTGCGAGGTCAGCCTACAGCGATTATTCTCGATGAGGCGTGGTTGATGCTCGGTCACCCGGTATTCCAGACCAAGATTCGTGAGTGGCTCAAGGTGCTACGCAAAAGCAATTGCCTGGTATTGATGGCCACGCAGAGTCTGAGCGATGCAGCAAACTCGGGGATCCTTGATGTGATCCTCGAATCGACCGCCACCAAGATATTCCTGCCGAACGTGCACGCGCGTGATGAGGAGACGTCTGTCTTGTATCGACGCATGGGGCTGAACGACCGGCAGATCGACATTCTTGTCGGGGCCGTACCCAAGCGCCACTATTACTACGTTTCTGAACTTGGGCGGCGTTTGTACGACCTGGCGATTGGTCCGGTCGCACTGGCATTCATTGGAAGTAGTGACCGCGAATCGATCGCCTCCATTCAGACATTGCGTCAGCGCCATGGCGATGCCTGGGTGCACGAATGGGCGCGCATCAAGGGCTTCAACCTTCACGACTATGGAACCGTGTCATGACTAAACAGACCGATGCGCGCAGGGTCAGGGTCACCTTGTCCGACGATCAGCCGGCGACCCCCTATCTAGCTTCGCGCCGTGCCTGGAACGCGCACGTTGGTGCACTGGTTGCCTCACGCCGGCTATGGCAGTTGGTGGGCGTGGTCGCCATGTTGATTGTGCTGGCTTGCGTGGGTGGGTTGGTGCACATAGGCAGTCAATCCAAATGGGTGCCCTACGTGGTGGAGGTCGACAAGCTAGGCCAACCCTTGGCGGTGGGTATTGCCGATCGTGCCAGCCCGGCTGATCCACGAGTCATCCGTGCCACGGTGGCCACCTTCATAACTGACCTGCGCACTGTCACTCCCGATACCGCCTTGCAGCGCAAAGCAATCTTTCGAGTTTACGCGGTACTGGCGGCCGGTGCTGCGGCGACGCACAAGACCAACGAGTGGTTCAGTGGCGCCGGCAATATAAGCCCGTTCAAGCGTGCCGCGACCGAAACGGTAAACGTCCAGATCGAATCGGTATTGGCTCAGAGCGCCGAATCCTGGCAGGTGGAGTGGATCGAAACTGTGCGCGATCGCAAGGGCAAGCCGGTGGCAGAGCCGACCCGCATGCGCGCGCTGGTCAGCGTGCAGGTTGCCAACCAGCCATCTGGGGCGAGTGAGCAGCAACTGCGCGACAACCCGTTGGGTGTTTTTATTACTGATTTTTCGTGGTCCAGGCAGAGCTGAAATCGTCCCTATGAAACCCCTTGCACTATTTATCTCGCTCGTCATGTTGCCCTCTGGCGCTGCGGCCGCCGAGTCTGATGCACTGCAACGATTGTTGGATGCCCCCG
The DNA here is from genome assembly GCF_059422145.1 of Stenotrophomonas sp. GW821-FHT01H02A. NCBI lineage: Bacteria > Pseudomonadati > Pseudomonadota > Gammaproteobacteria > Lysobacterales > Lysobacteraceae > Stenotrophomonas > Stenotrophomonas sp. GW821-FHT01H02A. The sequence goes on from NZ_JBWKWI010000001.1 coordinate 641,749, forward strand.
AGCCGGCGTTGTCTGAACAGGCCCGGGCAGCGGTAGCGCTTGCAAGCAAGTGGCAGGCCAATCCTGCCAGTCGAGCGCAACCGGTGGCTGCGGCCGACGGTGCAATTCGATTCCTGTTCGGGGCGGGTCAGCCAACTGTTGTATGCGCGATAATGCAGGTCTGTGATGTGGAGCTGCAACCCGGCGAGGTGGTTAACTCGGTGCATCTGGGCGATGCAGTACGCTGGCTTGTGGAGCCGGCACTGACCGGCGCTGGCGCCGGTGCACTGCAGCACCTGATCATCAAGCCTCTGGACGTTGGCCTGGAAACCTCGCTGGTCGTGACCACCAACCGTCGCACCTACCATCTCAGTCTGCGCTCGCATCGCACCGAGTTTCTGCCGCGAGTTGGCTTCATCTATGGGGATGAAGTTGCAGCGCGTTGGGAGGCAATCAAGCGGATGCAGACACAAGCGCGCCAAACGCGAACCATTCCCGCTACCGGGGAGTATCTGGGGAATCTCGACTTCAACTACACCGTCAGCGGGAATGCCCCCTGGAAGCCGGTGCGGGTCTACAACGATGGTGTCAAGACCATTATCGAGATGCCTAGGGCAATGGCGCAGACTGAGGCGCCGACCCTGTTGTCCATTCGCGAAAATGGGTCCCCTCAAGGTGCCGATGAAACTGTTCTGGTCAACTACAGAATGCAGGAAAACCGCTACATCGTCGATGCCGTGCTGGATCACGCGATCCTGATCACTGGGGTCGGGCGAGGTCAGCGCAAGATAACTCTGCGTCGAGGGCGTTGATCGTGCGTGTCTTCAGCATTTTCATTATCGCGACGATGCAGCTTGCGGCGTGTGCGGTGACCCCGCGTCTGGACGCTGTGCCGGCTGCGGCAGTTGCGCTCGCGCCCGATGGAGTAGACGGCGTTGTGGACGAGGTAGTGCGACGCTTGGTCAGGAGCTATTCGCCCGCGTCTACGCGCTGGACGCTGCGCAGACCAGCGACGGACGCGTTCGGATTGGCGCTGGTCAACAAGTTGCGCCGCGCAGGTTACGCCGTGGAAGAGCCCGTGGCTGCGCGCAGCGCATCGATTTCGGCCCCACAAGGTCGTCTGCTGAGCTATGTGTTTGAACCTGTGGACGCCGGAATATATCGGCTGAGCCTGCGTGTCGATCAGCATGCGCTGTCGCGGGCCTACCAGGCCGGCAATGGATCCATGGTTCCGGCCGGCGCGTGGTCCCAGGGAGAATAAGTGATGCAGTCTCATTCCAACGAAATGGGCTCCGGGGCCGATACAGGGGCGCGTGGCGGTGTGCGCCGGGTCAATAATTTTCCGTTGTATCTGGTTGGTGGCGTTGGCGTAGTGTTCGCGCTGATATTGGTGGTTGTCATCGGTGGCCGTAACAGCGCGGGTGCGGATGGCGCCGGCGGCGGCGACGTCCCGGCGATGGTCAGTAGTACCGCGCCGATGGCGATCTCGATGGCGCAGCAGCTGGCTGGCAACCAGATGGACGGCATCGTGCCAGAAGCCGCGCCGGCGAGCGCATCGCCAGCACACCTGGTGGTGCCTGTCGCGCGGATTGACGACGAAGAGGGTCCCCCGTTGCCTTCGACGCGAGGTGAGGCCGGTGATCCAGAGCTGCAGCGGATTCGAATGCAGCGACTACAGCAGGTGCAACAGGCGCTAGCAGCGCGGACTGGGGTGCTCAGTTCGAAGCAGCTACAGGCTCCCCAAGGGCCAGCGCGCGGCAATGATGCGCCAGTTGTTCCAGCAGCCGGTATTGGAACAGCGCCTGCACAGCGTCCTTTGTCGGCCTCGTATGAAGAACTGCGTCGCCAGTTGAGCGGCTCCAATGCCGAACAACAGATTCAGCGTCAGCGGGGCAATGATTTCTCCCAGTTCGCGTCCGGCGGCGAGGATGGCGACCGTTGGCAGTTGAATAGTCGGGTTGAGGCTCCCAGAACTCCATTTACATTACGTGCCGGATTCGTCATTCCTGCGGTGCTGATCTCCGGTATCAGCTCGGACCTGCCAGGGCAGATCATCGGGCAGGTCAGTCAGGACGTCTACGATACAGCTACCGGCCGGCATCGGATCATTCCACAGGGTACGCGCCTGATCGGTGCATACAGTAGTGAGGTGGCGTATGGGCAACGGCGGGTGCTCGTGGCTTGGCAGCGCCTGGTGTTTCCGGATGGGCGTGCGATGGACATCGGCGCGATGCCCGGCGCGGATGGTGGCGGTTATTCGGGCATGCAGGATCGGGTCAACAACCACTACCTCCGGATCTTCGGCCAGGCGGTACTGCTATCCGGTGTCATCGCCGGGGTCGAGATGAGTCAGAAGGATCGTAATCAGGAGATAGGGGGCAGCCTTACCGCTGGCAGTGCGATGAGCCAGGCGCTGGGACAGAGCCTGGGGCAGGCGCTGACCCAGTTGTTCCAGAAAAACCTAAACATCGCGCCTACGCTCGAAGTCCGGCCAGGCTTCCGATTCAACGTGATGGTGGTTAAGGATCTGGACTTCGATCGTCCGTATGTCGCCTTGGCCTACTGAGTTGCAGAAGCAACGGCGGCAGAAATTGCTCTGCCGTACTACGCCCTTTGGGGAATTTTTCAGGAGAGTACTGTTATGAAAAAGCGTGGTTTGGCTTTGTCCGTAGGAAGTGTGCTGGCAATGGCCTCCATCAATCCTGCGATGGCGGTGATGCCGGTTCTGGACGCGGCCAATCTGGCCGTCAATACGACGAACTCTGTCGCGAATGTTGCTACTTCGCTGAAGATGCATTTGCTGCTCGATCGCCTCAATCACATGGGGGATGGGGATGTCATTTATCACATCAAAAATGAGGAGTACAACAATAAGTTCATAGAGCATAATGAGGATGTGACTAATCACAATGAGTATATCGCCAACATATATAACGAAAACAATTATTATTGTAATATCGGTGCGGGCACTGGTGCTGAGGCGATGGCTGGAGATCAGATCTGCTCTGGCAATGGCGATCCGGGTGAGATCGTCATTCCCATTCCGGTGGCCTATGGTGTTGGCAAATTCGGAGAGCACGATAGTGCTGACCAGTATATGGACGAAACCCGACAGGTGCTGGCCGATCTGGCGGATTATGATGAGAAGCGTTTTACCTCTGTGATGGACAGCAATGCTGTGCAGGCCAAAGCTGTGGACCAGCAGGCGCGTGCGTTCGCCGATGACAGCAATCGCCTGAAGGCTTTGACCGAAGCCTCCACCGCCAACATGGGGTCACGCATGCAGGCAGTATTCTCGAACCAGATTGCCGCCGCGCAGACTGCTGAAATGATGCAGATGCGTGCGCTGATGTTGGCGGACCAGAACGCGCAGGTGGTGCGTGCGCAGGAAGTGGCGTCGCGCAGTGCGCGTGAGGCCGTGGCCGAGCGTCGCCTGCGTATGGCACCGGACCTGAGCACCGAAGCAATCGGTCGTTGGTAAACCTCAGTAAATAGTGGTCCCCGCGCCGGACGATGGCGCGGGGTCATCTGTATGTGTTTTGCATGCCTTCACCGTATGGCATGGACAGGATGATGAGACGTTGATGAATCGGATTGATCCCACTACCAGGCGTTTACTCCGCGCTGCCTTATTTTCGTGTGTGGTATTGGTGCTGGTCCCTGGCATTGCGCATGCAGCGGTGGATCCATATCCGATCGACAATCTGTTACGTCGTTTTGAAGGCCTGCTGGAGCTTTGGCTGCTGGCGGTGCAGTCCGCCGCAGAATGGCTGTTCTGGGCGTTGGCAACCATCAGTCTGACCTGGACGATGGGGATGATGGTGTTCCGGCAAGCCGACTTCGGTGAGTTGTTTGCCGAGCTGGTGCGTTTTGTGATTCTTACCGGAATCTTCTGGTGGCTGCTGATCAGTGGTGGCGGTGCAGACGGGCTGGTTTACAGCATCCTTGAAAGCATGAAGATCCTGGGTGAGCGCGCGGCCAACGACGGCGGCGACGGCGGACTTCGTCCGGCGGCACTGTTGCGCAGCGGATATGAAGTGTTCTTCGAAGTGGCCAGCCAGTCCAGTGAAGATGCCTGGCCTGATTCGGACAAAATTGTCGGCATGATGCTTGCGACCATGGTGCTGGCACTGGTAGCCCTGGCTGCCGTGAGCATGATGGTGGTCCAGGTGATGTTCTGGTTATTGGCATTCGGTGGGTTGTTTCTGCTTGGCTTCGGTGGTGCGCGCTGGTCTTCCGGTCTGGCAATCAATTACTACAGGCATGTGCTTGCCGTGGGCATGGCCTACTTCACGATGCTACTGTTGGCCGGCACCGGCGAAATATTTCTACGTGACTACAGCGATAGTGTGGTCGATGCGATTACCTTGCCCAATCTGGCGATCATGCTGGTCGCCACCATCGTACTGTTGGCGTTGCTCGTGCGCATTCCCTCGATGGTATCCAGTATCGTTCTGGGGTCGCACTTCGGTGGCAACGACGGAGGCTCATTGAACGCGCGCGTGCTGGCGATGGGTGGTACGGCGATCGCCAATGGTGTTGACCGCGCCAGCAACGGTGCACAGGCACTTTACGCCGCGTATCGTAGTGCTGAGCCTGCCGCTGCTACACCGGCGGCACACCCAACGTACACAGGCAGTGCTGCCGGTGTGCATGCCAGCGACCTCGGCGCGACATTGCCTGCCTCTGTACTGACCACGCAGTCGCTATACAGCAATGATTACGGTAGTGACAGCGGAGCCAGTGTGTTCACCGCGACTGCGGCGCCATATGAGATCGCGAATGTGCAGGCGCCGGTCGACGAGAGCAAGCCCGCTGCGCGTGCCGTCTCTCTTGGAATGCCTTCCGAACAGGCCGAGCCACGGACGGCCCCAGTTGATGCGGATCGCCGCCCCCCGATAGCTGGCCATGATGATGTCGGTGACGATGCGACCTCAACGCTCAACGTGGACGCGGCAACGCGAGCGCAGTCGATGCTGCCGCCGACCGTCGTCAACACCGGTCATGACCTACCGCCGCAGGTGTCGAACGTACAGGCGCCGGTGGGCGACCGGGAAGAAGCCAGGCTGCCGCCGACGCTGACGGTACCGCAGCATGCGTCGCCGATGGCCGCGGGCGACCTGCCGGCATCGGTGATCGATGTGGATGGGGATGTGCGGGCGCAGTCGGTGCTGCCGCCGGCTGGTGTCAACACCGGTCATGACCTGCCGCCGCAGGTGTCGAACGTACAGGCGCCGGTGGGCGACCGGGAAGAAGCCAGGCTGCCGCCGACGCTGACGGTACCGAAGCGCGCGTCGCCGATGGCCGCGGGCGACCTGCCGGCATCGGTGATCGATGCGGATGGGGATGTGCGGGCGCAGTCGGTGCTGCCGCCGACCGTGGTCAACACCGGTCACGACCTGCCGCCGCAGGTGTCGAACGTACAGGCGCCGGTGGGCGACCGGGAAGAAGCCAGGCTGCCGCCGACGCTGACGGTACCGAAGCGCGCGTCGCCGATGGCCGCGGGCGTCCTGCCGGCATCGGTGATCGATGCGGATGGGGATGTGCGAGCGCAGTCGATGCTGCCGCCGACCGTCGTCAACACCGGTCATGACCTGCCGCCGCAGGTGTCGAACGTACAGGCGCCGGTGGGCGACCGGGAAGAAGCCAGGCTGCCGCCGACGCTGACGGTACCGAAGCGCGCGTCGCCGATGGCCGCGGGCGACCTGCCGGCATCGGTGATCGATGTGGATGGGGATGTGCGAGCGCAGTCGATGCTGCCGCCGACCGTCGTCAACACCGGTCATGACCTGCCGGCTCAGGTGTCGAACGTACAGGCGCCGGTGGGCGACCGGGAAGAAGCCAGGCTGCCGCCGACGCTGACGGTACCGCAGCACGCGTCGCCGATGGCCGCGGGCGACCTGCCGGCATCGGTGATCGATGCGGATGGGGATGTGCGGGCGCAGTCGGTGATGCCGCCGACCGTGGTCAACACCGGTCACGACCTGCCGCCGCAGGTGTCGAACGTACAGGTGCCAGGGCGTGACCCGGATGAGGTCAGGCCGACGCCGACGGTGCGGCAGCACGCGTCGCAGACGGCCCCGGGCGACTTGCCGGCATCGGTAATCGATGTGGATGGCGATGTGCGGGTGCAGTCGGTGCTGCCGCCGGCCGTGGTCAACACCGGTCATGCCCTGTCACCGCAGGTGTCGAACGTACCGGCGCCGGGGAGCGACCCGGATGAAACCAAGTTGCCGCCGAGGCCGAAGGTGCCACAGCATGTGTCGCCGGTGGCCGCGGGCGACCTGCCGGCATCGGTAATCGATGTGGATGGCGATGTGCGGGTGCAGTCGGTGTTTCCAGACGCGGGTCTCGAATCCACTCGCGACGCTTCGTCATCGCTGAATGCAAAGATGCTGGTGATGGAGGCAAGCGGTGCAGACGAGCCGATCATGCAGGCGATGATATCGGCACCGATGCATGGAGCGGGCGCCAATCTGCGCGAATCGTCTGTGCCGACGCCGACGCCGACGCCGACGTCACCAGCCGGCGACAGCACGCACGCAGTCGTCATTTCGACGCCCATAGATGCACCGCCTCCCTTGCAGCATTCGGTGGTATCACAGCCAGCCGGCGCCCCGCGGCAATGGTCGGCTGCGGACAGCAAGCTGCCGCCGCAGTCGCTCGATGTATCCAATACAGGAAATGAAGATGAGCATTGATCTTCCTCCCCCACACGAAGAACGGGTGGTGTGCTCGATCGCCGCGGCAATCAAGTACGCCATACCTGCAAACATCATGCTGGCGGTCGCCGAGCAGGAAGGAGGGCGCCCAGGGCAATGGGTGCGCAACCGGAACGGCAGCTACGATGTTGGAGCGATGCAATTCAATACCGCCTACCTAAAAGAGTTGGCACGGTATGGCATCAGCAGCGCCGATGTGGCCACCGCCGGGTGTTATCCCTATGAGCTGGCGGCTTGGCGGCTACGCGGCCATCTTCGTGACGATAGTGGGGACATCTGGACACGGGCATCCAACTATCACTCCCGCACGCCACGGCACAATCAACGCTATCGCGCGCAGCTGATTCGCCGCGCAGGACACTGGGGGAGGTGGCTGGACCAGAACTTCCCGACCTACAGCGTCACGCTATCGACAGCTGACAGAGGCGGATCAGCCGGAGACTGATGCCCTCGCGAAACATCGTTCATCGACCTAATGAGAAGCACATTTTGAAACCAAAGAACCAGCTGCTTGGCGGATTGTTCGTCGCCGCCGTCGCCCTCACGCCAGGAGGCGTCCGTGCGGCCAACTGCACGTTGAACAACCTGGTCAGCTTTCCGATCCAGGGTAGCGATGCCATTCCTATCAAGCAGAACGCTCCGGTAGGTACGCTAATCAAAGCTGCTTCGGCCAATGGCGACGGCCGAGCCATGGCGACCTGCAGCGGGCTCACCGTGGTAGACAGCCGCTTTATCGGTCTGGTGCCGTCTGAACTGCCGGACATCTATCGAACTTCCTTGCCTGGTGTCGGCGTGAAGTTCGAATGGGAACCCAACGGTGGCACTCGTCGTACATTTCCGTTCGTGGTCGAGGTAGACCAGCCCGCTCGCTACACACTGACCAACGACGGCACCCTGCATGTTGGCTTCTATCGCATTGCCGGTGACTTTTCCGGCGGGATCCTCGGTGCTGGCGGCGCAGTCGAGGTGGCCGAAACCCGGGTCGATGCCCTGCGCGGCCGCCGCATCATGTTCGACAATATCCCGTTCCGCCTCGCAACGTGCTCGATTACAACGGCCTCCTTGAACCAGACGGTCGATCTGGGACGCATTACGCCACGTGATTTTGGTGGTGACGGGGGCGGTCCCTGGAAGGATTTCACCTTGGTATCCGAGGAGTGCGATCTCACCCAGTTCAATGAGGCCCGCTTTGCCTTTTCTGGCGATGCGGCAGCGGGACGTCCGGAGCTGTTCGCGGTGACAGGGGGGGCCGGCGGTGTTGCGGTACGCCTGCAGAGTGCGGGTGGGGCGGACATCGCGCCGGGTGGGGCGCTGACGCTGGCGACGCTGGCGGGCGGCGGCGAGTATGGGTTTCGGGCGCGATTCCAGCGCCTGTCCGGCAACCTGGTGTCTGGCCCGGCGCGCAGTGCGATCTTGGTGAACGTTCAGTATGACTGAGCGTCGCCATGCGCCGACAGCGCATCACAGCGCGAAGGCGTGAGCTGGCTTGGCCATCGCCGGCATCGGCGGCAAGGGGTGGCGTGCCTGTTGTTGGCGGCCGCCCTCCCGCCTTTGCTGGGCTTGTCGGGTGCACGCCTGAATACAACACCAAGTCTGGCCTACGGCCTGTACTGGGTGCAGCGCCAGCCACCTACTCCAGGCCGCTATGCAACCTTTTGCCCGATGCTCGAGCAATCGATATTTACCTTGGCAGAAGAGCGTGGCTATCTGCACGCCGGTCGCTGCCCCGGTGGAGTGCGGCCATTGCTTAAACGGGTGATGGCCGGTGCTGGCGATCTGGTGGCCATCGATGCGCGTGGCGTACACGTCAACGGTCGTCTGTTACCGCACAGCAAGCCGATGATCAAAGACGGTGCAGGCCGGTCGATGCCATCGCTGGTGCTGAGCGAGCGCCGCTTGAGTCAAGACGAGGTCCTGATGATGTCTGACATCAATGCTGCATCGTTCGATGCGCGCTACTTCGGCCCGATCAAACGTAAGCATGTGGGCGATGTGGTACGCCCAGTCTGGACCTGGAAATCATCGGGTCACGCGCCATTAGGAAAATGATGAGTTCTTTTGGGGGTAGCCCCAGATACGCCGACGGGGCCAATTGAGATAATCCGTTGCCCGCTATCTTCGGCCCGGGCGCGCTTTGGTGCCGGTGGTTGCAGGGGAAAATTTTGGATTGCTATTTATCTATGGAGAATCAGCTCACATGAAGAATATTGGGATTTCGGCAGCGCTGGTCGCGGGCATCAGCATGGCTGTAATGGGGTCGGCTCAGGCGGCAAACGATGGGCAGATCACCATCACCGGTAGTGTCACCGCGACCACCTGTACCATTGAAGGTGAAGCGCCGGGTGCCGGCACTGTAAACAAGGATGTCGATCTGCTGGGTGTCAGTGTCGCTAACCTTGCGGCCCCGGGCCAGACGGCTGGTGATAAAATGGTCACCATCAATATTGGTGGCCCGGGCGAGCCCGGTTGCACCAATGGCGACACGGCGTACGTACGCTTCGACCCATCCAGTCCTGCGATCGATTTCACCACTGGTCGTCTCAACAACACCGCAGCCACCAACCCGGCGGGAAATGTCCAGATCCAGTTCACCAATCTGGACGGATCGGTGATCGACCTTGCCAACGACGATTCGGCCGGCTACGAGATCGTTAACAACCAGGCACGCATTCCGTTGATCGTCCGCATGTACGCCAATGGCGCTGCGGCCACTCGTGGTGCCGTGGCGTCGGCTGTGGGTTTCTCGGTCGTTTATGACTGATTGACGGCACTGGTTGCCGTAACCGGAACTTGATGCACGGGCCTGCATAAGCGGGCCCGTGCAGTTTTTTCCTGCGATGAGGGGTGATGACGATGATGATACGCATGGCCGGGTTGCTCGCGTTGCTGCTTATGGCGGGCGCGGCGCAATCCAAGGTGGTGATTTCGGGAACGCGGGTGGTCTATCCAGCGCAGGAACGTGAAGTAACGATACGGCTGAACAACCTGGCCGACCAGGATCCCAGTGTGCTGCAGGTGTGGCTGGACGCTGGTCAGGAGGATTCTTCGCCTGACACGGTGGAAGTGCCATTCGTCGTCACCCCGCCGGTCTTTCGGATGGATCCGCAGAGCGCGCAGGCCCTGCGCCTTTCCTATACAGGCGAGCCTCTGCCTGACGATCGTGAGAGTCTGTTCTGGCTGAACGTCCTGGAGATCCCTCCGTACGCGGACGACGAGGACGCACAGTTGCTGCAGTTCGCCTATCGCACCCGACTGAAGTTGTTCTTCCGCCCGCAGGGGCTGACGCCGGCCAGGGTTGCGGTGCCCGAGCGACTGCACTGGTCGATGCGCTCTGCGCAGGGTTCACGTGGTGTGATTCTTCAGGTGCACAATCCGACGCCCTACTTCATGTCCTTCAGTAAGTTGACGCTGATCGATGGGGCGCGTAGCACCCCTTACAAGCGCGGACAGGAGGCCGCCGACAACATGGTGGCCCCCTATGCGTCGCAGCAATTCGAGTTTCCCGATGTGACCGTTCTGCCCGGCGCAGGCGCGCAAGTTACATTCGTGACCATTGGAGACTACGGCAATCGGGTCGAATCGTTGGCGTGGCTGATGCATGGAGACGACGGTTGATCCAGCTTCGATCGGACGTCTGACGCGTCGCGCATTACCGGTTTGCAATCAGGGCCGACGTATTTTTCTATTTATGCGAGTGCCCGCCGGCGCTGCGCGAAGGTGCGTGCGCTCTGTACGTATAGGATCGACATAGTCGTTATGTATTTCTATTGGGATGTAGCGGAGGCGGATAACCGCCGTGCCATTCGTCACCATGCGCTTGCCGTGGCACTGGCATCGGCGTGTGTGGCCGGACCTGCCTGGGCGGACACTTCGCCGACACCTCGGAGTGTGGAATTCCGCTCGGGCCAGTTTCCTGGCAGCGCCAAGATTGACCTGTCGCGCTTCAATCATAGCAGTGTGATTCTTCCGGGTGTCTACCCCGCGACGGTTCATGTCAATGGTCAGCCGGTTGGCCCGGAGTCGCTACGCTTCGAGATGTTGGAAGGTCAGGATAGTGCGCAGCTGTGCGTCGACCGCCTGATGCTGGATCGCTTCGGAGTCGACCCCGAGCATCTTGATGGAGACGAAGGTGAGCTTGCGGCGACCGTATCACCGGATGCTTGTCTGAGCATTGGGCAGTGGGTGCCCGGTGCGACGGCACGTTTCGATCTAGCCGAACAGATGCTCACGGTACAGGTGCCGCAGCTTTACCTGTCGCGACGCCCCAGTGACTACGTATCTCCAGCGCAGCTAGATCGTGGCGTGCAGGCTGGGTTGCTGCAATACAACGCCAATCTGTACGACATGCGTTCGCAGGGGCGGACCAGCACGCGTGGCTACCTGGGTGTGCGGGCCGGCGTCAACGTCGGTGGCTGGCTGATGCGCCACCAAGGCTCTCTGGCGTGGAGTGAAGGCGACGGCACCCATTACCAGCCGACGAGTACCTTTGCCCAGCGCGATATCCTTTCCCTGCAGTCTCAGCTTGTGGTCGGTCAGCTTTACTCACGTGGCGATCTGTTCGGTAGCGTACGTGTACGTGGTTTTGAACTGGCGACCGATGATCGGATGCTGCCGCAGTCTATGACCGGCTATGCGCCGGTCGTGCGCGGGGTGGCGGAGACCAATGCGCTGGTCCGCGTTCAGCAGCGTGGTGTAGTACTGCGTGAATTGACGGTGGCTCCCGGGCCGTTCGAGATCGATGACCTTTACGCCATCGGTTACGGCGGCGACCTGGAAATGGTCGTGCGCGAGGCCGATGGTCGCGAGAAGTCATATGCGATACCGTTCACCGGCACCGCCCAGCTGCTGCGCCCTGGATACAGCCGCTATGCATTCAGCGCGGGGTACGTTGATTCCGTACAGCACGGCGACGATCCCTATCTGATGCAGGCCCAGGTGCAGCGTGGCCTGAGTAACGCGGTGACCGGCTACGCCGGTGCGCTCAAGAGCACGCATTACGCGGCTACCCAGGTCGGTGCTGCGCTCAATACACCACTCGGCGCATTCTCGCTCGATCTGACCCAATCCCGGCTGACGATGCCGGATGATTCGATGGATGGCCAGAGTCTGCAGTTCCGCTATAGCAAGCAGCTGCTCGCGACCGGGACCACCTTTTCGTTGGGTGCATACCGCTATTCCACCGAAGGTTACGTAGATGTCAATCAAGCGCTGCGTCTGCGGGCTGAACTGAGGAGCGGTGACCAAGGGCGTCACATTGATCGCTACCGTAGTCGGGTGGAAGGTACGGTAAATCAGACGCTGGGACGCAATGGGGGGGCACTGTACGCCACGGCGTCCAACATGGACTACTGGAACCGTGATGGGCGCAACTTGAGCTATTCGCTGGGCTACAGCAACAGTTGGCGCCAGGTTGGCTACAGCCTGGCTGCCCAGCGGGCCATCCGGCTTTCGGATCGTCGCAGCGACAACGAGGTCAGCCTGACCCTGACCCTGCCACTGGGTCGCAGCGCACGCGCTCCGATTCTGAACTCGACTCTGCGCCATGACCACAATCAGGAGCTCGGCACGACGCTGGGTGTCAATGGCACCGCGGGTGCGGACCGTCAAATGCAATATGGATTCAATGCTGCGCAGCGGCCGGGAGCCTCTTCGGCGGGGGCTTCGGCGCAGTACAGATCAGCGCAGGCGATCGTGGGCGGCAGCTACTCGAAGGGGAATGACTTCCGTGTCACGTCACTGGATTTCAGTGGCGGCATCGCCGTGCATGCTGGCGGGCTAACGGCGGCTCCCAGCCTGGGCGACACCATCGGTCTGATTCATGCCCCCGGCGCGGTCGGCGCCAGGGTAAGTGGTGGCGACGGTGCCCGCGTTGACTCGCGTGGCTATGCCTTGGTACCGACGTTGACCCCCTACCGATTCAACACAGTGGAGTTGGATCCGCGCGGTATGTCGACGGATGTGGAGCTGAAGTCCAGCGCGCGAGTGGTGGCACCACGGCACGGGGCGGTGGTGTGGTTGGCATATACCACCGATGTAGGCCGCGCGGTGCTGATCAAGGCGCGGCAGGCCGACGGCAGCACGTTGCCCTTCGCTGCGACGGTCCATGATCAGGCCGGCAACAGTGTCGGTAGTGTGGGCCAGGGCAGCCGCCTGCAGATCCGCAGTAAGGATGCGCAGGGCGTGCTGACCGTGCGCTGGGGACAGCGGGCCGGTCAACAGTGTCAGATCACCTACAAATTGCCCGCGGCTGCGTCGCAGCGCCAAGGGTTGGCGCCAGATGTCATTGAAGATGCGGTATGTGTCGAAGACAAATGGTTTGCAGAAGGCGAGACCGAGGGGGATGTGTCAATGGCGCCGCTGCGACATCCCGTCTCTGCGAGCGCATCGGCGTTCAGCGGCAGTTCTTCGTGGCCCCGGCTTCGCTTTGCATCAGAAAGAGAAAACCTATGATGAGTACTCCTTGCTCTCCACGTCGTTTGCTCGGCGTTGCGGTACACGCCGCCTTACTGACTACCTCGAGTCTGCCGGCGTTCGCCGGTCAGGTCGTGGCCGACGGCACCGATGTTCGCGCGCCTGGCGGCGATTACGACAGTGACGGTCAGGTTGGGCCGGACAAGTCGGTGTTCTACGCGCGGCGGGGCGGCACGATCGCTGCAGAAGGGCCGGTCTACCTGCGCGCGGGCGGAAACGGCGTCAATGGCGTGTTCGCCGAGGGTGTGGGCAGCATGATCACCCTTGACGGTGGGCACATTAATGTCACGGGCAACTTTTCAAGCGGGTTGCATGCCAGCCAGGGGGGGCGGATTGATGCCCGGAATCTGATCATCAGTAAGACCGGGATCGGGCACGGCGCTTTCCTCGAAGATGCCGGCAGCTCGCTTCGCCTGGGCGGCAGCGCGATCAGCACCAGTGCCAATGACAGCCATGGCGTGGCGGCGATGCTCGGAGGCACGGTGGAGCTCTCCGACAGTCGCATACTGACCCGCGGCTTTGCAGCAGTGGGCATCAACGCCAATCGCGGTGACCCTGCGGTACAGCTGCAGCGGGTGGAGGTTGCCACCGAAGGCGACTACTCGACGGCGCTGTGGCTTCTCTCCAATGGCGTAGTGCGTGGTCAGGATGTGAACCTCTCCACGTTAGGTGATCACGCGGCAGGGGTGGATGTGCGCGACGGTCAGATTGATCTTCACCGTGGCGCGATCAGTACCGTCGGCGTTGGATCGCACGCGCTCTACGCTTCGAGCGAGCGGGAGGGTGGAGCAGTGGTACGCGCCGATGCGGTGAGTATCCATACCACCGGAGACAGTGCGATCGGCATGGTGGTACGCAAAGGGGCTCAGGTTGGGATAACTGGAAGCAGCTTGCGCACTACAGGAGCCTTGGCGCCGGCGCTGTCCGTGTCGGACGAGGGAAGTGTGCTGAACGTGAGCGGTACGTCGGCATGGTCGCAGGGTGAGAAGGCCTGGGGCCTGAGCATCAATGGCGGCACGTTCAGCATGGACGGCGGCGTCCTTGGCAGCGAACATCATGGCGCGATCAGTGCGTCGGGCACGTCGATCCTGAGCTTCGGTGGTGCGGCACAGTTGTTCGGCGGCAATGGGCAATTGCTGGTGCTGGAGGAGGGGGCGGCCGGTGAGAGCGTACGACTGGACCTGCGTGACGGTGTACAGGCCCGGGGTGACATCGTCCATGCTGAAGGTGTCACTACTCCGCCAGGGAGTAGTCTCCAGGTAGCGATGGATCGGCGCGTCTACTGGCAGGGCGCTACGGACGTCGTCGACGACCTCCGGATGAGTGGTGGCAGCCAATGGACCATCACCAGCGACTCAACCGTCGGCAATCTTGTGCTGGACAACAGCGCTCTGACATTTAGCCCGCCGGGGGATGGCGGGCGTTTCAAGGTGCTGACCATCAATGGCGACTATCATGCCGACGACGGCGCCCTGGTGTTGAACAGCCGCCTGGAGGGGGATCAAGCACCCACGGACCGGCTGATTGTGGAAGGAAACACCTCGGGCCGAACCTTGTTGACGGTGAACAGTGTCGGGGGTGTGGCTCCAACCAGTGGCGATGGCATCGAGGTGGTCACGGTCCATGGCCGTTCCGATGGTGTGTTCGTGCAGCGGACACGCGCTGTGCGGGCGCAGTACGAGTACTTTCTGCACAAGGGCGGCAGCAGAGAGGCGGACAGTGGGCACTGGTACCTACGTTCAGCGCTGCTGTCGACGGATCCCGATCCCACGCCGGAGCCAGGCCCGATTCTGCGCCCCGAGCCGGGTGCGTACTGGGCCAACCAGACGGCGGCGCTGGAGATGTTTCAACATCATGGCCTGCACGACCGTCTCGGCGCACGTCTGCCACATCCAGGCATCGAACAACGTGGAGCCTGGGGGCGCGTGAACCAGCAGCAGGAGAACTACGGGCTGCAGGGCGGCCAGTTGGAAGTGCGTTCGCATCGCACCCTGCGCCAGACGGGCACTGACTTCTACGGTAGCCACAGCACCCGGGTCGGGGGGATGTTGGGTTACGGCCAGGCCCGCAATCATTCGCGGTCGGTCACGACCGGATACGAGGCGAGTGGCCAGGTAGACGGAACGGCGCTGGGCATCTATGCCAGCTGGCTGGAACCAAGCGATGACCAGAGTGGCGTGCAGCTGGACAGCTGGTTGCAGTGGGCGCGCTATCGTCACAAGGTAGACGGCACGGGATTGGCGGCGGAACGCTATACCGCGCGAGGGGCGTCCGCTTCGATCGAAGTGGGTTATGCCTACCCCTGGCAGTTGGGGGAGTTCACCACGCTCTATGTTGAGCCGCAGCTGCAGGTCACTTACACCGGTTACACGGCAGGTCGCCATGTGGAGCATAACGGCACGGTCGTCTCGGTGAAGGGTGCCGGAGGGTTGGCGACGCGTACCGGGATGCGCTTGTATGGACAGCGCGGCACGCCAGGACCGCATCTCCAGCAACATGCTTGGGTGCAGCCCTATCTGACGCTGAACTGGCTACGCAACAGTCACGCCGGCGATGCATTGCACTTCGATGGGCAGGCCTGGGCAGGTGATGCACGGGGCGACCAGGTCGAGGTCAAGGTTGGGGCACAGTTTCAATTGAGTCCGCGCCTGACCGGCTGGAGCGAATTCGGACTGCAGTCTGGTCGGCACCAGCTGCGAGCTGCAGGTGGACAGTTGGGCCTGCGCTACAATTGGTGACACATTGCGCCCGTGCAGCGTCCATTTGCAATGCACGGGTGCGCGCAGCTCGTACGGAAGATGTGTAATGACCCACTGAAGACCTGCTCAGGTGTTACTTTTCCCGAAGGAGACACCGATGAGCGAGATGATGGAAGTAGAGATCAAGCGCTGGACGGCCCGACGCAAGTCAGCGCTGGTCCTTGAGATCATCCAGGGCAAGACGACGGTGGCCGCAGCCAGTGGCCAGTTCGACCTGACGCCGGCCGAGATCGAGAGCTGGGTCGAGGACGGCAAACGCGGCATGGAAAACGCCCTGCGTGCCAAGCCGGAGGACGTGCGCGAGCAGTACGAGCGCCAGCTCAAGAATCTGCAGGAAGCCTATGGTGAGGCGATGCTGGAGATCCGCGCCCGAAAAAAGCTGGCGTCCCTGCTGGGAAAGGGCGAGAGCTGATGCGCTCGGTCCCGCAGGGCCTGAAGGACGGCGGTTTCGCGGTGCCGATGACCAAGCTGTGCCAGTGGTTCGATGTGGCACGTCGCACGACGTACTACAAACCGACCCGGTTACCGCCCAAGGTGAAGCTGGAGCTGGCCGAGCCGATCAAGGAGATGATCTAGGCCGAGCCCTCGTTCGGCTATCGCACGGTGGCAGCGCTGCTGAGTATGAACAAGAACACGGTCCAGCGGATCTTCCAACTCAAAGGCAGGCAGGTGCGCAAGCGCCCGCCTGGCCAGCGGCCGCGGATTGAAGCCAAGGTGTCGCGCGCGCAGGGGCCAGACCAGCGCTGGGCCACCGACCTGTGCCGGGTCTGGGGCGGCAAGGACGGCTGGCTGAGCCTGGCACTGGTGATCGACTGTGGCACCGGACAACTGCTTGGCTGCAGCTGTCACGGACCGGCAAGGCCAGCACCGCCTCGGCCGCGCTGGAGCAGGCGCTGATTACCCGCTACGGCACGTTGGGGAGGGTGCCAGCCCCTTTCCTGCTGCGCTCGGACAACGGGCTGGTATTCACCAGCCGCGACTACACCCGCCTGGTGCGCAGCTATGGCTTGCAGCAGGAGTTCATCATCCCGCACTGCCCACAGCAGAACGCGATGGTGGAACGGGTGATCCGAACGTTGAAGGAGCAATGTGTGCATCGGCATCGCGTTGAGAGCCAAGTACACGCCACACGGGTGATTGCTGATTGGATCACCTTCTACAACCAACAGCGCCCTCATCAGGCGCTGAAGATGATGACCCCGGACGCGGCCTATGCCGCTACATTAACCGCATGACCTGAGCAGAAAACGGTGGGTCATTACAGATGGGCCCTGCGTGGAGTTCATTGACGGTCCAGTTGGTCGCGAATCTTGAACAACTCGTTATCGTTGCGGATGCCGATCTTTCGATATGCCGATTGCTTCTGTGTGCTGATCGTGTTGCTGCTACGCGAGAATTTGCTGGCGATCTGGGACACGGACATGCCGTCCAGGCAGCACCGCAGCACTTCGCGTTCACGTGTGGAAAGCAATGTGCTGGCGAGCAGAGGCGAGGTGCCCGTCTGCAGCTGCGTACAGGTGGTGCGGAGTCCGGACTCCGAGAAATCTGCCAGATCCGTCGCCATGTCCTGCGTCAGATGGATCTGACCGCGTGCCATTGCACGTACTGCGGCAACCACCCCGTTCAGTGCCTGGGATTTTCCGATGAAACCATGCGCACCAGCCTGCAGCACCAAAGCAGCTGTCGCCGGGGTGTACTGGGCAGTAAGTACCAGCAGTTTGCATCGTGGATATCGCGTTTTTACAGCCCTGATCAGCTTGATCCCGTCGACATCATGAGCGCTGAGGACGAAATCGATGATCGCGATGTCGATTGTACGCTGGGCGAGTGCATCCAACAGTTCGCGACTGGTCGCACCATGACCGACCACCTCCATGTCGTTCTCAACGGAAAGTCGCTGTGTGAGGCCATGTAGAACGATCTCGTGGTCGTCCAGGATGAATATGGAGTGTCGAACATCCTGGTTGAGGGGTGGCGTAGAGTGCATGAAGTTGAGTCGGTCTTTATGGCGATTGAGGTTGCTTGGGAATGCCCGGATCGGGGCGTAGGTTTCAGCCCAGCAGTTTGAGCACCTTGTTCAGCGCCACGATGAAGCGCTCGATTTCTTCATGCGTGTTGTAGAACGCCAGCGAGGCGCGGCAGGTCGCGGCGACGCCGTAGTACTGCAGCAGCGGGTGTGCGCAGTGCTGGCCCGAGCGCACCGCGACGCCTTCCAGATCCAGCAGGGTGGCCAGATCGTGCGAATGCGCGCCGTCCACCAGGAAAGAGACCACCGCGGCCTTGTCCGGCGTGGTGCCGAAGATGCGCAGACCCTCGATCTTGTTCAGCTCCTCGGTGAAGTGCGCCAGCAGCTCGCCTTCGCGGGCTTCCACGTGCTCCAGTCCCAGCGACTCCAGGTAGTCCACCGCCACGCCCAGGCCGATGAAGCCGGCGATGTTCGGGGTACCGGCTTCGAACTTGTGCGGGGCGTCGTTGAACACGGTGCCGTCGAAGCTGACTTCCTTGATCATCTCGCCACCGCCGAGGAACGGCGGCATGGCATCGAGGTGCTCGCGCCTGGCCCAGAGTGCACCGGTGCCGGTCGGGCCGCACATCTTGTGGCCGGTGATGGCATAGAAGTCGCAGCCGATCGCGGGGATGTCGACCTTGCGGTGCGGCACGGCCTGGGAGCCGTCGACCACGGTGATGATGCCGCGCTTGCGGGCTTCGCGGCAGATCTCGCGGACCGGATTGACCGTGCCCAGCACGTTGGAGACGTGGGCAACCGCCAGCAGCTTGACCTCGGGGGTCATCGCCGCGCGCAGCGCGTCCAGGTCCAATGCACCCGCCGGGGTGATCTCGGCCACGCGGATGGTCGCCCCGGTGCGCTGGGCGACCAGCTGCCACGGCACGATGTTGGCATGGTGTTCCATGCGCGAGACCAGGATCACGTCGCCCGCTTTCAGTCGCGGCAGCGCCCAGGAGTACGCGACCAGATTGATCGCGAAGGTCGTGCCGCTGCACAGCACCAGCTCGCCGGCGCGCACGTTGAGGAAGCGCGCCAGCTTGTTGCGTGCGCCTTCGTAAGCATCGGTCGCTTCGGTACCGAGCGCATGCACCGCGCGGCTGACGTTGGCGTTGTAGCGGCGGTAGAACTCGTCCACCGCGCCGATCACCTGCACCGGCTTCTGGCCGGTGTTGGCATTGTCGAAATACACCAGCGGTTTGCCGTGCACTTCGCGCATCAGCAGTGGGAAGTCCAGGCGCACACGGTCCCAGTCGGGCGCGGCACCGGTATCGGCGACCGGGCGCGGCGTGGACAGGTTCATGCCACGCCCGCCAAGGCGAGGGCACGGTCGAGCTGGGTGGTCAGCTGCTCGGTCAGGCGTGCGTCGAGGGCATTGAGCGGTTCATGGCAGAACGCCGCGCTCAGCAGCTGCTGCGCGCGATCGGCCGGCAGACCGCGCGAACGCAGGTAGAACAGCGCGTTGGCATCGAGCTGGCCAACCGTGGCGCCATGTGCCGCCTTTACTTCGTCGGCGTCGATCACCAGCGTGGGCTGGGTGTCGATCTCGGCATCGGCGGAGAGCAGCAGGTTCTTGTTGGACAGGTTGGCGTCGGTGCCATCGGCGCCTTCACGGATGTGGATGCCACCGTGGAAGACCACGCGGCTGCGGTTGGCCGCCACGCCCCGCCAGACCATTTCCGAGGCGGTATCGCGCGCGATGTGCTCGATGCCCAGGCGGGTATCGACATGGCGGCGGCCATTGCCGAGCAGCACCCCGTTGGCGGTCAACTGGGCGTTGTCGCCCTCCAGGCGGACGTTGAGCTCATGGCGGCTCAGCGCGGCGCCCAGCTCCAGATCGACGCGGCGGTACTGGGCATTGCGGGCCAGCACGGCATCGGTGCGCAGCAGCGAGGTGGCGCGGGTGGCATCGGCCTGCACGCGGGCGTGCGAAAGCACGGCGTCCTGCGCAAGGTGGACGTGCACCAGGGTGTTGCCCAGGTGCGCGGCATCACCGACATGCAGGTGATGCTCGACCACGCCCAGCGCGGCTCCGCTGCGCAGTTCGATCAGGTGGCGGTGGTGCCAGGACAGATCGGTCTCGCCGGCCACGCTGATGAAAACCAGCTGCAGTGGCGCCTCGACCTGCACGCCTTCGTCCACACGCAGCAGCACGCCTTCGTCGGCAAGTGCGGCATTGAGGCGCGCGAACACTTCCTCGCTGCGCTCGAAGCGGCGGCCGAGGAAACGGGCGGCTTCATCGCCGGCGGCCAGCGCCGAGGACAGGGTGGCCAACTGCACGCCGGCCGGCACCGCCGCGACATCGCTCAGCGCGCCGGACGGGCGGCCATTGACGAACACCAGCCGCGGCGACGGAATATCGGCCAGCAGGGCGGCATCGACCTGGGCCGGGGCGAGCGGGGCGGGCCGGAAGCTGCGACGCTCCAGCTGGCGCAGGGAGGTGTACTTCCAGGCTTCGGTACGCGGGCCGGGCAGGCCGGCCTGCAGCGCGGCATCCAGCTCGGCGCGACGTGCATCGCTGCCGCAGAAGCCGCTGGCGAGGGAATCGAGCAGGGCGCTCATCAGGCCGCTGCCTCCGGCACCACGCGGTCCTTCAGGAAGTGGTAGCCGTGGGCTTCCAGTTCCAGGGCCAGTTCCGGGCCGCCGCTCTGCACGATCCTGCCATCGGCCAACACGTGCACCACGTCCGGCTTGATGTAGTCGAGCAGGCGCTGGTAATGGGTGATCACGATGAAGGAGCGGTCCGGCGAACGCAGCGCGTTGACGCCGTCGGCCACGCTCTTGAGCGCATCGATGTCCAGGCCGGAGTCGGTTTCATCCAGGATCGCCAGCTTCGGCTCGAGCACGGCCAGCTGGAAGATTTCGTTGCGCTTCTTCTCGCCGCCGGAGAAACCTTCGTTGACGCCGCGGTGCAGCAGTTCGTCCTTCAGGTGCAGCACGGCCAGCTTCTGGCGGACCAGCTTGAGGAACTGCATTGAATCCAGCTCTTCCTCGCCGCGCGCCTTGCGCTGGGCGTTGAGCGCGGCGCGCAGGAAGTAGGTGTTGTTCACGCCCGGGATCTCCACCGGGTACTGGAAGGCCAGGAACAGGCCGGCGGCGGCGCGCTCTTCCGGCGCCAGCTCGAGCAGATCACGGCCTTCGAACTGCACGCTGCCTTCGCTCACGTCATAGCCGTCGCGGCCGGCCAGGACATTGCCCAGCGTGGACTTGCCGGCGCCGTTGGGGCCCATGATGGCGTGCACCTGGCCGGGCTTCACATCGAGCGAGAGGCCCTTCAGGATGTCTTTTTCGCCGATGCGTGCGTGGAGGTTGTCGATCTTCAACATGTCGATAATCGTCTTGTCAGATAGGGGAACTGGAGGCAGCGCGACTCAGAGGTCGTATTCGCTGCGCTCGAGGAATTCGTTGCGCAGGTAGGTGGTGCGCGCGGTGGTCAATGCCGCCTTGGCGCCGGAATACAGCATCGGGTACATCGAGCCGTACAGGAAACGCGGATCCTCATCCTCGCCCACCGGGTAGCGTGCTTCCAGGTCGGCGTCACGCAGCTGGATCCAGAGCCGCTGCGCGGCTTTCATCTTCGCCAGCGCGACGGGCTCGCCGGCCAGTTTGGTCACGATCTGGCCGTAGACGGCATTCAATTCGGCATCGGCCTTCTTGAAGTCCTGGTCGGCGCACGCATTGAGTTCGAGCTGATTGCCGCCGGGGTTGCACACCACGTCCTGCGCGAACGCCGGTGCCACCGCGCACAGCAGCACGGCCAGGGGGAGCAGGCGCTTCATCCGACCGAGCCTTCCAGGCTGACTTCCAGCAGTTTTTTGGCTTCCACCGCGAACTCCATCGGCAGCTCGCGGAAGACCTGTTTGCAGAAGCCGTCGACGATCATCGACACCGCGTTTTCCTGGTCGATGCCACGGGCGCGGCAATAGAACAGCTGGTCGTCGGAGATCTTGGAGGTGGTCGCTTCGTGCTCGACCGTCGCGGTGGGGTTCTTCACCTCGATGTAGGGGAAGGTGTGCGCGCCGGACTTCTTGCCGATCAGCAGCGAGTCGCACTGGGTGTAGTTGCGCGCACCCTCGGCGCCGCGGTCCATCTTGACCAGCCCACGGTAGGTGTTCTGGCCATGGCCGGCACTGATGCCCTTGCTGACGATCTTGCTCTTGGTGCGCTTGCCGATGTGGATCATCTTGGTGCCGGTGTCGGCCTGCTGACGATGGTGGGTCAGCGCGACCGAGTGGAACTCGCCGACCGAATCGTCGCCGAGCAGCACGCAGGACGGGTACTTCCAGGTGATCGCCGAGCCGGTCTCGACCTGGGTCCAGGTGACCTTGCTGCGCGCGCCACGGCATTCGGCACGCTTGGTGACGAAGTTGTAGATGCCACCCACGCCGTTCTCATCGCCCGGGTACCAGTTCTGCACCGTGGAGTACTTGATCTCGGCATCTTCCAGCGCAACCAACTCAACCACTGCGGCATGCAGCTGGTTCTCATCGCGCATCGGCGCGGTGCAGCCTTCCAGGTAGGAGACGTACGCCTTGTCTTCGCAGATGATCAGCGTGCGCTCGAACTGGCCGGTGTGGCCGGCGTTGATGCGGAAATAGGTGCTCAGCTCCATCGGGCAACGCACGCCCTTGGGGATGAACACGAAGCTGCCGTCGGAGAACACCGCCGAGTTGAGCGCGGCGAAGTAGTTGTCGCCGACCGGGACCACGGTGCCCAGGTACTGCTTGACCAGCGCCGGGTGCTCCTTGATCGCTTCGGACATCGAGCAGAAGATCACGCCCTTCTCAGCCAGTTCCTTGCGGAACGTGGTGCCGACCGAGACCGAATCGAATACCGCATCCACGGCCACGCCGGCCAGCTTGGCGCGCTCATGCAGCGGCACGCCGAGCTTGTCGTAGGTATCCAGCAGTTCCTTGGGAACGTCGTCCAGCGAGGCGTACTTCGGGCCCTTCGGTGCGGAGTAATAGCTCAGCGCCTGCAGGTCGATCTGTGCGATCTGCAGCTTGGCCCAGTCCGGCATCGGCATGGTCAGGAAGTGGCGGTAGGCCTCCAGGCGCCACTGCGTCATCCACTCCGGCTCGTCCTTCTTGGCCGACAGGGCACGGATGGTGTCCTCGTCCAGGCCGGGCGGCAACGAGTCCGATTCGATGTCCGTGATGAAGCCGGCCGAGTACTTGCGGCCGAGCTGCTCGTGGATCTCGCGGTTGGGGGTATCGCCGGTGGCGACGGTGTCGAGGGTTTCGGTGGCCATGGGGGCTGCCTGATCAGGAGACGACGTCCGCCGCGATCGCGCGGCGGTGGGCGTCAACAAGGGGAAGAGGGGGCAGGATCTGCGCCAGGGTGACCGCGCGCAGCGCTTCGGACACCACGTCGTTGATCATCCGCCAGCTGCTGCGGGCGCCGCACTGCAGCTCGCGGCCGCACTGGCTGTGGTCGTGCGCGCACTCGGTCAGGCCGAGTGGCCCTTCCATGGCTTCCACGATCTCGAACAGGGTGATCCGGTCCGCCGCGCGGGTCAGCCGGTAGCCGCCGCGGACGCCGCGCAGGCCTTCGACCAGCCCGGCCTGGGCCAGTGGCTTGAGCAGTTTGCTGACGGTTGGCGGTTCCAGACGGGCGAACTCGGCCAGTTCGGTCGCACTGAGCACCTCGCCCGGACGGGCGGCGAGCACGGTCAACACGACGGTGGCGTAATCGGTAAGCTTGGTGACGCGGAGCATGGCGGGGGTGCAGAACCATAAAGCGGACTGAAATTGTACGCTTTTCTCCGGCGGCATCCAACCCGCCCGTTCAGGCGCCCGCAGGGCGACCTGGGGCGCGTATTGAACCGCATCGCTTTGGCAATCACAAAGATTAGGCGAGAATCGGGGCTTCCTACCGCAACGGTCAGCCAGATGCCCAAGAAGATCCAGGCCCGCAAGTCCACCATCCATGGCAATGGCGTGTTCGCGCTGGCGCCGATCAAGAACGGTGAGCGGGTCATCCAGTACAAGGGTCTGCTGCGCAGCCACGCCGACGTGGATGCCGACGACACCGGGGATGTGGAAAGCGGCCATACCTTCCTGTTCACCCTCAATGACGACTACGTCATCGATGCGAACTACAAGGGCAACGACGCGCGCTGGCTCAACCACAGCTGCGAGCCCAACTGCGAGGCGGTGATCGAAGAAGCCGAGGGTGACAACCGCCGCGAGGACAAGGTCTTCATCGAGGCGATCAAGGACATCCAGCCGGGCGACGAGTTGACCTACAACTACGGCATCACCCTGGCCGAGCGCCATACCGCACGCCTGAAGAAGATCTGGGAATGCCGTTGCGGCTCGAAGAAGTGCACCGGCACCATGCTCCAGCCCAAGCGCTGAGGTGATCAAGGCAGCGGCCTGGGCGCGCTGCCTGCACCGACGCCCCGTGCACATCCTGGTCACCGCGGCCCAATGCGTCCCTGGCCACACTGAGCGCTCCTACTTACTGGAGCCGCTCAATGGCACATGCACTCAACGGCAAGCACATCGCGATCCTCGCCACCGATGGTTTCGAGCAGTCCGAGCTGCAGGACCCCAAGCGACTGCTGGAGTCGTGGGGGGCCTCGGTGAAGGTGATCGCGCCCGGTGACGCCAGCCAGATCCGCGGCTGGAAAGACAAGGACTGGGGCGAGAACGTGACGGTCGATGCGCCGCTGAAGGGCGCCCGGGCCGAGGACTACGACGCGCTGGTGCTGCCCGGCGGGGTGATCAATCCTGACAAGCTGCGCATCGATACCGATGCAGTGGCCCTGATCAAGGCGTTCGGCGCGGCGGGCAAACCGGTCGCCGCGATCTGCCACGGTCCGTGGTTGCTGGTCGAGTCCGGCCTGGCCAAGGGCCGCAAGGTCACCTCGTGGCCGTCGCTGAAAACCGATCTGGGCAATGCCGGTGCGGAGTGGACCGATGCGGAAGTCGTGGTCGACGGCGGCCTGATCACCAGCCGCAAGCCGGGCGATATCCCGGCGTTCGCCGATGCGGTGGCCAAGGCGCTGGTGGGGTGATCCTGGCGGTAACGATCAGATCAGTGCATCCCCCAACGGTGGGTGCCTACCGGCCCAGCAGGCCGGAAGGCACCAGGGCGCCGAGATCCTGATTGAACGTGACCACCAGCTTGCCGTTCTGCACCTGTGCCGACTGCACCTGCAGGGCGCCGAGCAGGGCGCCTACGCTCGGGTCGATCTTGTAGATCGGCTCGCGCTGGGCGTAATCGGCCAGCCAGGTATTGAGCAGGCTGCGCGTGCGTGAATCGAGCTTGCCGCCGTTGTTGGCCGGCGTGAAGTCATCGACGGTCGGCTCCTGCAGATGGAAGCCCTGGGTCTGCGCGTCATAGCGCAGGCCGCTGCTCAGCTTGACCTTGCCCAGCGGCGCCGGGTTGCCGCCAGCGGTGGCCATCGCCACATCGAAGCCGAGGTCCAGGCGGCTGCCCTGCGGCAGGGTCAACTGCGGATGGCTCATGGTCATCGCGATCAGGCCCCCCAGCGCGTTCTGCGTGCGCGGGAAACTGCCATCGAGGTACTGCTGCACATCGGCGGCACCCACGGACAACGCACGGCCGGACACGCTGGGCGCGGCCTGCGCGCCGATGGCGGCAGCAAGCAGGACGGTGCAGGCGGCAAGGCGGGACAACAGCGGGCGAACGTTCATGGCGGAAGGCCGTGGGGAATGAGACGCCAACAATAGCGCGCGCGGCTGAATCCAGCTTTGACGTGCGACGACTGGCGCCCAGTGCCTGACGCCGCCGGCAGGATCAGTTCAGTACCGGCTGGATCGAGGCGCCGTGGATCTCCCATCCGCTGCCATCCACGCGTGGCTGCAGCCGATACCAGCCTTCGAAACGCAACGTGCCGGTGGCGGTGCTGACCCGGATCTGGACTGGCACCTCGCGCAGCCTGGAAGGCTCGGCCGTGTCCCGCGCGAGCGGCGCGCCCGTCTTGATGCGCAGGCCGCGGAAATCGGGGAGGGCACGCAGGGCAGCATCGTCTGGATGGCCGCCGGGACTGCCGCCCGTCCATAGCGCGTCGGCGCCGGCGAGGTCGCCCTGGGCCAGGGCGCTTACATAACGGTGTACCACCGAAGGCTCGTCCAGCGCATCTGCGGCGACCGCGCTCGGCGCGGCCGCTGCCGGAGCGGTGGGCGGCGATGCCGACGCGTCGTCGTGGTCCGATGCCGGGGCCGCCTCCGCAGCAGCGGCCTCGGCGGACGCGGATGGATCGGCCACGGGCGGATGCTGCTGGCAGGAGCAGCCGTGCAGGATCAGCAACGGCAGTAACAGGACGGCGCGGCGCATGCAGGACTCTCCCCCGGAGAGCGCCGAGTGTAGCGCCGCGCGCGGCCCTTGGCTCAGGGCGCGCCCTGGATCGATTCCAGCGCGGCCAGCACCTCGTCCAGCTGCGGTTGCAGCACGGTCAGCGGGTGATGGGGCTCATCGGCGTGGCGCTGGGCGAGATCGCGCAGCAGCTGGGTCGCGACGATCGCCGCAGCCCGTTCGTCTCCGCTGAGCCCGGTGTTGCGGCGCGCGATTTCCAGCAGCCGCATCCAGTCCTGCTGGGCACGATGTTCCAGCTCGATGGTGCAGCGCCCGCTGCACTGCAGGCCGTCCTTTTCGATCGGGGTGACGGTGATGAGGTAACGCTGGGAAGAAGAGCTGGCCATGGCTGCCTGCGCGGTGGGGGACAAGGCCACCATAGGCTGCGCCCCGCGCGGCGACGACAGGCGCGGTCGCACGCAGTGTTCCACCCTGTGCGTTCCGCTCCGGCACGGTATCCCGCCAAGCGCGGCAGGGCCGGCGTTTTCAGGCTTTCCGCATGCTCCACGCACCATGGGCAACGCTGTGTTTCGTTGCGAGGTGGGGGCCTGAAATGAAGACGGGACGGCGTAAGCCGTCCCGTCCGGGTGCTGCAGGAGGCGCGCAGATCAGAGCGCGGCGTCCTTGAGCTTCTTGAGCGGACGCACCTTCAGCTTGGTGGAGGCCGGCTTGGCGGCGAACCACTGCTC
Source organism: Stenotrophomonas sp. GW821-FHT01H02A (assembly GCF_059422145.1). Taxonomy (NCBI): domain Bacteria; kingdom Pseudomonadati; phylum Pseudomonadota; class Gammaproteobacteria; order Lysobacterales; family Lysobacteraceae; genus Stenotrophomonas; species Stenotrophomonas sp. GW821-FHT01H02A. Next base: position 668,699 of record NZ_JBWKWI010000001.1, read on the forward strand.
TTCCTTGGTGAACGGGTTGATGCCCTTGCGCTTCGGCTTGGCCGGCACGCTGACGGTGGAGATCTTCAGCAGACCCGGCAGGGTGAAGCTGCCAGCGCCCTTCTTGTGCACCGAAGCGGCGACGGCGCCTTCCAGCGAGGCGAGCACGGCGCGCACGTCCTTGGCGACAACGCCGGACGCTTCAACGATGTGTGCAACCAGACCAGACTTGCTCAGCACTTCCTTGATCGGCTTGGGAGCGGCCGGCTTCGCGGCTGCCTTCGTAGCGACTTTCTTTACTGCCTTCTTCGGGGCAGCCTTCTTAGCGGTCTTTGCCATGGTTTCCTGTTCCGTGAACGGTTGGTTGTTTGGTCGCGCCGAACCCCGTCGGCAAGCGAAATGTAGGGCAACTATGGGGCGCCGCCAATAGGCAAACGCATAAAAATTCGTGATTTCCACGCCCTTCGTTACCGCAGTGCATCAGGTCATAGCCAAAAAACAGGGTCCGCCCTCGCGGCGGCTGCCATCGGTCATGGACCGTCGCACCCCGACTGTCGCACGAAAACCACTTGAAAACAGCATCCATCGTGATCGCCGATTCAGTTCGGGGCGATGCCGGACCATGGGCCGGCGGCGGCCAGACACGGTGCTAACGCGCGGCGGTCTAGGCTGGCCTGGCCATTCATCCCGCAGGAGATCAATCATGGGTATTTCGCGTCATGCCACCGCGCATTGGGAAGGTGACCTCAAGACAGGCAAGGGACAATTGAGCACGCCCCAGAGCGGCCTGATGGACAAAACCCGCTATGCCTTCAGCAGCCGCTTCGGCGACGAGAAGGGCACCAACCCGGAAGAACTGATCGCCGCCGCACACGCTGGCTGCTTCACCATGGCACTGTCGGCCAAGCTCACCGAGGCCGGTTTCGTGCCCACCTCGCTGGATACCGAAGCCAAGGTCGACCTCTCCATGGAAGGTGGTCCGCAGCTGTCGCAGATCACGTTGAAGGTGAAGGCCGTGGTGCCGAACATCGAGGCCACCCAGTTCCGCGCCATCGCCGATGACGCCAAGCAGAACTGCCCGGTCTCCAAGGCGCTCAGTGCAGTGCGGATCACGCTCGAGGCCGAACTGGCCAGCTGATCGGCATCGCGATTGGTGCACAGCAGATTGTGATGGGAAAGCGGCGGCCGCATAGTCGCCGCTTTCCTGTTGTGGGGTATCTGCATGCGTCCGACCGCTCTCGCCGCTCTGATGGCCTGCCTGCTGGCCGGCACCGCGCAGGCCGATGTCCGGCTGCTGACCGCCGCGACCATCCATACCGGTACGCCGGATGCGCCGGTGGCTACTGCCCTGGCCTGGGACACCGACACCGGGCGCGTGCTCGCCGTCGGTGACCGGCAGGCGATGCTCGAACTGTACCCCCTGGCGGCGTTGACCGACCTCGGCGAGGCGACCGTGATCCCGGGCCTGATCGACGCGCACGCCCACCTGATGTTCCTCGGCGGCACGCTGATGCAGGCCGACCTGACCGGCGCGACCAGCCCACAGGACATCGTGGCGCGCCTGCAGCGTTTTGCGGCGGACAATCCGGAAGGCTGGCTGCTGGGCAGTGGCTGGGACCAGAACCGCTGGCCGGGGCAGCAGTTCCCGACCGTGGCCGATCTCGACGCTGCATTCCCGGACCGCCCGGTCTGGTTGGGCCGCATCGACGGCCACGCCGGCTGGGGCAACAGCGCGGCACTGCGCGCGGTCGCCCAGCGCCCCGGGCAACGCGCGCTGAAGGGCAACTGGCAGCCTGCAGGCGGGCGCATCGTGCGCGATGCCGAGGGCCAGCCGAGCGGGGTGTTCGTCGATGAAGCGATGACCCTGGTGCAGGCGGCGATCCCGGCCCCGAGCGAGGCCGCACGCGAGCAGATGCTGACCCGCGCGCTCGACAAGGCCGTCAGCCAGGGTCTGACCGGCGTGCACGACATGGGCGTATCGCGCGCCGATCTGGCCCTGATGCGCCGCTTCGCCGATGCCGGCAGGTTGCCGCTGCGCATCGATGCCTATGCCGATGGCAATGGCGAGGCCTTGGCCGACCTGTGCGCGAACGGGGCCTACCAGCACGCCGGTGGCCGCCTGGAAATGCGCGGCGTCAAACTGTTCATGGATGGCGCGCTGGGCAGCCGCGGTGCAGCGCTGCTGGCCGACTACAGCGATGACCCGCACAACCGCGGGTTGCTGGTCACCTCACCTGAGGACTTTGAGACCGCGGTGCGCAAGGCCGATACCTGCCATCTGCAGGTCGCCACGCACGCGATCGGCGACCGCGGCAACCGGATCGCGCTGGACACCTATGCGCGGGTGCTTGGCGAGCGCAGCCGCAGCGATCACCGCTGGCGGATCGAACATGCGCAGGTGGTCGCGCTGGAGGACATTCCGCGCTTCGCCCAGCTCGGCGTGATTGCCTCGATGCAGCCCACCCACGCCACCTCGGACATGGGCTGGGCGCAGGACCGGGTCGGCCCCGAGCGGATCCTGGGGGCCTATGCCTGGCGGCGGATGCTGGCTTCCGGCGCCCGGCTCGCGCTCGGCTCGGATTTCCCGGTCGAGCAGGTCGATCCGCGGCTGGGCCTGTCTGCCGCGGTCACCCGCCAGGATCGTGCGGGGCAACCGCCGGGCGGCTGGCAGCCGGATCAACGGCTGAGCGCGGCCGAAGCGCTGCGCGGTTTCACCGCCGATGCGGCGTGGGCGGGCCATGACGAGGCCCAGGTCGGGCGTTTGCAGCCCGGACTGCGCGCGGACTTCGTGGTGCTCGACCGCGACCCGCTGAACGTTGCGCCGGCCGAGCTGGCCGGCCTGCAGGTGCGCTCGACCTGGGTCGATGGCGCACCGGTGTACGACGCGGCGCGTTGAGGCGCCGCCGCACGATCACCAGTCCAGCGTGCCGCGGATGACGGTCTGCACCTGGCCGCCGGACCAGACATCGCCGTGGTCATCGATGCGCAGGGTGAGGCGCGCATCGTGGCCGACCTCGCGGCCCTGGCTGACGACATAGCCGTGCGCGGTGCCGGGCAGTGCGTCGCGGCTGTCCAGCCAGGCGGCGAGCACCGCATTGGCCGCACCGGAGGCGGCATCTTCGAAGCGGCGACCATTGCCGACGAAAGCACGCACTGCCAGATCCCAGGCCTGGCCCTGGCTGCGCGCGTAAGCAAACACGCCCATGCTGTCGGTCGCTTCGGCCAGGGTGGCCACGGCGTCCCAGTCCGGGGTGAGCGTGCGCAGGGCGGCTTCGTCTGCCAGTTCAACCACCCACCAGCTGCGGCCACCGGCCATGCGCGCCGGCGGCAGGGGGCCCAGCGGCCAACCGGCCAGTGCGGGCTGCAGGCGCGGATCGTTGGCGGTGGTCACTTCGGCCACCGCTGCACGCGGCGTGCGGATCGCGATGGTGCGGGTATCGCCGCTGCCGTCCACGCGCAGGGGCAGCGCCCCGGCGATGCCATCCTGGACCAGCACGCCCTCGACCGCGGCGGCCACGCCCAGTTCCAGCACGGCGTGGGCGGTGCCCACGCTGGGATGGCCGGCGAACGGGACCTCCTTCTGCGGGCTGAACATGCGGATGCCGTAACTGGTGCCCGGTGCCTGTGGCGGGAACACGAAGGTGGTTTCCGGCAGCCGGGTCCAGCGGGCGATGGCCTGCATCGCCGCCTCGTCCAGGCCCTGTGCATCGAGCACGACGGCCAGCGGGTTGCCGGCGCCGGGGTAGGGCGAGAACACATCCAGCTGCAGGAAACGACGGGAGGTCATGGCGGGGCGCTCAACGAAAAACGGGCGGGCAGCTTATCAATCGGCGCCGCGTTCCGGGCCCTGATCGTCGCCCCGCGCACTGGCGCGGGCCAAATCCGACCGGCCTCGGTCGCCTGGGCCCTGCAACGGGCAGGCTTGGCATAGAATCGGGGGTTCGGCCCGGCGTGCCGGGCGATTCCCCCCCACTACCCAAACCTCCACCTCCATGTCAGCTTCCCCCCTTGTCGATCGCTGGATCGTACTGAAGTTCGGCGGCACCTCCGTGTCGCGTCGTCACCGCTGGGACACCATCGGCAAGCTGGCGAAAAAACGGGCGGAAGAAACGGGCTCGCGCGTGCTGGTGGTGGTGTCGGCACTGTCCGGGGTGACCAATGAACTCACCGCGATCGCCGATGGCGCCGCCGACAGCCGCGACCGTGTCGCCGCGCTGGTCGCGCGCCACCGTGAGTTCCTGACCGAACTGGCGCTGGACGCCACCGTGCTGGACGTCCGTCTGGACGCGCTGGCCGGGCTGCTGGACGACCCGCGTGCCGCCGGGCGGCCGCTGGAGTGGCAGGCCGAGGTGCTGGGCCAGGGCGAACTGCTGTCCTCGACGGTGGGCGCCGCCTACCTGCGCGCCAGTGGTCTGGATTTTGGCTGGATGGATGCGCGCGAGTGGCTCGATGCGCTGCCGCCGCAGCCCAGCCAGAGCGAGTGGTCGCAGCGCCTCTCGGTGAACTGCCAGTGGCGTGCCGAGTCGGATTGGGCCACGCGTTTCCGCGCCCAGCCGACCCGCATGCTGATCACCCAGGGCTTCATCTCCCGCCATGCCGATGGCGGCACCGCCATCCTCGGTCGTGGCGGTTCGGATACCTCGGCGGCGTACTTCGGTGCGCTGCTCGGTGCCAGCCGGGTGGAGATCTGGACCGACGTGCCGGGCATGTTCAGTGCCAACCCGAAGGACGTGCCGGACGCACGCCTGCTGACCCGCCTGGACTATTACGAAGCGCAGGAAATCGCCACCACCGGCGCCAAGGTGCTGCACCCGCGCTCGATCAAGCCGTGCCGCGATGCCGGCGTGCCGATGGCGATCCTGGATACCGAGCGCCCCGAGCTGCCGGGCACCAGCATCGATGGCAACGCCGCCTCGGTGCCGGGCGTGAAGGCGATCAGCCGCCGCAACGGGATCGTCCTGGTCTCGATGGAAGGCATCGGCATGTGGCAGCAGGTCGGCTTCCTGGCCGACGTGTTCGGGCTGTTCAAGAAGCATGGCCTGTCCGTGGACCTGATCGGTTCGGCCGAAACCAACGTGACCGTCTCGCTGGATCCCTCCGAGAACCTGGTCAGCACCGATGTGCTGGCCGCGCTGTCGGCCGACCTGTCGCAGATCTGCAAGGTCAAGATCATCGTGCCGTGCGCGGCGATCACCCTGGTCGGCCGCGGCATGCGCTCGCTGCTGCACAAGCTGTCCGACGTGTGGGCCACGTTCGGCCGCGAACGCGTGCACATGATTTCGCAGTCGTCCAACGACTTGAACCTGACCTTCGTTATCGACGAGGCGGACGCGGACGGGCTGCTGCCGATCCTGCACGCCGAACTGATCGACAGCGGCGCGATGCCGGTGGAAGAGGGCGAAGTGTTCGGCCCGCGCTGGCGTGAGATCGCTGGCACCATCCGCCCGCGCGAAACCGCCTGGTGGCGGGGCCAGCGCGAGCATCTGCTGACGCTCGCCCAGGCCGGTACGCCGCGTTACGTCTACAACCTGCCGACGGTGCGGGCGCGTGCGCGCGCACTGAACGCGATCAAGGCGATCGACCAGCGCTACTACGCGATCAAGGCCAACTCGCACCCGGCCATCCTGGAAGTGCTGGAGCAGGAAGGCTTCGGCCTGGAGTGCGTCTCGCACGGCGAGCTCAAGCATGTGTTCAATACCCTGCCGACGCTGTCGCCCAAGCGCGTGCTGTTCACCCCCAGCTTCGCGCCGCATGCCGAGTACGACGCCGCGTTCGCGCTGGGTGTCACCGTCACCCTGGACAGCGTGGAAGCCCTGCAGCGCTGGCCGGAACTGTTCAGCAACCGCGAGCTGTGGCTGCGCGTGGACCTGGGCCGTGGCGAAGGCCACCATGCCAAGGTCCGCACCGGTGGCAAGGACTCCAAGTTCGGCCTGCCGATCGCGCGCGTGGATGAGTTCGTGCGCATCGCCGGCGAGCTGGGTACCCGTGTGGTCGGTCTGCATGCGCACCTGGGCAGCGGCGTGGAAACCGCGCAGCACTGGCGCCTGATGTGCGATGAACTGGCCGGGTTCGCCCGCCGCATCGGCAGCATCGAGACCATCGATATCGGTGGTGGCCTGCCGATTCCGTACAGCGCCGACGACGAGCCGTTCGATCTGGAGGCCTGGGCCGCCGGCCTGGCCGAAGTCAAGGCGGTGCACCCGGCGTTCCGGCTGGCGATCGAACCGGGCCGCTATCTCGTGGCCGAGTCCGGCGTGCTGCTGGCACGGGCCACCCAGGTGGTGGAGAAGGACGGCATCCGTCGCGTCGGTCTGGATGCGGGCATGAACACGCTGATGCGCCCGGCCCTGTATGACGCCTGGCATGACATCGAGAACCTCAGCCGCCTGAGCGGCTACTCCGAGGCGATGTTCGACGTGGTCGGCCCGATCTGCGAGTCCAGCGATGTGTTCGGCAAGCGCCGCCGCCTGCCGGCTTCGACCGCGCCGGACGATGTGATGCTGATCGCCGACGCCGGCGCGTATGGCTACGTCATGGCCAACACCTACAACCAGCGCGAGCTGCCGCGCGAGGACGTCATCGATGACGGCCCTTGACCGCTGCCTGCCGCCTTTCAAACCGGATACACCATGACTGCTTTTGATAAACACCAGGTTGCCGTTTTCCGCTTCGTCCGCTGCGCGTTCGCCGCGGACACCGGCGTGGCGCAGCTGGTCTACGCCTTCGATGACGGCCCGGAACTGATCGAGACGGTGACCATCCCGGGGGCGCCGTTCGTGCTCGAGGGCGACCGTGCCGAAGCGGTGCAGCGCGCGCTGCGCCTGCTGCACCTGATCGCCGGCGTGAGCTACTACAAGGCTGGCGTGCCCGAGCAGGTGCGCATCGACAGCTACACGATTGATGCGGCCACCGCCGCGCTGGTCGAGACGGTGTACCTCAACGGCCTGGGCGAGTTCGCCTACCGTAATGGCCTGAACCTGCGTGGCCGCTTCCGCCTGCCGGTGGAGGGCGAGGCCTTCGCCGCGCCGGCGCTGGGCCTGCGCGAACACGCGCTGGTCGCCATTGGCGGCGGCAAGGATTCGCTGGTCAGCATCGAAGCGCTGCGCAGCCTGGGCATCGAAGAGACGGTCACCTGGATCGGTGGCTCGCAGCTGATCCGCGCCTGCGCCGAGCGCACCGGCCTGCCGATCCTCAACATCGGCCGCACGCTGGCCCCGGAGCTGTTCGAGCTCAACCGCCAGGGCGCCTGGAACGGCCATATCCCGGTCACCGCGGTGAACTCGGCGATCATGGTGCTGGCGGCCCTGCTGCAGGGCGTGGACCAGGTAGTGTTTTCCAACGAACGCTCGGCCAGCTATGGCAGCCAGATTCCGGGCACCGGCGAGGTCAACCACCAGTGGTCGAAAGGCTGGGCGTTCGAGCAGGCCTTCGGCGAGCACCTGGAACGGCACGTCGCGGCGGACCTGCACTATTACTCGCTGCTGCGCCCGCTGTCGGAGCTGGCGGTGGCGCGTCAGTTCGCCAAGAGCGATTTCTACGACGCGCATTTCTCCAGCTGCAACCGCAACTTCCACATCCTGGGCGAGCGCCCGGTGAACCGCTGGTGCGGCGTCTGCCCGAAGTGCCACTTCGTGTTCCTGGCGCTGGCCCCGTTCATGCCGAAGATGCGCCTGGTCGGGATCTTCGGCCGCAACCTGCTGGACGATATCGAGCAGGCCCCGGGCTTCGATGCGCTGCTGGAATTCCAGGACCACAAGCCGTTCGAGTGCGTCGGCGAAGGCCGCGAATCACGCGCGGCGATGGCCACCCTGGCCGCGCGCCCGGAGTGGAATGAAGACGCGCTGGTGAAGCGTTTCGTCCACGAGATCCGCCCGCAGCTGGAGACTGCCGAACTGCAGATCGAACCGCTGCTGGTCCTGGAAGGCGAGCACCGCATTCCACCGGCGATCTGGGAGCGCCTGCGTGCGAATTTCGCAGCTTGAGGGCAAGCGCGTTGCGTTATGGGGATGGGGACGTGAGGGACGCGCCGCGTTCCGCGTCCTGCAGCAGCGGCTGCCGTCGCTGCCACTGACCCTGTTCTGCCCGGACGCGGAGGCCGCCGCGGCGCGTGAAGAAACCCACGGTGCGCTGGGGGTCCGTTCGGATGTCAGCGGCGAGGCGCTCGCGGCGTTCGAGGTGGTGATCAAATCGCCGGGCATCAGCCCGTATGGCGAGGCGGCGCTGCATGCCGCCGCGCAGGGCACGCAGTTCATCGGCGGTACCTCGCTGTGGTTCGCCGAGCAGGCCGCCGCCGACGGCATCGTGCACGACACCGTGTGCGTGACCGGCACCAAGGGCAAGAGCACCACCACGGCGCTGCTGGCGCATCTTCTGCGCGCCTCGGGCGCGCGCACCGGCCTGATCGGCAACATCGGCCTGCCGCTGCTGGAAGTGCTGGCGCCGCAGCCTGCGCCGCAGTACTGGGCGGTGGAGCTGTCCAGCTACCAGACCGGCGAGGTCGCGCGCAGCGGCGCGCACCCGCAGGTCGCGATCGTGCTGAACCTGTTCCCCGAACACCTGGACTGGCACGGCAGCGAAGCGCGTTACATCGAGGACAAACTGCGGCTGGTCACCGAGGCCGCGCCGCGGATCGCCGTGCTCAACGCGGCCGACCCGCATCTGGCGGGTTTGTTGCTTCCGCACAGCGAGATCGTGTGGTTCAACCAGCCGCTGGGCTGGCACATGCGCGGCGATGTCGTGCATCGCGGTGAGCAGCCGGTGTTCGACACCTCGCATACGCCGCTGCCAGGCCGACACAACCGCGGCAACCTGTGCGCGGTGCTGGCGGCGATCGAGGCGCTGGGCCTGGATGCAGTGGCGCTCGCGCCGAAGGTGCAGGACTTCCGCCCGCTGCCCAATCGCCTGCAGACCATCGGGACGCGCGAGGGCATCACCTACGTCAACGATTCGATCAGCACCACGCCGCACGCGAGCCTGGCGGCACTGGAATGCTTCGCCGGCCGCCGCATCGCGCTGCTGGTGGGCGGGCATGACCGTGGCCTGGACTGGCACGACTTCGTCGCGCACATGGCGCATGACGTGCCGCCGGTGGAGATCGTCACGATGGGCGCCAACGGCCCGCGCATCCACGCGCTGCTGCAGCCGCTGGCCGATGCCGGCCGCTTCGGCCTGCATGCCGCCGCCGATCTGCCCGAGGCCATGCAGTTGGCAGGCAAGGCGCTGGGCAGGCAGGGCGGGGTGGTGCTGTTGTCGCCCGGTGCGCCGAGCTATGGCGTGTACCGCGACTACGTCGCACGCGGCCGTCACTTCGCCGAACTGGCGGGGTTCGATCCCGATGCGATCACTGCGATCCCGGGCATCGGCATCGCATGACGTGCCACGCTAGAGCCGACCATTGGTCGGCTGCCTGGGATCCTGCGCTCAGGCGTCTTCTTCATCGATGAACGCGTAATCCCCGTCGATGAGCTGCTGCAGGTACGCATCGAAGCCCGGCGCGATCACCCGGTAGCTGTCCGGGTCGTGCAGGTAACGCACCACCTGGCCGACGGTACCGCCGGGGGCAGGGTCGAAGTCCAGGTACAGCATCGAGGTGCCACCATTGTTCATGCAGTGCGAGAAGCACAGGCGCCTGCTCATGGGCAGGTCGGCATCGATGCCGTCGCCGAGGATCTCGGGGTCTTCCTCGAGCCACTCCTCGTAGATCGAGCGGATGCTGTCATCCCACTGCGCGCTGTCTTCGAACACCTGCTCCACCGAACGCAGGTAGTAGGGGTAGTGCCCCGCTTCGACATCCGAGCCCAGCATCAGCACCGTCACTTCGCCACCGGGGAAGGCACGGAAATGCGTCCCATCGACCCGCGCCAACAAGGCCAGCAGGCTCTCGGGCACCTGTGGCCAGCGCTCGCGCAGGCGCTGCAGATCGGCCGTGCTGGCACCCTCGACCCAGGCCCACATCCGCGCATCGTCGTCGGGCAGGCGCGGCACCAGGCCGGAAAGGAAGCGGTCGACAAGGCTCATGCGGAGTTCCATGCACACGGGCCGGCCAGCCTGCCATAACAGGGACGGAGGTGGTTAATTCATAACAGGGACGGAGGGAGTTAATTCATGCAGCGGTGCCTGCGGGGCAGCGCCTCGCTCTACACGGGGTGTTCGCCTGCTCGTTCTACACTGCGGATTCTTATCCCGAGGAGCAGGCGCATGGTCAAGCAATGGCGGTGGGGTGCGGCGGTGCTGTTGGGCATGACGGCGCTGCCCGCGCTGGCGGCGATGCAGGCCAAACCGGTGGAGTGGACCCAGGACGGCACCACCTTCAGCGGGGTGCTGGTCTACGACGACAGTGACAACGACAAACGCCCGGGCCTGGTGATGGTGCCCAACTGGAAGGGCGTCAACGACTCGGCCATCGCCAAGGGCAAACAGCTGGCCGGCGATGACTACGTGGTGCTGGTCGCCGACGTGTACGGCAAGGGCGTGCGGCCGAAGACCGATGCCGAGGCCGGGCCGGTGGCGACCAAGCTGCGCAACGATCGTCCCGTGCTGCGCGCCCGTGCGCTCAAGGCGATCGAGGTGCTCAAGGCCCAGGCCGGCAAGGCGCCGCTGGACGCGAGCCGGATCGGCGCGGTCGGATTCTGCTTCGGCGGCACCACCGTGCTGGAGCTGGCGCGTGCAGGCGCACCGCTGGCCGGTGTGGTCAGCCTGCATGGTGGCCTGGGTTCGCCGCTGCCGGCCAAGGCCGGGGGAACGCATCCGTCCGTGCTGGTGCTCAATGGTGCTGACGACAAGAGTGTCAGCAAGGACGACATCGCCAGTTTCGAGCAGGAAATGAACGCGGCCAAGGTCGACTGGGAGTTCACCAACTACAGCGGCGCGGTCCACTGCTTCGCCGAAGCCGATGCCAACAGCCCGCCGGGATGCCTGTACAACGAGCGCGCGGCCAAGCGCGCCTGGAAGGCCCTGGACGAGTTCTTCGAGGAGCGGTTCGAGACCAAAGGCCGGTAGAGCCGACCGTTGGTCGGCTGCACCGCGCATGGCGTGGTGCGTTCATCGGGTTCGCGGCGCCGGGAGGACGAGCAGCCGACCAACGGTCGGCTCTAGCGGTGGGGAATTCACATTGAGCGCGGGCGGCGGCCATCAGCCGTCACGCCTTCCCCTCAATGCGAGCGCTGCACCGCGTAACGGGCCAGCCCGCGCAGGGCGGCCACCGCATCGTTGTCGGCCAGGCCGTCGAGCGCACGCTCGGCGGCGTCGGCGTATTCCTCGGCGCGCGCGCGGCTGTAGTCCAGCCCGCCGGTGGCGTGGATGGCCGCCAGCACTTCGGGCATCGCCCCGGCATCGCCGTTCTGCACGATCTCGCGCAGGCGCTCGCGGGTGGGCGCATCCGAATGCGCCATCGCGTGGATCAGCGGCAGGGTGGCCTTGCCTTCGGCAAGGTCGTCGCCCAGGTTCTTGCCCAGCTCATCGGCGTTGGCCGAGTAGTCCAGCACGTCGTCGGCAATCTGGAAGGCGTAGCCCAGGTGCATGCCGTAGTCGTACAGCGCCTGCTGGGTGGCCTCATCGACGCCGCTGGCCAGTGCGCCCAGACGGGTGCCGGCGGCGAACAGCACCGCGGTCTTGCGCTCGATCACGCGCAGGTAGGCGGCTTCGTCGGTATCCGGGTTATGCACGTGCAGCAGCTGCAGCACCTCACCCTCGGCAATCCGGTTGGTGGTGTCGGCCAGGATCCGCATGACCGGCATGCGGTCCAGTTCGACCATCAGCTGGAAGCTGCGCGAGTACAGGAAATCGCCGACCAGCACGCTTGGCGCATTGCCCCACAGCGCATTGGCGGTGCTGCGGCCGCGCCGCAGGCTGGATTCGTCGACCACATCGTCATGCAGCAGGGTCGAGGTGTGGATGAACTCGATGATCGCGGCCAGCTGGTGGTGTTCCGGACCGGCCTGTCCGACCGCACGGCCGGCCAGCATCACCAGCATCGGGCGCAGGCGCTTGCCGCCGGCCGAGATGATGTGGTCGGCGATCTGGTTGATCAGCACGACATCCGAGGACAGTCGGCGACGAATCAGCGCATCGACGGCGTCCATGTCGGGCGCGGCGAGCGTCTGGATCTGGGGCAGGCCCAGCGCGGGGCGGGTGTCTTCGGTGATGGTCATGCGGTCTGACTTTCAGGCTTGGGCGGAATTATAGGCGGTGCCGTCGTATTCCGCCCGCGAAGACGCACCCGTGGCTCGGTCGAGGGGGGCGGCAGATGCGGTGCAAAGGCAGGGTCGTGCCGGTCCTCGCCGTCGGAACCTCGTCCCCGCGCGGTGGACAGGGCCCCTGACCAGGGGGGAGGCCCCCCACAACGCCGCCATCCGGCGTGAATACGTATGCATGCAACCCCACCGCCGGAGGCGCCCCGCTAAGCTTGTCGGGTTCGTTTCTGGCCCCCTCGCGGGTGCCGTGGAAGCCCGAAGGGGGGCCTCAATGTCGCAGTCTCCATGGTGGCGCGGTGCCGTCATCTATCAGATCTACCCGCGCAGTTTCCTGGATGCCAACGGCGATGGCGTCGGCGACCTGCCCGGCATCATCGAGCGTCTGGACTACGTGGCCGCGCTCGGCGTCGACGCGATCTGGGTGTCGCCGTTCTTCAGATCGCCGATGGCCGACTTCGGGTATGACATCGCCGACCACCGCGATGTCGATCCGATGTTCGGCACGCTGGCCGACTTCGACCAGCTGCTGGCCAAGGCGCATGCGCTAGGCCTGAAGGTGATGATCGACCAGGTGTTCAGCCATACCTCGATCGAGCATGCCTGGTTCCAGGAGAGTCGCCAGGACCGCACCAATCCCAAGGCGGACTGGTACGTATGGGCGGATCCGCGTGAAGACGGCACCCCGCCCAACAACTGGATGTCGATTTTCGGCGGCGTGGCCTGGCAGTGGGAGCCGCGCCGCGAGCAGTACTTCCTGCACAACTTCCTGGCCGACCAGCCCGACCTGAACTTCCACAACCCGGCGGTGCAGCAGGCCACGCTGGATTACGTGCGGTTCTGGCTGGATCGCGGCGTGGATGGCTTCCGCCTGGATTCGATCAACTTCTGTTTCCACGACGCGCAGCTGCGCGACAACCCGGCCAAGCCGCTGGAGAAACGCCTCGGCCGTGGCTTCAGTGCGGACAATCCGTACGCCTACCAGTACCACTACTACAACAACACCCAGCCGGAAAACATCGGCTTCATCGAACAGTTGCGCAGGCTGTTGGATGAGTACCCCGGATCGGTCAGCCTGGGCGAGATCTCCGCGGAAGATTCATTGGCCACCACCGCCGAGTACACCGCGCCCGGCCGCCTGCACATGGGCTACAGCTTCGAACTGCTGGTGAAGGATTTCAGCGCCGGCTACATCCGGGATACCGTGTCGCGGCTGGAAGCGACGATGACCGAAGGCTGGCCGTGCTGGGCGATCTCCAATCATGATGTGGAACGCGCGGTAACGCGCTGGGGGGGGCATCCGGCTCAGCCGCGGCTGGCGCGGATGCTGGTGGCGATGCTGTGCTCGTTGCGCGGCTCGATCTGCCTGTACCAGGGCGAAGAGTTGGGACTGGGCGAAGCGGACGTGCCGTTCGAAGCGCTGCAGGATCCGTATGGCATTACGTTCTGGCCGAACTTCAAGGGACGCGATGGCTGCCGCACCCCGATGCCGTGGCTGGACGTGCCGAAGGCGGGCTTCACGACCGGTGAGCCGTGGCTGCCGATTCCGGCGGAGCATCAGGCGGCATCGGTGGCGACGCAGGAACATGATCCGCACTCGGTGTTGAATGGGTTCCGCCAGTTCCTGGCGTGGCGGCGGACGATGCCGACGCTGCTGGTGGGCGACATTCGTTTCCTGGACACGCCCGAGCCGGTGTTGCTGTTCGAGCGGGTGCACGGGGAGGAGACGCTGCTGTTGGCGTTCAATCTGTCGGTTGAAGGTGTTCGGGTCGCGCTGCCGGCGGGTGATTGGCAGGCGATGCATGTGCCGGGTCCGGATGTGGGGCACGTTGCAGGAGGTGAGCTGGTGTTGCCGGCGCAGTCGGTGTATTGCGCGCGACGCGGCTGATCGGGTTTTCCGGTGGTATTGAGAGGGCGGGGCCGGGTGCCTCGCCCTTTTTTTGTCTTGCGTTGGTGCGTTGGGGAAGATCGATAGCCACAGCAACAGCAACAGCAACAGCAACAGCAACAGCGATTCGGGCTGCGACCGTGCTGGTCTGGGCGGGCAGGGGTGGGTCAGCGGGACCCGCTGCAAGTACGTCCATGTAAGCTCGTATGCCGCCATCCATGGCGGCATACGGTCCCGCCAACCCACCCCTGCCCACCCTTTGACAAGGTGCCGGTGCGCAAGGGAAAAGTGATGCAGGGCAGGCACGTGATGGCACCTGCGAGGCTGATGTTGCGCGGAATCCGGAACGCTTGAGCTGTCGCGCTCGTTTCAGGCGTTGAAGCAGTTGAAGCAGTTGAAGCATGCGCAATGGTCGTATCGGCCAGCGCGGTCGAGATGATCGGTCTGATCGGTGTGATCGGAACGGTCCGGGCGGTCCAGGCAATCGGGGCGTTCGACGTAGTTGGCACGGTCAAAAGTGTCGAGGCGGCCGGACTGCTCGAGCTGGCCCCAACCGCAGATACCTCGTTCGATCCTCCTTCGCTCTGCTCTGCTCTGCTTTGCTTTGCTTTGCTTTGCTCTGCCATGGCCACCAACCCACTGTCGAAGGGCGGGGGTGTGTGGGTTGGCGGGACCGTTTTGCCGCATGGATGCGGCTCACGAGCCCCCATGGATGGGTTTACGGCGGGTCCCGCGAACCCACACACCCCCGACCAGCCCACGGACAGTCGGCACTGACGCTTTTGAGAGGGCGGGGTAAACCAACAAAAAAACCCGCTGCACAAGCAGCGGGTTCTTCAAACGCTTGATGTTGGCACTACGTCGCTGACGCCACCTCAATCAGAACTTGTAGTTCACGCCCAGCATGTACGTGCGGCCCCACTCCACGTACTCCAGCGGACGATCCTTCGTGCCAGCGTAGGTCCGGTACGGCTCGTTGGTCAGATTGCTACCCTGCAACAACAGCGTCAGCCCGTGCAGACTGCTGCTGTCCGCGAAGGTATAACTGACCTGCGCATCGGTCACATTCTCACCGACCACGTACCGCAGCGTCCGGTTGCCGTTGAAATTGCCGATCTCACCGATGAAGTCCGAACGCCGGCGCTGGCTCACGCGTGCCTCGAACCCGCTGCGCTCGTAGTACGCGGTGAAGTTGTACACACGCTCGGACAGGCCCGGCAGGCTGATCGGATCGCTGCCGACGCTGGATGCGCTTTCCGGATCCAGGATCTTGATGTCGCTGTCGTTGAACGTGGCACTGGCCTGCACGCCGAAACCACGCAGGCTCTCGGTCAGCATCTCCAGCGGGAACGAAGCGGTCAGCTCCAGGCCCTTCAGCTTGCCACCCTGGCCGTTCTGCGGGGCCGAGAAGGTGCCGGTCGGCAGGACCGGCACGATCATCCCCGGCGGCGGCACGTAGCTGGCCAGCAGGTCGCTGAAGTCGTAGTCATCGCGCGACTGCGTGTAGACGTAGGACTTGAGATCCTTGAAGAACACCGCGGCAGCGACGTAGGCCTTTTCGCCGAAGTACTTTTCGTACGAGAGGTCGATGGCGTTGGCGCGCCACGGATCCAGCAGCGGATTGCCGCCGCTGCCGCCGGGCTTGCCGGTGGCGGTGTCCACGCCGAACTCCAGGCCGGCCCGCATCTGGTCCACGCGGGGGCGTGCCACCTGCTTGGCCGCGGCGAAGCGCAGCGTCTGCTGGTGTGGGAACATGAAGACCAGGTTCAAGCTCGGCAGCCAATCGGTGTAGGTCTTGCCGTCGTCGATCGGCAGGACGTTCTGGCCATCCGGACGCGAGCGGTCGAAGTAGTTGGACTGCGAGCTCTGGTCGGTGCGCACCATCTGCACGCCGATGTTGCCGCGCAGGCCGACCTCGCCCAGATCGGTGTTGAGGTTGGCGCGGATCCAGGCGGTGCTGGTCTTCTCCTGCACGGTCCAGGCCTTGGGAATCAGATAGTCCAGGTTGGTGACCGGGTTGAACACCATGTAGCGGTCCACCGCGGCCGGCACGTTCCAGGCGGGGATGTAGCCGATACCGGCGAAGCCCAGGTTGACCGGTGCGTACTGCAGGTCGCTGGCGATGTTGGCATCACCCTGGTCACCGAGCAGGATGTTGCCCTCGGCCTGGGTCTTGTCCTTGCGGCGGTCGGCGTAGTTCACGCCCACGTCCACGTCGGAGAACCACGGCAGCGACTCCGGCATGGCGAAGGTGGCCTGCAGGCGGGCACCCTTCAGGCGGTCTTCGACCATCGGCACTTTGCCGTAGCCGGAGCCGTAGATGGTGTTGGTCAGGAACAGCGCGTCCGGGTTGGAATAGTCCAGGCCCGGGCTGATCTGCGAGAAACCGTCCGGCTTGACCACCACGCCGACCGAATCCAGCTGCGGCATCGGGGTGAGCTGCAGGTTGTTCTCCAGGTTCAGCTCATTGCGCGTGGCCTTGGAGTAATTCACATCGGCAACGACTTTGACGCGCTCGAAGTTGAACTCGTTGTTCCAGCCGAACGCATCGATCTTGTCCTTGCGCTTGTTGTACATGCCGCGCACCAGCGGGTACACGCCGGTCGCCACGCCACCGGTGAAGGTGCCGTCGGCATTGATCTGCGGGTTGGTGATCAACAGGCCCGGGGTGTAGCCGCCGTTGTAGTTGCTGAGGTTGACCTCGAACTGGTTGGCGGTGTCGATCTGCTCGGCTTCGGTGTGGAAGGCATCCAGGGTGCTGGTCCACACGTTGGACGGGCGGAACTGCACGGTGGCCATCACGCCGTCGCGTTCGTTGTTGCCGGTGCGGCGCAGGGCCTTGATGCCATCGGAAAACACGGTGCCCGGAGCCAGGCCGGGGCGGTTGCCCTGGTCGGTCTGCTCGGTGGTCCACGGCTCGTACAGGCCGACCTGGTTTTCCTGGATGGGCATGTCGCTGTGCGCATAGCCGATCGAGATGCCCAGGGTGTTGTCCAGGAACTGGTCGATGTAGCTGGCGCTGAACCGGTTGCCGTACGGGTCGACGTTGGCGGCCTTGCCCAGCGAGCTCTTCTGGTAACGGCCGCTGACGGCGATCACGCGCTCGGCGAAGCTCAACGGGCGCACGGTCTGCATGTCGATGGTGCCCGACAGGCCCTGGCCGACCAGGGCGGCGTCCGGGGTCTTGTACACGGTCACGCCGTTGACCAGTTCCGACGGGTACTGGTCGAACTCGACGCTGCGGTTGTCACCGGTGCTGACGACCTCGCGCCCGTTGAGCAGGGTGGTGGCGAAATCCGGCGACAGGCCGCGCACACTGATCACCTGGGCACGGCCGGCCACACGCTGGGCGGCCAGGCCGGGCAGGCGGCCGAGCGATTCGGCGATGCTCACGTCGGGCAGCTTGCCGATGTCCTCGGCCGAGATCGCCTCGACCACCGAAGTGGCGTCCTGCTTGATCGCGATCGCGTTCTCGATGCCACGGCGGATGCCGGTGACCTGCACGGTGTCCAGGTTGGTCGCCGCGGTGCCGGCGGGCGGGGTGGTGGTACTGGGTTCGGCGGTCTGCGCCGACGCCATCAATGGCGTCAGGGCGACGGCCAGCGCGAGACTCAGCGCGCTGCGCTTGCGGTTCAACATTTTCCCCTCCCAGGCAATGTTGCCAATCGATTTTGTGGTTGCCCGGAGGACCCGGGAGCGTCATGGCGCGGTGGCCGTTGACTGCGTGGCTATGGTAGGCAGCGCGCCTGCTGCGGGAATCACCCTGCATACGTATTCAATGACGTTTGCTGCATTGGAAGCGATTACAGGTGCGGTATCGCATTCGCGCTGCCGCTCCACGGTCTGCTTCGCAAACCGCGGACCCCTGTCTCACCAACACCCATGCCCCCGTGCCTTCGGCACAGCCCCCTGACTCAGGGGGCGCTCCTCCAGACGCGCCGACGGTTGGTATTCCGCAGTGCGCCGGGACCATTACAACGGGGTAAAGCGAATCGCCTGCCCACCCCCCGGTGCCAGCTTGAGCACCAACGCATCGGCACTGGTGACCTCGCGCGTTTCGCGCACGAAGGCGAAGGGGTTGCTGCGGAAATCGGCGCCGTCCCCGTCGCGATAGATCTCCGCGCGATAGCGCACGTCCGGCTCAAGGAAGCCCAGCGAGATCGGCAACACGCGACCATGTTCGTCGGTGATGCTGCCTAGGAACCAGTCGCGGCTGTGGCGGTCCTTGCGCACGATGGTCACGAAGTCGCCCACCTCGCCGTTGAGCACCCGGGTGTCGTCCCAGTCCACCGCCACGTCTTCGATGAAGCGGAAGGCCTCACGGTGCTGCTCGTAGTGGTCGGGCAGGTCGGCCGCCATCTGGATCGGGCTGTAGAGCGTCACGTACAGGGCGAGCTGACGCGCCAGCGTGCTGGGAATGGCCTGGCCGCCGCGGCCCTTCAGGCTGAGGATGCCGGGGGTGTAATCCATCGGCCCGGACAGCATCCGGGTGAACACCAGATTGACCTCGTGCTCCGGCGGATTCGGCGGCTGGCCCCAGGCGTTGTACTCCATGCCACGTGCGCCTTCGCGGGTGATCCAGTTCGGGTAGGTGCGGCGCAGGCCGGTGTCCTTGATCGGCTCATGCGGGTTCACCGCGATATGCCGTTTGGCCGCTTCCTGGACCACCTTGAGATGATGGCGGGCCATGAACTGGCCGTCGTGCCACTCGCGCCACAGTGGCCCACCGGCCGGGCTGCGACGGTCGACCTGGCCGTCATCGCACACGTAGCCACTCTTGAACGAGTCCACGCCCAGCCGCGCGTAGAGATCCAGCGCGGCACCGAGTTGATCCTCGTAGTGCTCGATCGCGCAGCCGGTTTCATGGTGGCCGATCAGGTGCACCCCCTTTTCCGCGCCGTACGTCGACAGTGCCTCGATATCGAAATCCGGGGTGGGCCGGGTGAAGTCGAAGGCGTAGCCGTTGCCGACCCAATCGCCGTCCCAGCCCGGATTCCAGCCTTCCACCAGCACGCCGCGGAAGCCATGCCGGGCAGCGAAGTCGATCACGCGCTTGGTCTTGGCGGTGGTTGCGGCGTGCCGCGGGCCGGTGGCCCAGCTTTCCTCGTCCAGATGCATCGACCACCACACGCCCAGGTACTTGGAGGGCTTCACCCAGCTGACGTCGCCCAGCACGTTGGGCTCGTTGAGATTGAGGATCAGGCTGGACTCGACCAGTCCGCCGGCGGTGTCGCTGATCTGCAGCGTACGCCATGGCGTGTCGAAGGGCAGGCTGCGCCGCACTTTCCAGCCTTCCGCCGACGGCGACAGCTGCGCGCGCAGGCGCTGACCGTCGGTGCGACGCAGCCACATGCCGGCGTAGTCCACCAGCGCCGCTTCATGAATGGAAACATGCAGCCCGTCGCGGCTGCGCAGCGTCATCGGTGTGTGCGCGAGCGGTACCTGGTCCAGTGGCGTGCGCTGGTAAAGATACTCGTAGTGGATCGGCTCACCGGCCGGAATCCACCAGGCGGTGGCGGGCGGTGCGATCGAGAATTCGGTCAGCTCATCATCGATGATCGCCTCGTGCATGCCCGGCTGCTGCGGGAAGCGATAGCGGAAGCCCAGGCCGTCGTCATAGACCCGGAACACCACATCGATACGACGTTTGGCGCCGCTGCGTTCGGCCAGCTGCACCACCACCTCGTTGAACTGATTGCGGGTGAGACGACGCTCGCCCCACGGCTGCTCCCAGGTTTCATCGACACTGCGCGACTGCTGGCCGACCACGGCGAGATCGCGGTCCAGGCGGCCATCGCGCAGTTGGAAGCCGAGCTTGGAGGTGTCCACCACGGTCTCGCCGAAACGGTCCACCCGGTAGCTGGGATGTCCGCCATCCAGTTGCAGCGACACGCGCAGCACCTTGCCGGGCGAGTCGACGCTGGCCACAGTGACCGGCTCGGCGAAGGCGGTGGCACTGAATGCGCAGAAGATCCAGCCCAGCACAGGCAGGCGACGACGAACGGAAGACCCGTCAGTTGAATACGGACGTGACGGCATTTCCCCTCCCAAGGCGGCCGAAAATACCCTTGGACTATAGCGACGCCGTCTCGCCTGCCGACCGCGTTGGCGATGAATACGTATGCAGGTCGATGCAGGTCACGGCGCGCCGTCTACCATGGGCCCAAGGCACCCTGGGAGGGGGCCGCGAGCGCATTGCCGCGAGGCGGTGCGGACCTACAACGCGAGCAAAGGGGAGGGAGGCAACGGGCGCGAGCCGGTTCGCCACTTCGATGCTGAAGATGATCTGCCTGACCGTTGCCCTCGGGGCAGCGATGGGGTCCACCGCACGCGCGGCCGACCTGGATTTCGACGGCCGCCATGCGCGCGCCGAGCCCGCCGCTGCAGGTGGCTACCGTCTGCATGCACCGCAGGGGGACGTGCGCGTCAGCGCGCAGCCGATGCGCAGCGAGACCGGCAGCGTGCTGTTCGATGCGCTGTTCGGGCTGGCCCAGCAGGAGATGGAGGCCGACCGCGTGGACGCGATCCGTGATCCGGCCTTCAATCACGGCAAGCCAGTTCCCTGCGCATGCTTCCAGACCGGTGAGCGCTGGCCGTATGTGTGGACGCGCGATGTCAGCTTCGCCGCCGATCTGGCGCTGTCGCGTCTGGATCCGGTGCGCACGCGCCGGTCGCTGCAGTTCAAGCTTTCCACCGCGCGCGATGGACATACGCCGGGCCTGTTCGTCGCCCAGGACACCGGCTCCGGTGGCAGCTGGCCGATCAGCAGCGACCGCGTGGTGTGGTTCCTGGCCGCACGCGGGCTGCTGGATGACGCGGCCTTTGCCGACCAGGTCTGGCAGGCACTGCAGGCGACCTTGGCGCAGGATCGCCAGGCGGTGTTCGATGCACGGATCGGCCTGTATCGCGGCGAAACCTCGTTCCTGGATTGGCGCGAGCAGACCTATCCGGACTGGACGCGCGAGGACGTGCGCTTCATCGGCGAGTCCTTCGCGCTGTCCACCAACGTGCTGCATTACGAAGCGCTGCGGCTGGCCGAGCAGCTGGCCCGCGAGCACGGCGATGCGCGGGCTGCCCGCTACGGCCAATGGGCCGACGCGCTGGCCCGGCAGATCGACGCACGCTTCTGGCGCGAGGATGCCGGTCAGTACATGAGCTACATCGGTGAGGCGGCGCACCCGGTGCCGTACGCCAAGTACGATCTGCTCGCGCTCTCGCTGGGCGTGCTGGCCGATGTGTTCCCGGCCGATCGCGCACGGCGCGCGCTGGCAAACTACCCCGCCGTAGCCGGTGGCAGCCCGGTGGTATGGCCGCAGGAAGCGCAGCAGCCGATCTATCACAACCGCGGCATCTGGCCCTTCGTCAGCGCGTACTCGCTGCGCGCTGCGCGGCGGCTGGACGATGCCCCGCGCATCGCCCTGGAGATCGAGTCGCTGATGCGCGGCACCGCGCTGGCCGGCTCCAACATGGAAAACTACGAGATGCGCACCCTGGCGGTGCATGTCGATGAAGGCGTCCTCAGTGGCCCGGTGGTCAATTCGCCCCGCCAGCTGTGGTCGGTGGCCGGCTATCTCGCGATGGTGCTGGAAGGTGTGTTCGGCGTGGAGGACGACGGTCGGATCGCGCCGAAGCTGCCGGCATCGCTGGTGCCGACACTGTTCGGTGCGCATGACCGCATCCGCCTGGACGATGGCAAACAGCGCTACGTGCTGGTGCGGCCGAAGCAGCTCAGCGGCGAACTGCTGGTGGCCGGCGAGGTCCATCGCGATGGCAGCACGACTACCGTCCAGCTCGTGCCGTTGCAGGGCAGCGGCGCTACGCGATCCTTGGCCATCCTTCGTCCGGATGCCGTGTTCGCCCCGGCAACCCCCGCCGCTCCAGTGCCACGCGAGACGACTGTTGGCTGGCAGATCCCGGTGCCCGCCGGCCACGTGCTTTGGCGCGATGGCGAGCCGCTGTTGCCGGTACAGGGTGTCGCCACGCTGGCGAAGGACGGTGCCAGCCACTGCCTGAGCCTGACCCGGCGTGAGGGTGCGCTGGAATCGCTGCACAGCCCGATGACCTGCGTCGGGCCGCAACAAGTGCTGGCCGGTGTGGATGACTGGCAGTGGACGGCACCCACCGCCGGCCGCTGGCGTGCGCGCCTGCGCTACGACAACCCGAACGGCCCGATCAATACCGGCGTGACCGCGGCGGTGAAAACGCTGGTGGTGCAGTGCGCCGGCCAGCCCGATCAGCGCCACCCCATCGTGATGCCACACAGCGTGGGCGAGCAGGATTCCACGGCGGTTGAGTTCGAGGCGACGGCAGGCGCTTGCCGCATCACGTTGGACGAGGGCTTCAACATGAGCGAACTGACCCACTTCGCGCAGTACAACGGCGGCAAGGGTGGCAGTGAAGGCGTGCTCAACCAGGCCCAGGTGTCCGCACTGAGCCTGATGCCGGTGGCGGCCTCGCCGGAGCCGCGCCCATGAGCCGTTCGCCCAAACCGACGCTGTCGTTCTGGCAGATATGGAACATGTGCTTCGGCTTCCTCGGCATCCAGTTCGGCTTTGCCCTGCAGAATGCCAACGCCAGCCGCATCTTCGAGACCCTCGGCGCACCGATGGACGCGGTGCCCGGGCTGTGGATCGCCGCGCCACTGACCGGTCTGCTGGTGCAGCCGGTGATCGGCTACCTGTCCGACCGCACCTGGACGCGCTGGGGCCGCCGCCGCCCGTTCTTCATGATCGGTGCGGTGCTGACCACGCTCGCCCTGCTGGTGATGCCGAACTCGCCGACGCTGTGGATCGCGGCCGGCACGCTGTGGGTGCTGGACGCCTCGATCAATGTATCGATGGAGCCGTTCCGCGCCTTCGTCGGCGATCAGCTGGCCCCGCGGCAGCGACCAACCGGCTTTGCGATGCAGAGTTTCTTCATCGGCATCGGTGCGATCGTCGCCAGCTTCCTGCCCTTCATCCTGGCCCACCTCGGCGTTGCCAACACCGCCGCCGCAGGGCAGGTGCCCGATACCGTGCGCTACGCGTTCTACTTCGGCGCAGCGGTGCTGCTGGCGGCGATCACCTGGACGGTGGTCAGCACCCGGGAGTACGCGCCGGCCGAGCTGGCCAGTTTCGATGACGCCGAGCCGGCCGCTGTCCACCACAGTGCGCGCGTGGCCGGACCGCCGCCCTGGGTGCAGATCGGCGGCTGGGTGGCGGCCGGTGTCGTGCTTGCCGCGGCCATCGCGTCGCAGCAGGGTGACCGCATGCTGTATGTGCTGGCGGGCCTGTGCGTCGCCTACGGCGTGCTGCTCGGTGTGGCGCGCTGCGTGCCGGGCGCGAACATGCTGGCCACCATCGTCGACGACCTGCGTGCGATGCCGCGCACCATGCGTCGCCTGGCCTGGGTGCAGTTCTTCTCCTGGTTCGCACTGTTCGCGATGTGGATCTACACCACCGCCGCGGTTGCCGGCACCCACTTCGGCTCGACCGATACCGGCTCGGCGGCCTACAACGAGGGCGCCAACTGGGTGGGTGTGCTGTTCGGTGCCTACAACGGCTTCGCGGCGTTGGCCGCATTGCTGATCCCGTTGATGGTGCGCGCGCTGGGCCTGCGCTGGAGCCATCTGGTCAACCTGTGGCTGGGCGGTCTTGGCCTGATCTCGATGCTGTTCATCCGCGACCCGCACTGGCTGGTGCTGTCGATGGTCGGCGTCGGCTTCGCCTGGGCCTCGATCCTGTCGCTTCCGTATGCGTTGCTGTCCGACAGCGTCCCGGCGGCCAAGATGGGCATCTACATGGGCCTGTTCAATTTCTTCATCGTGATTCCGCAGCTGGTCGCGGCCAGTGCACTCGGCTTCCTGCTGCGCACGTGGCTCGGCGGCGACCCGATGCACGTGCTCGCGCTCGGTGGCGGCAGCCTGCTGCTGGCTGGCCTGTGTGTGCTGTACGTGCCATCCCAACAGGAGGTTGTCTGATGTTCCGGTATTCGTCGTTGTCGCTGGCCCTGTCCTTCGCGCTGTCCGCCAGTCCCGCCCTGGCCGTCGAGCGCCCGGACTACGTCGGCACGCGTGAGCCGTTCGCCAGCCAGGCGGTCTACTTCGTGGTCACCGACCGCTTCGTCAATGGTGATCCGTCCAACGATCACCGCGACCAGGGCGGTGCGCACCCCACGTTCGACATCCCGGTGCCATGCCCGGACAAGGTGGACGGCAACATCGGCTACCTCGGCGGTGACTTCAAGGGCGTGCTCGACAATGCCGCTTACATCCGCAACCTGGGCTTCGGCGCGGTGTGGATCACCCCGATCATCGACAACCCGGACCAGGCCTTCACCGGCAGCAGGCCGATCAGCTGCACCAGCACGCTGACCGACCGCGGCAAGACCGGCTACCACGGCTACTGGGGCGTCAACTTCTATACGCTTGACGAGCATCTGCCGAGCAAGGACCTGGACTTCGCCGGTTTCACCCGTGGCCTGCACGCCGCCGATCTGAAAGTGGTGCTGGATATCGTGGGCAACCATGGCTCGCCCGCGTGGACGATGCCGGTAGCGCAGCCGCAGTTCGGCCAGATCTTCGACAAGGACGGCCGGCTGATCGCCGACCATCAGAACCTGCCGCCGCAGCAGCTGGACCCGGTCCACAACCCGTTGCACGCCTTCTACAACAACATCGGCCCGGTCGACGGCAAGAACGGCTCGATCTTCGACGGCAACCTGGCCGAGCTGTCCGACTTCAACGAGCACAACCCGGCGGTGATGGACTACCTGGTCGGCGCCTACCTGCAGTGGACCGCGCAGGGCGTGGATGCGTTGCGCATCGACACCATCGGCTGGCTGCCACATCCGTGGTGGCATGCCTTCGTCAAGCGCATCCGTGCCGAGCACCCCGGCATGTTCATGTTCGGCGAAGCGTTCGACTACGACGCCGGCAAGATCGCCGAGCACACCTGGCCGGCCAACGCGAACGTCAGCGTGCTGGACTTCCCGCTGCGTGGTGCACTGTCGTCCGTGTTCGGCAAGGAGCAGAAAGGCTTTGAAACCCTGGCCGAGCCGCTGCACCTGCTGGATGGGCCTTACGCGAATCCGTACGAGCTGATGAGCTTCTACGACAACCACGACATGGCCCGGCTGGATGCGAACGATGCCGGCTTCATCGACGCGCACAACTGGCTGTTCACCGCGCGCGGCATCCCGGTGATCTACTACGGCTCGGAAACCGGCTTCATGCGCAGCCGTGCCGAGCATGCCGGCAACCGCGCCTACTTCGGCCAGGCGCGCGTCAATGAGGCGCCGAAGAGTCCGATCTTCGCGCCGTTGCAGCGCATCGCCAAGCTGCGCGAGGCCACCCCCGCACTGCAGCGCGGCCTGCAGGTCAACGAACGTCTGCAGGGCGATGAAGCGGTGTTCTTCCGCGTGCTGCAGCAGGGCGATACTGCACAGACCGCACTGGTCCTGCTCAACAAGGGCGACACCGCAAGGACCCTGGAGGTCCGCCGCTACCTGCAGGCCGGCACCTGGCGCGACGCGCTGGGTGGCGACAGCCAGACCGTCACCGGATCACTCAGGGCCGAGGTGCCTGCGCACGGCGTGCGCGTGTTCGTGCTGGATGCGCAGGTGGACCAGGCCGCGC
The DNA here is from genome assembly GCF_059422145.1 of Stenotrophomonas sp. GW821-FHT01H02A. Classification (NCBI taxonomy): domain Bacteria; kingdom Pseudomonadati; phylum Pseudomonadota; class Gammaproteobacteria; order Lysobacterales; family Lysobacteraceae; genus Stenotrophomonas; species Stenotrophomonas sp. GW821-FHT01H02A. Next base: position 694,368 of record NZ_JBWKWI010000001.1, read on the forward strand.
TGCAAAAGCGGCTGAAGGCGGCGGTCGACGACCAGCGTGCACGCACCAAGCGTCTGGCGAAGTAACCCGGTGATGCCCGGTCTGCCGCGCCGCGGTGGGCCGGGCAGTACAATCGGGCTCGCGACTGCCCATTGCGGTCCTCCCGAGTACGGTGTCCATGTCACGCCTGTCCCTGCGCCCCGCAACGCCCGACGACGCTGAGCGCCTGTTCCATCTGATGCAGTTCTACTACTTCGAGGCCTCGGCCTGGAGTGGGGAAGCAGTACGTCCCGACGGCCTGTTCGACTGTGACCGGTGCGACGTCGAGGCTTCGCTGCGCGATGACCCACAGTGGGCGCGATTGTTGTTCGTCGACGATTCGCTTGCCGGCTTCGTGCTGGTGGACCAGGTGGAGCGGGGCGGGCGCCACTATCCTGAACTGGCCGACCTCTTCGTGCTCCCCAGGTACCGGCGGCACGGCCTGGCCTCTTACGTGGTCACCGAACTGGTGCGCCCGGGCGAGGGGCAGTGGCTGCTCGCGGTGTTCCACGGTGATGTGGCTGCGCATGCCTACTGGCGGCGGACCCTGCCACGCCTCGGCCTGCCGCACGTCGCGCTGGCCGAGGAGGACGAGACCTTCCACCTGTTCCTGATCGGTGGTCCGCCCGCTGCATAGGGCCGCCCGCCGGCCGGCTCACGGTCACCCTGGCAGTACAATGACGGCCCCCACCCGTCCCTCTGTATCCGATGAACGACGCTGCCCCCCAGACCCCGATCGAAACCCTGCTCAAGACCGCGATGGACGGTCAGCTGCCGATCGGCCAGTTCATGAAGGCCTTCGTGGCGTCCGAAGTGGTGCTGCTCACCGGGAGCCTGGTGACCCCGGACGGCAGCGGTTTCGATCCGCTGCTGTTCGACAAGCAGGGCATCCTGCACGTGTCCGTGTTCACCGATATGAGCCGGGTCGGTTTCCACAGCCAGCAGGCCCCGCACACCCTCCGCATGCTGATGCTGGACGTGCTCAAGCGCGTCCCCGGCGGCTACGGCGTGGTGATCAATCCGGGGACGTCGCTGGGCTTCGAGATCTCGCCCTCAGGCGTCGGCGAAATCCTCAAGGACTTCGCCGACGCCGCACGCTGAGTGCGCTGACTACTGCAGGGTCACCTTGCGCCGGTTGTCCGACGACACCCGGTCGATCAGCTTGTTGTACGGATCGAAGCCCGCCTCGTCCGCCTTGCCGTCCACCGTCACGGTGATCGACGGGTTGGCCTCGGTGACGTGGTGGCGCTGCAGGTACAGCACCATCTGGTCGCGCTCCTTGCCCGAGGGGGCGTTGGCGAACACGCCGATCTCGATCCAGTCGTCCATCGTGCCGGCGGTCTCCTTGCCATCGCCGTCGGCATAGCGCTTCTCGGCGTGCAGCTTCAGCGTGACGTCGTACTTGCCATCGGCGCGCTTCTTCGCAGTCGCAGCCAGCACACGGTTGTCGTAGAAGCTGATTCTCTCGAACAGGTCCGTCACCAGCTGTTGGCGGTCAGCCGGGGTCTCGGCGCGGAGGTAGGCCAGCAGTTCGGTCGAGGTGGTGTAGGGCGGTTGCTGGAAGCCCTTGTCCTGCAGGAAACGCTTGAGTGCACGGTTGAGCGCGGCCTCGCCGATCTCCTCGCGCAGGCGATAGAACGCCAGTGAGCCCTTTTCGTAGTGGATGTACTGCTGGTTCTCCACCCGAGCCAGCGGCAGTTCTTCGATGCCTTCGCTGCCACGGCCGGCCAGGTAGCCATCCAGTTCCGTCTTCAGGAACTGCCGCATCTGCTGCCGCCCATACTCCTTCTCCATCACCATCAGCGCCGAGTATTGGGACAGCGACTCGGACAACATCGTCGCGCACTGCACGTTGGCACCGATCACCTGGTGCGCCCACCACTGGTGTGCGACCTCGTGGGCGGTCACGTAGAACACGTAGTCCACCTTGTCACGGTCGCGCAGATCGGCGATGAAGCCGATCGATTCGGAGTAGGGGATGGTGTTGGCGAACGACTGGGCGAACCGCGAGTATCCCGGGAACTCGATGATGCGCACCTGGCGATGCTGGTACGGCGTGAAGTTGGCTTCGTAATACGCCAGCGACTTCTGCACGGCTTCGATCATGCGGTCCACGTTGTAGCCGTGGCGGGCATCGTAGTAGACCTCGATCGGCACGCCCTGGTACGTGGCACGCTTCACTTCCCAACGCGCCGACAGGTAGGCGTAGAAGTTCAGCATCGGGCGGTCCATGGCGTAGCTGAAGCAGCGCCGGCCGTTGACGGTCGCCTCGTGCTGCAGGTAGCCCGGGGCAAGCGCTATCTGGTCCGGGGCAGTGCAGATCGTGCTGCGGAACGCCAGCCAGTCGGCATCGTCGGTCACATAGTTGTTCGCGCGGGCGGCCTGGTCTTCCAGCTTGGGCATGCGGCTGGGCTCGCCCAGGCCGCGCTTGCGGCGCTCGTTGCGGTCGGTGATCTGCACGCCCTGGTCGTAGCCGAACGAGGGCAGCAGGCGGCTGTTGAAGAAACTGCCGTTCTCCACCAGGTTGGTGGGCGCCTGATCGGCGGTGATGCCGCTCGGATGCTGGTTGACGCGGAAGTGGATGCGGCGTTCCTCCCCTGGCTGCAGCGGGGCGGTCAGCTGGTAGATGCGATAACCCAGGTCGGCGTCATGCATCGCCAGCGTCTGGCCGCCAAGGTCGACCGCGGTCAACTGCTTGTCGTCGTCCATCGCCACGTGCAGCTGCGCGATGGGCGCGGTGTGGGTGTTGCGCACGGTCCAGTACGCATCGATGACCACCGACTGGGTTTCCGGATGCAGGTCGATCCGGTTGTCCACCGCGACGATGCGCGGCTGCGGCAGGTCGCGGTAGCGCGACAGTTCGCGCTCGTAGCGGGCCTGCAGGTCCAGCTGCTGGTCCGGTGAGAGGAATTCGTTGCGGATGTTGGTGCTCCAGTACAGCCAGCCGCCCAGCCCGATGAAGGCCAGTGTTGCGACGGCGGCGCCGAGCCCGGCCGGGCCGCGCAGGCGACGGCCGGCCAGCACCAGGCGCTGGCGCAGGCTGGTGCCGACACCCCGGACCCAGAACGCCGAGGCGACGCACAGCAGTGCCAGCAGGAACAGCGCCCAGTAGCCTTGGAACGCCAGCTGCCCGGGCAGGAAATGGCCGTAGCCGTTCATGTCCGAATACGGCGCGATCGGCCAGCTGCCGAAGTTGTACAGGTTCTGGGTGTAGTCGAGCATGCCCAGCACCGCCTGCCCGATCATCACCACGATCAGCAGTGCGTAGCCGACGAACTTGTTGTTGGTCAGCACCTGCAGGACCAGCGCCAGACCGCCCATCAACAGGTAGACGACCGAGTCCAGTGCCAGCGTCTTGAGGTATACCAGCGGCTCGATCTGGGTGTAGCCCTTGCTCAGCTGAACCCCGATCGCGGCCAGTGCACCGATCGCCTGGAAGCAGGCGATCACCGCCACCAGCGTGGCGAACTTGGCCAGCAGCGGGACCCAGTTGGGCACCGGCATCGCATCGGTGACTTCATTGATCCGTGCCGCGCGTTCTTTCCAGACCAGCTCGCCGGCGAAGAACAGCACGATGATGATCAGCAGCCAGCTGTAGGCGCCCTGCAGGGCGGTCAGCATCTCCGAGGTGACCGGCCAGATCGGCGTGCCGTACAGGGTCTGGCGGAACAGTGCACCGGGCAGGAAGTTGCACAGCCCCAGCACCAGCAGCACCAGGAAGGGAACACTGCGCAGCACACCGCTGGTGTCGAAGCGGACCTGGTGCAGGAACTGGCGCCAGGCGGTGCCGGCGCCGTGGCCCGGCGCCACGCGGGGCACCACGACCTGGGCTGGCCGCTGTGCAGGCGCGGTCGTCACGAGGGCGGCTTTGCGGCCCCAACGACGGCCGGCGCTGCCGCTGCGTTCAGTGCGGAACAGGGCGAACGTGGCGGCATACAGCACGGCCGCCACGCCCAGCCACAGCGCGCGGTTGGCCAGCAGCTGACCGGCCAGGGCAGGCAGGCCGCTGTTGCGCTCGGCCACCGACCAGTAGCGGAGGGTCCGTGACAGCGCACGCAGGCCGAGCGGCTCGCTGAGCACGGCCACCCAGGTGTTGTCGATGTCGCTGAGCAGGGCGGCGCTGACGCCATACAGCACGAAGTAACCGATCACGCCGATGTAAACCCACAGGATCGAGCGCGTGGTGGCCGCCAGCAACGCCAGCAGCGCGGTGGTGAATATCAGGTTCGGGATCACGATCACCCCGAATGCCCACACATAGCTGTACAGCGAGACCGGCCCCATGCGGGCCGGATCCACCCAGGGCATGAACGGCCCGAGCGCCAGGCCCAGGGCGATGATCACGTAGACCAGCAGCCCGCTGACCAGGGCCGCACCGATGCGGCCGGCCAGATAGTCGCGGCGTTTGATCGGGCTGGCGAAGATCAGCTCGGCGGTGCCCAGATCGAAGTCGCGCAGCAGCGCATTGCTGACGAACAGCGTGGACACCAGCATGCCGAGCAGGGTGAAGATGCCCAGCATCGAGGCGATCACGGTGGGCGCATTGCTGTGCACATTGCCGGCGCCGCCGCCGATCTGCACGGCGTCGGAGGAGGACGCACCGAAAGCCATCAGCGCGAACAGGCCCGCCAGCAGCCACAGCAGCGGGGAACGGAGCTGCTCGCGCAGCTCGAAGCGGAAGAAGGCAGCGATCATGGGCGGGCTCCGGTCAGGCGGCCCGCGACTGCAGGCGCAGTCGCTGGAAATAGACGTCTTCCAGATCGGGAGCGACGGCGGCGAAGCCGTCGCCGGGGTCGGTCGCGCTGTGCACGTGGATCACCGGCCGGCCACCGACCAGGCGGGTGGACAGCACCACATGGTTGGCTTCGTAGGCGGGCAGTTCGGCAACGTCCACCTGCTTGCGCCAGACCTGGTGCTGCAGCGCATCGATCGCATCGCTGGGCTTGCCGGTCAGCAGCACCTGTCCCTTGTTCATGATGGCCATGCTGGGGCACAGGTCGGTGACATCCTCGACGATGTGCGTGGACAGGATCACCGCCACGTTCTCGCCGATCGCCGCAAGCAGGTTGAGGAAGCGGTTGCGTTCTTCCGGGTCGAGACCGGCGGTGGGTTCATCGACGATCACCAGGCGCGGATCGCCGAGCAGCGCCTGCGCGATGCCGAAGCGCTGGCGCATGCCGCCGGAGTAGGTGCCCAGTTTGCGTTTGCGCGCATCCCACAGGTTCACCTGCTGCAACAGCGCGTCCACGACCTCGCGGCGCTGGCCCTTGTTGGTGAGGCCCTTCAGCACCGCGAAATGGTCGAGCAGATCCAGTGCGCTGACCTTGGGATACACCCCGAAGTCCTGCGGCAGATAGCCCAGCCGCCGGCGCACCGCATCCTTGTCACGCAGCACATCGATGCTCGCCTCGCCCGGAATCGACAAGGTGGCGGTGCCGCTGTCCGCTTCCTGCAGCGTGGACAGGGTGCGCATCAGCGAGGACTTGCCGGCGCCGTTCGGGCCAAGCAGCCCGAACATGCCGCGGGGAATATCGAGGGTGACTCCGGCAAGGGCGTGGACCCCATTGGCGTACGTCTTGGACAGCGCGCGGATCTCAAGCATGCGGACAGCTTCCCCTGGGCGATGGATCGGTTATCCGCCCTATTCAGATAGCCTGCATCCGCCGTAAGTCATGGGTGCTTCCGGCCGGACGCCCGCCAACGGGCCGCCAGCCACGACAGCGCCACGCAGGCTGCGCCAGCCAGCAGCCACCCGGTCGCCGCGCTGCCCGCGGCGTGCTCGATCGCGCGCCACCATGCCGGGCCGAACAGCGAAACCAACGCCAGCACCGCGACCGCCAGCACCGCCAGCAGGGCCCGGGAGACCCAGCGTTCGATCCCGGCGTCATGCCGGGCGATGTGCGCAGCGACATCGCGGGCGAAGCGCATCGGCGGCCCGCTCTGCGGCGCAGAGGCGATCGCCTGGGCAATGCGCAGGTAATCGGTGGCGTCCGGTCCAGCGCGTTGGCCGCTCAGCGCCGCGCGCAGCCCGCGTTCCTGGGCCTGCCATTCGTCGGGGTCGATCCGGGAATCGTCTGTGCTGCTCATGCGGGCACTCCAATGCGGGATTCGAGCAGTTCGCGCAGCCGCTTGCGGCTGCGGAACAGGTGGCTCTTGATGGTGCCTTCGGCCAGCTCGGTGAGGATGGCGATCTCCGCGATGGAGATCTCTTCCAGATGATAGAGCGTGAGCAGGGTGCGCTGCAGCGGGGGCAGGGCGTCGATGGCCGCATGCAGGTGGGCGTTGATGTCCTGCTCGCTGGTCAGGGCTTCCAGATCGATGCCATCGCCGACCCGATCGATCAAGGCGGTGCCGTCGTCGCTTACGGTGTTCTCCACCAGCGGGATGAGTCGCCGTTCCAGGTGCCGCTTGGCGATCGAATAGGCAACCTGCGCGACCCAGGATTTCAGTGCGCTCTCGCCGCGGTATTGATGCAACGTCTGATGGATGCGCAGGAAGGCTTCCTGACACAGCTCGCGGGTGTCGTCGGGGTGGCGGACCATGCGATCGACCACGCGCCAGCAAAGGCCTTGATACTCCCGCACCAGCTGTTCGAACGCCCCGGGCTGCCGCGACAGAATGGCGGCGACCAGTGCACGGTCGGCATCGAGACTGTCGGCGGAGGTGGGAGGCGGCGAACGCATGTCCCATAGAGATACGTTGGGCGTGCCATCGGTTGCAACCATGATCCGTGCAACCGATCCCAGCCCGGCCGTATCTCAATGGACACACCCCTCCTCAACGGAACGAACGCCCCATGGATTACAACCTGATTCTCCCCGTGGTCCTGATCCTCGGCATCGTGTATGCCATCAAGAGCGTGGTCGATGGCCACACCCGGCGCCGGATCGTCGAAGCCCGCGGTTCGGAAGAGCTGGTGCGCTCGCTGCTGGCCGGCGATACCACCAAGCGCCGGCTGGCCGCACTGCACTGGGGCTGCGTGATGTTGACCCTGGCCCTGGCCTTCGGCCTGGTCGATCTGCTCGGCATCGACCGGGTCACGCCTGGCGCGATCGCGCTGCTGCTCGGGGCGACCGGGCTGGGCAACGTGGTGTACTTCGTGCTGGATCGCCGTTTGAAGTAAGCCAACAGCGGTGGACGGTCAGCGGCGCAGCGACGAGTCCCGCAGTACCTGCTTCACCGCGATGCTCTGGCCTGCCACCGGCTGGCCGTCGATCAGCGCCAGCAGCTTTTCCACCAGCAGGTGCCCGGCCTGCTTGGTGTCCTGCTGCACGGTGGACAGCGGCGGGGAGACCGAGGCGGCCAGCGGGATGTCGTCGAAACCGGTGACCGCCACGTCCTCAGGCACGCGCAGGCCGTGTTCGCGCAGGGCGCGCATCGCACCGATCGCGATCAGGTCGCTGGCCGCGCACAGCCCATCGATGCGCTCGCCACGCGCCAACAACGCCTGACAGGCATCGAAGCCGGACTGCTCGGTGGTGATCGCGTCATGCTGCAGCGAGGGCTCGGCGGTGAGGCCGCGGGCCTGCATCGCCTCGACGTGGCCGCGATAGCGCTGCTCGAACTCTGGGTAGTGGCTGGAGGCATGGCCGACGAAGGCGATCCGGCGGCAGCCCTGGTCCAGCAGGTGGGCGGTGATGTCGAACCCGCCCTGGAAGTTGTCGCTGCCGATCGAGACGCCGGGCTGGTCGGGCAGGGAAGCCCCCCAGCGCACGAAATGGGTGCCTTGCTCGACCAGCCGCTGCAGCCGCTCGCGCGACTCGTGGTAGTCGCCATAGCCGAGCAGGATGATGCCGTCGGCCTTGTTGCTGTCCTCGTAATCGGCCTGCCAGTCGGTGGACAGCTGCTGGAAGGAGACCAGCAGGTCGTAACCGCGCAGCGCGCAGGCCCGCGTGATCGAGCCGAGCATCGCGTGGAAGAACGGGTTGATCAGCGAGTCGTCGTTGGTCGGGTCTTCGAAGAACAGCAGGGCCAGCGTTCCGGCATTGCGCAGGCGCAGGCTGGAGGCGTTCTTGTCGACCTTGTAGTTCAGCTCCCGGGCGATGGCCAGGATCCGCTGCCGGGTTTCGGCGTTGACCATCGGGCTGCCGCGCAGCGCCCGCGACACCGTGGGCTGGGAGACGCCGGCCAGGTGGGCGATATCGAGTGAGGTGGCTTTACCGCGGATGGTCATTTCAGCAGGGGGTGAGGCAGTGAAGCGACATCATGCCATGCGCCGCGAGGGTGGGGCCGGGCGGCGGGAGCGCCTGAACGGCCGGGGCCAGGCGGCGTCCGGCGTCACCGCCGTTCCCCTTGTGGCATATGGCTCGAGCAGGTTTCCGGTCGTTCCCGGCCGGAATTCCGACAGGGTCGGGGACGGCGGCGATGATAAGATGGTGCAATCTGGATCCCCCCAATTCTCCCAAGGGCGGCCCGGCAGATCTGCACCCCGCCCGGGGCTGTGATATGACTGCGGCCTGCCCTCGGACAACGGAAGAGCAACCCTATGGCGCGCGGCATCAATAAAGTCATCCTGGTCGGCAACCTCGGCAACGACCCGGACGTGAAGTACACCCAGGGCGGTATGGCGATCACCCGCATCAGCCTGGCCACCACCAGCGTCCGCAAGGACAAGGATGGCAACCAGCAGGAGCGTACCGAATGGCACCGCGTGGTGTTCTTCGGGAAGCTCGGCGAGATCGCCGGTGAATACCTGCGCAAGGGCAGCTCGGTGTACGTCGAAGGCAGCCTGCGTTACGACAAGTACACCGGCCAGGATGGCGTGGAGAAATACTCCACCGACATCATCGCCGATGAAATGCAGATGCTCGGCGGCCGTGAAGGCGGTGGCGGTGGCGAACGTCCGCAGCGCCAGCAGGCCCCGCGCCAGGAGTACGGTGGCGGCGGTGGCGGCGGTGGTCAGCGCGGCGGTGGTGGTGGTGGTGGCTACAGCCAGCAGCGCCCGCAGCAGCAGGCCCCGCAGCAGTCGGCGCCGCCGATGGACGACTTCGCGGATGACGATATTCCGTTCTAGGCCACACTTAGTAAAAAGAGATATAAGGAGAGGAGGAGCCCCGTGATTGGGGCTCCTCTTTTTTTTTGCACGTACCCGGGATGGCAAGAAATACGGCTATAGTCGTGCATACGTGAAATCAGGCGAGCAAGGGA